>CAWAVJ010000049.1:0-6823 GCA_963785355.1 uncultured Alphaproteobacteria bacterium
CCTTCGTCAAGGCGCTGTTCCTGTCGGGCCGAAACGCGCTGGTGCTGTTCAGCGGCGGGCGCGACGAGCGGATCGCGCAAGCCTACCGCTGCCTCTATGGGGTCGCCGGTAGCACCGGAGGCACCGGCGCGCCGCAAATCCCCGACAGCGTGAGCTTCCTCGAAGCCTTCGCGCAGGTGCCCTTAAGCGCGGTGCTGATCTTCCTGTTGCTGCTCGCGATCAAGAACCGGTTCAAAATCAAGTAAATTCCCGTGAGCCTGTTCGCCTGGAGAGTACCTTGCTTGGCTGAGCGTGAGCATGGTGCCGCCTCCAGCAGAGCCACCCTTCCCTTAGCAGGAGACGTATGAGCCAATAACCCATACAGCCGCTCCCGCCTATCGGCACCAGCCGTTAGATTTTGACGGCTCGAACCAATATAACGCTGGATCTGCCCGCACCAGCGAGGGCAGGCGATCAGGGGGAGTTGCGAAGCAATCGCCCGGATTTGGCATCCAGCGTCTATCGCTCGCGGAAATGCTTCGACAGCTTGAGCGCCTGCGCCTGGTAGTGCGAGCCGATATCCTGGCCATAAAGCTGCGCGGGCGTTGCGGTAAGCGGCTCGTAGATCAGCCGGCCGACGATTTGCCCATCCTCCAGGATGAACGGCACCTTGTGGCTGCGCACTTCGAGCACCGCGCGGCTTCCCTCGCCGCCCGTAGCGGTCATACCGAAACCGGGATCGAAAAACCCCGCATAGTGCACCCGGAATTCGCCCATCGGCGCGTTGAACGGCTCCATTTCCGCGGCGTAGGCCGGGGGCACGCTCACGCTTTCCTTCGAGGCGAGAATGTAGAATTGGTCGGGATCGAGGATCAGCCGCTTCGCTTGCGTGACCGAAAGCGGGTCCCAGAACTCCTCCACGTCGTAGGCGCCAACCCGGTCGACGTCGATAACGCCGGTGTGCCGCTTGGCGCGGTAGCCGATCAGGGGCGAGGAGCCGCTGCCGGACAGGTCCACCGACAAAACCGCCTCGCGGGGGTGGTCGCTCCCGATTTCATGTCCTGCGGGGCCGCGGAAGCGGATTTGCGAAAGCCTTGAGCCCGGCCTGACCAGGATCGGGAAAGTCTGGGGGCAAATCTCCAGATAGAGGCGGCCATGGTAGCCGGCGTTCGTTTGATCGAAGCCAGGCGCGTGGTCGGCGATCATGCGGGTGAACACGTCGAGGCGGCCCGTCGAGCTTTTGGGGTTCGCAAAGCCGCGCACATCGGGCGGCAGCGCCAGATGTTCCTCGATCTCCGCCACATAGACGCAACCGGTCTCCAGAACGGCGCCGTGGCTCAAGTCGATGGTGTGCAGCACGAAGCGGTCGATCTGCTCGGCCGTGGTCGCGGCCGGCCCCGGCATGAAGCTCGCCCGCACGCGGTGAACGCGCGCGCCAAGCCGCAAGTCCAGGCTCGCCGGCTGCACCTGCCCCGGCAGAACCGGCTTTGCCGCCGAAATCGCGCCCGAGTCGATCAGCGAGCCGATTGCCTGCGATGGAAGGATGCCCTGAGCGCTCATGCCTCAGCAATAAGCGAATTCAGCGCGGGCGAACAGCCCCTTCGCCAGCCTGTCACCATGAAAGAGTAGAGGCCGCGATCATCCGTCAGGCTGACCTTGCATTGTGCCTCCATCACATACATGGGCGGCGTATGGTTTGGAGCGCGATAACCAAGTAATGTCACTTCCCGGATTGCCTATAATATTGAATCAAACTCGCCACCCCAAATATGAAAACTGGTAACAATATCGCGTCCGCACTCAGCGGATGAGCGTGGTTAGGAGACGCCATTCTTGGCACAATGGTGAAAAATGCCGCGGCAATGCCCGTAATGACAAGCCAGTTTTTTGCCAGCCGGATGAATAATTGCCGGTCCGTTTCTTTCGGGAACTGTCCCGGCTCCGGCCAGCGCCCCAGAGCGGCGCTCGCGAGCCGATCGGCAAGCCCGGCCATGATTTTCAGTTTCCAAAAACCGGAATCTCCAAATTTCAGTTCAGCCAAGTTGAACAAAAAGCCATTTAGCCTTCTAACTCTAATTTCCTCCCAAGGCACAAAGAAGTCCCGGCAGAATGGCCCGAATAGTCTCATTATTCCTACGCGAAGCCCGGAGCGGCAAACGCTTATGGTCAGTATACAACTCATGGAAACGCCAAGCCCCATCGAGCCAGATTGATACGACGTCCGCAAGAGCGGCTCTTCGTCGCGATCCGGATATTTATTCATCAAGAAATACCAGCCTGAGAGAACTCCCAGGAGGCTCGTAACCGTCAGCCACACGGCCGCAAAAAAAACAGGAAAAAAGATCGCAAAGTGCTGCTTTACCAGATCGTCCATTTTCGCTCCCAAAGCTCTGCGCTCAAGACCCAGCGGATGGCTGCTTTCCCGCGGCAGCTCACCAGACAATCCTGGCAATATTCTGTACCGTGAGCGTTTTCGGGACACGGCGCTTGAACTGCGCGCGCCGGAGAACCGCGCTGGCCCGGCCGGTCCCCGCTTTGTGACTACGTCACATACATTGGCGGCCTGCGGTCTTAGGTTGCATCCCAGAGCAACCGAAGCGGACGTGGGCGGCGAAGTTGCCGCAGTGCGCCGCCATCCATCTGCCTTTACACTTTCGGTTTGCGATCCCAGCGTCAGAGGATCCCGATACAAAAAGGACAAGACCATGAAGGTTATCATTGTGGGAGGAGTGGCCGGCGGCGCATCCTGTGCCGCGCGCCTGCGCAGGCTCGACGAAACTGCCGAAATCCTGATGGTGGAGCGCGGGCCTTACGTTTCCTACGCGAACTGCGGGCTGCCTTACCATGTTGGCGGCATCATCAAGGAGGAATCGAGCCTCTTGGTGGCGACCGCGGAGCTGTTCCGCGAGCGGTTCGCAACCGATGTCCGGACCGGCTGCGAGGCTATCGCGATTTTGCCGGAGGAGAAAAAGGTCAAGCTGCGCGACGTGAAAACCGGCGAGGTTACTGAGCATGCTTACGACAAACTGGTTCTGTCGCCCGGTGCGCTTTCCATCAGGCCGCCTCTGCCGGGGATAGACCTTCCGGGGATCTTTCATGTCCGCACGGTGCCCGATGCCCGGCACATCAACGAATGGATTGCATCGCGCCGCGCCAAAGACGAGGCCGGAAAGCCCAGCGCTGTGATCGTTGGCGGCGGTTTCATCGGCTTGGAGATGGCCGAGAATTTGATCCATCGCGGCTTCGATGTCACCGTCGTGGAAATGGCTGAACAGGTCCTCGCACCTATCGATGAGGAATTTGCGCGCACTGTGGAAGCGCACCTTCGGAAAGCTGGCGTCGAGCTTGCACTGGGCGACGGTGTCGCCGCGTTCGAGGAGGCCGGAAACGGCGCCATTAACGTGCGGACGAAATCCGGCAAGGCCCACAAGGCTGACCTGGCGATCCTCGCCATCGGCGTGCGCCCGGACACTGCGCTGGCCAAGACGGCAGGGCTTGAAATCGGCGAGCGCGGCGGCATCCGCGTGGACGATCGAATGCACACCTCCAATCCTGACATTTTCGCCGTCGGGGACGCCATTGAGGTCCAGGATTTCGTCACCGGGGAGTGGAGCCTCGTCGCGCTAGCCGGGCCCGCGAACAGGCAAGGCCGGATCGCAGCCGATGTCATCGCGGGCCGCGACGCCCGCTTCAGAGGCACGCAAGGGACGGCCATCGTTGGCCTTTTCGGCGCCGCCATCGCCTGGACCGGCGTCAGCGAGAAGACGCTCAAGCGGCTCGGCGACACCGATTACGAGAAAATCTACATCCATCCAAATTCGCACGCGGGCTACTATCCCGGCGCGAAGCTCATCGCGATGAAGGTGCTGTTCCGGAAGTCCAGCGGCCTTGTCCTCGGCGCGCAAGCCTTTGGCGAGGACAACGTCGACAAGCGCATCAGCGCGTTCGCGATGGCCATCCAGATGGGTGCGACGATCTACGATCTGGAGGAAACCGAGCTTTGCTACGCGCCGCAGTTCGGCAGCGCCAAGGACCCGGTGAACTTCGCAGGGATGGCCGCCGCGAATGCGCTCAGCGGCGACATGCCGCTCATCCATTGGGACACCGCCGCGAAGGGCTTCCTCCTCGACGTCCGCGAGCCGCTTGAGGTGGCCGCGCTGAAAGTGCCCGGAGCGCTCAACATTCCGCTTGATCAACTCCGCGCGCGCCTTGGCGAGCTTCCGCGCGACCGCGAGATCCACGTCGTCTGCCGTTCCGGCCAGCGCTCCTACATCGCAACGCGCATTCTCCTGCAGCACGGCTTCAAGGCTAAGAACATTTCGGGGGGCGTGCTCTCGCTGGCCGCGATGAGGTGAGCAATCATCTCAAGAGCTGGTAGCGGTTCGGCAATACGCCGCTTTAGTAATGCTACGGAAATATCGGGGTAATCAGGTGCCGGGATGGCGGCCGGCAAGCAACCAGCTAAGCATTCCTGGCTTGTCCAACGAATGCCCAGCAGGCTTGCTACGGGTCGCTAAGAGACAGGTGCGACTGCTTCGTAGCCGACCATGTCCATGGGCGCTTTCAGATCTCCAAGCGGACGATTCAAGTAGGTCAAACGCAGGAGTTCTCGATCAAGATATCTGACGGACGATACCATCGTACTTATCCTGGATATGCGCCTCTTTATAAGTTCCCTTGATTGCTTGTCGTAGAAACACCTCAAGATCATTTTGCGTAAGCGGCAATACAATACCAGAATCATTCCTGTTCGCGATGTTCGCTATATGCTTCACGTAGCAGTCTTTCACCTTATTACCGCGAAAGGCGATTACCCCAAACTGACCGGACGTTTTGTTCATGTAATATTGCGCCTGATGAAAATCATCGGCCGACAAATCCGCATAATTCTTGCACTCCCAAAAAACCTGCGTCGCGCCGTGCTTATTTCTGATGACTTCCCAAAACCCATTATGCGCCCTGTTTGACGCAACCCAATCTCTAATAACCGACCCCTCGATGGTGCGCTCTTTTGGCTGAACGTTTGTTAAGGATTTGAAGAAACAAAACTTGATGACGCGGCCCACAATATCCTCAAATTGCGCAGCTCCATCCTTTCCAACCGGCAATTTTTTTAGTTCAGCAAGCGTTTTCTTCAATGCTTCCTTATACTCGTCGAGACCAAAGCTTTCTGGTAGGTCCTCCAGAATTCCCTCATGCTGCAACAGGGTGTCATCGGACAAATTGTAAAGGATAATCGGTCTCAGATTTAATGCGGCCGAATAGGTTGGATGCACCACAAATGTAGTGGCGCGATCAATTGTTGGTTTACTATTGGCCTCAAGCCCGATATCTTTATAGCTGATATTGTCTTTGCTATCCTTCAGCCCAATAAATCCAATGGAATGAAAAAGTTCTATGAATTGAAATGGAGTTGTATATTCATAGAACCATGCGGCGCAATGATTCTTTATTTTGTCCTCCAACATCAACTTTTGAATAAAATTCTCAATTGCGGCAATCGTAAACTCGTTTCCAAGTCCGTAGAAATACTCAAGAACTATGCTGATGTTTGGGAAATTTTCCGCGTACTCGTCGCCTAAATCCTTTAGCCTGCTCGTGCTGTACCTCGTCTCTGCCGCCGTAAGGTCGGAGTGTTCAATTTTTGTATGGTTCTCGTTTATTGCTGATTTGATTGCGTAGTCACAGAGCATGAGGACATCACGAGGGCGATGCTGGCAAAGCTTCATAACTCTTGCAATAGCGTCTCGAGGGCGGTCTTCCTGAAAAAAGTATCCCCAGGCATCGATAAGCTTTGGCTTGGTATTGAACGGCTTCACGAGACGCTTGGCTATAAATTCGGCAAGTTTTTCTTCAGTCCAGTCGAGAAATATCACTGAAGTTTCGAGCCGAGAAAATTCATTATCTATTCCCCTAATCCGGTCATAGATATTCTCCCTTATGAATATATAAGGCTTTATGCACGGGGTACAGCCAATTAACGTTACGGAAGCATGCATCAACGCCATCAGACATATCAGAGCCGTGTCTGAGCCGTCCCAAGATTCATCGAGGCGATCTATTAAAAACGTGTAATGATAATTCGCATCGTCGCTGTACGACTTTACGGCTTCGAGCAATTCATTCCGTCTTTTGAGCTGCCTAAGCCATTTCTTGTTGTCGGTTCGGAAGGCATCAAAGATATCTTCGGATAAATTCAGAAATCGCTCTTCAAAATCGAGGTTCTCGATTAGTGAGCGCTCCGCGCCAAGAATTTTTGGCACGGATGACTCTAGCTTTCTATCCTTCGCCCATTGTCTAACAAGCTCGCCAAGGAGAGTCCGCTCGACTGCATACTTTAGCGACTTAAATGGTCTCTGGCGAGTATCTTTGAATTCGGAATGCTCAAGTGGTAATTGTAATAAATCAAATATTTGAGGAAGAATCGTGATTGTTCTTGGGAACTTGCGCTCCAATTCGATGGTAATGGCAGTTTTCCCGCTGCCGCGCCTGCCAACAAAAAAGCAGCTTGTGTTATCCCTACTTAGAGCTGCAAGCGTGGCCGGCGTGGATACGAACAACTCAGCCGATGTTTTGATCAAATCATGCTCTGCAAAGGCTTTTCCCATATCCACGCGTCGCAAAGCGTCTTTGGGCAGGGTTATCTTGCTCATTAATGTCCCCGACTGTGCGTCGTGAGGTCATGACGGTGACCGATTCGCGCCGGCGAGGTTACTCCACACAAATGCAAGCGGGCAACCATCAAGGCGTGGCCCAGGTGAGCGATAACCCGAGAGGGGCGCTTGACCATCGAGTATGCCTACAAGTGGCCCAAGGCTGTTTGTCACTATCATCCCCGGAAATC
>CAWAVJ010000050.1:0-64496 GCA_963785355.1 uncultured Alphaproteobacteria bacterium
ACAGGGCGAATTCCATCCGCGTGGTGACCTGGTTCGGGTAGTGCTGGCCTTTAGGCCAGCGTGCCAGGCGCCCCACTTACCTTGTCATCCCGAGGAGGACTTTAGTCCGACGAGGGATTCTGCGGTTCGTCCGCGGTGCAGTTCCAATTTCCCGACCGCTTCTTTTCGTCGAGGCTCACGGCATTGACCGCATGCACGACAAGCACGTCGCCCGTAAGGCTGTCGCCATGGCTGACGATGACGGCATCGCGATGCTTCCTGAGTGCCAGGGTCACCGCCGCAGTGAAGAGCGGCACCACAAGGAGACGCCCAAGATGGCGCATCGCTCCGCGAGTGGGAATCCTCGTCAGCCAAGGCGCCACGCGCTCAAGCTTTTTGCTTGTACCGTCCGCGGAACCAACCGCGCTTGCCAACACCGAATTCGGTACACCGGCGCAATCCCATGCCTTGGCCAGCTCGAAGGCCACGGTCTCGACCCCGCCTTCGGTGCTGAATTCCTGGACGGCTTGAACGATTCGAAAGGCTGGCGCGAGTTTGCCCGCCGCGGATGTCGCGCGGCGCTGCTTGTTCAGAGCGTCCGCCTCGCTCCAGGCCGCGCCCAGGGCTTGCGCCACGGCTGGATAGGTGAATCGTTCGGCGACGTTCCTGAGCCCGGCGGCGCTCCGGCTTGCGATTTCGTCCGGTTGGGCGGAGAGGCGATCCAGCAATTGCGCCAGGGCGCTTGGATCGCTTTCAGGCGACGATCCAGCCGCCTTCTCCCACGATATCGGGAATGGCGCCGCAAGCCGATCCGATAACCGGGATCCCGCAGCTTTGGGACTCGATAATCGCCCTTCCGAATTGCTCGCGAACCGCCGCGGTCGTCCTTGTTAGAAGAATTGTTGACGTCGCATGCCCGGATAAAGCCGGCGACCTCGCTGGCGCTTCCCCAGCCGCGGACGCTAACTTTGTTATCGAGGCCAAGCTGTTGCACGCGCCCGCGCAGCTGGCGTTCGTAGGGCCCTTCGCCCATGATGGCGAGTTGGACCGGCGATTGCGCAAGCGTTCATCGCCGGCGAGCGCATCGTCGAGGCCCTTCTCCTCGATAAGCCGGCCAACGTAGCCCAGCCGTAAGCACCGCGCCCTCCTGGCCGGGCCGGCGCGGTCTCGTGTGCCGGGCAAACACGTCCCGGTCCACGCCGTAGCCGATGGGCCTGCACGGCCCATCGAAACCGCAGGCGCGCACGACGGCGGTTGCATCGGGGCTGCGCGACAGGATGAGGTCCGTACGGCGTAGCACATAACGGCGAATGCCCTGGAAGGGCGGCGGCAGCCGTTTCAGGATGTTTTGATCGGCCTCAATCACTAAGGCTGCGCCGCCGCGCGATAGGGCGGCCTGGAGCGCGACGATACTCCACGGCTCCTCCCACAGGTGAATAACGTCCGGCTGCACCGTTTTGATGATTTTGCCGAGCTTGGCATAGAAATGGCCGTACCATTTCACTCCGGGCAGGCTGGGCAGCGTTATGGGCTCGATGTGCATCGTCACCCCGGGATCCGCCAGCGGGTCTGCGGTCATCGTGCGCCCAAATTGCTGCCATCGCGACGGTGCCAGCAAGTGCACCTCGAAACCGGGCATGGACGCAAAGGGGTGATAGCGCAGCCGTCCGGTCTCCCGGCTTACCGCGGTGTGAGCGATCGACAAGACGCGAAGAGGGCGATCAGACACGGCCTAATACCTTTGCTGCAAGCCCCGCCAAACCCGAAAGCAGAAGGCTCGCGTAGGTCATGGATTGATAGGCACCGTTCAGCGTATTCCGTGGCAGGCTGAAGACATCTTGCTTAGGCTGAACGAGCCCTTTGCGGGTCGTGGATGCGCTCGCGAAGCCGGCTTCGCGAGCCAGATCGAAATCGCGCTTGCGGCAATCGGCGCTGCGGCCATAGGGAAAAGCGAAATGGCGGCATTCGATGCCCAGGCGCGACCGCAAGCGTTGCCGGCTGCCTGCTAGTTCCCGCAAGGCACCATCCGGCGGAAGAGAACTAATTCTCGGGTGCGATACTGTGTGCGCCCCGATCTCGACCAAGGGATCGTCACGCAATGTTTCGAGCATTTCCCAAGTGATGGCATGCTCTTCGCGCAATTTTGCGGGATCGGCTTCGTTAACCCGGCAGAAGGCTTCATATTCGCCGTCGAAATCGCCGCTATCCCAAGCCGCGCTAATTTTCGCGAACCATTGCTGTTTTGCCGCCCGCGACGAAACATCGGCCGTCTCGCCATTGAGGATTACGCGGTTCCGGCGCGCAAGGATCAACTCGAGACCCGCCCAGCCGAGGGACATGGTGCCGTCAGGGATACCGGTGGTGACGAACAGCGTTACGGAAACGCCATGACGCCGGAACACCGGCACCACATGCGCGAAGGTGTCCTTGTAACAATCGTCGACCGAGAAATTGACGAGCCGGCTGCCGTTCTCTCCACGCTCCAGCCTTCCCGTGAGCTCTTCGACGGTGACAACTTGCCATCCGTCCCGTTTGAGGCTTCCCAGCAAATTATCCAGATAATCGAGATTCAAATAGAAGTTCTTGTTTGGCAGCTCTGCCCACTGCGTGGCGGGAGCGGCACGGTGGAAGGTCAGCATGCAGCCGCAGGAGTTTTGCCACTGGGCGGCGCGGGCGGTGAGTGAACTCATGGAATCTGCTCCATCCACTTGAGACTATTCATTCGCGCACCCCGGCGAGCTCGGCGCCCCAGGCCGCGACTTCCTTGGGTATCAGCAGCATCGCGGTCAGCAAAATTGTTCCAAGGCAGGCAAATCCACCAAGCGCCAGGTGCATCCAGAGCCCAGTCCAAGCTTGCTGGATGAGGATGCACAGCGCGGCCATAGCTGCCGCCAGCGGACCGCACAGCAGAAGGAGGCGCATGAGCGGCCGAACTGAACTGAGCGCGAATGCCGTGCCAGCCACCAGAACAAGCCCCCGGGTCGCCTCCCCCAGCCCGATAAGAATGCTCCCGTTTCCTGAAGGTCCTATGATACGCCATGCCAGCAAATTGAGCAGGCCGTTTGCGGCATAGGCGGCAGCCAGGATAAGTGCGGCGCGCCCGTTGCGTCCGGCATTGTTCAGGAACCTTAGAAGGATCATCCCAAGCGTGGTGGCCCATAGGCCCATGGCAATGCCGCGCAGCGCCCCGCTCGTAAGCAAAACGGCCGTCTCATCGAACGCGCCGCGCGCGAAGATGAGCTTCACGATATCTTGCGAGAATACGGCTAGATAAACCGACGCTGGTATAGTTACCGCAAGCAAGGGACCGGAGATAGACAGCGCCGCCGCGCGCGGGTTCGAAGAAATTCCCTTATACAGTACGGCCATGCCGATGGGCTGGCTGATGAGCAGTACTGCACTATCCGTCAAGGTGCGCGCATAGTCTATCGAAGCCAGGGTGCCCACCGCGAACCCCGAGGCGACAATTCGCTCCAGCCAGACTTGGCCCTGCTCCGCCAAGGGCTGAGCCATAAGGGGCCGCAGACGCTTTACGAACTCGCGCAGGACCCCGAGTATCAAATCCATACGCAGGCCCTTGGGATCGAGCGCTCCCTCGCGCCACAGCGTCCATACACTCCACACCCCAAGCAGATTGAAAGACAGGGCGAAGAGCACGGGCAAGAAAATCAGCGTCCCGGTAAAGGCGTAGAGCGCGATGCCGGTCATGACGGAGGTGTTGAGTACCGCCGGCCGCAACGCCGCGATACGGGATCGGCCGGTCGCGATCTCCGCTGCGGACAAGCAATTGAGCAGCACCGAAGCCGGCATCCAAAGCGCCATCACCCTAACGAAAGTGAGCGCGATGCGCTGGCCTTCCGGTTCCATGCGGCCCATGATCGAGGCAACCCACCAGCCGCCGCTCGCCTCGATGGCCAGCGCGATCAGCGCGGCGATGGCGGTGAGCCCCGCGCAAAGCGCCGCGAAATACTCTGGCGCGCGGCCTTGCTCCTGCCATGTGCGATGCATCGGGATCATCACCGCCGGCACGCCCTCGTTCTGCATCGGGATGAGCGGCATCATCACAGCCGTGCCGGCTCCGCGGAAACTATCCGCAATCAAGGAGGCGCCGAACACACGCGCCATCAGAAGCTCGCGCGCAAAGCCAAGTATTTTGCCAAGGAGAGCGCCGCTCGCCAGCAGCGCCACCATCCGGACTGTGCCGGACCGGCTGCGGACGAACGCGGATAGGCTGGGCGTTTGCGTCATCGCGCCGCCCTCGCTCCCGGCATGCAAGCAGCCAGCGTTGTGGTGGTCCAAAACACGAAGCCAAGCTCGCCCGATGCAACGCACGCCAGCGGCAATTGGACAAGCCATCCGCACGCCAGCGCGCCAAGCACCACACTCTCCTGCGTTCCGTCACGAACTGCCGGTGCAATGGCAAGGCCAATCGCGTAGAGCAGCGAGCCAAGGCACACCAAGCCGCCAACGATGCCCATGCACGCCCAGCAGATCGCGATCATGCCGTCGAGTGGCACGGCGCCGGCGGTGCCCGTATCGATAGACGGGAAGCCGATCCCTAAAAGCCCGCTTCCGGGCAGGCTCCACAGGAACGTGAATTCTGCAAGACGCTCCTGACCGCTGCCGTCATTGGAGGCGTCGCCGAACGATGCGAGACGGTTTGCGAGAACATCGCCAAACGGCGTAAACACAAGTGCCACAGCGATTGCCGCGGCGAGCAGGGTCACGGCGCTGCCAGCCCTCGCCCTCGTTGCTGGCATTAACAGGCAGAACAAGACGCCCGCAGCCAGCGACAGCCACGCGGTCCGATAGAGCGATAGTGCCAGCGCCAAGACAGCTGGCAGCATGGCGAGGCGCGTATGCCATCCAGTGCGCAGTACGTAGACCAGCATCAGCCCGGTAGCAGTGAATGTCGCGAAGACGGCGGGGGAATGCATTGTGCTGAACGTGCGCACCTCATAAGGTGCGGGCAAGCCGGCCGAGGTGATGGCTGCATTTATCAGCCAGTAGCGGTCCCACACCGGGGGATCAGTATACTGATAGATGCCGTAGAGACCTGTAATCGGGAGAATGACCGAAAAGGCGCCGGCCGCCTCATGAAGGATTTGCTTCGCCATCGGCGCGCGGCGGAAGAGCGCTACGGCGTAGATGACCGGCGCGAACCATTTGAGCGCGCCGGCGGCCGCCTGCGACCACTGACCCTGCGCAACGGTGATAAGCACGCAATAAAGGGTGCAGACGCCGAATACGATAATGGGACCAAGCCCCTTAACCGGCGGCCGTCCCTGCACCGCAAACTCCCGGAACTCTGGCAGCGGCGCAAGCAGCGCAAGAAACGGTCCCGCGATCATCAAGCTGCCCGGATCGAATCCCGCCGAAATGTCCACAAGCCGCCGCAATATCGGAGCGAAAGAGAATAGAGCGAGCACAACCTGCAAGTGCGCGCCCGGCGAGCGCGACCAAGCGTACCATCCGGTGACGAGGCAGCCGAGCAGAAACAGCGGCCGGGCGGCGCCGCCGAGCTGCGGCCCTGCAAACGCGGTTACAGCGATCAAAGCAGCAGCCGGCAGCCAGCCCGGCAACGAAGGAGCTGGCCATACCGCCGCCGCCATGGTGCCAGCACTTCTCATGAGTGCTCACCTTTGGCGGCGCGCGCAATCAGCCCGGCGATGGCGCTGCGCATCGGCCCAACCCCGTAGACTTCCCGCGCCCGCGCTTCTGCCTTATCGATCTGAAGTGCGAGCGTCCCGTTTTGGACGAGCGCTCCGCGTATCGCCTCCGTCAGCGCATCGGCGTCACCAGCGGGCACCAGTTTCCCCGCTTCCCCCCCCGCGAGGATTTCGGCCGCGGCGCCCGCGTCAGTCGCGATAACCGCAGTCCGCGCGAGCATTGCCTCGACCAGCGTGCGTCCGAAAGGCTCGGGGTCGACCGACGGATGAATCACGATGTCCACCGCCCGCATCAACTGAGGCACATCGCTGCGCTGCCCCAGGAAAGTGACGCGATTTTCGATACCGAGATTCGAGGCAAGCGTGCGCAGACTTTCCGCATACGCGCCTTCACCGAACAACGCACTCCCGGCAACAATGCACTGCACATCCGGCAGCCCAGCAAGCGAGCGCAACACGACGTGCTGTCCCTTCCACGGTGCCAGCCGGCTGAATACGCCAATCAGCGGACCGGAGGGCAGGCCAAGCTCCCGGCGCAGCAACGCCTTCGGCGGTTGTCCCGGCTCAATGTCGAGGCCATTGGGCACAATGCGCGTAAGAGCCGGGCGACCGCCTTCGGCAATAAATGCCTCCGCCACAGATTTAGAAGGCGCTATAACACACTTAGCGAAGCGATTGGCGAGGCCGATTTGGAGGCGGCGCTGGCCGGCCCCGAAATAGGCCTCGCCTATGATGTCGTGCAGATGCCAAATCAGCGGCCGGCGGGCAATAGCCGCGGCGAACGCCCCTAGTACGAAGGCCTTTTGCGAATTTGCATAAAGAACATCGTACCGAAGCGCCGCCAAGGCGAGTTCCGCGATCAGCGCGGACATTTTCCCGGCCAATGGCACCGCTTGCGCCAGGCTGCTGTCCCGCTTGATCCTCGAAAAACCGGCCCCGAAGCGGGTCTGCAGGACCTTAACGCCGAGGCCCCTGAGCTTTGCGCCCAGAGTTCCGTCCTCAAAGAGAAACGCCGCGGGACTATCGCAGACTCCCACGATGTCCAAGAGTACCATCTCCGCGCCCGAGATCGCACCAGTGTGGCTAAGGAACAAAACGCGCGAACCGGTCATGGAATGGCCTCATAAGCGGAAGCGTAAAGGCGCGGGCGCTCGTAGAAACGCATCTCGAAGGGGCATGCCTGGGTGATCACAAAACCGAGTGCGCGGCCCCCCCGCTTGTTAAGCCCGTCCAGCGCGGCCTTCACGCCGGAGATTTGAGTCAGCCCCCATTGCACGCACCACACCACTCCGCTGGCGTGCCGGGCCAGAATCCCAGCGTCGGGGAAGGAAGCCGCAGCCGGTCCATCCAGCAGCACAAGATCGTACCGCTCCGCCCAGCTTATGAGCTCCGCCAGGCGACCTTCGATAAGTAGCATGGTTGGATCGCCGCGAAGCGTGCCGCCCGATATGAACCAGATCCCAGGCAGCACCGTTTCGACCACACCTTGCTCAGGCTCAATCTCCCCGCGAAGGATCTCGGCCAGCCCGACCGCGGGAGATAGGCCCAAGCTGCCCAGCCAGTGCCTGGCCGGCGCATGTTGCAATCGATGACAAGCACCCTGCGGCCGTTTTCAGCGGCGCATTTCGCCAGCGCCATGGTTGTAAACGTCTTTCCCTCGCCTGGCGTAGCGGAGCAAATGAGGATGCTGCGCAACGCTTTTCCGGCACCGGCGAGTACGAGGCGGGAGTAAAGCGCATCCGCGCTCTCTTCGGGATCTTCACTTTCGGGGACGGGGTCAGCCGCTCCAATTAGTGCCGCGATCTTCCCCAGAAGTTTCTTCCCCACAAGATCCTGTGTAAGTTTTGCATAACGCGAGCCTGCGGGATGTGCCCCATACGGTTCAAGACGGGGCAATACCCCCATGACAGGCACCATCGTCAGCGCCTCGAGTTCCTGCGTCCGCCGGATGGTGCCGTCAGTGACGTCCTGGCGAAGCGCCGCGAGCGTGGCCAGCATGATGGCGAGTGTCAGCGCGGCCGCCAGTAACGGGGGTCCGCTTCGGAAAATATGGAGCTTTCGGAAGCTCAGCCAGGCTTACCAGCCGGCCGCCGCCCAGGAGCACGCGCCGCTCGGTCTCAAAGCCGGTCGCCTTGCTATAGAGGTCTTGGTAAAACGTTTGGCGCGCTTGAGCCGCCGCAGCATCCGGGCCGGCTGCCGTGCCCTGCGCTCTGCGCAGAAGCGGCGGCTGCGTCCGGTTTACCTTCTTTGAGGAGCCAGGCGGCAGTGACCTCGCGGGCGCGAGCGTTCTCGGCGCGCTGATCCTCCAAATAGGTGACAATCAGAGCGTTGGCCATGACGAAGGAGACATCCGGCAGGGGCGACTGGTAGCCGATGGAAATGATGCGGGAACGGCCAACGCCGCGCACCGAGTATGCGGGACTTCGGCGTAGTCCACGAGTTCTTGACTATTGGGCGTCAGCTGCGAGCAATCGGCTGCCACGCCGGAACAACACCGCGGCAACTCTCCACGGTGGCGGCACTCCTCGATGACGGTATCGATTACGCCGGGCCTGGCAAGGGCAAGCCTGAGCATGCGCCGCGATTGGATGATCTGAAGCTGGCTTTCGAGGTCCGCCGGATCGCCCAGCTTTTCAATCCATGCCGCCGATGCAGAGCTGCTTACAGGCTCCTGGTTGCCGATAACGACGGTACCCGCCGCGTAGTAGACGGGGGACAAAAGCTGGATTGCGGCCAGCGCTGGAAGCAGGGTTAGTAAAAAGACCAGGCCGAATACGCGGCGGCGCCGCCAAATCTGAGCGGGCAGGCCGGTTAACCGCATCGGTCCTGGGCGGGACATGGCGGTCCAAATTCATGGGGGCGAAGTTCATGGCCGTCTACCCGGCCGATGCGAGCAGCTGCCGCGGGAGGCCCTGCACCGCCCGGGATGAACTGGATTTCGAAACGCACACGCTCCAACTCACGCTCGGGCCAAGGACTTGAACTGCTGCCGGAAGCGTTTGGCGGCGAAGGTTGCGGGCGTGAGCTTGGCAGCTCTCCCGCGAGAATACGGATTGACAAGCTACGAAAGCGTTGACGCAGGCTGCGATGCAATAGCGGCTCCGGCGTCTTAAAGAACATCCCGGTTTGCCCCGGCCCGTGGGCGATCACCGTCTCCCTGGCTCCTCCGCGCTCAAGCGCAAGGACTGGAGTGCCCTCCGCTTGTGCCTCCACGGGCACGATCCCGAAGTCCTCCTCCGCGGCGAAGATAAGCGCCTGGGCCGTTGCCATGAGGCGCCTCATCTCGGCGTCGCTGACGGTTTCCTTGAAAATAACATTGGGGCCGGCAATCGCGCGCAGGCTTTTGGCCTCTGGGCCGCTGCCGGCGACGACCAGCTTCTGTTCAGGCATGAGCTTGAATGCTTCGACAATGGCGCGCGTATTCTTGTACCCAACAAGCCGGCCGGCCGCGAGGAAGTGGTCCTGCCGGGGCAGTCCCGCGGCTTGCGGGGTGGTATCGACGGGAGGGTGTATGACCTCTGCGTGGCGGCCGAAGGCCTTCCTGACCCTCCGGGCGACATAAGCCGAATTGGCGACAATGGCGTCTGGCCGAAGGCCGGAGGCCGTATCCCAGGTGCGGATGCGATGGAGCATAAGCCGCGCCAATAGCCCCTTGAGCCCTAAAAGCCCGCTGCTTTCCCTTAAGTATTGATGCTGCAGATCCCAAGCGTAGCGCATCGGCGAGTGGACATAGGCGACATGCACCTGGTCGGGACCGGTGATTACGCCCTTGGCCACCGCGTAGCTGCTCGAAATGACCAGATCGTAGCCCGGAGAGATCCAGCTGCTCGATGGCGAGCGGCATCAGCGGAAGCAGCGCGCGGTGGATTTTCCCTATGCCCGGAACCCGCTGGAGAAAACTGGTCCGTGACTTTTCGAAGCCGATAAAGGCACGCTCCTCATCGGACAGCACATCGAAAAGGGTGAAAACGTGCGCTTGCGGGTAGCACTTGAGCAACTCCTTGAGCACCCGCTCCGCGCCGCCGAGGACGTAGAGCCAGTCATGAACGATAGCAACCCGCATTTAGCAACCCCCGGTCGATATTATCTGTCTAGCGATGCAAGCTGTCCGGACGCGGCCGGGCCATTTTGGCTTTCGATCTGGATCACATCTCCCGGCATGATCGGAGTCGTCTCGGTGGCCTGTTCAAAGGTTAGTTCGCCGGATTTGGCACGCCGCATGATCCTGTAGGTGACAGCTTGACCAGACCCGCCCGCCCGAAAGCGTGTCGAGCGTGGAGGCAAGCCGGCGCGTTTCGGCGGCCACTGTTTTGAGCCGGGCAATTTCCCGCTCTGCTTCGGCGATTTCCTTGGCGATGCGGGAGCTGGCGGAAAGTGCGAGCAGCGACAGCTCCTTTTGGGCTTTCTCCAGATCGCTGGTGGCCCGCGAGAGCCCAATAACCGCTGTCTGCTTGTCGCGTTGCGCCGCATCGACCGCGGCAGTCGCTTCGAAGACGCGCTGTTGATTGATTACCCTGCTGATCGTGGAGCGTCTTCAATTGATCGAAAACTGCCGTTTGCTCCTCGATGCGCTTCGTGGTCCTGGCAATTTCGGCGCGATAGCTTTCAACTTCAGCGCTCGCCAGCTCAATTGCGCTTTCAAGTCCCGATCTTTCGCGCTTCGTCACCTCGCGGGAACGCTGCAACAGGTTCGTCTCGCTCGCGATCAACTCCACCCCGCGCACTGGCTCCAGCTCCGCGAGTTCTTTCGGCATGCGGATTTCCTCCGCGTTGTCGCGCTCGGCCTCCAGGCGCGCCCGGCGCGCGACAAGCTCTGCAAGACGGTCCATGGTCTCGGTCAGAACACGCTTCTCACGCATCGAGTTCGACAATTGACGCAAGCGGTGCACGGTAGAGGCCGCCTGCCACGGAGACGGCGTGCAGAACCGTATAGCCCGGAAGATAGGGGTAGGAGCCGGGACGATTGGCGAGCCCCACAACATAAAACGGGCGGCATTGCGCGATATCGATGGAGAAATATCCGAGCTTCTCGCCCCTGTTTTCGACACTGAGGCGGATTTCGCGTCTCAAGCTCGGAGGGCGTCTTATCGCGCGCGTCGAACACGCCAATTCTAGGCAAGCGAAGCTGACCGCTCTCGCCAATGACGTACTCGCCGTTGAGATCGTCGCGATCGTAGCGGTCGTAAAAGCGTATCCGTAAACGGTCGCCGCCACCAAGACGGTAGTTTTCATCCGCGAGCGTGCCCGATACTGAGACAGCATCGGGGGCTTATTAGGAGTCCTTTCGCTAGGCGCGGCGCCGCTTGCTCCGTTTCCACCGCCACCGATGCGCTTGGATTGGCAGCGAGGGCAGCTGCGATAGACGCGATAGCCGCGGGCAAAAGCAGTGCGCTAAAGATAGGCTGGCGGCTCGCCCCAATCCAACTATTACGAAGCCATGCGATTGTCACTTCAGTCTCCCATTTTGACTGCGAAGATGCAGATCAGGGTTCCGATTTGTCGTGCCGTCAGTAAGCAACTGAACTGAAGAACGGCACGAGCGTTGTCCGGAAAAGGATCTCGATGTCGAGCCATGGCGACCAATTCTTGATGTAATGGAGATCGAGCTCGACGCGCTGGCGCATATCTTCCGGCGTCTTCGTTTCGCCGCGGCAGCCGTTGACTTGCGCCCAGCCGGTTATGCCTGGCTTAACCTTGTGGCGGTTGGCGTACCTATTCAGAAGGCGCGCGTAGGACTCATTGTGCGCGACTGCGTGCGGACGCGGCCCAACGAGCGACAGCTCCCCGCGCAGCACATTGAATAGCTGCGGCAGCTCGTCGAGGCTCGTCCGGCGCAAAAAGCGGCCCACACGCGTCACACGCTTGTCGCCCCGCACGGCTTGCGTCACCACCGGGCCGTCCTCCGCAACGGTCATAGTCCTGAATTTCACGACCCTGATCACGCGGTGATTGTAGCCGTGGCGCGATTGCACGAAGAATACCGGCCCGCGGCTATCCAATTTGATTGCGGCGGCAATCGCAAGCATCAGCGGCGAGAAGACAACCAGCGCAATTGAGCCAAGTACGTAATCCATGGCTGCCTTCAGGAGTATGCCACGCGCATCGAACGGCGGACGCTGCAGGTCGAGCAGAACTAAGCCGCCCGTTCCGCGCGTCCTGGCAATCTCCGAAGGGACCGTCATCGCATCTGGGCAAAGCTGAACGTCGATCGGCAGCACCTCAAGCTCCGCGATAACTTCAAGGATTTCTTCCCTTGCCGCCGATGGGCATCGCCAGGATGATCCGGTCGCAGGCGCCGCTTTGAGCGGCGGCGATTAGGTCTCGTATTCCGCCGCTGGGGCCTTCGCGCGAAAGCGACGGCGCATCGTCGCTAAACACGCCAGTCAGGACAAGATTTCGATCCTCGGCAAAAAGCTGCTTCGTCACCTGGGCGGCAAGATCCGTGCTGCCGTAAACCGCGACCCGCTGCAGCAGCCGGGTCTCAGCTCTCAGGAGCCGCGCCCACAACAGGATGCCAAAGCGCGCGGCCAGCAGAAACGCAACGCTGAACGCATACCAAAGCGCGAACCAGGCCCGCGAGAATTGATCCGAGATCTTAAGGAGATAGAGTAGGCCGAGAAGCAGTAGAAAACTTAAACTAACAGTCGTCAGTATAAGCCGCGTCTTTGTCTCCCCCGCAATAATAGATGGGATCGAATGGAGGTCCGATAGGCTGCCGATGAGCGCCATCACAATCGCCGCCAGCACGCCCGCGCCAAGGTAAAAGGAGCCCGGTGCAGATGAATGAAGAATCACGTCGAAATAGAAAATCTCCGCTGCCAAAGCACTTAGTATAACGCCAGCTGGAAACACGATTGCCTCGGTTTCCGCGAGCAGCGCCGGGCATATGCCCGGCCGAACCTCTGGCGCGGGATGGTCGAAGGTTGCGCCGTTAGCATGCACCCACGCTATGTGGCGTCTTGGCAATGCATAAAGTTCGCCAACCTTACCGTTGGTCAGGCTATTCGAAACGCTTGTGGCGATGGAACCGGGAACTGTGCTACCCATGACTGACTTACGACCTTTGCCAAAAACCTAGGCCACAGCATACTGCACGCACTTTGCGTGTACTTTTTCTACGCCTCTGATTATCCGTAATGTTTGCACGCCGTGTACCGATTAGTTTGATAATACGACAGAGGTACACAGTGATACTCACATTATTGAGAGCGTTTGTTACCTTCGGAGTTCACAATTGCGAAGCAGGCGGAACAATTTGTGACGCGTCACATGCACAACAATAAAGCACATCAACTTCCGGACGGTATTCGTAGTTGCTTATCAACCGCAGACTTGGCAATGTACCAAGCGCGTTCTCGCGTAGAACGAGTATTATCAGTTGATGTGCAATCTTACGTAGATACAAGCAGATCGATGTGACGGTCTTTTTTGGAATTGTCTTTTAAGGAACTTCACCCGAGACGTGAAAAACCACTCCGCTAGGTGCCGGTGTTTAGTTCATGAAGCTGCGGGGGCGCGCAATGATCGGCACGAAGAACGATGCGGTGCAGGAGATTCACAAATCCTACAGCTTGCAACGCCCCGGCGGCAATATCGTGTTGCGATTTGGTGGTGCCACCTCACAATCCTGCGAGAGAAAATTGTCCCACTTCGTATCTAAGTCTTTGTTTCTGTGGGTTTGTTAGCTCCTCCTACGGGGCGCCATTTCCGTACAAGGCTTCGAAATGTCGCGCCAGACAGCCGGCGCGCTTGTTGGGTGCCCGCTAGAGTGCGTCCGGAAAAGTGCGAAGCGGTTTTCCGATAAAGACGCACGATAAAGCAGAAACTTAGAGCCCACTTTTGATGGAATCAAAAGTGGATAGGCTCTAAGGCGCGCCGCCTTCTCCACGCATATAACGCAGGCCGGGCTTCGCCTTGAGCTTTGGCACCGCCGTGCGGCGGCCGGCCTTATTGGCAGTTGTCAAATATTCGGCTACAACCTGATTAGTTCCAGGAGTGGTTCGATGACGGATGTATTTTTCGCTTATTCCAGCAAGGATCGCGAGCGCGTGCAGCCCATCCGCGACGCGCTCGTAGCGGAGGGCTTCGACGTATTCTGGGATCAGGAAGTCCCGCCGGGGCGCGAGTGGGACGAGTGGATCCGGCAGCATCTCAACGCCGCGCGCTGTGCCATGGTGTTCTGGTCCGGGCATTCGGTGAATTCGGATGAAATCGTGCACGAAGCCATGCTTGCAAAAAGTTCCGGCAAGGTCATTCCTATCCTGCTAAAACCGTTGGAATCCGGGCAGGTCCCGATGGGCCATAGCATAGCTCAAGCGGTTGTTATTCCTCAAGAAGGACTCACCCCAGAGGTTTTTCAGCGTCTCTGCGCCATTGTGGAAACCAGGGCTATCCGCCCTTGGATGCGCCGGAAGCTAGCCGAGCTTGAAGTGCAACTTTCAACGCTCTCTTCTATTCAGGGGCAGATGGAGGACCGGGAGGCAAGCCTGCAAAGGCGCATCGGCGAGCTTGAGGAGCAAGTCGAACTCGAACGCGTGCAAAAGAAGCAACTCGAAGTGGCCTTGGCGACGGAAAAGCTGCAAACGGCAAAATCAAAATCGCTTTCGGCCTCTTCCGTGGCACAACAGCAAACAATCCTTCGATTAAATAACGAGCTGCTCGAAGAGGGCAAAATCGTCAACAAATTGAGAACGGAAATGGCTTATCTGGAAAGCGGGGTTCAGGGCGATCAAGATACAAATAATCCATCGCAATCAGATGGAACGTCTCAATATGTCAGAGACGTGTATCTGCTTATAGCAACGATATTGTTGCTTGTTAGCGCTGCAAATGGTTCTACTCCGGCAATGGTGATTTCATCCATGTTGCTGATGGGGGGAGCCATGTGGGGATTTTTCTTGCGGTAGACTTTGCCTATCCTTGATGAACGGCCCCGCAATAGCTGCATCAAGCGAACTGCATAGAACTGCATAATCACCGCATCCGCGGCGAGGCTATCGCCGGGCTTGGCCTTGAGCTTTGAGACCGTCACATCGCGGTCCGCCTTCAGCACGTTCTGCATCTTCATGGCCCTGCCAGCGTCTCGCCTGCCGCCCCCGATTTGACGGAAAAGCGCAGATTAGCTAACCTTCTTCGTTGAGGAGATGCATCCATGCCAGTGTATACCGTTCACGAGGCCGAAACGCAGCTTTCGAAGCTGATGGAACGCGCCGAACGCGGCGAGGAGGTCATTGTCGCGCGCGGCGATAAGCCCGCAATGCGTATCGCGCCAGTTGCGCCCGCCAACAAGCCGAAGCGCCAGCCGGGTATGCTGAAAGGCGTTATTCCAGAACCTCCCGATAGCGTCTTTTTCGATCCGCGGCCTGAAGAAGAGCTGAAGCCGTGGGAAGAAGATTATAAGGGCGATCCGCTGAACCAGCCTGCGGACGTGAAGCCTCACGGCCACGCCGCGCCCGCGAACAAACCGAAGCGTGAGCCAGGTGCACTCGCGGGGCAGATTATCGTTCATGACAGCTTCTACGAGCCGATGACGGAGGAGGAACTGCGTGAATTCGAAGAAGGCCATCCGGGCGATCCGTTGCGATTGCCGCTGGGCGGGCGCAGCGATGAGGCTTCTTCCTAATCCGCATTCCATGATTTAGCCGATCGTGGGCTCCCGCTCCACTTGAAAGACGCGAGGCGAGCGCGCCCGCTGTCCTCGTTGGCAATTGTCTAATATTCGGCTAGAACCTGTCCATTCACCGGGGGCGGTTCGATGACGGATGTATTTTTCTCCTATTCCAGCAAGGATCGCGAGCGCGTGCGGCCAATCCGCGATGCGCTTGTGGCGGAAGGCTTCGACGTTTTCTGGGATCAGGAAGTCCCGCCGGGGCGCAATTGGGACGAGTGGATCAGGCAGCATCTCGACGCCGCGCGCTGCGCCATCGTGTTCTGGTCCGCGCATTCGGTGAAGTCGGACAATGTGGTGCATGAAGCCACGGTTGCCAAAAGCTTCGGCAAGCTGATCCCTGTCCTTCTCGATCTGATCGAGGCGGGCCAATTCCCCATGGGGCATTATACGACACAGGCACTCATCATCCCTCCAGAGGGAATTGCCCCAGCAACCTTGCTGCGTCTAAACGCCGAAGTGGAAGCCAAGGCCATACGCCGCTGGATGCGCCGGAAGTTTGCGGAGCTTGAGGGACGTGTCGCAACGCTAACTACAGCCCGCCAGCAACTCGAAGATAATGAAGCCGTACTGTACCGCCGTGTCGCTGAACTCGAAGGCGAACTAGAAAGTAGCCGTCGAGAACGCAATAGGATCCAGGCAGATTTGAAGTCCGAACAGGAAAAGGCCGCCAAAATTGCCCCGGCACTCAATGCCGAGGCGGAGTTCGCTCGCCTTAAGCAAGAGAACGCTTTGCTACTGGAGCGATTGAGGACGGCGGACGAGCAAATTCAACGCCATAGCGAAATGGCGGCGGAAATAAGAGACAACGCTAAAATTACTGAGCACGCTGTGCAGAGGTCTGACCAAAGCATGGAGGGCTCACAAGGCGAGGCTAAACGCTCTCGGAATGTCTTTAGAAGAGCTTGGTACCTGCTTAATAAGCCGTCTGTGTTATTGCCTACAACTATCGTCGGCCTCTTAACGATTTTTTGGGCGCCCTCGGAAATTTCGCGAAATCACAGACTCTGGCTGGACACAAGTGCCCCAGCTGACCGGGTATACAGAGATTTAGAAGCGGCCTGGACTTTCTATAGTGTACTTGATTTTATTGTTTTAATACTTTGTACGGCCTTATGGCTCTTGAAGATATATAGACGCGCGTTTAAGGGGGCCCGGCCTTCGCTCCCTCCTAAGTAGGTTATTCCAAGTTTTTGGAATAATTGAGCTGCGGCTACGCTTGCGGTTATGCAAATTCCATAATCACCGCGTCGACGGCGAGGCTATCGCCGGGCTTGGCCTTGAGCTTCGACACCGTCACATCGCGGTCGGCCTTCAGCACGTTCTGCATCTTCATGGCTTCGACAACAGCCAGCGTCTCGCCCGCCTTCACCTCCTGCCCCTCCTCGACCGCGATGGAAACCACCAGCCCCGGCATCGGGCAAAGCAGCTTCTTCGACGTATCGGCGGCCTTCTTCTCCGGCATGAGCGCGGCTAGCTCGGCCTCGCGCGCGGTGAAAACGTGAGCCTTGGCGCGCACGCCGGCGTAAGAAAGATCGTAGCCGTTGGGGATGATCCGGACCTGCACGAACAGCTCCTTGTCCCCGATGATTTTGCCATGCCAGAGCGGCTCGCCCGGCCACCAATCCGAGCGCAGCACGATCTCGCGCCGGACCGTGCCATCGGCATCGCAAAGCTGGACGGTTGTGCCGTCGGAAAGTTCGCCCCTGACACGCAAATGCTGCAAGAAGTTCCCAATCCGGCAGACGCGCAGCTCGCCCAGCTTCAGCCCTACCGCGTTTGGCAACTGCCCGGAAATATGGCGCCGGCGGACGTTATGCAGGTGATCGATGGCTCCGGCCACGGCTGCCAGGATATCGCGGGTTTCGCCCTCGGGCTGGCGGTTCTTGAAGCCGTCCGGGAACTCCTCGGCGATGAAGCCGGTGGAGAGGTTGCCGGCGCGCCAGCGCGGATGCTGCATCAGCGCGGAGAGGAACGGGATGTTGTGCTCGATGCCATCGATGTAGAAGGCGTCGAGGGCGCTGGCCTGCGCATCGATGGCTTCCTCGCGCGTAGGCCCATAGGTGATGAGCTTGGCGATCATCGGATCGTAGAACATCGAAATTTCGCCGCCCTCTTCCGCGCCGGTATCGTTGCGCACTACGATGCCGCCATAGCGCGGGCCCTCGGCCGGCGGCCGGTAACGCACCAGCCGGCCGATGGAGGGCAGGAAATTGCGGAAGGGGTCCTCGGCGTAGACGCGGCTTTCGATCGCCCAGCCATTTATCTTGAGATCCGCTTGCTGAAACGGCAGCTTTTCGCCGGCCGCGACCTGGATCATAAGTTCGACGAGGTCCAGCCCGGTGATCATCTCGGTGACGGGGTGCTCGACCTGCAGCCGCGTGTTCATTTCGAGGAAGTAGAAGTTTTTCTTCTGGTCGACGATGAACTCGACCGTGCCGGCGCTTTCGTAATTCACAGCCTTCGCCAGCGCGACCGCCTGCTCGCCCATGGCCTTGCGCGTGGCCTCGTCCAGGAACGGGCTCGGCGCCTCCTCGATGACCTTCTGGTTCCGGCGCTGGATCGAACATTCGCGCTCGAACAGGTAGACGACGTTGCCGTGCTTGTCGCCAAGCACCTGAATCTCAATATGCCGCGGATTCTCAACGTATTTCTCGACGAAAACGCGGTCATCGCCGAAGCTCGATTTCGCCTCCGCGGTGGAGGTGAGAAAGCCTTCGCGCACCTCGCCGGCCGAGCGCGCGATGCGCATGCCCTTGCCGCCGCCGCCGGCGCTCGCCTTGATCATGACCGGATAGCCGATGTCCCCCGCGATCTGGATCGCATGTTCGGGGGTTTCGATCACGCCGAGATAGCCGGGCACGGTGGAGACCTTCGCTTCCGCCGCCGCTTTTTTGCTCTCGATCTTGTCGCCCATCGCCTTGATGGCGCGGATGTTCGGCCCGATGAACACGATGCCGGCCGCCTGCAGTGCCTCGGCGAAGGCCGCATTCTCCGAGAGGAAGCCGTAGCCCGGATGGATCGCTTGCGAGCCGGTTTGCTTGGCGGCCTCGACGATCTTCTCCATCACGAGATAGGACTGCGCGGCGGGCGCCGGCCCTATCAACACGGCCTCATCTGCCATATCCACATGCACCGCGTCGCGGTCCGCCTCGGAATAGACCGCGACCGTCTTGATACCCATGCGCCGGGCGGTTTTCATGACGCGGCAGGCGATCTCGCCACGATTGGCGATCAGAAATCTTGTTGAACATGGCGGGCGATCCTAAGCGGGCGGGGCATATTATTGTGGCGTTGGCGCTGTTCTACCCTCAGCGTGCGCGCGGTTCAATCCCGCTTTCCGCATAGTTGGCCCGATGCCGCTAGATGCCGCTAGAGAATCACCAATAAGCCCGGTTCCGAAGCGCACAGCCTTGTCACTAATCTTCGCCCGATTGCCGGGGGCTTTTAAAGCTGGTTGCGCTTGTGCTCGAAGCGTCCCATTTATAGGAAGCCGGCGCTGGAAGGCTGCCTGCACTCGATTTTGTAAGACGGTTCTAAGCGCTCGCCCGCGGGCAATCATGCAAATTCAACATGCCGCGGCTCGTTTATGCCTGGGAGAAACGTATGCGCGATCCAGTAGACTATTACACTAACCAGCTTGTGCCGATGGTTGTGGAGCAGACGAACCGCGGCGAGCGCGCCTTCGACATCTATTCCCGCCTTCTTAAAGAGCGCATCATTTTCGTGACTGGGGTGGTCGAGGATATGATGTCGTCCCTTGTCACCGCCCAGCTTCTATTCCTTGAATCGGAAAATCCGAAGAAGGAAATCGCAATGTACATCAACTCGCCGGGCGGCCATGTGACCTCGGGCCTTGCGATGTACGACACGATGCAGTTCGTACGGCAGGCGGTCTCCACGCTTTGCGTCGGACAAGCTGCATCGATGGGCTCGCTTCTCTTGGCCGCGGGTGCACCCGGATTGCGCTGGTCGCTTCCGAACTCCCGCATTATGGTGCATCAACCCTCGGCCGGCTTCCAGGGCCAGGCGAGCGATATCGAACGGCACGCCGAGGACATTTTGAAAACGAAACGCCGGCTGAACGAAATTTACGTCAAGCACACCGGTCAGCCCTACGAGATCATTGAACGGACGCTCGACCGTGACCACTTCATGTCCGCGGAACAGGCAAAAGCCTTCGGTATTATCGACGAAGTGATAAGCAAGCGCGCGCCGGCCGAAGAGGCGCAAACGGGGCGGTCATAAAAAAGCAACCGGTAGCGCAGCCATACCCGCCGCTGTTAACGGCATTGAAAGTCACTCAGGTCCAACCTTTCCGGAAGCCATGCGATTCTCCCGGAAGAAGCGTGTGGCTGGAAGCTATGGACAATTGGCTCAGAAGCCGTAATCATAGGATGGCGTACAAGGTAGCGAGGCGTGGAGAGGACGAACTTGAGCGTGGCGAAGCCGGGAAAAGTCCGATTTTGGTCATGGCTCAGGCGCAATCGGTGGCCAAACTCCCCGTATGTGGGTGCTAAGGTAGGTCTATGACGAAAGAAAGCAGGGGTCACGACTCCAAAAATACGCTCTACTGCTCGTTCTGCGGTAAGAGTCAGCATGAAGTCCGCAAGCTTATTGCAGGGCCGACCGTTTTTATTTGCGATGAATGCGTCGAACTCTGCATGGACATTATTCGCGAGGAGAACAAGAACTCCTACGTGAAGTCTCGCGACGGCGTGCCTACCCCGCAAGAAATCTGCAACGTTCTTGACGATTATGTGATCGGCCAGGAATACGCTAAGCGCGTTCTTTCGGTCGCGGTTCACAACCACTACAAGCGCATCAACCACTCCGCCAAGAACAACGACGTCGAGCTGGCGAAGTCGAACATCCTGCTGATGGGGCCGACGGGGTGCGGCAAAACGTTGCTGGCGCAGACGCTGGCTCGCATCCTCGACGTGCCGTTCACCATGGCCGATGCTACCACGCTCACCGAAGCGGGCTATGTCGGCGAGGACGTCGAGAACATCATCCTGAAGCTGTTGCAGGCCGCCGATTATAACGTCGACCGGGCGCAGCGCGGCATCGTCTATATCGACGAAGTCGACAAGATCAGCCGCAAATCGGACAATCCCTCCATCACGCGCGACGTGTCGGGCGAAGGCGTGCAGCAGGCGCTGCTCAAGATCATGGAGGGTACGGTTGCGAGCGTGCCCCCGCAAGGCGGCCGCAAACACCCGCAGCAGGAATTCCTGCAAGTCGATACGACGAATATCCTCTTCATCTGCGGCGGCGCTTTCTCCGGCCTTGAAAAAATCATCGCCCAGCGTGGGCGCTCCACCTCCATCGGCTTCGGCGCCAAGGTCTCGGCCGAGGACGACCGGCGCATGGGCGAGATCCTGCGCGCCGTCGAACCGGAAGACCTGTTGAAATTCGGGCTGATCCCCGAGTTCATCGGCCGCCTGCCGGTGCTTGCGACCTTGGAAGACCTTGATGAAGTGGCGCTGGTGAAGATCCTCACCGAGCCCAAGAACGCGCTCGTGAAGCAGTATCAGCGCCTGTTCGAGATGGAAGGCGTGCAGCTTACGCTGTCAACCGAAGCGCTCAAGGCCGTGTCCCGCAAGGCCATCGACCGCAAGACGGGGGCCCGCGGCCTGCGCTCCATCATGGAATCCATCCTGCTCGACAGCATGTTCGAGCTGCCGAGTTTGAAAGGCGTCGAAGAGGTCGTGATTAGCCCAGAGGTGATCGAAGGCAACGCCAAACCCTTGCGCATCTATGCCGAGCGCCTAGATGAGTCGAGCAGTGCATAAGAGGCGGTTTAAACACTCAAGCCGCATATTATGTTCCGGCGTTCCTCGTGGACTTCCTCGCACTGAGAGCGCGTGACGGTAACCTTTCCGTAACGCATCGTTTTGAGCTTCCCCTCCTTATGGGGCATGATGCTCCCGGTTGCAGCCGTGCTAGACTGTCAACCTGTGGATAGAGCCGAAAAAGCAGACCGGCAGCCATAAATGCTGCCCGCTTATAGGAGACCGACATGACGAACCGAACCAGCGAAATCTTCCCGGTACTGCCGCTTCGGGATATCGTCGTTTTTCCTTACATGATCGTGCCGCTTTTCGTGGGCCGCGAGAAATCGATCAACGCGCTCGACGAGGTGATGCGGACGGACCGGCAGAATTCTGCTCGCCGCGCAAAAGAATGCCGGCGACGACGATCCGGAGCCATCCGCGATCTACACGATGGGAACGCTCGCCACGGTCCTGCAACTCCTGAAGCTGCCCGACGGCACCGTAAAGGTGCTGGTCGAAGGCACGGCGCGCGCAAAGATCAAGGGCTTCACCAGCAAAGAAGATTATTTCGAAGCTGAGGCCGAGCGGATTGAGGAAACTCTCGGCAATCAGGACGAAATCGAGGCTTTCGCGCGCTCGGCGGTGAGCCAGTTCGAGAACTACGTCAAGCTCAACAAGAAAATTTCGCCCGAGGTGCTGAGCACGCTTTCGCAGATCGACGACTATTCAAAGCTCGCCGACACGATTGCTTCGCATCTGGCCATAAAGATCGGCGACAAGCAGGAAATTCTTGAGCAGCTCTCGGTTTCCGAGCGCCTTGAGCGCGTCTTCACGCTTATGGAGAGCGAGATTTCGGTGCTCCAGGTCGAGCGGAAGATCAGAAGCCGCGTCAAGCGCCAAATGGAGAAGACCCAGCGCGAATATTACCTGAATGAGCAGATGAAGGCTATTCAGAAGGAGCTGGGCGACTCCGACGAGCGCGACGACATCCAGGAGTTCGAGGAGAAGATCGAGAACACCAAGCTGTCGAAGGAAGCCAAGGACAAGGCTGTCGCCGAGCTTAAGAAGCTCAAGCAGATGAGCCCGATGTCGGCCGAAGCCACCGTGGTTCGCAACTACCTTGACTGGCTGCTGTCGATCCCATGGGGCGTAAAGGGCAAGGTCAAGAAGGACCTCGACGAAGCCCAAGCGGTGCTGGACGAAGACCATTACGGCCTTGAGAAGGTCAAAGAGCGCATCGTCGAGTACCTGGCCGTCCAAAAGCGGACGAACATGCTCAAAGGCCCGATCCTCTGCCTCGTTGGCCCTCCCGGCGTCGGCAAGACCTCGCTCGGCAAGTCCATCGCCAAGGCGACCGGCCGCGAATTCGTGCGCATGTCGCTTGGCGGCGTCCGCGACGAGGCGGAAATCCGCGGCCACCGGCGGACCTATATCGGTTCGATGCCCGGCAAGGTCATCCAGTCGATGCGGAAGGCCAAGAAGACCAACCCGCTGTTCCTGCTCGACGAGATCGACAAGATGGGCATGGACTTCCGCGGCGACCCGGCGTCCGCGCTGCTTGAGGTGCTCGACCCCGAACAGAACCACGAGTTCAACGACCATTATCTGGAGGTCGATTACGACCTGTCCAACGTGATGTTCGTCACCACCGCGAACACGCTCGATATTCCGCCGGCCCTCAAGGACCGCATGGAGATCATTCGGCTCGCGGGTTACACCGAGGACGAAAAGCTTGAGATCGCCAAGCGGCATTTGATGCGCGGTCAGATGGAAGCTCACGGGCTTCAGCCGGCCGAGTGGACGGTGGCGGACGATGCCATCATCGAAATCATCCGCCGCTACACCCGGGAAGCCGGCGTGCGCAGCCTCGAACGCGAGATTGCGAAACTCGCACGCAAGGCCGTGAAGGCGATTGAAAGCGGCAAGGAGACCGCCGTGCATGTCGACGCCGGAAACCTGCGCGACTTCCTGGGCGTCCAGAAGTTCCGTTACGGCGAGGCCGAGACGGAGGATCAGGTTGGCGTCGTTACGGGCCTGGCCTGGACCGAGGTTGGCGGCGAGCTGCTGACGGTCGAAGGCGTGATGATGCCGGGCCGCGGGCGGATGAACGTCACGGGCAACCTGCGCGACGTGATGAAAGAGTTGATCCAGGCCGCAAACGCCTATGTGCGCAGCCGCGCGATCGCCTTTGGCATCGAGCCGCCGATGTTCGAAAAGAAGGACATCCACGTGCACGTGCCGGAGGGTGCTACGCCCAAGGACGGGCCGTCGGCTGGCGTTGCCATGGTAACGGCGATCATCTCGGTGCTGACCGGTATCCCGGTCCGCCGCGACGTGGCCATGACGGGTGAAATCACCCTTCGCGGGCGCGTGCTTCCTATCGGCGGCTTGAAGGAGAAACTTCTCGCGGCGCTCCGTGGCGGCATCAAGCGCGTCATCATACCCGAGGAGAACGCGAAGGATCTCGCCGAAATCCCCGATAACGTGAAGAACGCGCTGGAGATCATCCCGGCCGCCCGTATGGACGAAGTGCTTACCATCGCGCTCGCGCGCAAGCTTGAGCCGATCGAATGGGACGAGGCAGCAGCCTTGGCCACCGCACAAATGAAGGAGATCGCAGCTCCCCTTGGCGCGGACGGTTCGAGCGGGCTTCCGCACTAGAGCCTATCTGCTTTTGATGGAATCAAAAGCGGGCTCTAGTCACGCAGGATTTTCGAAATGAATTCCAAAACCGGTCAAGAGGACTTCACGCAGGCCAGCCAACCGGAGCCCCTTTTCAGCGCCTGGTTCGACGAGGCGGAGCGCAGCGAAATCAACGATGCCAATGCCATGTCGCTGGCAACCGTTGACGCTTCGGGCATGCCGAACGTGCGCGTCGTGCTTTTGAAAGGCGTGGACGCGCGCGGCTTTGTGTTTTACGGCAACCTCGAAAGCGCGAAGGGGCAGGAGCTTTTGGCGAACCCGAAGGCCGCGCTTTGTTTTCACTGGAAATCCCTGCGGCGGCAGGTGCGCATTAGAGGCGTTGCCGAGCAAGTCAGCGGCGCCGAAGCTGACGCTTATTACGCTAGCCGGCCCCTCGGCTCCCGGATCGGCGCCTGGGCCAGCCAGCAATCGCGCCCGCTTGAGAGCCGCGAAGTGCTGAAGGAGGCCGTCGCCCGGTTCGAAAAGGAATTCCAGGGGCTGAACCCGGCGCGCCCGCGCTACTGGTCCGGATTCCGGATCGTGCCCTTGCAAATCGAGTTCTGGGCCGACCGGCCGCACCGCCTCCACGACCGGATTGTGTTTTCGCGCGAAAGCCCGGACGCTCCCTGGAGCAAGACCCGGCTCTATCCCTAACCGCGAAGCCTGACCGCTTTGGAACACTCCCATCATCGCGAGGCGGCCCTTGCCACCGTGGCGATCCAGAAGGGCCAAGGAGACTTTGCCTCTGGATTGCTTCGCTTCGCTCGCAATGACGGCGAACGGTCAAGACTTATGGCCGTCTTATCGGAAAAACCGCTCACACTTTTTCCGGACGCACTCTAGCGGGCGGGGCGCGGTTCGATTGGAAAATCGTAGCGCTGGGTGCCGCCGGGGTAGGAAAAGTGCCACCACTCGCCGGCGTAGTTTTTAAATCCGGCACCCTGGAGGATGCTCAGCAAGAGCTCGCGGTTTTTGCGCCCGGCGGGCGTGACCGAGGGCGAGGCCGTGTTGGCCTTGGGGTCGAAGCAATCGAAGGCCGTGCCCATGTCGAGGCTGCCGACGCCCTCGCGATCCGGCGCGGGCGCGGTGCAATCCCGGTTTTCGCCCGCAGCCTCCGTTGGCGCTGCCGCCGCGGGCACAAGCGTTAGATCGGCGGCAAAACCCGTCGAGTGTTGCGATTGGGAGGCGATGTAGCCGGGCACGAGCTGCGATTTCTCAAGGCGGGGATAATAGCGCTTCGTGCGCCCGTCCTCCGGAGCCGCGGCCCAGGCGAGGAAGGCGCGAACCGCGCGCGCCGGGCGGTAGCAATCGTAGACCTTGAGCGAATATCCGAGGCTTTTAGCTTTATCCTGCGCCCGCTTCAGGGCCTCCGCAGCGCTGCGCTGCAAGACGCATTCGGCGGCATCGTAGCCAGGAACGGGCTTGCCGGTGAAGTTGTCCGGCGTGGCATAGCGCATGTCCTGCAGGATCGAGGGGGCCACGTCGCGAAGGTAGACGAATCCTTGCGGCAACGCGCCGGCGGCGGCGCCCGCTGCAATAGAGCTCGTAAGGGCGAGCAGGCAGGCGCCGGCCACAAGAGCCTGCCACGCGCGTTCCGGTCTTAGTAGCAGCTTACGAACTCCCGATATACCCATCCGACGCCTATATTGGCCCACGCCCGGCCTTGGTTATCATGGACTATGGTCTGGATCGTAACCGATGTTCCGTTACGCAGCGTCCCCACGATTTGACCATTTGGCGACGAGCGGATGTTAAGAGGAGTGCCGGTCGGGTCGGTGACGACGCATCCTGCCCGAGCCGCAGCCGAAGTGGCTAAGAGTGCAACTGCAATCAACAAAACTCTGTGCATGGCGGACCTCAATGAATGAAACTCCGGTATCGTAAAATATTGCGAGCTTCCCGTCCAGAAACACCGTCAGCTTGCGGAGCAACCATCCATGAATTGGCGCATTAAGGCATCGCCCGGAAATAACTGCGCCATCTGACTTGTTCTTTTGCCCGCCTGCCGCAGTGCAAAAAGGGTTACATATCCCTAGCGTCGCGCTACCGCACGACGCGCTACTTGAGCGCGAATGGATATGCGCCCCTTTTTGCGCCTTGCAGGTAGCCAAAATCCCGGCGCCATATGGCTCACTTATTTCCGGGCGATGCCTTAGTTCAGGGAAGCACCATCTCGCCACGCGCGTTCAGTTCGAAGCCGGGACTCCACGCGACCTCCCACAAATGGCCGTCCAAATCCGCGAAGTAGCCGCTGTGCCCGCCCCAAAAAACATCTTGCGCCTGTTTTACGATTTTGCCGCCCGCGGCGCTTGCCACGTTCAGGAATTCGGCAACCTCCTGTTTGGAGCGGACATTGTAGGCAAGTGTGATGCCTGCGAAACCGCCGCCCGCTGCGTCAACGCCAGCGTCTTCGGCGAGGAGCGCGCGCGGATAAAGCGCCAGGACCGTCGCGCCTAGCTGGAAAAATACAATGTCCCCCTGGCTGGCGGACGAGGCTTTCCAGCCCAAGCCTGCTTCGTAGAACTGCCGCGACTTTTCGAGATCCGCCACGCCAAGGGTAACGATGTTGAGACGAGGTTCAAACGCCATCTTTGATAACTCCAAGATGTCTAATAAGCTAATTAACGGAAAAGTCCACCGATCATGGCGCCGAGCTTGTCGAAATCGCGCCGGCGCGGCGAAGATTTTCGCCAGGCCAGCCCGATCTTGCGCGAAGGCTCCGGCGGCGCGAACGGCAGAAGCTGGATATCGCCGCGCTGCGCCTCGGTTTGCAGGCTCATCTTAGGCAGGAGTGTCACGCCGAAGCCGTTGGCCACCATTTGCACCAGCGTCGACAGGCTCGTGGTTCCGAACGTGTCGAGGTTCTGCACTTGCTTGAGGCTGCAAAAGCTGAGCGCCTGATCGCGCAAGCAATGGCCCTCTTCCAGCAGAAGCAGCCGCTCGTTCTCGAACAGCTTCGGCGTGGCCAGCGCTTTGCCGCGGACCTGCTTCCCCGCCGGCATGGCCAGCACAAACGCATCGGCGAACAGCTCCAGCGTCTCGATCTCAGGCTCGTCGATGGGCAAGGACAAAAGCACTGCATCGAGCTGGCCGCCGGCCAGATCGGCAAGCACATATTGCGTTTGCGCTTCGCGAAGGTGCAAGTCGAGATCGGGATAAGCGGCGCGCAGCGCGGGCAAGAGCTTCGGCAGCACGTAAGGGGCAATCGTCGGAATGACGCCAAGCCGCAGCGCCCCTGTCAAAACGCGGCCCGAATGGCGGGCGTAATCGGCAAGATCGCGGACGCTGGCGAGTATTTGGCGCGTGCGGCGCGCTATCTCCTCGCCTTCTGGGGTGAGCTTCGCGCCTGTGCGCGTGCGCTCGATCAGCACCGCGCTCAGCTCTTTCTCAAGCTCTTGAATTTGCATGGATAAAGCCGGTTGCGTCACGGCGCATTCGTCGGCCGCCCGGCCAAAGTGAAGCGACCGCGCAAGCGCGTCGAAATAGCGGAGCTGCCTGAGCGAGATGTTTGTCATGATGCTAATCCGGCCGTCTTAACTGCTGCGTCATTGCGAGCGGGGCGAGGCAATCCAGTGAGTCACGTTCATCAGCCAATCTTATCACAACTCCAGATAATGCGAATAGACCTTATTGCCGCTCCAGCCTACGCTTTTGGTGTTCAACCGCAATGGAGACCATCGAATGTCGAGGCCCACACTGACGACGACGGCCGGCGCAGCCGTCGCGGACAACCAGAATTCGATAACGGCCGGAGAGCGCGGCCCGGTTCTGCTGCAGGACTATCAATTGATCGAGAAGCTCGCGCATCAAAACCGCGAGCGCATCCCCGAGCGCGTCGTACATGCCAAGGGCTGGGGCGATGACGGGGAGTGTTCTCGAACGGTCAAGGCTTATGACCGTTGGTATAAGACGCACGGCAAAACAACAAGCTAGACCCTAGCCGCGGTTGAGGACGCGGCCGGCGATGGCGTCAAGCTTGGCGATCAGCGCCGGGTCGCGCGCCTCGGGCGCGGTAATAATCGCGTTCTCTAGCGCCCGGTCGGACCCCAGCGGGCAGGGCTCGTGCTCCCTTGGAAAATCGGCCGCCAGACGTGCCACAAGCCGCCCGGCCTTTTCCGAGTTCTCCTTCATCACCCGCAAAATATCGGCGATGTCCACGTCGGTGTGGTCGTCGTGCCAGCAGTCGTAATCCGTCACCATGGCGATGGTGGCATAGCAGAGCTCCGCCTCGCGGGCGAGCTTCGCTTCAGGCATATTCGTCATGCCAATCACGCTGCAGCCCCACGACCTATAGAGGAAGGATTCCGCCCGCGTCGAAAATTGCGGCCCCTCCATGACGATGTAGGTTCCGCCGCGCATGTGCGGGATACTTTCGGCTTCGGCCGCCGCTTCCACGCGATCCGCAAGCCTCGGGCTGACCGGATCGGCCAGCGCCACATGCGCGACGCAGCCGGTGCCGAAGAAGCTTTTCTTCCGGGCGAAAGTGCGGTCGATGAATTGATCGACGATCGCAAAGGTGCCCGGCGGCAGGTCCTCCCGCAGCGAGCCGCAAGCCGAGACCGAAATCAGATCGGTCACGCCAACGCGCTTCAGCACATCGATGTTGGCCCGGTAATTGATCCCGCCGGGCGAATAGACATGGCCCGCTCCATGGCGCGGAATGAACGCGATGGGAAGGCCCCCGATTTCGCCAAGATGCACCGCGGAGGATGGCTGCCCCCAGGGCGAGGAAACAGCCGCCTCCCGCTTGTTCTCTAGCCCCGGCAGGTCGTAAAGCCCCGAGCCGCCGATAATTCCCAGCACCGATTTCGTCATTGCTGCCTCCGTCAAGTCAGTGCAATCGCGAAGCGGCTATGCGGAAACGTCATCGCGAGGGGCTTCAGCCCCGTGGCGATCCAGGACTTCTCCGCGTTTGCGTGCGGCTCCTGGATTGCTTCGCTTCGCTCGCAATGACGGTGCCGTATGGCCGCCGTTCACTTGGATGTCAAGCGGTCAGCTCGATGTAATAGAGGGCATACACCCACTTCGCATCTTCCTCTTCGGTCCTCGCCTCACCGGACGGGAGCTGGCGCATGGCGAAGAGCGGGCCGAATTCGCCGATGGCGAAACCCTGGCCATTGGCTTCCATCGCCAGAATCCACTGCTGGTCCTTGACATCGGAGAGCGCGATCTCGGCGGCGTAACCGTCGAGCGCGGAGAGGCGCGCCGTTTTCGCCGTAGCGCCGGGAGCCACTGCCGAGAGGACATCGGCGAGCAAGGGCCCGCTCGCCGCCATGTCCTTGCCGAACTTGTTCGCCGTCACGGCCGTCTGCGGCAAGCCTGCCAGTTCCGCCGCGCTAAAAGCCCGCGCTTTTTGGAAGCTTATATTGTTGTGGTTGAACAGCCGGTCGCGCTCGGGATCGAGTGGCCCCCGGTTTGGCGCGCCAACGAGGCCGCCAACCGTCAAAATTGTGATCCAGCCGGCACAGGAAGGCGCGGCACTTGCGGGCATCGCGGCAGGCAGCATCGCGCCCGCGGCCAGGCCCAGAACGCTCCGGCGGCGTAATATTGGCATCGAAACCATATGTCCTCTCCCAATTAGCCTTGAATAGCGCTACCTTAGCGCTCAACTGCGCCGGATGGCAGGCAGCGATGCACGCGAAATGCGTTCCGACCTCTGCCCTATCGCACTTATATGATGGCGGCTGTAGAGTTTGCAGCAGCCGCGGAGCTTTTCCCCAGGTTAGGAAGCCGCGGGAGCCCCGCCAGGAAAGGCCATGGAAATCAGATGCCCTTGAATTGTTTCGGAGATGCCAGTCAGATCGCCGTGGAACGCGCGTTGTCGGAGTTCCGCGCCGCAAGGCCGGTGGCCATCCGGTCCGGGGAGCAGCTCGTCCTGGCCTTTCCCGCCGAGGGACTGACCGGAAGGCAGATCGCGTTCTTGCAGGGCGCTGGGCGTAACGCGCGGCTTATTATCCCAGGCGAGAAGGCGAGGTCCGCCGCGGAGTGGGATGAGGCTGCCGCCGCCGTGCATTTGCATCCCATCACGCTTGAAGCCATCGAGGTATATATCGGCCACAGCCACGGCGGCGCGGCCAACGCAAACGGCACGTACCGTCCCGTATTCGCTGCGCCGGGCCGGGCCGAACTCGCCGCCCTTGCCCTTGCCAATCTCTCGCTCCTGCTGCCAGCGGTGGCCGTTGCGGACGGAAGCGCCGCCGACCTTGACCGCGCGCCAATCCTTTCGGCGGACGCGCAAGACATTATCGCCTTTCGCGACCGGGAAGCGCGCTCGCTCAAAATCGTCGCGCGCACCCAAGTGCCGCTGGATGGCGCCGGGGTTTGCGAATTCGTCGTTTTCCGCGGCGGCGACGGCTTCCGGGATCAGATCGCCGTCATCGTCGGCAATCCCTCGCATAAGCGCCCGGTTCTGGCGCGCATTCACTCCGCCTGCCTGACCGGCGATCTCTTCGGCAGCCTCAAATGCGATTGCGGCGACCAATTGCGCGGCACGGTTAGGGCCATGAGCGAGCAGGGCGGTGGCATCGTGCTCTACCTCGATCAGGAAGGGCGCGGCAACGGCATCGCCAACAAGATCAGGGCCTATTGCCTGCAAGAAGAAGGCTTCGACACTTACGATGCCGATGAGATGCTGGGCTTCGGCCAGGATCAGCGCCGCTTCGATTTCGCAGCCGGGATGCTCAAGCAGCTCGGCTTTACCTCGGTGCGGCTCATGACCAACAACCCGCGCAAAGTGACGGCACTGCGCGAGGCGGGCCTTGAGGTGGTCTCGACGCACCGCGTGCTGGCGACGGCAGACTGCCCACAACGCGAAATATCTGGCCGCCAAGCGCGACAAGGGCGGGCACCTCCTGGGCGACGCAGCACTCGACGGCATCGGCCTCGAAGACGCGCTGAACCCCGCCGCGCCTCGTTCCTAGCGCGGATTCAGCGGAGGCGGTGCTACCGTCATTGCGAGGCCGAAGGCCGAAGCAATCCAGGCAACGGTCATGGCTTTTTGCTTTGGATCGCCACGGCGGCTGAAGCCGCCTCGCGATGACGGATGCACATCGCGTAGCCTCTCGCCGGGCCGATGCCGATTTTCAACGTTTATATAAATTGTGCATGAAAGTGTTTCTTTGTGCGTGCATAGGCGGCGCACACCCGGTACAATGTCGCTATGGTCGTAAGGGTAGCGTTAGGCCCTGCGGTTTTCATTTGCCGCTGGGCGCTTGGAAAACCTTTCCATCGGAAGATTGACGTGACGGAAAAGTGCCTGCTAGCGATATTGCTCCTTTGCCTGGGCGTTGCCGTAAGCTTCAAACCTGCTGCGGCGGACCCCATTACGGATGGCAACAAAAAGATCCACGATTGCGTCGCCGCCGCGCGCTACGCCGGCCTATATCCAGGCCGCTGCGTGGGGGTGCTCGCAGACCCCTGCATCAACGCGGTCGCGGGCAAAGACAATGCAGTCGATAAAGCCAAAGAATGCGCGGCCCAGGAATTGAAGATTTGGGCCGGCCGCCTTGAGAAATCCTTGGCGGCGATCAAGCGGGCCGATGCCGATATAAGCTTTATCGTCTGGAAGGCCCAAAAGGCGTGGGGCCCGGCCGATGAGTTTTGCCCCGTTTTCGATAAGGCCGGTCCAGGCGCCGCGGAATATTGCCGGCTGCAAACGATCGCTGCCCGGGCCTTGTTGCTTGAGGGGCTGGAGCTGAGCGTCAGCGAGCATTAGCCCCGTTGACGTATGTATCTATCTCATGCTGTGGTTGCAACAGCGGGAGGATGCAATGGCAGACTTTCTTGTCCCAGACGTTGACGACGCGATGATAGCGCGCCTTGAAGCGCGCGCCGCCGGGGCCGGAAAGTCGCTGGAGCAGCTCGTCCGCGAAATCCTAACCGAGGCGGTAAAACCCGGCCCAGAAGAAGATTCGGCGGAAATAGCCTACCGTCATTGCGAGCGAAGCGACGCAACCCAGGGGCAATAAACGCCAGCGGAGTGTATGTTGCCCTGGATCGCCGTGGCGCCTATGGCGCCTCGCGATGACGACGGCCTCGGCCCGCTTAAAGCGGGATGTTATCGTGCTTCTTCCAGGGCATTTCTTCCTGCTTGTTGCGCAGCATGTTCAGCGCGCGCGTCACGCGGTAGCGCGTATTGTACGGCGCGATCACCTCGTCGATATAGCCGCGCTCGGCCGCGATGAACGGATTGCCGAAGCGGTCCTGATATTCCGCGATGCGCGCGGCGATCTTCTCCTTGTCGCCAAGCTCGGCCCGGTACAGGACCTCGACCGCCCCCTTGGCACCCATCACCGCGATCTCGGCCGAGGGCCAGGCGTAATTCACGTCGCCGCCGATATGCTTCGAGCTCATAACGTCGTAAGCGCCGCCATAAGCCTTGCGCGTGATCACCGTCACCTTGGGCACCGTCGCCTGCGCGAAGGCGAACAGCAGCTTGGCGCCGTGCTTGATGAGGCCGCCATATTCCTGCGCGGTGCCCGGCAGGAAGCCCGGCACGTCCACGAAGGTCACGAGCGGAATGTTGAAGCAGTCGCAGAAGCGCACGAAGCGCGCGGCCTTGCGGCTTGCGTCGCTGTCGAGCACCCCGGCCAGCACCATCGGCTGATTGGCGACGATGCCCACCGTCGAGCCGCCGAGCCGGGCGAAGCCCGTGACCATGTTCTTCGCGAACGCGCCCTGAATCTCGTAGAAATCGCCCTCGTCCACGACCTTCAGGATCAGCTCCTTCATATCGTAGGGCTTGTTCGGATTGTTGGGGATCAGCGTGTCGAGCGACATCTCGACCCGGTGGATATCGTCCTTGGTCGGCAGGTGCGGCACCGGCTCCATGTTGTTTTCCGGCAGGAAATCCATGAGCCGGCGGATCTGCAGCAGGCATTCCACATCGTTGTCGAAGGCGCGGTCGGCGATGGAGGAGCGCGTGGTGTGCACGCTGGCGCCGCCCAGCTCCTCGGCCGTAACCTCTTCGTTCGTCACGGTTTTCACCACGTCCGGCCCGGTCACGAACATGTAGGAGGTGTCGCGCACCATAAAGATGAAATCGGTCATGGCCGGCGAATAGACGTCGCCGCCGGCGCACGGGCCCATGATGACCGAAATCTGCGGGATCACCCCGCTCGCCAGCACATTGCGGCGGAACACCTCGCCATAACCGCCCAGCGCCGCCACGCCTTCCTGAATGCGCGCGCCGCCCGCGTCGAACAGCCCGATAATCGGCGCTCGGTTGCGCAGCGCCATATCCTGCACCTTGGTGATCTTCTGCGCGTGCGCTTCGGAGAGCGAGCCGCCGAACACCGTGAAATCCTTGGCGAACACATAAACGACGCGGCCGTTGATCGTGCCCCAGCCCGTGACCACGCCGTCGCCCGGGATCTTGCTTTGCTCCATGCCGAAATCGATGCAGCGATGCTCGACGAACATGTCGTATTCCTCGAACGATCCGTCGTCGAGGAGGAGCTGGAGGCGCTCGCGCGCGGTCAGCTTGCCGCGCTTGTGCTGGGCTTCGATGCGTTTGATGCCTCCGCCAAGGCGGGCCTCGGAGCGGCGGCGTGCGAGTTCGGCGACGACTTCTTTCATGGGGGAAAACCTAAGCGGGACGGTTGGGGTCTTATGCCCCATTCCTTGCGGAGTTCAAGGAAAGAATAGCCGCACCAGGCGCAACCCTGCAATTCTGCTTTGGCAGCGGAGCGCAAACCTCTCCCCCGGTCACAACTCAAACCACTCCCCCACTTCCGGCATGCGCGTATCGCCTGAAAACGCGATTGCCGCCTCCACTGCCACGCTGAACGGCACCACGAAGATGTTCGGCGTTGTGCCGTACTCGCCGCCGAACCGGAACTCGGTTTCCCCTTCGGGGTCTAGCCCGGGGATTCGGCCCAGCAGACGCCAGCCAGGGTGTCCCTCATAGGGCCAATAGTGCAGGCATGCCAGATCCTTCGCCACATTGATCGCTATGTGTGGAAATTTGCGGTCTTTATGAGACAGCCAGAACTCGTTCACGCCCCGGTCATTCCGGCGGGCGAGGGCCGCGGCGATATCCGCCCTGCTCTCCACGGCGCTTTCGTCGATCATCATGGCCTGTACCTTTGCTGGACTTTGTCCGCCAGCGGAATAGTAGATAGCCAGCGCCGCCCAGGTCAAGGCGGTTGCCTGCCGTGGACTCCCTACACAGCGCAAGCCTGCGGCGCGAGCGTTTTGGTTGTGCGCCTTTGAATCTTCTGTTAGACAATCCGCTCAGCCCGGCTAGACAAATGGCTCAGCCTGGCTAAATTGCCAAACGTTGCGGTCGTGGCGGAACGGTAGACGCGCTAGCTTGAGGTGCTAGTGGGGCAACCCGTGGAAGTTCGAGTTTTCTCGACCGCACCATTCTCTCGGTTTAGGTAGCCCGCTCTGAGCATTGAAAATGGCTCGAGCCAAGTGGCATGTATCAGCTAAAATGAATGGTTATGACGCCGGAATTTTTTGACGTAGGGAAGCTGGACGGCGCAGGCTATACTGGACGTACAGTCAAGCCGTCCGGCTTTGCTACGGCGAAAAAGACCAAGTCAGAACTACTCATTTTAGCGGATGCAGGCCACTAGCAGGCGTGCTTTGCCTCGGGGCGCCGCTTTACAGCCGGGATAACGCCGCTGAAATTCCGTTCGGCGTTCCACACATCGTAATCGATCTGGAGGGCCAGCCAGAAGCGGGCGTCATTCCCCAACGCCCTTCCGAGGCGCAGAGCAATATCCGTGTCAATGTCCTCTTTTTCTTGGACAATCGCCTCCAACCTCCCAGGGTCGATACCGAGCGCGCGGGCGAACTCCACTTGATCGGGCTCGATAAAGGGCAACACATCTTCCCTGATAAAGACACCAGGATGGACCGGGGGAAGCGAGCGGTTTGGATTAGTTGCCATGATAGTCTTCCAGATTTACGTCATAAGGGCCTTTGTCACGCCACTTGAAGGTGAGGCGATAGTTCCTGCTTACGACTGTAGACCACGTTCCTTTACGATCACCTTTTAGACGATGCAGACCGAACCCCGGCAAACCAGAAAGATCTTCGGGACTTGTCATGCGCGTCATCCCGGAAATGCGCTGGCGCATTGTCCGGGATCTTAAAGGGCGCCGGCGTTCGTAACGATCCCGGATAGCAGGGGGCGCTTCTGGGACGACGGGGTGCGAAATGCGCTTATCGACCTTATTGCCGCCGGGTCGCAGGATAGCAATTCCGTAGTGCCCTACTATAGTAAATTTTGGCTTGGTTAACGGGCACCCACCGTCTTTTCCGCCACCGTCTTTCTGCGAATCTTTTCCCGCTTTGGGTCGATTTCCACGATTCCAAAATACCCGTTAATATTAGATTCTTGCGCGGATTAACCACAAATCCAAACCTGCGGTTGCATAATTGGTTAACGGCATGTACAGGTTATTCCCATTATTTCAATGGCTTATTAGTCCGTATTGATCTTATGTGCGGCCGGAACGGCTTCTTCTTCGCAGCGCGCCGGAGGAGGAAGAAAGTCAAGCCCGCGGCGGTGTATTGGCAGAAGATATGGGTTTACGGGTGTTTAAAAAATGCGGCTGCCACAGTAAGCAAGGAAGATTATTTGCATGGAAATGCCTGCGCCACGGGCCTTAAGGGCCAGCGCGCGCCGGGCAGGGCAAATAGAACGCCGCCTCTCGCGAAGTTATGCCTGTGCACCGCCGCTTCGTTTCTTCCTCCAATCGCTGGCCGCTCTTCCGCAGCGCCATTCCCCGGTCAAGCCGCATGGGCGCTAACATAACTGGCGTCACTCCCCTCACCCCAGCCCTCTCCCCCTGGGAGAGGGAGCAGGTCGCAATCGTTGAGGGGACGTCCCCTCTCCCATGGGGAGAGGGACAGGGTGAGGGGCGATTCCCCCGTTATGTTACACCATCCACTAATTTTAGTGCCCATGCGGGCAAGCCCGGGCCATGACAACCGAGTTTGCTGCGATGCCCCGCGCGGCGTTAGCGCATCGGTAAGGAGCTATGGGCCACGATTGCGTTATGGGTAAGCGCAGGTGCGGTCAGAAGGCTCTGCCATGGCGTTATTTGCAGGACTGAGAGCACAGCCGCAGGGGCTGCCAGGAGGCAGGCGGCGGGACAGGGCAGCGCGGGCCGGGGGAGCTTCCAGCGCGTGTCCCCCGCGCCGAAAGGTAAATGCGCTGCGCAGCGCTCAGACGCCGGAAACCGCGGGATTTGGGAGGCCCAACCTGTCGAATATGGCTAGCAAACCGTTAAGAACATTCCGTTCTCCGCCGTTGCGAGGGGCGAAACCCCGAGCCTACTCCGCCGAAGTAGCCACTTCGGCTACCAAGGCGGAAGGGCCGCCTCGCGATGACGGCCGGTCAGAAAACTCAATTCCGGGCGCCACGGGCCGCCGCCGCCGAACCCCTGCTTTGCCTATGCGAGCGGACCTCGAAGAACAGCGCTTGCCCGATCACCGCCTTCACCGTTTCGGCGTTGAAGGGCTTGGCGATCAGGAAGGTAGGCTCCGGCTTCGATCCCGTCAGCAGCATCTCCGGATGGCCGGTTATGAAAATAACCGGAACTTCGAGCTCGCCCAGTATCTCGTTCACCGCCTCGACGCCCGAGCTGCCATCGGCAAGTTGAATGTCCGACAGAATCAGTGACGGCCTTCTCTTATGCGTGAGCCTTAGCGCATCCTCTCTGGTGCGCGCGATGCCCGTGACGCGGTGGCCTGCGCCGATGGCCAAATCTTCGAGGTGCGCTGCCGTTAGCGGCTCGTCCTCGATTATCAGGATGTCCGCGGGCCCGATCTTGTCTGCAATTTCCAGGTCCGCGGCCGCCACGAGCGCTGCGACCTCGGCAGAATCGGTGTCGAGGATTTGGGCGATAGCATCCGCGTCGAAGCCTTCGACCGATAACAGCAGGAACGCCTGCCGTGGCTTCGGCGTCAGCGCCTGCAGGCCCCGCATGGCTTCCGTGTGCTCCAGCCGGAATGCCGGGAACGCGTTCGCGTCTACGGAATTCCATATCTTCAGGAATAACTTGTAGAGCGCAATCTTGTGATCCAGTTCCAACGGAAATATGGAAGGGTCTTCGGCGAGCGCTTCGAGGAGTGCCACGACATACGCATCCCCGCTTTCCTGCGACCCCGAAAGGGCCCGCGCGAACCTGCGCAGCGAGGGCAGATGCGGAGCGATAGATTGAGAGACCGTCATTGGCATTAACCCCTACACTATTGCCGCGATATAGTTGCACCCTCGTTGCAACAAACATCCGGGAAACGTGTTCCATTGGGTGATCATGCATTTAAGGCAATACCCTCAATGTCCGGTGCCACCGGCGATCCAGGCAAAGGATTTGATATTATGAACGTATCCGGCGAGAGCGAGGAGGAGGTGCTCCTCCCGGCTCAGGAAACCCAGCAGCACCGGACAAATCAGGGAACAGCGCAGGAAGGATTGGAGGCCCGGGCGCGCTCGCTGCCCGAAGAGGTGCTCGAGGGAAGGAGAAGGAGGGGCCGGCCGGCCGCGGCCAACCCAGCGGGCGGTTTGGACGAGGCGCGATTTACCGCCGGTATCGTCCGGTTCTACGAAGCCGTTCTCAAAGAGCCGATCCCCGCGAAGATGCTTCGCCTTGTTGAGGAGATCGCAAAGCGGGAGCGGGAATCATGAGCGATCACGCAGACTTGCGTGACGAGCTGGTCAAATGGATACCGAACCTGCGCGCGTTCGCACTTTCGCTGACGCAAAGCGCGCACCATTCCGACGATCTTGTTCAAGATACGCTCGTCAAGGCTCTGTCCAATCTCGACAAGTTTCAGATGGGCACGAACTTGCGGGCCTGGCTGTTCACCATCCTGCGCAACAGCTTCTACAACGACATCCGCTATAAGAAATATCACCAAACCGCTAGCCTGGACGAAGTCGATCCCTGCTATCTGGAGCTGCGCGCAACGCAGGAGAAATACATCGAGTTTCAGGACGTGCTGAAGGGCCTGAGCCGGCTTGTCCCCGAACAGCGCGAGGCGGTTGTGCTGATTGCCGCCGAGGGGCTGTCTTATGAGGAGGCCGCCGCGGTTTGCAACTGCCCGGTCGGCACGGTCAAAAGCCGGCTGAGCCGCGCGCGCCAGCGCATTGAAGAATACGCCAACGGTGAAAATGCCAAGGCAGAGCCGGTGCCCTGATTTCATGCGGTAGTTAGCGGCGTCCGGCCGCTATTTTCTAATATACCAACTTCATATACACGCCTCAACGATCTTGACTATTTGGTAGAAATGCGCATCTGGAGAGGACACGGCCATCGTCTTCACAACAATAGAGGACGTCTTCGGAACTAAACATTATCATGACCTTAGCCGTAATCCGGAGGTTGAGTAAGCCACCGCTTCGCGGCATTCCTTTATCGAGGCAGAATACACGCTCCATGCCTAACCGGAGATCGAAAGGCGCCATCGAGCAAGAAAAGGAGAGCGCTGACGCCGGAGCCCGCATTAGCCGCCACCGGTTCAAGGCGCTTGCGGAAGAGCGCGCCCTGCTCTTAAGGGAGGTCAATCACCGCGTCAGCAACAGCCTTCAGCTGATTGCGTCGCTCCTGCATTTCCAAGGAGAGATGTCCGGAAACGCGGACGTGAAAGCGGCGCTCAAGGAGGCTAACAGCAGGGTTCTCGCGGTCGCCAGGGTTCACCGCTCGCTCTACACGTCTTTCGATGTGAGGTGGATTTCGCTCCCCAACTATCTCTCAAGCCTGATCCGCGATTTGAAGGATGTCACCGCGGGAAGGGACGGCGAGGAAAGCACTATCGGCTTTTTCTCCGATCCGATTCAAGCCGGCCCGGATACGGTGGTTGCGGTTGGGATCGTGGCGGCGGAGCTCATTTTGAACGCGCTCAGGCACGCTTATCCGGGGGGCAGCGGACCTGTGCGGGTGTCGCTGCGCGCGGAAGGGTCGAACGTGACGCTGGCCGTCGAGGATGACGGCATCGGTGGCATGAGCGACGCCGCACGCCGGCACGGGGTGGGTCAGCGCATCATGTCGGGAATGGCCGATAAGCTATGCGGCACTTTGCACTATGAGGCGCGGCAGCAGGGCACCCGCGCCGTACTGACTTTCCCTGCCGGCGAAGACGTCAGTCTGCTCTCGGACAAACCAAAAAACATAGCGCCCGCGGCCTGAGTATCCGCTCGCCCTGCGAGCTCTAGTACAGCCGGAGGCAAGCTCGCACCCATTTGCCGCACGCTCTCAGGCGAATTTGCCTCCGATAAGCTGTAAGCCAGCCGCATATGGGGCAGGACTTCCCGCGGGGCGTACGCTATTCTGGAACAAAATTCTGTTGCCGTGGGATACTTATCCGGCTTCACTGGGCTTCAAGCCGGGCGAGAGCCTCCAGCAAAGCTTCCGGTATTGGCTCAGCCAGGATATCGGCGCCAAGTCCGGTGAGCTGCCGGTCGATGCGCTGCATTTCGGCGATCTCGCGTGACAGCGCCTCGTCGCTCCGCAAAAGTGTCTCAAACTCCGCGAGGTCTTCTCCGCTTAGCTCGCCATCGAGATAAGCCGAAACCGTCGCGGCAAGCCTTTCGTCTTGCGCAACCCGCGCGCGCCCCAACTCTGCGCTCCTGGGCCAGCTGGGCGTGTTTTGATCGGTAATCGGCATGAGTTATCTATCTAGCAGAAGCGAGCGAGCAGTAGTGCAGAGAGCGCAACAACAGCCCTGCAAAACTGTTCCCTAGCGAAAAAGCAAAACCGTTACTGCGCCGGCCGCAATAGGCAGCCGCGCACGCACAGTCTGCTTCAGCCGCGTGCTCGACGCAAGTCAGTTCGTGATCGTTGCGTGTGGAATTTCCACTGGAGATTGCACTCAGGTTGCGGGCCGCAGCACCGGCAACCTGCTAAGGCCGATTGTCGCGAAGCCGTTTGTCGCGCGCTGGATCCTTGACCCTGCCCTGGCCGGTAGGTCCTGGCCGGTTTTCCGACAGGCGTCTGTCGTGCGTGGGGTCCTTGACCCGGCCCTGACCGGTCGGGCCTTCCCGGTTTGCCGAAAGCCGACGGTCTTCTTTTGGGTTTTTCACCCTGCCTTGGCCCGTTGGCCCCGGACGGTTCTGGGCCAGCCTCTTATCGCTGGCCTTGTCCTTGACGCGCCCCTGACCGGTGGGTTCCCCCCGGTTTCTTGCCAAACGTTTGTCGCGCGAAGGATCCTTTACGCGGCCCTGACCGCCGGGCTTCACATCTGAAACGGTTGCAGTAGTCATTGGTGTGGCTTTGGTCCTCATGCGCTTGGCGTTCCTGCCGCCATCCTCTTCTTTTCCGGCTGACATAGTCGGTTCCACATCCTATTTGGCGAGCGAACTGAGCATCTACAATAGCGGGCCCAGCAAGTCGCGTTTATGTGATTGCTTAGATTTCAAAATCAATGGCATTAGCTATTAGCCTTTCGTAAGGAGGAAAACATGGATATCTATAAGCACCCCTAATTGGTTGTAAGTTTACAGATTTTTGCCGCGTTGCAAACAAAAATTTCGCTGAAGCTGCGATTTCTTTTTTAATAAAACGCGTGCATTCAGGATCCGCAAGAAAATGGCAACAGTCCGCGAGAAAAATGCCATTAGAACCCCTTAAGTAGATGCGGCGTGATAGCACGAATACTGATATTTAAGCCCCAAACAGTTACCGCCGATCAGTTTTTGTTTTTTTGGAGCAAAATGTCCATTTCCAAATCGGCGCAAACGAGATTTAGACGCGCGGCAACAGCTTAAGCGGGCGCATGAAGTGCTCTTAGCGCTTGCCATCGCATCGCAGCATTCCCGCAACGCCGCGCAGTGAACTTTGTAAGAATTACGCCCGCGAGAGCGAGAATTCAATTCTCTTTTTTGTAATCAATCTTCTCTAACTAAGCAGCCCAGCATTCAGTTGCCAAAAGCCCTTTTAGAGATTGGCGGGGAGGTTGCCGGCAGGTCGCAAACGAAGATGGCGGTACCCCAAACGCCAGCATCCAGTATTCGCTGGACGCCATGGCCCCGGTGATCGCAATCTACTGTACGTATTGGCCAGCTTGCCGCTAGCTAGGCACGCGAATAGGTTTGCCCAACTCGCATTGAGGCATGGTCTCCTTCGGGGGATAACCCTGTGGGGCGTACAGAAGCCGCGGGAAGACAAAAGCCCATAGGTGGCGGCAGCCGGACTAGGCGGAGCGACGCTTCGAGTTCGCTCCGCCTTGCCGAGCTGGCTAAGCCCCCCTATGCCAGCTCGTATTTGTCGCGCCAGCCGGATGTGACGTAATTTATAATAATATGTTTGCGGATCGCGCCGTTAAGCGGACGCTTGCCCACCGCGTGCCAGGTGTCCGGACCCGGAATGAAAATCACCCCGAGATTTTTGCCGTAGGGCGCCGAGCAGATATACGGATAGTCCGGTGGGCCGCCATGGACATCGGTCCCCGCATTCTTGAGCCGGGGATCGTCCGACAGATAGACCAGCATCGTGAACTTTTTCACGAAGATGTCGGTGTGCGGCTCAAGCCAAAAGCCCTCGGTATCCTGGCAATATTCAATCCGCAGGTGTCCGTCCGAAAGGTCCGCTCCCGTCGCCTTCACGATGGCGCTCCGGACGCGGGCGTCCTGAAAACCGGCCACGACCCGGCGGCACACCTCGAACTTGGCCTGGTTCTCGGGGTTGAAATAAACGCGCGTGGCGTTGTTGGTCTCACGCTTGCCATTGAAAACCGCATCGGCTGGCGGTGCGAAGGGCAATGCTGCGATTGCGGTCGCATCCTCGTCCGGAAGCGGATTTTCCAGCAGCCAAAAGTCGTAAGGCGAGGTCATGTGGCGGGAGTGCTCAAGGCACGCTAGGAAGCTGTCCGCGACAGGATTTGCCGTGGCCGTTGCTGTATCGGTCATGTTACTTTCCACTATAGAAGAATGGGATGAGCCGTTTCACCTTCGCCGACAATTGGTGGCGGCCATACTGGCGGCTGCGGGCGGCGTCAGAACGCAGCCAGTTCATCATGATGTAGCGGCGCTCGCCCACAAAAGGCTTGTGCCCGTGCCAGGAATTGTCCGCGACTTTGAATGCAAGGAAAGTACCTCCGTGTGGCGGAACCTCCGCGATATAGTCTTCGAGGTCGTCGCCTTTGCGTAAAACCCGGAGCCGCCCACCGCTCTCGTCCCACGCACCATTAAGATACAGGAGGCAGGTCGCGACCTTATCCTTGGTGTCGGTATGGATGCGTCCATCCTTGGCCTGAGCGCGGCCCCGGACGGTGATCATCGTCGGCAGCCCGGTCAGATCGATGCCAAGCTGTTTGCCAACCGCTTCCGCGAACGCCGGGGATCGCATCTCTTCTATAACCGCGGCGAAGGCTGGGCCGTATTTCAGATCCTCCAGCGGGAAAATGCCGGGCTTTTCGATGGATGGGAAATCGGTGCGGATCTTGTCGAGATCGATTGGGTCCAAAACCTGCGTCACAAAATAGCAAAATGGCTCTCGCGCCGCGTTAGCCGAGGCGATGGCGTCGACTTTCAACATTCTTCCAGCTCCTGCTCCATAAACTCCACGCCCCCGTGGGAGACCGGGAGTGTGCCCTAAGCAGTTGCCACGGCTTTCTTGTGTCCTATTTGATCGAAATCAAACGCAAGCTGGGCTTATTGCCACAGTTGCGATGCGGCAGCATATTTAGGGCTAACGGTGCCCCAGGCGCATCTGAATGGCGTAGCCGCCATAAAGTTCTTCGGCCGTTGTGGCAAGCCCCATTTCCTCAGCCAGGGCGGCGATCTTTGCTTGCATCCCAGGGATGGGTACAACGGAGAACCGCCGCAGCCAGGCAAGCTGCGCGCGGCGCACGAGTGCCGGATACCGCTCGAAATCTCCGAAGTCGACGATGTGAAGCTCTCCTCGCGGCGTCAGATGAGCGGCCGCTTGCTTCACCGCGTCCTGCCACGCTGGGATCATAGACAGCGCATAGGAAACAAAGATGCGGTCGAAGCTATCGCGGCCAAAAAGCGCTTCGGCTTGAAAGGCCGCGGCATCGGCATTGCCCAGAACGATGCGCGATTGCAAACTGCACCGCGCAACGGAGGCCCGCGCCGACCGCAGCATCGCTTCCGAAACGTCAAAGCCGTAGAAGCGGGCGTCTGGATGCCGCTTCGCGGCTCGGATGAGATTGCGCGCCGTGCCGCAACCGATCTCCAGCACCGAGGCCCCAAGCGGCGGCTTGAGACTCCCGATCAAGCGGTCGCGGCCAAAGAGGTAATAGCGCCGCGTGGCGTCGTAGATGAAACGCTGATGGCGGTAGATGGCATCCATCTTTTCCGCGGCTGTGGCGCCGGCAGGCATCTCTGTTACGGCTCCAGAATGTAAAGGTGGAAGCCGCCATAGATGGCGGACCGGTCCTTCTGGGTGAGTTCGCGCGAAACCTCGGCCGCATAGCGCCAGCGGGAGAGGATGTGTTCCGGTACGCGTCCCGGAAGGATCGTAGCCTCGCCGGCAGTGCGGAATATCACGCGCGCACCGGGCCGGGCCGTGCGGGTGATTTCCTGCCAAAGATGTGTGAGCGTCGCATCGTTCATCCAGTCCTGAGCGTCGAGGAGGACGTACCGGTCCATGCTCGCGTCCGGAGCGCTGGCAAGATAGTCCGTAAACGAAGCGTGGTGAACCGAGACCCGCGGCGCGTACTTCCGCACCTGCGCAAAATTGGCCGGATCGAGGTAGGGAGGCAGCGGCCCGTCACCCGCCGGCGCATAGCGGCGTCCGAAAGCCTGCCATGCGAAATAGTTCTCGGACAGTGGGAAGCCGCACGCCAGGCGTTCGAGGCGCTTCTTGAGCACGTCCGCCACGCTGCCCTCGCCCTCGCCAGCCAGGGCCTTATACTGAGCGGGCGGAATGCCAAGTCCATAAAGCGATGCGGGGCGGTTCACGAGCCAGCGCAATGCACGCCTGTCGAACAGCGGAGCAAATTTCTGGTCGAAGATGCGGCGCTGTTCTTCAAGCGTCCGCGCTTTCAGTATCACCCGCGGGTTTACCCCGTTCAGCCTTGCAACGAGGTGGCTCGCGCCGATGAAGGTGCCGAGCAGCCCGGCGCGGTAAAAGTTGCTGGTAAATCGCCTGATGCGGCGGCGCCGGCGCAATCCGTGGCGCCCCTGCCAATAGTTTGCCGTCTGCGGATCGAGGTGAGGCAGGATGTGATGCTTGAAAGCCGCTATATTTTCGGCGGTATTTGCTGCCCCGAAGAAGCGGTAGAAGGAATCGTAATTGGGCAGGTGCCGGGCAGCGGCAAGCTTGAGCCGGTTGAGCGCGACGTGCGCCGCGTTGATGTCGACTGCCGCCACATGCGCAGGCCCCGCGGTGAGATAGCTCAGCACGTTGCACCCGCCCGAGGCTATGGTGACGATGCGACTATCGCCGTCGAGCGCCAGGGCTTCAAGATCGACCGCCGGGTCTTCCCAGATTTGGGCATAGACAAGGTTCGAGAATGCCAGCGCGAACAGCCGCTCCCGCAGGCCCTCGGCAGAAAGCGGCCTGCTCCGGCACACGGCGGCGCCGATCATGGAGGCGCTCGTAGACCTGTTGGATTCTACAGCGTTTGCCAAATCGATCCTCCTTGAGTTCATTCCACGATGGCCAAGTCTTCGCGCGTCTGCGCCGTAGCGTGCGCCAACGGCTTGCCCCCAGCGGAGGCCCAATTGGCTGCGACGCCGCCCAGAGCGTACGTGCCAGGCGACAGTCCCTCGATCGCGGCGAGCGGAGCCGGCACGGCAACGCCCTTCGCAATTTTTGCCGACCCTGGCTGCCAGCGGATTTGGTGTAGCGCACCATCGTGGTCTTCGGCAATAGCTGTGCAGCTTTCGACCCAATCGCCGCAGTTCACGTAGCGGATTCCATCGATCATCCGGTCGGTCATATGGTGGATGTGGCCGCAGATCACGCCTTCGACGTTGCGGCGCTTCGCCTCAGCCGCCAACGCCTCCTCGAATTCGCCGATAAAATTTACCGCGGTCTTGACGCGCACTTTGAGATAGTTTGAGAGCGACCAGAAGCCTAAACCAAGCCTGCGCCGGACGAAGTTCAGCGGCCGGTTGCACCAAACCGCGAATTCATAGGAGCGATCTCCAAGCATCGCCAGCCATCGCGCGTAGCGAACCACTACGTCGAACTCGTCGCCATGCAGGAGCAAGAACTGGCTTCCCCCGGCTGTCACATGCACAATGTCGCGATGGATCTCGATTGCCCCGAAGCTCATCCCGGCATAGGCGCGAACCGCTTCGTCGTGATTGCCGGGAATAAAAACGATCCGCGTTCCCTTGCGAGCTTTTCGTAAGAGCTTTTGCAGCACGTCGTTGTGCGATTGCAGCCAAAGCGGGGTACGCTTCAAGCTCCAGAAATCGATGATATCGCCGACGAGATAGATGGTCTCCGCCTCGTTGTGGCGAAGAAAATCGAGCAAGGCATCGGCCTGGCAGGCCCGTGCACCCAAATGAATATCGGATACAAAAAGGGTCCGGTACTGGCGAGGCTCGCGGGACCGGTTCTCATCCTGAATGCTGTCCGTTGGCATCGCTTCGGTTCCTCTCTGCCGTTCACCTGATGACCGGGTTTTGCTCGTGACTGCCGGCAAGGGATCTCCCAGCGGAACGCGGGTGCTAAGGCCGTTCAGAGACCGGTTCTTCGGATGCCTGCCTTGCGGGCATGACCTCCTGCTTCACGAGCGCCAACGCATGGCGCCAATTGTAAAAGCGGGCGACTTCGCGCCGGTAGCGCAGGTAATCGGCGCCATAGGCGGCTTCGAGCCAGCGCTCTTCGGCAAACGCCATCAGCGCGTAGCAAAGCGTCACGAGCGACGCGACGGCATAAACGGCTACGGAATTGGAGGCTATCGCCAAACCGGTAAAGGCGGGGATCGCAGTTGCATATTGCGGATTGCGCGTCCAGGCGTACATGCCGCCGGTGACAAGGCCGTCGCGGCCGCAGTAAACGTTGGTGCGGCCAAGCACATGGAGCGCCCAGGCGTAGAGTACGCCGCTGACAATCGCGACGCCGGCGGCAACAACGCGTACAGTGTAGAAGTCTTGCCAAGGCTGGAAGCAAACGTAAGCCAAGACGAACGTTGTCACGTTGAGGCCCCGGAAAAGGCTCCAGAACAGCAGGCTCTGCCAGGTTCCCTCGCCCGGAGTGGGCCAGAACCTGAACTTCTCGCTAGCGATTGTGCGAGCCAGCAAACCGGACAAGGTCAATCCGAGGATGCCCCCCAAAACGAATAGCGCTACCGGCATGCACGTCCTTGGGCTTCACGGTTCAAATTCAGGCACGCATAGCCCTCTTTGATGACAAGTATGTGAAACCATACACTTCCCAAGTGACAGCTTACGGACACTTGGGAATTGAGGATTTTCGCCAGGGCGGAGCGCGCGTTTGGGGTGGAACCCGCCTCATCCGCCGCCGCTTGGGTCAGATTCGCGTGGGGGGCGCCCTTCGCGCCGCCGCGTTTTTCTTCGCGTTCTCGATCACGGGCCGCCAGGAGCCGGACTAGACTCACCTGCCCGCCGCCGCCACGGGTTACGTTTTGCGCGGACGGTAGCGTTCGCCTAATCCGCTCGGCCTGCACTGCCGCTTCCTTCAGTCCCGCCTTGGCAGCCTCGACGTACCATTGATAGGCGCGCAAGAGGTCCTGTTCGATGCCAAGCCCGTGTTCGTAAAGCAGCGCCAGATTATACTGGCTGTCCGCAAATCCCTTCGCCGCCGCCTGCTCGAACCAGGCCGCGGCCTCGCGGTAGCTCTGCGCCGTCGCGTTTTTCAGAAGCATTGCGCCGAGATTGTGCATCGACCGCACATGCCCAGCGCTCGCCGCCTGGCGGTAGAGCTCGATGGCTCTGGCCTCGTCCTTCTCCACGCCCGCGCCGCGCTCGTACATCGATGCCAGCATGAACTGGGCTTCGTTGTGGCCTTGGGCAGCCGCCTTGGCAAACCAGCGCGCGGCCGCCGCCGGGCCGCCGTCCAAGCCGCCGTCATTCAGAAAGCGCGTGCCAATGCGGAATTGCGCATCGCGGTCGCCATGGCGTGCGGCGATTTCGAGCGCCTCCAGATCCTCAGCCGCGATGGGCGCCTGCGAACCGCGGTTTTCATCCGCGGCGGCAAGCAACGCGGGGCCTTTTTGCGGGGTGCGCAGACCGTATGCCACCGGCGCCGGAGCCGTCTGCGCGGGCGCGCCGGCCTGCCACTCGATTGCGGCGGGCGTGTCCGACATGCGGATGGCATCCATCCGGCCCCTGGTATGCAGATAGAATAGCGCAGCGCTCACCAAGAGCAGGATGAACGCCACAGCCGCGATGCCGCCAAGCGGCATGGTTTTTTCGTCATCGAGAAGAGCGGATGCGCCGGCGAACCCCGGCTGCATGCCGGCCGGCCTTGCGCCGGCCTCTGGCCTATCCGCGGCCTTTTTCCTGCCATACCTCAGGTCCGCCTCGCGCAGCGCGTCATACAAGTTGGGATCGCAGGGCGGCGGATTGCGCAGAATCAGCACGTCGAGACTGGGCTCGCTCGCCGGCGCCGCGCCGAAGCCCGTGTCGCCGCGCTTGTAAACGGCGGAATCGCCGGAAATGGGTACGTGTAGACCCGCCCTTTTCCGGGGCGGCGGTGCACTGGCATTGGCACTGGCGCTGGGGCTGCTGGCCGGGCCATGGACGAGAAAGTCCCTGAGCGTGTCATGCACGCGATCGAGCGCCGCGGCCGTGCGCTCGCCGGACTCTCGCGATTGCCGATTGAGTGCGCGCAGTTCTGCCTCCAAACGTTCGGCCGCGCTTAACTCGCCGCCCTGATTTTGCTGACTACTGACCTGACTGGCCGCCATCACCGCCGCCCGCGACGCTGTTGCCGCCACAGTTTGGCCCAGGCCCTCTAGCGTGTGGACCGCCACCGTCTCGAACCTAACCGGCGTTTCCTCAATCCGGGCACTGGCGGCGAGGATCTCCTGTGCGGCGCGCGATATGCGATTCGCATCCTCCGCACTTTGCTCGCGCGCTGCATCGAGGGAGCCTGACAACTGGGTGAGCTTGGTTTCAACCGAAGCCATGGTCTTGCCGTCTGGCATGGCCCCCGAAATCTGCTCAAGGCGGACGGAGATTTCGCCAAGGCTCAGCTTGATCTGTTCGATCTCGCGCTGGCCTTCGTCCTTCCTTGCGAGAAGCTGCTTAAGCTCGGTGAAGCGATGGTCTAACCATGCGATGCCGCGGTAAGACTTCGCCGAGCGGCTCGCCGCTCAACTCCGGCCACTCCTCATCGTCCAAGCCGGAGAAGGGCGTTTCATCGCCCGTACGGGGAAAAAGCAAGCTGTCCCGGTAAGGCTCCTCGTTCAGCCGGGCGTTCAACTCCTCAAGCGGCCGGAACACGCTCGCGGGCTTCGAATTCGTCATAAGATCCATATAGGCATAAAGCTGCGCCTCCGCTTCGCTTTGGCCGTCGCCGAATCCGGGGGATACGTTTTCGCCGCCCGAGGGGCCGGTCCCGGCAACGCCTTCGCGCAGCGGTTCGCCAGCCGGGCCATCCCTGGCCGGTCCGCCATCGCTGCCGCCGCCGGCGTTGCCGCCGTGCCCGGCTTTTGCTGTGCCCTGCTGAGACATGGTTGCCGGAACGCGCTTTCCGCGGCCCTCCCGAGGGTGCTTTTTCGCCACTAAGCCGTTACTATGCTTACGAAATGCAAACACGGCGTAAACACAGCTTAAAACTGGGCAATTTTTTTTGGAGCAAAAGCGGCATGAGCGCGGGCACCTGTCACCTAAGCGGCACACTGAGCGTCGAAACGCGAGGTCCCGGCTTCTACGGCGTAGGGCCCGAGCTTCAGCGTTTCCTGGCACGGATGCGCGTCAAATCGGGGCTTCTTTCGGTGTTCTGCGCTCACACCTCGGCCTCACTCTGCGTGCAGGAGAACGCCGATCCGGACGTGCTTGCCGATCTCGGGGCTGCGCTGCAGAGGCTCGCACCCGAGGGCGGAGCTTACCGGCACCGGAGCGAAGGCCCGGACGATATGCCGGCGCATATTAAGACGATGCTAACCGCGGTGCAGCTTTCGCTGCCCGTGCGCGAGGGCCGGCTGGCGCTGGGGACCTGGCAGGAGGTTTATTTGATGGAGCATCGCACAGCCCCCCACCGGCGCCGGCTCGAGCTCGATTTCATCGGCACGGCCGTGGATTAGGGCGCACGGTGCTGACACACCGCGCTATCCTGGGTTTGCAATGACTGCGCTCCGCTTTCGCTGGAACTGCTAGGCTGTTGCCGTCTTTCTCTTCAGTTGCACAATCGCCTGCACGATATTCCGCGAGGAATCGGCAAACTCGCTATCCGAGCCCAGCACGGCCTCTTCTTGCACATTCTTGCCGGCGTTTGCCTGCTCGACCACACGGCCGACGGCACGATGGAACCGCGCGTGTTCGGAGACGAGAAGTCTTGTATTCGGGCAGGCCGGATAGCTTCTTGCCGTCGCCCTGCAGCCACTTTCCGAGGGGACAGCGATCCTCGCTGCCGGCTTCGGCGGGATCGATCGAATGGTCGGGGTGGCGGAGATAAACCCCAAGCTTCATTTTCCAGGCGGAATGCGCTTTAACCGCTTCATCCAAATTCATGTATTTCGTCTCCAACTGCAATATAGCTGTAGCGGCAAATTAGGTGCCGAAACTTGCGCGGGCCTTTGCAGCGAATTGCATTACGGGAGCCGCTTCACCAGAGCGAAATCGCTGCCCGTGGTGCCGAAATGCGCGGACGGCCGCAGCCAATGCGGCGCGGGCTTGAACTAGTACCCAGGGGGTAGTATATTTCGCGTGTGTCGAAAGGTGGGGCGGGGTGCGGGTTTTCAAGACGCGAGCCTTCGGGCGGTTCGCACGCAAGGAACGGCTGGAGGATCGCGTGCTGTGCGAGGCCATCGAGCGCGCTGAGCGCGGCAATGTGGATGCCGATCTGGGCGGCGGCATTATCAAGCAGCGCGTGGCGCGGCCGGGGCAAGGGCGTTCGGGCGGCTACCGCACGCTGATCGCGTTCCGCTCGCAGACCCGCGCCGTGTTTCTGTTCGGTTTCGCCAAGAGCGATCTGGACAATATAGACGATGCCGATTTGAAGCGATTGCGCGAAGCTGCCGCTGAGCTGTTGACTTGGACCGAGGACGAAGCGGACGCGATGGTTGCCGCTGGGAATTGGACGGAGATTGGGAAGGATGAGTAAGAGATATCGGAGCAAGATCGCGGCGGCCGTCCACGAAGCGATGTCGGACGCCTACGAAATCGGCATCATCGATAAGAAGACCATGCGCGAGTTCGACGCGTCGTGCCTGACCGAGGTCGAGAAGCTGGCGCCCGCGGACGTGATCGCGCTGCGCGAGCGCGAGGGCGTCAGCCAGGCGGTGCTCGCCCGCTACCTCAATGTGGCGGTCAAGCTCGTCGGCGAGTGGGAGCGCGGCGAGAAGCGGCCGTCCGGCCCGTCGCTCAAGCTGCTCGCGCTGGTCAAGGCCAAGGGCCTCGACGCCATCGCGTGACGGTAGATTTTCGTAGCGCCCTACTGTGGATAATGCCGGCGCCGCGGGATTAGTTAGGAACGTAAGGCCGGAAGTGCGTGTTTGCCCGATAGGAGTTGCCTGTCAGGGAGTGTACAGAATGCTAGGCTGGGTCTTACTGTTTCTCATCGTCGCCATCGTAGCTGGCGCGTTCGGCTTCGGGGGCATCGCGAGCGCATCCGCCGGCATCGCGCAGATCATCTTCTACATCTTTCTCGTGTTGCTGGTTGTGTCCCTCATCTACCATTTCGTAAGGGGCAGCAGCGCTTGATCGAACGGCTTGAGGGAAGGCCCCGCTCCCGGCGAGGCCTTCCTCTTCTAAGCTGCTAATAGCAGAAGTTGCCGGCGTAGGCCTGACAGTAGCGCGGCCCATGACCTTCGTTGCGGCAGTTCCAATAGCAGCTTCCGCCGCCATACCAGTCCGGGTAGCCGTAATCCAAGCCGAAGCCCACGAAAGGCCCAAAATGCCCATGGTGGTGGTGGAAGTGGCTGAAATGGCCTGGAGCCGCGAACATGTGCCCGCTGTGCATGGGGCCGCTTATCGAGGGGCCGAACGACCCGCTTCCACCCATCCTGCCTCCTGCCACCTTGGCGGGGATAACAGCGCTATTTACCGGCGCCTTTTGCCCATCGAGGTTTGGCGAAAGCGGATTCGCAAAGGAAACCTGGCTGGCTGCCAAGAGGCCCGCGGCTGCCAGCGCCGTGACGATAAATTTCTGCATGAGAAGCCCACCTTGTTGACGAGTAGACCTCCTTCCCGCATGTCCTCACCGCTGAACCCGCCAGGAAGGCTTAAGGTCCGCTAATTCTTTCGTGAAAATAGTATCGAATTGCGAGGGCGGCCTCGCCAGCTCGCAAGCGGGCTCACTGCCTCAAGCCGGCGGTACTGGCGGCGGCAGCCACTGCGACGGCGCGTAGCTTCTCGCAGGCAGCTTCGCCAAACTCCTCCTCCAGGGCTTCCTGTTCGCCAGGAAGCGAGGCCGCGCCGCGGATCCGGGCCGCCTCGATATGCAGTAGCGCGGCGACAGCAAGCAACGCTTCGCGCAGACAAAGGGGGCACGGATCGATGCGCCGCTCCTTGTTATATTGCTCGATTGCCCGCAGGACCGCCCCAACCAGCGGCAGCTCGTGCGTCTCGCTGTAACTGCACTCTGCGCTGCCGCCGGGGCAGCTTTCTACATCCGTCATCGCGATCGTAATCCCGGTTGCCGGCGCGCTGAGCTAATTTCGAATTAGCATAGAGACGCAGAACCATCCCGGAACCGGCTTTGCTGGTATCCGGGACGCCGGCATTTGTAAAGGTCCCGGATAGCGAGCCAAGCGGCTTCCGGGATGACGCCGCTCACGCATCAGACCAACCGTCAAAAGTCCTGACCGTTCCAGCACGCTCCCCGTCATCGCGAGGCCGCCTTGGGGCCGCGGCGATCCAGAAGCAACTTCAGTAACTTACCTCTGGAATGCTTCCGGCCGCGCTTCGCTCGCCGTCGCAACGACGAAAAACGGTCGAAACTTATGGCGGTCGGTATTAGACCTTGGTAATGCCAACCAACTGAGACTTCAGCGAGTCCATGGCAGGCTTGGACTCGCCGCCCAGCTCCATCTGGCTGGTGCCGATCCGGTCGATGAGCCCGTTAAGGTCCGGCACACGGCGGCTCACGGCTGCCGCCAATGCTTTTCTGGCTTCAGGCGTAAGCTGCTGCGCCATGGCCTTGAGCCAGGCCGAACTCCTCCGAAATGTTCTTGATTTCGCCCAAAGCCGTCTGAGCCGTGGCGGGATCCTTGATCGTTTGCAGCGAAGCGCGCAGCCGCGCGATATTCGCAACGATACCGTCCTCAACCGTAGCCGCTGCAGGCTCTGCCCCCACAGGGGCCGCTGGCGCCGGCTCCAGCGGCGCCGCCCGGCACGTTCTTGGCGATTGTCGTGGTGTTGCCGTCGATGTCTTGAACGGTGCGCCGCTCCTGGTTTGCGGGTATAAGATAAATCGCCACACCTGCGAGAATTAGCAGCGGGAGCAGCCAAACTGCCCAGCTCCCGGACGGTTGCCGCTGCGCCGGCGCTGGCGGACGGCGGAAGCTCTCAGGGGCCGGCGGGCTCGCCGGGCGGGCGCCGCTGTCTTGCAAGCGCGTCGCCATTTCCGCCGGCATGGCGCGCCTGATGTTGTCGCGCTGCGTGGCAAGCAGGCTGGCCAAGCCTCTGCTATCCAGCCCCCTGGCCACTTGCTCCCGCCTGAGAAACCCCAAGACCAGAGGTGCCAGCAAGCCAAGCAGGTCTTTTGCGTCTCCCTGCCCGAGACCGGAAAACTGGGCGATGACTGAGCTTAGCGTTTGCAGGAAATTGTCTCCCAAGAGCGACGAAAGCATCGGCCATCCAGACTGCGCCAGCTTCTGCTGGTCCGCGCCGAGGAGATGCTGCACAATACCTTCGGCCTGGCAAATCCCGGATTTGTGAAACCACCGAGCCGAGCTTCTGGGCGCCGCCGGGAGTGGAGGCCGCATTGGCAAGCCCCGCCAAAATGCCAGGTATACCGGCGCCGATGCCTCTTTGTGCCGCCGTCTCGTCCAGTTCCAGGGAAGACGCGATCTTGCCAATTGCGTCCGGTGAAAGCGATTGCGTAATCGTAGATACAAGATTTGTAATCATCGCCAGCCTCTTATGTTGGGTCGCAACAATCCTTGCGAGGAAACAGGTTTGAGGCCAAGCGTCCCGGCGGCGCATATCTAATGCAATACAAAATAAAAAATGTTGTTAGCGTCTCCTAAATGAATCGTTTGTCTTTGAAGGAAAGATGGCGTCCTGCGGCAGGCGCGATAGACACAAAAAAGCAGCCAACCGGCTGCTTTTTCCATCTTATATATTTGCCGCCCGTGATTGCGAGCCCGGTTTATTTGAGGGGCTCAAGCTCCTGGCGGCCGTTCCAATGGTAGACGATGCCCATCACCGTTTCAAATTGCTGCATGCTGATTTCGATTGGCTGTCCACCCATGAGGACGGGAGCATTTCCCTTAAGCACGGCGTCCGGAGCATACATGGCAGAGAACTCCACGTCCATATTGTCCGACCAGCGGTATTTGAAGCCGCCGGTGATGTGGTTCTGAACCACGCCAGGCGCAATGATGTTCATCATGATATCCCGGGTGGTAATCGGGCTATCGTTATAGGAATAGCCAGCCCGGAGCGTCCAGAACCGATTGTAGCGCCAGTCCACACCGATCTTGTACACGTTGATATCCTGCCAGCCGAAACCGGGGCCGTTCGTGGAGCCCAGCAAAGGCGGGGCGAACTGTTGTGGCGACGCATTGCCAACTGTTTGAACGTCGCTGTAGAAAATGTGCTTGTAGTCGAGCATTACGGTGACGCTCGGCCTGATATTGTAGGCCAAGCCTGCGGTTACGTTCGCCGGAATATCGAAATTGCCCTGATTTGCAAACAATCCCTGATAGGCGTCAAAATTGGTCATGTACATTTGGCTGCTGCCGGCCACGCCGAAACGCAGGCTGGGGCTGAACTCGTACTCGACACCTGCCCGAACGCCGCCGCCATAGGAGATAGAGTAGCCGTTATTGCTCACATCGTTGGGATCGCTAGACAATCCCTTAAACGTCTGGAGACCGATGGCATTAAACGTCTGTATAGCAAGAACAGGGGCCACGCCGACGGAGAATTGGCCAAACCGCTGGGACAGTGAAACTGACATGAAGGCTTGGTTTAGGTCCACGCCCGTTGGCCCGTTTCCGCCAAAAAATACAGTGTTGGAGTACCGGGTGTCCATGCCGCCATTGCCGTACAGGCCGATGCCGAGCACAGTGTCGGGCCCCAAATGCTTGGTCCAGGCGAAGTCGGGAATGAGGAACCAGTTATTGCCCGAGTTCTGGGCGCCAGGCTCTACCGGACCGAAGCCCGTCGCGGTGTAAGAACGGTCCGGCATGAACAGCGCCGCCCCTACCACCGTCTGATCGTCCACGTGGACGAGGCCCGCGGGGTTAAGCGCGATGGCCATCGCGTCTTGGCTATAAGCGACGCCCGCGCCGGCCGTCGCGGTTTGGCTTGCGCCGTAGCCATCCTGGAAGAAACCGTCGGTCGCGTAAGCAACCGTGCTGCCCATTCCTACCGTCAGCGCCGCAATTGCGGCAGAATACTTCAACGCGTTCCACGCCATACTACGCTCCCTACCCCAGACTTTTTTTTATCCGCGGCAGTACGCAGCGGACATTCTTTTATTCGTATGTGAGTATGCTAACTGGGAAGGCAGGCATTTGCTGTAACCTGGGCGCAACAGCTTGGCGCTATTGTGGATTGCGCCGGCATGAGGCCTTGCCGGCGCGGCTTAGGCGGATATCCGCAAAAAAGGGCGCGGTTAAGCGCCCCCCTTTCAGTTCTTGGCCGGTTCGTCAGGAGGCGTATTGCGGCGCTCGGCCATGAATTGGTCGAACTCGGCTTTGTCCTTGGCCCGGCGGAGGCGGTCGAGGAAGCCCGTGAATTCCTTCTGCTCATCTTCAAGCCGCTTCAGCGTCTCATTACGGTAGTCGTCGAAAGCGGCGTTGCCGGTGTTTGGCATCGCCCCGTAGGCGCCGCACCTCGCAGCGCGCCACTCATCGCGCATCTCGCGCCACTTCGCGCGGCGCTCCTGCCAGCTCATGTGTCCGTGATATCCGCATCCCATGCGTCCGCTCCCTAGTACGAAAGCCAAAGCAGCCAAACCGATTGGCCACCAGATCATGAACGAGACGGCCGTCAGCGCGATCCAAGCGGGTTTGCCGATGCCGTCCAATCTCGCAGCTATGTGCATAGCGTAACCTCGATGTTAATGTAAGTTACATTCACATAGGTGGCGCATCGGCGGTGCGCTGTCAAGTCCAATCGGGATCGCATTTATTGCGCGAGCATCCTGAAAGCTGCGAGATCGTGATCTGCGTCAAGCACGGCCTCCGCCGGGCAATCGAGCCGCCAGCGGAGTCCTTCCGGCGCGTAGTGCAGTTCCGCGTCCGCATCCAATTCCATTCGAGGCATGGTTTCGACAACGATAGACCCAAAGCCCCGCCGCGTGGGCACGGACACGGGCGGGCCGCCGCTCTCGGTCCAATTCAGGCCGAAGCGAAGCGCCCCGGAGCGGCCGGCGTTAAGGCTCCAGGCTATTGCGATCCGCCCCGCGCCGTTCGAGAGCGCCCCATATTTCCCCGCATTGGTCGCAAGCTCGTGCAGCGCCATGCCGATAGACTGCGCTGCCGGTGCAGCAATGCGCAATGGCGGGCCCTTGAGCTCGATCCTGCCGCCGAGGAGATCGCGGAAGTGCGCAAGCTGCGATTTCACCAGTTCTTCGATGCTGATGCCTTGCCACTGGCTCTTGACAAGCAGGTCTTGGCTCGCGGCCAGTGCCCGGATGCGCTCGGAAAAATGGCGGACGAACCCGGCCGCGTCTCCGGCGGCCGTTTGCGATGCAATAGCCTGTACGAGGCTCAGCATATTCTTGGAGCGATGATTGACCTCCCGCAGCAGTATGCCGATCTTCTCCTCGCGCCGTTTGCGCTGGGTTATGTCCCGGATGATCCCGGTAAAGTAGCGTTTTCCGCCGGTTTCCCAAGGCGCTACCGAAAGTTCGGCAGGGAATACAGAACCGTCCCGGCGAAGCCCCTCGACCTCCGCCTGCTGAAACTTCGGAGCGCCGGTCCTGAGCGATGCCGCGACTTGGAGCCGGTGCCTCAGGCGGTAAGGCTCCGGCATGAGCATGGTGATGCTTCGCCCAGCAGCTTCCGCCGATGTGTACCCGAACATCTGCTCCGCCGCGGGATTGATGGACTGAATAACCCCTTGGGTATCGATGACGATGATGCCGTCGATGGCTGTGCCGACGATGGTGCGCAGGCGCTCCTCGCTGACGCGCAGGGCGTCCTCCATGTTCTTGCGCGCGGTGATGTCGGTCTGCACCCCGTCCCATATGACGCGTCCGTCCGGCATTCTTTGCGGGCGGGACTTCAGCCGCATCCAGCGAAGTTCGCCGCCGGGCAGCCGCATCGGGACTTCCATCTCGAAGTCGGAAAGTTCGCGGGCGCTCTGCCGCCCAGCTTCCAAGAGGCGGGGCACATATTCGGGCACGATCTGCCGCTGAAGTACGCCCGCGTCGCGCAGTACGTCCTCGATCCGCACGCCGTTCAACCGCTCGATGCCCGCGCTTAGGTAATAGTAGCGGGACGAGCCGCCTGGCTCGCGACCGTAGCGGTAAATGGCACTGTCGGGCAAGCTATCCCCTAGATGCCTGAGCTGTTTCTCGCTTTCGCGGAGCGCGGCCTCCGTCTGAATGCGATTGATTGCCATCGCCACAAGGTCCGTCACCGAGGCCATAACCTCGATTTCGCGGGCCGCGAATTTTCGCCGGGACCGGGTGCCGAACGATAACGTGCCGATCACCCGGTCTTGAGCCATAAGCGGATGGCAGCAATAGGCCTGGACCCCAAAGGACTTGACCGTCGCCGTCATGGATGAAGTGCTGCTCGAAATGTCTTCGGCAACAATCCGGTTCCCATCGCGGGCGACAATGCCGCAGACCGCGGTTCCATAATCGAACCACTCGATCTTTCGCGCTTTTTCCTCGGGGATGCCGGCGCAAGCGTTGAGGTGCAGCCTGTCTTCCCGTTCGTCCACGAGGAAATTGAAAAACACATCGCAGCCGAGAAACTCCATGACCTTCCGGCAAAGCTCCTCAACCTCGGCTTTGGGATCGCAGGTCCTGAGCAGGCGCGCGGCAATGCCGGAAAGCAGCTCGTTGCGCTGCGCATTCCATCCGGCGGCGTCTTCCGCAAGCTTGCGCCCGGTGATGTCCCGGCTAACGGTCGCAAGCCCGATGGGCTCGCCCTTGTCTCCTCTAAGAATGAAGATGTTGCAGAGCATCCATAAGGGTTCGCCCGTCTTGAAGTGGCGGAAGCGGATTTCAACCTCCGCCTGCCCTTCGGCGAAGACGCGAGGGAGAAACTCATCGTAGATGAAGCTTTGATCTTCCGGAAAAAAGAGAGCCCTGATTGAGTTCTGCCGGAGCTGGCTAAGGCCGTCTAGGCCAACCATCCGAAGCCCGGCCGCGTTGATGTAGGACGGTACGCAGTCCAAATCGCACATGCCGATGAATTCGGAGCTATTGCCGGCCAGCGATACGAACTTCTTGAACTCGCGCTCAATCCTGCGGCGGGCCGTATTTTCCAGAACCCGCCAGCCTTTGCCGCTGCGCATCAGCGAGAACTCGTGATTAGCCGCGGTATCGATGATTTCGCGAGGCCCGCACTTGTCGATAGGATAGGCGCAGAGCACCAGTATACGCCTGGAGCCCACTGCCACGTCCAGATCGCTTTCGTAACTGGCAAAGTCTTTCCATCCCCCTTGCTCCAGCCAAGAAAGCGTGCCCGCGCCCGCTGCGCGCAGGCCGTCGAAGCCGCGCTTGAGGGCCATATCGGCTTTATCGAGCCCCCCCTTGAGTGCCTTGTTTGCATCGAAACGGCCACCGTCCCGATACCATAGGCCGCTATCGGCGAATTCGATCTGGCCCTGCGCAAGATAGCGGTCCAGCTCAGGGACCGCGCGCCGCAGCGCAGCTTTGGCCTCCTGTGCACCGAGCGCCGGCGAGGTCAACCACAAGCAAAATTCATTCGCCTCAAGCCCCGCCTTCATGTAGGGGACAAGCGTTTCGAGGAGGTCTTCCTTCGTGGAGTAGAACTGGCAGAAATGCGTTCCCCAAGGGATGGCGCCAACGGCTTCGAGCCCCGAGTTGCGAGTTGCCGTGAGCCGGGCTCTATCTTCAGCTGTGCTAGAAGAATCGATCGCCCGTCCCATTCAACCTCTGAGCTAATTTCCGAATAGGCTGTTCCACCGCTGACTAGCTTACCTGCGAAAGTGGAGAATATAAAGTGCACAACGGCAGTGAAAGCGCAAATGTCGCATTTTATGATTTGCAGAGCCCACGCTGGCTTTGCGTATATTGCTTCAGCGCCAGGGCAAAACCGGTTGTAACGGAGCGACATCTCTATGAATGCGAGTAGGAATGACCTGGAGAGGCGCACCGCACGCGTGCTCATTACTGGACGCGTGCAGGGCGTGGCCTACCGGGCTTGGACCGCGCGCAACGCCAAGACCCTCGGGCTCGACGGCTGGGTGCGAAACCGCCGCGACGGCGCGGTCGAGGCCCTGTTTTCGGGCACTCGCGAAAGCGTGGACGAGATGCTCGAGCGCTGCCGCAAAGGTCCGCCAGCCGCGAGGGTGGAAGGCGCTTCGGTGATCGAGGAAGGCGGCACGGCGCCCTTGGGTTTCGCCGTTCTGCCCACGGTGTGATATTAGTTCTTGGTGCCGTTTCCGGGATCTGCGTTCGTAAGACCGCTTATCGTAGCGTCCTACCATGGTAAATTTTGGTTTGGTTAATGGCCACACGCCATCTTTTCCGCCGCCGTCTTTCTGCGAATCTTTTGCCACTTTAGGTCGATTTCTGCGATTTCAAAATACCCGTTAATATTAGATTCTTGCGCGCGTTTACTACAAATCCCAATCTGGAGTTGTGTAATTGGTTAACGGCAAGCAACAGTTATTTGTGTGATATCAATGACTTATGCGTCCGTGTACGGCTTATACGCTACCGGAACGGCTTTTACTTCACGGCGCGCCGAGGGAGGAAGAAAGTCAAGCCCGCAGTGATGTAATTAGCAGAAGATATGGGTTTGCGAGCGCATAAAAAATGCAGCCGCTACAGTATGCAAGGAAGATTTTTTGCAGGGAAATACAGGCACCGCTGGCTTTAAGGGCCGACGCGAGCCGGGCAGGGCAAATAGGATGCCGCCTCTTGTAAGATGTCGCATTGAGTTGTGCGCTTCGTTTCTTCCTCGAGTTGCTTGCCGCGTTTCCGCAGCGTCATTCCGCGCAGGAGTGCAGACTCCGCAGCGTCATTCCCGCGAAGGCGGGAATCCATTTCTGCCACCAGAACAATACCTTAGATAGGTCCCCGCCTCCGCGAGGACGACGCTGCGGCCCTGCGATCCGTGGTGGCGGAAAGCCTCTTCCGGCAGGGAAAACGATTGCCCTGTGCGGCGTTAGCGCATCGGTAAGGAGCTATGGTCCACGATGGCGCTATGGGAAGGCGCGAGCGCGGTCAGGAGGCTTGCCATGGCTTTATTTGCAGGGCTGAAAGCGGGGCCGGGGCGGCAGCCGGAAGGCAAGCGGCGGCACCGGGCAGTGCAGACCGATGCGGTTCGCGGCGAGCGTCCCTCGCGCGAAAAAGTAAACGCGTTGCGTCGCGCCCAGTTACCGGAAATCGCCGGATTGGCAGGCCATCCCCTATCGAACATGACTAACAAACCGCTAAAAGCTCATGGCGGCTGGTGCAGCACCGTCATCGCGAGGCGGCATTTGGTCCGCCGCGGGCGCCCAGAAACGGGCACCGCGTTCGCGGCGGTTGGTTCGATACCGCCCGCGGTCCGGCATTGCCACCGGCGCGCCGCGGGGTGTAGGATGCGGTCCCTGACGGTGCGGGCCTGCCGCTAGAGCGCGGAACGATTTGCGCGCTTAGGAGACCGTGTCATGCAAGAGAGCGAAATCCACGTCTATGCCCGTCAGCTTTGGAAGGCCCGGGGCCAGAAGGCAATCGCAGAGGCCGCTCACAAGGCCGGCGAGTTCGAAAAGAAAAACGACCGCGAAGAGGCCAGCCGTTGGCGGCGCATTGAGGCGATCCTGATGCAGATGCGCGGCCCGCGCCAACCTTAGGGCCGTCGAAAGCGCGCAGCGAGGCCGCCGCGGCAGCGGACGGTTTCTGCTAGCGAATTTTAGGCTTGGCTTTGCGTGAACGCAAATGTGCTGGGGAAAAGATTAGCACTCACCCCTTGACAGTGCTAACAAGCCTAAATATTTCTGGCCCACAAGGGCGGTCCGGCAGACGCCGCGCCCGGCAGATAGATCGCATATTCGTTTGAGGAGGATCCCATGAAATTTAGGCCGCTGCATGATCGCGTGGTAGTGCGCCGTCTCGAGGAAGAAGAGCGCACGAAAGGCGGAATTATTATTCCAGATACGGCCAAAGAAAAGCCTCAGCAAGGCGAAGTCGTCGCGGTGGGCCCCGGCGCCCGTAACGAAGAGGGCAAGCTCGTCGCTCTCGACGTCAAGGAAGGCGACCGCGTCCTGTTCGGCAAGTGGTCCGGCACCGAGGTCAAGATCGACGGCGAAGACCTGCTCATCATGAAGGAAAGCGACATTCTCGGCGTCATCGAGGGTGGTGCTGCCGAAGGCGGCAAAGGCAAGAAGAAAGCCGCCTAAGCCATCGAAATACATCCCACAACTTGCGCTCAAGTAGCCCGAAGGGGCGGTAGCGCACCAATAGGTTCAACATCGTTCAACTTGCGCTCAAGTAGCTCAAAGGGCGGTAGCGCAAAGAAAGTGTCATGAAACATGGCTGCTAAAGACGTACGTTTTGCCCAAGATGCCCGCGAGCGGATGCTCCGCGGCGTCGATATCCTCGCCGATGCGGTGAAGGTTACGCTCGGGCCGAAAGGCCGCAACGTCGTTCTCGATAAGTCTTTTGGCGCGCCACGTATCACCAAAGACGGTGTTACGGTCGCGAAAGAGATCGAGCTTGAGGACAAGTTCGAGAATATGGGCGCACAGATGGTGCGCGAGGTCGCGTCCAAGACCAACGACATCGCTGGCGACGGCACGACCACCGCGACCGTTCTCGCGCAGTGGATCGTTCGCGAAGGAATGAAGTCCGTCGCGGCGGGCGCCAACCCGATGGACCTGAAGCGCGGCATCGACCTGGCCGTGGCCGCCGTGGTGAAGGACCTGCAAAGCAAGGCCAAGAAAGTCACCTCGTCCTCCGAAGTTGCCCAGGTCGGCACCGGTTCCGCGAATGGCGACACCGAGGTTGGCCGCTTGATCGCCGAGGCGATGCAGAAGGTCGGCAACGAAGGCGTTATCACGGTCGAGGAAGCGAAGTCTCTTGAGACCGAGCTTGAAACCGTGGAAGGCATGCAGTTCGACCGCGGCTATATCTCGCCCTACTTCATCACCGACGCCGAGAAGATGCGCGTCGATCTCGAGGACCCCTACATCCTCATTTACGAGAAGAAGCTGTCCAACCTGGCAGCGCGCTGCCGCCCGTGCTTGAGGCAGTCGTGCAGGCCTGCCTGTCCGTGCCCGTTATCGCCGAGGACGTTGAGGCGAGACTCTCGCCACTCTCGTGGTCAACAAGCTGCGTGGCGGCTAAGGTTGCGGCCGTGAAGGCTCCGGGCTTCGGCGACCGCCGCAAGGCCATGCTGCAGGATATCGCTGTCGAGACCGGCGGCCAGATGATCGCGGAAGACCTTGGCATCAAGCTTGAGGACGGTTACCGTCGCCATGCTCGGCCGGGCCAAGAAGGTCACGATCACGAAGGACGACACCACCATCGTCGATGGCGCTGGCGACACGAAGGAGATCGAAGGCCGCGTTGCCCAGATCAAGGCGCAGATCGAAGAGACCACCTCCGACTACGACAAGGAGAAGCTGCAAGCAGCGTTCGCCAGCTCGCGGGCGGCGTTGCGGTGATCCGCGTCGGCGGCGCGACCGAGGTCGAGGTTAAGGAGAAGAGAGGACCGCGTCGACGAGCGCTGAACGCGACCCGCGCGGCAGTCGAAGAAGGCTTCCTCCCCGGCGGCGGCGTGCCGCGACTGCGCGCCACGCACGCGCTCGCCAGCCTGAAGCACGAGAACGAGGACCAGAAGGCCGGCAATTGCCAACATCATCCGCCGCGCGATCCAGGCTCCGGCCCGCATCATCGCCTCGAACGCTGGCGAAAATGGTGCCGTCGTTGCCGGTAAGATCTGAGAAAAAGGACTACAACTTCGGTTACAACGCGCAGACCGGCGAGTATGTCGATCTTGTCGCGGCCGGCGTGATCGATCCGGTCAAGGTGGTTCGCATCGCACTTCAGGATGCGGCTTCCGCGGCGGGCCTCCTGATCATGACCGAGGCCATGATCGCCGAGAAGCCGAAGAAGGAAACGGCGATGCCCCGATGCCGGGCGGCGGCATGGACTACTAAGCCTCGGCACTTCGAACACGCACACAAGGGAGCCCGCCAAGAGTGGGCTCCTTTTTTGTGGCAGGGCTCCGTCATCGCGAGGCGCCGCCGCGGCGATCCATAGCGGCCTCTATGACCACCCCTGGATTGCTTCCGGTTTCGCTTTGCTCGCCGTCGCAATGACGATGAGACCTGGGCTAGCCGAAAGACGCCCGTTCAAGCGCCGGGTAGCGCACGCCAAGGCTGATAAAACACGATGAGCGACGCCCAAAGCCCGTGATTGCCGAACGTGGGACGTAGAACGGCCCAGGCGGCGAGAAGGGCGCGGGCCTCGGATCATCATGTTGCGCATGTCCGCTGTGCGGGTCGCGCCGATGTAAATGCCGTCGAGCTGGAAGCAGGCGACGCCCGCCACGGGGATCAAAGCCGCCCAGGGCAGGAAGGCGTAAGCCGCCTCGCGCACCGAAGGCGCCGCCGTCATGAACCGGATCAAGACGAGCCCTCCCGCCCAGAACGCCGCGGCTATCAGCACTGCCAAGACTCCGGCCCAAGCTGAGGCTGAGAAATACTGCCTGCCGGAATTGCCGCACGCTAACCCGAAGTTCCTGGCATTTCCGCGCCGGGGGATAGCCAACAGCCCTTGCGTTTCAATCACGTAAGCCTGGCGGCTGCGATTAGCGCTGGCTGAGTGTACCCAGGTGCAATCGCGGCAATATGACTTAGGTCATAGCGCTGCAAATCGGCGTTCTGTTGGGGTATGTAGATCGACCTTATGCCCAACCGGGGCTCGAAGCCTGCCATCCTGCTGCGCGAATGCATCCGCGAGGGCAAGCGCATCCGCAAGCGGCCCTCTTGGCGCTGACGCTGGAGCAGGCGGAGGCCATCCGCTGCGTGCTCAAGGGGGAGGGGCTTGCTCCTGCTGGCGGCCTGGCAGCCTGTCGGACTGGGGAAAGCGATTGGTGTTTTGGCCCACGGCGAGTGGTGGACGTGCGAGTCGCCGCCTTGCACCAGCCTCTTCAGGCAGGGCTAGAAGAGCAGCTCCTCGCCAGCAGTGCCGGTGGCACCTACACCGGCATAATGGCGCAGAGTCCTTGTTTGGGCGGAACAAAGGAAGCAGGAGGCGAACAAGTAAGACGCTAGCCGCTGGGCTTCTTCTACGATGCCGATGTTGCTCTTGAGAGGGAATTCTATGCCGCAGAGCGTGCACAGGCAGGAGGAAATGCCTCTCTTGCCTTCCAGCGTATAGCGATTGCTGCCTGGAACCGATTTTTGTTCTGCCGCAATGCCGTAATTCGCGCAGCGCGGAAATTTGCAGTGATTGACTTGGACGCCGCAGTGCTCAGGCGGTATCCGCGGATAATTCCGGGCCGGAGCGGCGGAAGATTTCTTCTGCATGATCCCAATTGGAAAAATCAGTCAGCGCACCATTTTACACGCGCCCATCGCTGCGGATCAACAGATTAAGTTACGGCTTAGATTTCCCGCACCCGGCTCTCGGACAAGACCTCACGCCTTGACCCACGGCTGGTCGCTCCCAAGCGCGGTTAGGCAACGAGCCCGAAGTGCCCGTAGAGGTTGCGAGAGTGGATAGGTCGCCGTGAGGTCGGCCGGCTTCTTGCTTTGCCCCTCGGCCGAAGGCCCGTCACCCTTGCCGTCAAGGCCGTGGCAGCTCGCGCAGTGATCCTCGAAAAGCTTTTGCCCGGTGATTGAAAAGGCATAGCCGCAAGGATTTTGCGCCGCCGCCGCATTCCAGAAAAGAAGCGGAAGTGCAGCGAGTGTTAGCCGGAGCCGGAGATTTCGCATATGTAGCCCCTTCCAATGACGGTGCTTGTCTCAGATTGACTGCTCCGTTACATGCCTGGATCGCCGAACGGCAAGCCCCTAAAACAAATTGGCGATGACTGCTACCACAACAAAGCGCAGGCAAGCACTTCCAAGAATCCTGTACTCTGATAAAGAATTGCTTGCGCGAGTGAGACAAAATGCGTGAAACGCATATTCGTTTCGCAGCGAGGGCGGTGCTCCGAGTGGCAACTAACGAAGCATTTTAGCCTGCTGGTCTAACCCCGGCAAGATACATCTCGGGCAATAACCCGAATTGGCCGCTCCCGGCCTGAGGCGGGTGTGATGCCGCCTGCCGTTCGTTGGCAAGGCTGCGAATGTTTGCTTAGCGCCGAGGATAATTTGTGAAGGGGCGGTTAAGTTCGTGTAGGCGC
>CAWAVJ010000051.1:0-10635 GCA_963785355.1 uncultured Alphaproteobacteria bacterium
CGCCTCCGCCTAGCCACTGTAGCATCCGCCTCCAAAACGGAAAGCTCGATAGATGCAAGCAAGCGTGCCCTCTTCGCCACCCTTGTCCGGTATTCGCGTGATCGAATTCGCGGGGCTTGGGCCTGCGCCTTACGCCGGAATGCTGCTCGCGGACCTCGGCGCGGATGTGCTGCGAATTGGCCGGCCGGACGCCTCCGGGCTGTTTCCCGTGCGAAATGCGCCCGTGGATCGCGGCCGGCGCCTGCTCTTCTTCTCGATTTGAAGAAGGCGGAAGCGGTAGACCTAAGCCTGCGCGTCATCGAGAAGGCGGACGTACTGATCGAGGGGTTCAGGCCCGGCGTGATGGAGCGGCTCGGCCTGGGGCCGGATGTGGCGCTCGCAAGAAACCCGAAGCTGATCTACGGGCGCATGACCGGCTGGGGGCAGGAGGACCGCTGGCGAATGCGGCGGGCCACGACCTTACCTACCTCGCCCTGACAGGCGCGCTTGAGGCAATCGGACCGGAGGACGGCGCGCCGGTGCCACCGCTTAACCTCGTAGGCGATATGGGGGGCGGCGGCGTTTTCCTAGTAATCGGCATTCTCTCCGCCCTTTTGGAACGGCAAAAGTCTGGTCTGGGCCAGGTGATCGACGCCGCAATTCTCGACGGCGTGGCCTCGCAGCTTGTGCTCATACTGGGCCTCAGGGCCGGCGGCCTTTGGAACGGCGCTCGCGGACAAAATATTCTCGATGGCGGCCTTCCGTTCTACCGGACCTACCGGTGCCTCGATGGAAAGTATGTGGCGGTGGGCGCGCTTGAGACCAAATTCTTCGCCACGCTCGTAGAGGAACTGGGGCTCGACGCCGCCGCGCTGGTGCCGTCGCAGTGGAACCGGTCGCAGTGGCCGGCCCTGCGCCAGCGGTTCGAGGCGATCTTCGCAACCAAGCCGCGCGACGCATGGGCATCGCTTTTCGATAAAACCGATGCCTGCGTGGTGCCCGTGCTCAACTTCGATGAGGCCGCGCGCCACCCGCATAACGCCGCCCGCGCGACTTTTGCACAGGTTGACGGCACTTTGCAGCCGCCGCCCGCACCGCGGTTTTCGCGGTCGCAAACCTCGCTTCCGGGCCATTCCGCTCCGGGCGAGGGATGCGAGGACGTACTCAAGGACTGGGGCGTTGAAATTTAGCGCTTAATTGAACTGGCTGAAACGCATGAAATCCGGACCGCAGCGTCATTCCCGCGAAGGCGCATACATAGGCGCTAGCATAAGTGCTGACAGATGCCCGGTTCTGCCATGATCGAAGCTTCCGCCCCTCACCCTGTCCCTCTCGGCAAGCTCGCCTTGGCGAGCTTGCAGCTTAGAGCGTCCGCATTCGCGAGCGAATGCGGATGGGGGAGAGGGGACGCCCTCTCAACGGCTGCGAGCGGGCTCCCTCTCCCATGGGGAGAGGGCTGGGGTTAGGGGCGATTCGCCAGTTCATTACGCCATTTGGCGTTAAGTTGGCGCGTATGCGCCTGCGCTGCGGCTCGATTCTGCGAGCGTTGTTACCTGCGAATCGGCGTCAACTGCCGGATCTAGGTTCAAAGCGCCGAGGGCCAGCGGGGGCCGATTGCGCCAATTTTGCGGAACTGGTTTCTCAAAAAAGTACGGATCCGGCACGATTCCGCAGAAATGTGCGGGTTCCATTCCTCGATGCAGAGCCTCTTTGGGGGGGAGGCTCTCTCGAAAGGAGTGCATGCATGCGTTTCATTATGCTCGCGGCCGTGGCCGCAACGGCAGCGGCCTTTTCGGGTGCGTTCCCGGGCCGGGCCGGCGCGGAAGGCGCCCCCGTAATCTCAGGGCCGTTCATTCACGGCAATTTAGCCATCTATTTCATCCATGGGGTGGACGCGCCCGGACCGGTTCCCCTCACCCTGCAAGAGGCCATGGCCAAGGGAACGGTCCGTGTGGTTGAAACCGGCTCGGTCAACGAGCTTCGCATCGAAAACTCGGGTGAGGAGGATGTCTTCATCCAATCGGGCGATATCGTGAAGGGCGGCCGGCAGGACCGCGTCTTGACGGTGAGCTTTGTACTGCCGGGAAAGTCGGGCGAGGTGCCCGTAGCCGCCTATTGCGTGGAGCATGGCCGCTGGAGCCAGCGCGGGGCGGAGGATGCGGCGCATTTTGCAAGCTCCTACAGCGCGCTCCCGTCGCGCGAGGCAAAGCTCGCTATGAAGGCGCCTGTGGTGACGTCCACCCTCGGTGCGGCCTATGCTGCGCCTTCCTATGGGGCGAGCGAAACGGGCCAGCGTCAGCGCGCTGTGTGGGAAGAGGTCGCCAAGACGCAAGCTAAGTTGTCGGGAGGCGTAAATGCGCAGGTCGCCTCGCCCGCCTCTGCGACGAGCCTTCAGCTTTCGCTCGAAAACGACAAGCTGAAGGAGCTGCGTGCCGAATATGTGAAGGCCCTGGAGGATAAGGCCGCGGGCGGCAATATCGTCGGTTTGGCGTTCGCGGTGAACGGCCGGATCAACAGCGCCGACCTGTACCCGTCTAATGGGCTGTTCCGGAAAATGTGGGTGAAACTCTTGACCGCGAGCGTGACCGAAGCCGTGGGCGAAAGAAAAGATGCATCGGACGGCAATGCGCCCTCCATCGAAGCTGTGCGGGAGTTCCTCGCGGCTGCCGAAAAGGGCACATCGAGTGCCCAAAAAATAGGCAATCTGGCGCGTCAGGAGACCCGCGACGCCGAAAAAGCGCTCTTTGTCGAGGGGGCCCGGCCCAACGGAGAGTGGGTCCATCGGAATTATCTGGCTAAGTGATCTTGATTTGAGGCCGGGAGGCGAAGGATCTCCCTCTGTTCCCCTCCCACCCCCGGACGGAGGAGGATCTTGAAAAACGCCGCGGCCTCCCCCCTCTCCCTTCGGGGAGAGGGGCCGGATACAATTTGTGCCGTTTCCCGCCCCCCGGAACCCGCTGAGACCGTTGCTTCTGCGCAGCAGGAATAATTGTTTAAGGCTTACGATGGAAAGATGCGGGGACTTGGCGCCTCGCCTTCGGAATGAGGTTGCGGCGTTCCGCGCTGCGGATTATGTTATGTGCATCGATTTGGCCGGACGATTGGGCCGTTTCCGCCTCGCCTTTCGCGATGTGGCGCACGTGTTCCTACTTCTATCCCCAAAGTTCGAAGACCGCCGCGGCATCTCTTGTGACGCGGCTTAGTGCATCGCTAGCGAAAGGACTTCCCCATGAATGTGGGCGTCGTGAAATGGTACAATAGTCAAAAAGGCTATGGCTTTATTCAGCCCGATGACGGCGGCAAGGACGTATTCGTCCATGTCAGCGCGCTCGAGCGGTCAGGTTTGCGCGGCCTTGTCGAAGGTCAGAAAGTTTCCTTCGAGATTTAGACCGACAAGCGCACGGGTAAAACCTCGGCAGGCAATCTGCAACTGGCATAAAAAAAAGAAAAGAGCGCGCGTTGGCCGCGCTCTTTTCTTAGAATTTTTCTTTTAATTGAAACATTTGGCCCTGACGCCGCCCTCGATGCGGCAGATTTGCACCAGCCCAGCGCGCTTGAGCGCGTCTCTCCATAAGGTCGAGCTTTTCAAGAGCGCGGCAGGCGCTTATTATGAAAGCTCAGGAAGCGATGCGGACTGCACTTGGCATCCAGCTTGCGTAACGAACCTGCAACTTAGGCTGAAAACGGTTAGGCATTGAGCCGGTTCTTAAAACAGACTCTTAAATTGCCGTTAGGTGGATGGACCCCCTTCCATTGGTCCATATGCGAACAACATAAAACTAGAACGCTCTCTTTCGGGTTATCGTTGGAGAGCACGGCGGATAATATCGGCAGACTGGTTATTCGCCGCCCGGCCTCACGCTGGCAGAGATTGGTGGCCAGCGCGGCAGGATTTGGCAACAACGACGATCAGCGGGGTCGCGATGTCGACTGACTTGTTTGACACTTATGCGCGGAGCTTTGAGGCAAGGCGCGAAACGGTGATGACGTTGGCCGAGTTCCTTAAGGGGTGCAAGGCCGACCCTCTTATGTATGCCTCGGCCCATGAGCGGCTGCTTGCCGCTATCGGCGAGCCGCAAATGGTGGACACCGCCAAGGATGCCCGCCTCGGCCGCATCTTCATGAACAGGACGATACGCATGTATCCGGCCTTTGCCGAGTTCTACGGCATGGAGGAAACGATCGAGCGGATCGTCGCCTTCTTCCGGCAGGGCGCGCAAGGCTTGGAGGAGCGCAAGCAAATCCTGTATCTGCTGGGCCCGGTGGGCGGCGGCAAATCCTCGCTTGCCGAGCGCATCAAGGCGCTCATGGAGCTTAAGCCTATCTACGTACTCAAGGCGGGCAACGACCTGAGCCCGATCTTCGAAAGCCCGCTCTGCCTTTTCGATCCGGAAGTCATGGGCGAACGGATCGAGAGCGAATATGGCGTCCCGAGGCGCCGCCTTACCGGGCTCATGAGCCCGTGGTGCCTGAAGCGGCTCGACGAGTTTGGCGGCGACATCACGAAGTTCCGTGTGGCCAAGCTGACGCCTTCGCGTTTGCGCCAGATCGGCATTGCAAAAACCGAGCCCGGCGACGAAAACAACCAGGACGTGTCCTCGCTCGTCGGCAAGGTGGACATCCGCCGGCTCGAGCTGCTCGCGCAGAACGACCCGGACGCCTACTCCTATTCGGGCGGCCTGAACCGCGCGAATCAGGGCGTGCTCGAATTCGTCGAGATGTTCAAGGCGCCGATCAAGATGCTGCACCCGCTCCTGACCGCGACGCAGGAGTCGAACTATGTCGGCTCCGAAAATATCGGCTCGATCCCGTTCAACGGCATCGTGATGGCGCATTCGAACGAGGCTGAGTGGCGCAGCTTCAAGAACAACAAGACCAACGAAGCCTTCATCGACCGCATCTATGTGATCAAGGTGCCCTATTGCCTGCGCGTTCACGAGGAGGAGCAGATCTATCAGAAGCTCATCCGCAGCTCCGAGCTTTCGACGGCACCCTGCGCACCGGGCACGCTTGACATGCTCGCGCGCTTTTCCGTTCTCTCCCGCTTGAAGCCGCATGAGAATTCGAGCCTTTACGCGAAAATGCGGGTTTACAACGGCGAGAGCCTGAAGGAGGTCGATCCCAAGGCGCGCACAATGCAGGAATACCGCGATCACGCCGGCATCGACGAGGGCATGGAGGGCATCTCGACGCGCTTCGCGTTCAAGACGCTGTCGGCCACTTACAATCACGATACCCAGGAAGTTGCCGCCGATCCGGTGCACTTGATGTACGTGCTTGAGCAGGCCATCCGGCGCGAGCAGTTCCCGGATGAGGTCGAAAGCGCCTACATCGAGTTCATCAAGGCGGAGCTCGGCCCCCGCTACTCGGAGTTCATCGGGCACGAGATCCAGAAAGCCTACCTGGAATCCTATTCCGACTACGGCCAGAACCTTTTCGACCGCTATGTGTCCTATGCCGATGCGTGGATCGAGGATCAGGATTTCAAGGATCAGGACACCGGCCAGCTCATGAACCGGGAGCTGCTTAATCAAGAGCTTTCAAAAATCGAGAAGCCGGCAGGGATTGCAAATCCGAAAGACTTTCGCAATGAGGTTGTAAAGTTTACACTGAGAGCGAGGGCGCAGCGCGGTGGCAAGAACCCCTCCTGGACAAGCTACGAGAAGATCCGGGAGGTCATCGAGCGGCGCATGTTCAGCCAGGTGGAGGACTTGCTCCCTGTGATCAGCTTCGGTTCGAAGAAGGACAGCGAGACGGAGAAGAAGCACAGCGAGTTCGTCGAACGTATGGTGTCGCGCGGCTATACGGAACGGCAAGTTCGCAGGCTTGTGGAATGGTACATGCGCGTGAGGCAAGCTGGTTAGGGGAACCGTGCACATCATCGATCGGCGTCGCGACGCAAGCGGCAAGAGTCTCGGCAACCGCCAGCGGTTTATCCGCCGGGCGAGAGCATTGGTCCGTCACGCGGTCCGCGAGGCGTCGAAGGACCGCAAAGTGACCGACGCCGGCCGGGGCGGCGAAATCACAGTCCCGGCGGGCGGCATTCACGAGCCGAGCTTGCGCCGCAGCGCCAAGGGAGGCATCCGCGAATATCTTCTCCCCGGCAACAAGCAGTACATCGAAGGCGACACCATCGAGCAGGCCGCCGTCCGGTGGCGGGGCGGGCGGCGCCAGCGCGGACGGGGAGGGCGAGGACGAGTTCCGCTTCGTCCTTTCCGACGACGAGTTCATCGACCTGTTCCTCGAAGATTTGGAGCTGCCGGACCTCGCCAAGCGCCAGGTGATGGGCGAGGAGAAGAGCCAGCCCCGGCGCGCGGGCTACAAGTCGTCCGGCGCGCCGTCTCAGCTCTCTGTCCCGCGCACGATGCGGAATAGCCTTTCACGGCGCATCGCGCTTAAGCGGCCGAAGCCGGACGAGATTGCTGCCCTGGAAGGCCGGCTGAAAGAGCTGGAAGAGGCTGGGGCGGACGAGGACGAGATCCTAGCCATCCGGGCCGAACTGGAGCGGCAGGGCCTGCGCGCGCGCGCAATTCCCTTCATAGACCCCGTGGATGTGCGCTACCGGCGCTACGAGACGGTGCCCAAACCCGTGGCGCAGGCCGTGATGTTTTGCCTCATGGACGTGTCCGGCTCGATGGACGAGCACCTAAAAGACTTGGCAAAGCGCTTTTACAGCCTGCTTTATCTGTTTTTGACCCGGCGCTACCGCTATGTGGAAGTGGTTTTCATCCGCCACACGCACGAGGCCCAGGAGGTCGACGAGGATACGTTCTTCCACAGCCGCGAGACGGGCGGAACGGTCGTCTCCACCGCGCTTGAGGAAATGATCCGCGTCGTGTCCGACCGTTTCCCGCCAAACGCGTGGAACATCTATGCGGCTCAGGCGTCGGACGGAGACAACTTGCCCATCGACAACGAAAAGACGGTCGCACTGTTGAAAAACGTCATCCTGCCCTTGTGCCAATATTACGCTTACATCGAGGTCGGCCGGGAGCCTGAAGAGCGCCGCCGCGGCGGAGAGCCGCCGAGTACGCTTTGGCGCGCTTACGATCTCATCCAGTCTCCGGAAATTCCAATGGCTATGCGCAAGGTTCGCGACCGCCGCGACATTTACCCGGTATTCCGGGAACTCTTCGAGAAGAAAAGCGCGTCTGTGGGGGCGGCATGAAGAGCAAGCCGGCCAAAAACAAACTTTTGTTCGAGGGCGCCGACTGGGATTTCGAGACGCTTGGCAGGATTTACGATGCCGTCGCCGCCATCGGCGAGCGCGAGCTGGGGCTCGACATCTACCGTCCCCGGATCGAGGTCATAACCACCGAACAAATGCTCGACGCCTATGCCTCGACCGGAATGCCGCTATTTTACCGGCATTGGTCGTTCGGCAAGCAATTCGTGCGCAATGAAGCCCTTTACCGCAAGGGCTGGCAGGGCCTTGCCTACGAGATCGTCATCAACTCGAACCCCTGCGTCGTCTACCTTCTCGAAGAAAACACCGCCACCATGCAGACGCTGGTGGTGGCGCACGCCGCATTCGGGCACAACCATTTCTTCAAGAATAATTACGTTTTCAAGCAGTGGACGGACGCCGACGGCATCCTCGACTACCTCGCCTTCGCCAAGAACTATATCGCGGAGTGCGAAGACCGCCACGGCGCGGCCGAAGTCGAACGCGTGCTGGACGCTGCCCACGCGCTGCAAAATCAGGGCGTGCACCGCTATCCGGGCAAGAAGGCCATAGACCTGCGCTCCGAGGAGAAACGCGAACGCGAGCGGCGTGAGCACGGGGAGCGTCTTTTCAACGATCTATGGCGAACAGTTCCAGAGCAAAGCAAGAAGGTGAAAAAGCGGCCCGAACGCGAGCGCGACAGGCGCCGCGCGCTCTTGGGCTTGCCGGAGGAGAACATCCTCTATTTCCTCGAAAAGACCGCGCCCCGGCTCAAACCCTGGCAGCGCGAGGTGATCCGGATCGTCCGGCTGATCGCGCAATATTTCTATCCGCAGCGCCAGACGAAGATGATGAACGAGGGCTGCGCTACATACACCCATTATGAGATTATGCAGCGCCTCCTCGACAAGGGGCAGATAACCGAGGGCTCCTTCATGGAGTTCCTGCATTCGCACACCAACGTGGTGGCGCAGCCCAGCTTCGACGACCGGCGCTACTACGGGATCAATCCTTACGCGCTCGGATTTGCGATGATGAAGGATATCGAGCGAATTCTGCGTGAACCCGCAAGCTGAGGACCGCCAATGGTTCCCGGATATCGCCGGCAATAAAGATCCGGTTGGTACGCTCAAGGACATCTGGGCGAATTACCGCGACGAAAGCTTCGTCTCGCAGTTCTTAAGCCCGCATGTCATCCGCAAGCTCGGCCTGTTCCTTGTTGTGGACGATGAAAGGGAAAAAGAGCTGGCGGTGGACGCCATCCATAACGAACGCGGCTACACCAAGGTGCGCCGCGCGCTTGCCCGCCATTACGACGTTTCCCGGCACGATCCGGACATTCAGATCGTCGATGTCGATTTGGAAGGCGACAGGCGGCTGGAACTGCGCCATCAGATTGTCGACGGCGTGACGCTCGATGAGGACGATACCGAGCGCGTGCTTCAGCATCTCGCCAATTTGTGGGGCTACGAGGTCCATCTCATCGAGAGCAGCGCCGAAGGCGAGCCGGGCACGAAACATCACGCCGACCCGGTTCATCCGTTCTCGTAGACCGCCGGCGGTTCTCTAGCCGGGTCGGCTTAGGCGGAAGCGCGTCATCCCGGAAGCCGTTAGCGGCTATCCGGGATCGTAACAGGCGACGGCATTCCTAACGACCTCAGATACCGCCCTTTGGCGGTTCCGGGGATGACGCCAATCGTTTCCGTCAAGGCCGATCCAGTTCTATAGCGCTCAGCAGTTCTTACTCAAGAACATAGGTGCCGGGTGCGTCGCAAAGCACCGGGTATCCCTCGTCCGCTGCCCCCATCGGCGGCGGCGCGGAGAACTCGTTCGAGCCAAGGTTCAGCCAGTTCACCCACTCCGGCCACCAGGAGCCGCTTATAGGCTGGTGCTCATGGAACCAGGCATCCGGCTCGTGGTAAGGCTCGCCGGCCTTCAGCGTCGCGATGCGGTAGTGCCGGTCACGCCCTGGCTCGGAAACGATGCCGGCATTGTGTCCGCCATTGGTCAGGAGGAAGGTCACATCGGCATCTGCGAGCACATTGATTTGATAAACCGAACGCCAGGGCGCGATATGATCCCATTCGGTTCCCACGGCGAAGATCGGGGCCTTGATATCGCGCAAAGCGACGGCGTGGCCGTCCACGAGATACCGCCCCTCGGCGAGCCGGTTCTCGAAGAAAATGTCGCGCAGATATTCCGAATGCATGCGCGCGGGCATGCGCGTCGCATCCGCGTTCCAGGCCATGAGATCGTTGAGCGGCTCGCGCTCGCCCAGAAGATAGTTCTTGAGCATCCGCGACCAGATCAAATCGTTCGAGCGCAGAAGCTGGAAGCTGGCCGTCATTTGCTCAGCGTGGAGCACGCCCGCTTCCTGCATCTCGTCCTCAAGGAAGGCGAGCTGGCTCTCATTGACGAAAAGCTCAAGTTCGCCAGGCTCGCTGAAGTCGGTTTGCGCGGCAAGCAGCGTCAGCGTTTTAAGGCGTTCGTCGCCGTCGCGCGCCATGGCGGCGGCGGCGATCGAAAGCAGCGTGCCGCCGAGGCAATAGCCGAGCGCATGCACTTTCCGGTCCGGCACGATCTTGGAGATGGCGTGCAGCGCTTCCATGATGCCCAAGCGGCGGTAGTCGTCTATGCCGGCGTCGCGATAGCTCTCATCGGGGTTTTTCCAGGAGATCATGAAAACCGTGAAGCCTTGCCCAACGAGATAGCGCACGAGGGAATTGTTGGGCGAAAGGTCGAGCACGTAATATTTCATGATCCATGCCGGAACGATCAATAACGGCTCCGGATAAACGGTGCTGGTCGTGGGGCTATACTGGATTAGCTCCATCATCCGCGTTCTTGCGATTACCTTGCCTGGGGTTACGGCAATAGTCTTACCGGGCTTGAACGCTTCTACGCCGGCCGGAGGGAGACCCGCGGCCCGCCGGACGGAGTCCTCGATGAAATTCCAATAGCCACGCACGAGGTTGGTGCCTGCGTCGCGAAGCGTCCGCTCCAATATCTCTGGGTTGGTGGCGGGGAAATTGGACGGCGCCACCGTGTCGAGAAGCTGCCTTGCGCAAAAATTGACGGCTTCCTCGTGATCGCAACTCACGCCGCGCACATTCCGCGTCGCCTCGTCCCAGAACTGCTCGTAAAGCAGGAAACCTTGCGCCAGCGCGCTATAGGGCCACTGCGACCATTCCGGCCGGGAAAAGCGCTTGTCGCGCGGGTTTGCCTCAACGGCGGGGCTGGGCGTCTCCCCATTTATCCCGGCTGCGCGGGCGAGATAGTTCTGGTATGCGAAACCGGAAGAAATGAGCTTCGCGGCAAGCTTCGTGCGTGTGCCAGGCGCTAGGCTTAAATGAAGCGCCCAATCCATGAACGCCAGCCAAAGTGCAACAGGGGAAAGGCCGCCTGTCTGCTTCGCCAGCGTATAGTGGTAGAAACGGTCAAGCGGATTTGAGCTTGTCGTCATGGCAGCCTCCAGGCTTCCAGCGGAATAT
>CAWAVJ010000052.1:0-65861 GCA_963785355.1 uncultured Alphaproteobacteria bacterium
TGAGGATTTGCGCAAGAAGCCGGGCATTGCCGAGACGCTCGACTGGGTGGCGGCTCTCTCAGGCCTCGGCGTAACGAGCCTGCAAGACACCCCCGAAACCGTACGCCAAACCCTGCTTTGCCTTCTGAAGACGCGGGAGGATCGCGAGGCGATTCCGCTCGAAGTGTTCGAAAGGCTGGCAGGCGCTGCTGCTCGAGGCCGCTCCATGGTGGACGCTAGCGCCATCGGTGCGGTTCGGGCCACGCAGCGGCAGATGCTGCGCTTCGTACGGCTCTTGCGCGACAACGGCTTTTCCGTAGGCGTTTCCGAAGCCGCCGGCGCGCTTCGCACGCTCGGCCATATCTCGGCAACTGACGTAACCGGGGTGCGGCACGCTCTGCGCACGCTGTTCGCCTCCCGTGAGCGCGAATGGCACCGCTTCGATGAATTGTTCGATGCCTTTTGGCTCGGGCGAATGCGCTACGGGCGCACCGCCGTCCAGAAGGCCGCGGGTGGGCGAGGGCGGGAACGGGGCGATGGCAGCGCCGTCAAAGGTCACCGGGTTACGCTCGCGGATTTCTTCGATTGGGGCAAAAAGGGTGAGGAAGCAGCCGGTGCCGCCGCGGCTCCCGCAGGGCGCAGCGCCGGCGCATCGCCTGCGGAAAGTCTTGCGAAAGCCGATTTCGCGCAAGTGACCGATCCCGATGAGCTGCAACACCTGCACGATCTCGCTGGGCGCTGGGCGGAACGCATCCACCACCGCCTTTCGCGCAGGCGCCGGGATGCGCGCAAAGGCAAGCGCGTGCTCCTGCGCCGGACCTTTCAGAGGTCGGTCTCGTCCGGCGGCGTGCCGCTCACGCTCTATCGCGCGCGGCGTAAGCCGAAGCCGGTCAAAATCGTCATCTTTGTCGATGTTTCCGGCTCGATGGACCTTTACTCCCTGTTCTTCACGCGTTTTGTCTACGCGCTGAGCGTCAATTTGGCCAAAACCGAAGCCTTCATCTTCCACACGCGGCTCGTGCACATCACCGGCACCTTGGCCCAGGCCAACCCCATGAAGCTGATGGAGAAGATGGCGCTGATCAGCCAGGGCTGGTCCGGCGGTACGCGCATTGGGGCCTCGCTCGCCGAGTTCAATAAAAGCTACGCAAGCACTCTGATGGCCTCGAACGCAATCGCGATCGTTATCAGCGACGGCTTCGATACTGGCGCGGCGGGGGCACTTGCCGTCGAGCTTGCCCGGCTGAAGCGGCGCGTCAAGCGCCTGATCTGGCTGAACCCGCTGCTGGGGCGCGAAAGCTACGAGCCGCGCGCCGCGGGCATGGCGGCTGCCCTGCCTTATCTTGACCTGTTCGCCCCCGCTCACAATCTTGAAAGCCTGGCCGCTCTTGAAGACGAGCTGGCCCGGCTGTGACGAAGGTATTGACCATGTCCGCCGATCCGAACGAAATCGTTGAAAGCTATTGCCGCAATTGGAATGGCGCAGCACCTTATGCGCGCGCTACCGTTATCCGCACCGGGGGCGCAACCGCCGCCAAAGCCGGTGCCAAGGCAATCGTGACCGCAGAGGGCGAATTGATCGGCTTTGTGGGTGGCGGCTGCCTTCGCGGCGCCGTCTTGAAGGCTGCACAGCAAGCGATCCGCTCGGGCGAACCCAAGCTGATCCGGGTCCGCCCGAAGGAGCAAATCAACGGGGAAAGAGATACCGATGGCGTTGAGCTTCACCCAAGCAGTTGCCCAAGCAAAGGCAGCTCGGACGTCTTCATCGAGCCGGTCATGCCGAAACCGGCGCTCATTGTTATTGGCACGAGCTACGTGGCGCGAGCCCTCGCCGAATTGGCTCTCCCGCTCGGCTACGAGATTACGCAAGTGACGGCCGCACCGGGAAGCAACGCTGCGGTTTCCCTGGCTGAGCTTCCGCACCAGCCTGGTTTGGACCGCGCCTATATTGCCGTTACAACTCAGGGCTCGTGCGATTACGCCGCGTTGAACGCCGCAATGGCGACGGCCGCCCCTTATATTGCCTTTGTTGCCAGCTCGGCGAAGGCACAAGCCATGCGCGAAAAGCTGATCAAGGACGGCCTCGACGAGGCAAGCCTCGCGCGCCTGCACGCGCCAGCAGGGCTCGACATCGGCTCCGAGACCCCGGCCGAAATCGCACTTGCGATTCTGGCTGAAATCACGAGCCTTAGGCGCGCCAAACTGGACCGGAGCGCTCTATGAGGGTCGAGGATCTGAAGGTTGCGGCCGTGCTGCTCGCTGCGGGTCTCTCCCGGCGCATGGGACCGCGCAACAAGCTCTTGATCGAAATTGGCGGCGAGCCGTTGGTGCGCCGCACCGCGCGCGTTTATCTCGCGGCAGGGGCTGAGGTACACGCCGTCCTCGGCCATGAGGCGGAGCTGGTTCGCGCGGCGCTTGGCGGTTTGCCCATCTCGTTCGTCACGAATCCGCATTTTGCGGACGGCCAGCAATCCTCGGTCCGCACCGGCATTGAAAGCCTGCCCGGAGGCTACGATGCAATTCTCGTGGCGCTCGCCGATCAGGCCGCCCTGACGCGGGACGATATTGCCGGCCTGCTTGCCGCCTTCGCCGAAAGCGGCGGCAATCGCATCCTCATCCCCTATTCCAGCGGCAATCGCGGCAATCCCGTGCTGTTTCCGGCGAGCCTCATCGCCTCGATACGCGCCGCCGGACGCAATGCCGCATGCCGCGCTTTCATCGACGCTAACCCGCATCTCGCAGACCGCTTTGAAGTGACCCACAATCGCTTCATAATCGACGTCGATACGCCGGACGATCTCGCTTCGTTCGAAGACGCATCGCTGCCTTAGCGCTACTCGAAACCGAGCCTGCGCCGGACGGTGGCGGCGGCCTCTCCGGCATCCCGCAAACTCTTAAGGCTTGGCGACGCTCTCGATTTGGCCAACTTCTCTCCTTGCTCATCCCGCAGCAGCCCGTGATGGCAGTAAACTGGAGTGGGCAAGCCCAAGAGGCGTTGCAGCAGGACGTGGAGGTCCACCGCAGCAAGGAGGTCCATGCCACGGGTGACATGCGTGACGCCTTGCGCAGCGTCGTCGATAGTGACGCTTAAGTGATAGCTCGCAGGCGCATCCTTCCGGATCAGAACAACGTCGCCCCAGCGCATGGGATCGGCCGGCCGGCTCGCTGTTTCGGCCCAAAGCGCATCGAGGCCGCGGGCAGGGGCCTCTTCTATCGTAATCCGGCCAGCTTCTTGAGCGGCGGAATCGATTTTCAAGCGCCACTGCGCGGGCTCGCCGCGCGCCAAGCGTTCAGCGGCTTCGCTTTTAGAGAGCTGCCGGCAAGTGCCAGGATAAAGCGGTGCGCCTTCGGGATCGGTGGCCGCCGCTGCCTCCGCAATCTCCCGGCGCGAGCAGAAGCACGGGTAAAGCAGGTCCTGCGCTTTGAGGGCTCCCGCCGCTGCGGCATATTCCGGCATGCGCGAGGATTGCCGCAGCACAGGCTCAGGCCAGAGGAGGCCCAGCCAGCTCAGGTCCTCTAAATTCCCAAGTCGAATTCCGGTTTGCTACGCGCGGGATCGATGTCCTCTATGCGCAACAAAAACGTTCCGCCGATCGATGCCGCGGCGCGCGCCGTGAACAGGGCTGAAAACGCGTGGCCCAAATGCAGGCGCCCATTGGGACTCGGCGCAAATCGCAAAACCGGGGCCCATGCCATTGTCATTGCTGAACCTTAACCCGAGTTTTCGCCAGTGACGCACCCCTCTCCCCTCGCGGGAGAGAGAACAGGGGTGAGGGTGCGTCACGAACGAAAACAATAAAGTCTCTAAAAGCCCACGCTAATCGCCGCCACTGCCGACGCTGAAGCGGCATGGCTTTGCTGATATGTATGAAGCAAGGGGAATTTGCATCTCGCGCCGGATGGCGCAGGCAGAACAAAAAAATCGGGCCAGCAATGACGCTGGCCCGGCGTGCGAAGTATAGCCGCCTTACATTTTTTTGCCGTCGGGGCCGAACTGCTTCAGGTAGGCGAAGAGGTCGTTGACCTTCTGCTGGTCCTTGAGGCCCGGATAGGTCATCTTCGTGCCGGGAACCTTGGCCTTCGGATCCTGGATATATTCCTTGAAAGTCGCCTCATCCCAGGTGATTCCCGAGTTCTTATTGGCGTCCGAATACTTGTAACCCTCGACCGAGCCAGCCCGGCGTCCGATAACGCCGTTGAGAACCGGACCCACGGAGTTCTTCGCGTTTTCGCCGATGTTGTGGCAGGCTTTGCATACGGCGAAGACCTTCTCGCCTGCAGCAGCGTCCTGCGCATAAGAGGCGCCTGTGGCCGCACAGAGAACGGCAGACGCGATCAAAAGATGACGGATCATAAAACCTCCATTGTTATCGATGCTTAGAGATGAACTGGGATTGGTGGGAGATACAGAAGGTCTCCTACTCACAGCACAATCTTGGCAATATGATGCCAGGGTTGTGCGGTAAAGCGCGGCATACAATCACATGGGGAGCGGATCTGTGCTATGCGCTGAATTCCAAAAAGTTGCTGCGGCGATGGCAGACCGCCGCGAATTTGACGTTTTCCTGCAAATTCATGGCGCCAAGGGTTGAGAGCTAATTGCACAAGAGGCGGCCAAATGGTGCGTGAACGCAAAGTTTCGAGGTCTTTCGATAGCTCCAGGTTTCTAAGGCAATGCGCCCTGGGCGTGTTGATAGGGGCTTGCTATGTCCCGCTTGCGTTCGCTGAGGGCGGGGAAACTGAGGTCCAGAAGACGAGGCCGGCCAATCCGCCGGCGGCCGTTGCGGCACCCGCAGTTCCAGCGCCCGCCGCCGCCGCGCCTGCAGCCCACGCTCAAAAGCCGGTCAGCCCGATAGGAGCTGGAGCTGCATGGCAGGCAAAGCCGCAACAAGCCGCTCCTGCTCCTGTTGCCGCTCCGGCTGCCGAGCCGGCCCAGATGCTGGAAAGCGATCAAGCGATCGTGGCCAAGGTCAACGGCTACTTCAATAACCTGACGGATTTGCAAGGCGAATTCATCCAAACGGATCCGGACAGCAGACAAAAGCACGGCAAGTTCTATTTTCAGCGCCCCGGCAAGGCTCGCTTCGATTATGCCCCGCCGAGCGCTTTGCGGATCATATCCGACGGCAGCAACCTCGTGATCGAGGATCACGACATGAACACGTCGGAGCGCTATCCGCTGGACGTCACGCCGTTCAAGCTGCTCCTATCGGATAAAGTGGACCTCGCCAACGAGGCCCACGTTCTCGGCGTCGAGCAGGGACCGGATATGTTCATTCTTACGGTCGAGGAGAAGGATGCCAACGGCTCGGGCCGCATTCGCCTGTTCTTCAACAAGGCCGATACGAGCTTGAAGGAATGGATCATCACCGATGCGCAAGGGCTCGACACGCGTATCGAGGTGTCGAACCTGGAGCAGAATAAGAAGGTTGCCGAGAATTACTTCATGATCTCGCCCTTTGGGTTCGACCGCGACCGGTGAGGCGCTCACTCGCGGGGCTCCTTGCCCTGCATATTCATCGATTTTCCGCGATCCATGTGCTAGATTCCCGTTTCAGGTTGTTGTTTCAACCTGAAACGAACCGCTTTTCTGGTGGCGCTTTGCGCTGCAGCACATGAGTGAATTCGCTCGCACAGACGTTATCATTGCCGGCGCGGGGCCAGTAGGGTTGGCGGCAGCGCTCGCCTGCCGCGCCGCGCGGTTGAAGGCGGCTGTCGCGGATACATCCAAAACCGCGTCCGTGGCCGCAGCGAAGGGCAGAAGTGCCGCTCTTTTCAACAAGACGGTCGCTTTTCTGCGAGGGCTTGGCGTTTGGGATGCGTGCGAGCCCGCCGCCGAACCGCTCAAGACGCTGCAATTCATCGACGATACCGGGCGGGTCTTTCGCGCACCGAATTGCGCTTTCCACGCAGCGGAAATCGGTGAAAGCGCTTTCGGCTATAACATCGGCAACGCGGATCTCGCCCAGGTTTTCAAAGCCGAAGCGGAGCGGCGCGGCATTCCGATAATCTCGCCGGGAAGGCTCCTGGAGTTGGACAGCGGGGCCGGCGGCGCGCAAGTTACATTCGAGGATGGCACAAAGCTCAGCGCGCCGCTCTTTATCGGCGCGGACGGCCGTAATTCGCCCACACGCGAGGCCGCTGGCATTCGCTCCTTCTCCTGGACCTACGACCAGACCGCGCTCGCCGGATCGTTTTCGCATGAGCGCCCGCACAATGGGGTTTGCATTGAGTTTCACCGCCAGGCCGGGCCATTCACGCTGATCCCGCTTCCGGGCAATCGCTGCAGCTTCGTCTGGAGCGAGCGCAAGGCCGATGCGGAGCGCTTGCTCGCTCTCGATGCGGCCGGGTTCGCCGCCGAGGCCGGAAAAGCCTCCCATTTCGCATTGGGCCGCATTTTCGATCCCAGCGAAAGAGCCGCCTTCCCGCTTTCCTCCGTCCTTGTACGCGAATATGGGCGGGAGCGCGTTGCCCTTGCGGGAGAAGCAGCCCACGCCGCGCCGCCGATTGGCGCCCAGGGGCTCAATCTTGGCTTCCGCGATGTTGAGGCCCTTGCCGCGCTCATAGGCGAAGCCAGGCCCCGCGGCGAGGATATCGGAGGCGATAAGCTGCTCCGCGCTTACTCCGCGGCAAGGAGGGGCGACATTTTGAGCCGCACCTTGGGTTTGGACCTGCTCAATCGAAGCCTGCTTTCCGGCTTTCTTCCCCTGCAGGCGGCACGCAGCCTTGGACTTTACACGCTCGGTGCCATGGGGCCGTTGCGGCGGGCGTTCATGCGGCAGGGCATCGCACCAGCCGGACTCCTTTAGTCCCTTGCCGTTTAATGCCTTGACGCCGCCGCACGCGCTTGCAAGACAAGCTCACTTCATCGCAACCGCTCAAAATCCGGACCTATGCTGCTCGATCTCCGCCAACGGCTTGAATATGGCTTCCTGCTGGCGATTGTCCTCTTCGTGCGGGCGATGCCTCTCGGCATGGCCACGGCGCTCTCTGCGCGCGTATGGTGCTTTATCGCTCCCAAAACCAGGCGTCACCGCCGCGCGATGAAGAATCTAGAGAAAATGATGCCGGAGAAAACGCTTGAGGAACGCAAGGCCATTGCGCTCGGCATGTGGGACAATCTCGGGCGAGTTATGGCTGAGACGATGCTGTTGCCCCGCCTTTTGAAAGATCCGTCGCTGATAGAGTTCGAAAACCCAGCCTTGATTGAGCGCTACCGGGATAAGATTGGCGCGTTTGTCCTGACCGGCCCGCACATGGGCAATTTTGAGCTCTCGATCTCAATTGCCAACGCGTTCAACGTCCGGGCGGTGGGCGTCTACCGTATGGTGGAAAACCCCTATGTCGACCGCTTTCTCTACCGCCTGATCGCGCCGCTCTACCCAGGCGGCTTGTTTGCGAGCAAGGGCGAGGGGGGGTTCAAAACGGTCAAGCGCATTACCTCCTATGCGCGTGCCGGGGGGGCGGTCGGGATGATATCCGATCTCGTGGACTGGAAGGGCGTTCAGGTTCCCTTTTTCGGGCATATGATGTGGGCGACTACCGCGCCTGCCTGGCTTGCCCGCCGGGCGGGTGCTAGTCTCTGGGTCATGAGGGTGCTCCGCATCGGCAAGCAATCGCGCTTCAAGATCGCGTTCAAGGAACTGAAGGTTCCGCGCACAGACCGGCCCGACGAGGACATAAGAAAATTGACGGCTGCCATCCACACGCAGTTCGAGGCTTGGATTCGCGAACACCCTGAGCAGTGGATGTGGTCTAACAAACGCTGGAGGGATCACGAAATGCCCGGAGGGACGCAAGACTGATGAGAATAGCGGTTCTACAGCATGTGCCATTTGAGGGCCCCGCAGCGATTGCGGATTGGGCGGCGGCGCGCGGCACTGAGATCGCAGTAACTCACCTGTACCGCAACGAGCCGCTGCCCGCGCTCGCGGATTTCAATATGCTGGCGGTGATGGGCGGCCCCATGAGCGCCAACGATGAGGCGCGGTATACCTGGCTTACCCCTGAAATCGCCCTTGTAGGCAGCGCTATTCACGCCGGCAAGATCGTGCTTGGCGTCTGTCTTGGCGCACAGATCATAGCAAAGGCACTTGGCGCCAAGGTCTATCCGGCCAGGCAAAAAGAAATTGGTTGGTTCGAGATCAAGAGAACGGAGGCGGCGCATCCTATCTTCCAGGGCTTGCCCGCCGCGTTCCCCGCGTTCCATTGGCACGGCGAAACCTTCGATTTGCCGGCGGGTGCGGTGCGTCTGGCGGAGACAGCCTCGACGCCCAATCAAGCTTTTGGCGTAAACGGCCGCGTTCTTGGCCTGCAGTTCCATATCGAAGCGACGCCCGCAAGCGTCGCGGACTTGGTGCAAAATGCCGCAGACGAAATTGGAACCGGGCCCTTCGAGCAAAGCCCGGACGCGATCCGCGAAAGCGTCGGCACATGCGCGAGCCTTAAGCCTCTTATTGGCTGCGTACTCAATAACTTGACCCGCGTGGCAGGCGAAGGCAAATAAAGCGCTAAGGTGGAGAAACCCATGGCATCGGCACGGCCCCCTTCAAAGTTTTTCAAGTCTCTCGCGGCCGGTGCTCCTGCTCCTTTCGTTGAGAAGCCGGTGCGGCTGGAACGCATGATCCACTTCGTGGCGCCGCACGTGGAAAAAATCCGCGCCAAAATCCCCGAGCTCATCAAGCAAGTCGATGTGGTTTTGGGGAACTTGGAGGATGCGATCCCGGCCTCCGAAAAGGAAGCGGCGCGGAAGGGTTTCATCGAATTGGCGCGCGCGAACGAGTTCGGGAGCACGGGATTGTGGACGCGCATCAACGCGTTGAACAGCCCCTGGGTGCTGGACGATATCGTCGAGATCATGGGCGCTGTTGGCGGCAAACTCGATGTCATCATGCTGCCCAAGGTCGAAGGGCCCTGGGACATTCACTTTCTCGATCAGTTGCTTGCGCAACTCGAAGCGAAGCATGGCATCGAAAAACCCGTGATGATCCACGCGCTCTTGGAGACTGCCGAGGGGGTCTGCAACGTCGAGGCGATTGCTGCGGCGAGCCCCCGCATGCACGGCATGGTTTCGGCCGGCGGATCTGGCGGCAAGCCGGGCCATGAAGACGACCCGCGTTGGCGGGGGGCATCCATCCTACGGCGTCCTGGCCGATGCCGGCGCGGACGCTACAGCTCCCCGGGCCTTCTATCAGCAGGATCTCTGGCATTACACGGTCGGCCGCATGGTCGATGCCTGCGCGACTTATGGTATCAAGCCGTTTTACGGGCCGTTCGGCGATTTCTCGGACCCGGCAGCTTGCGAGGCCCAATTCCGGAATGCCTTTCTGCAGGGGTGCGTTGGGGCGTGGACGCTGCATCCCGCCCAAATCGAAATCGCACGGCGCGTCTTTACGCCCGATCCGGCGGAAGTGGCGTTCGCAAGGCGGATCCTGGAAGCGATGCCCGGCGGCAGCGGAGCCGTCATGGTGGACGGCAAAATGCAGGACGATGCGACTTGGAAACAAGCGAAGGTGATGGTTGACCTGAGCGATTTAGTCGCGGCGAAGGATGGACCTTCGTCTTGACCCATATTGGAGCTTTAGTGCTGAGAGCGACGGGAGTTGCGCAACCTGCGAACTGATACGCGGAACGCCATGATGATGAAAGAACGGCGCGCGAGATATGCGATTGGGGAGGTCGTGAAACACCGCTTCTTCCCCTTCCGGGGCATTATTTTCGACGTCGATCCCGAGTTCGCCAACAGCGAAGAATGGTGGCTGTCGATCCCGGAGGATATGCGCCCGGCCAAGGACCAGCCATTTTATCACCTTCTCGCCGAAAACGAGGATACGGAGTACGTTGCCTATGTCTCCGAGCAGAACTTGCTGCCGGACGACAGCGGCGAGCCGCTCAGGCACCCGCAACTGGCGGACCTTTTCGATGAGCTTGAGGATGGCGGATACCGCATCAGAAGCTCCGCCGCGAATTAGAGTAGCGCCAGTTTGGAAAGTCTGTGACATTGTGCGCAGTTTAGCGCCACGAGATAGACGGTGTTACAGCGGCTGGCGCAGCTTGATGGCCGCCGCAAGCGTGCCTTCATCCAGATAGTCCAGTTCCCCGCCGATGGGCACGCCGCGCGCGAGCCTTGTGATCTTCACAGGCAAACCCTCCAGCTCGGCCGCCAGATAATGCGCCGTCGATTGGCCCTCAACGGTTGCGTTGAGCGCGAGGATGATCTCGCGCACCTCGGGCGCATGCGCGCGTTCCACGAGCTTCGCGATGGATAGATCGTCCGGCCCGCGCCCATCCAGCGGCGACAGTGTGCCGCCAAGCACATGATAGCGCGAGCCCACGATCCCGGCCCGCTCCAGCGCCCAGAGGTCGCCCACCTCCTCCACCACGCAAATCAGCGAAGCATCGCGCGCCGGGTCCTGGCAGATGGCGCAAGGCTCCAGCGTGTCGATGTTGCCGCATTCCTTGCAGATCGCAATCTTCTCGGCGGCAAGGCCCATGGCGCGGGCGAGCGGCAACAGCAATTGCTCGCGCTTTTTGATGAGATGCAGCGCCGCGCGGCGCGCCGAACGGGGCCCGAGCCCAGGCAGACGGCTGAGCAATGCGATCAGCTCCTCGATCTCGGCACCGGAAGTTTTTTTCTGCGGGGCAGGCATGCGCCTTAGGTAGCGAATGGATGCGCAATACGCAACCGCGCGATCTGCTGGCCGTGCGCCTTCGCGAATGGCTTAGGCTGCTATCGCATCGATGCCGGGTGAAGTGTAACCGGCGGGCTCCGCGCCGCTGAGCCTATCGTAAAGCTCCGCGATTGCCATCAACTCGCGCCTGACGTCAGCGTCCCTGACTTTTCCGGCGAAAAACCTCGTTTCCTGCGCGCGTTTGTTCCAGCCGGGATCGCCGGTTCTTGTGACGGGCAAGGAGGAATGCCCGCCAGCGGGGCGCGTCTCCTCGAACTGGCTTTGCGGCGTCCAATTGGCTGTTTGAAGAAAGGCGCGTGCAGCCTCGTTGTACGCTTCCAATTCGCAATGGCTTTTGCGGAGCCGGGCCAGTTCCTGCTTGCTTCGCTCCACGAGCAGCTCTGTTTCACGGCAAATGGCCGAAGTCTTTTCTAGCGGCATCATTCTTCCCCTGCGCGAACCGGAACCGGCCGGTTACGCCCCTAATGAATGTGCCCACCCGAACAATGGCCTCGCCCTGGCCATACATCACGCGGAACTCGTCTCCTATTGCAATAGCAGCCTAAGCCTTGCGCAAAGCTTGCCGCCAAAGAGCTATAAGTACCTTTTTCTACCGTGGAAGGAACTGGCCGGACGCAATGACGGGGCGGCCGGAAACCGGGCCTGCGCAAGCATAGGCCCATGCGGAGATCGCTCCAGCGCGTAAAAGGCGGACCTCGACGATTTCGCGGCGGAAGAGGCGTGGCTCAGGGTCTTCGGGGCGGCAGCCCTCATAGGCGTCGAGCGCGCTAAGAACCGGGGTGCCATTCAGCCGGAACACCTCGCCGTGCACCGCGGCGGCGCAGCCTGCATCGAAGACCGCGCCGGGGAACCGGCCGAGACGATAGAGCCGCCCCGGCGCAAATGCCTCGCCTGCAAATATCGCGCGCGCCTGCAAAAGCTTGGCATAAGGGCCGCGGCCGCCGCGCATCAGCGTGCCGTAGACGAACAAATGCCGGGGCTCCTCCCGCATCATACCGGAGCCACTCGATTGCTTCCCGCTAGCTGCAGCAAAAAGACCCCCCTCATACCAAGCGCCGTAAGCTTTTTAGCGGTTTGTTAGCCATGTTGACAGCAGTGGGGCAGATTTGAAATTAACCATAAAATGATGCATCTGGCGCGGGCAAGAATCGCGTGGCTATGAAAATTTACCGTGCAGTTTCAATGCATTATAATTCTTAAGAACTTAAGAAGAGTCTCCTATAATACAGGATATTAAGAAAACCGGAAGGATTTCGGCATGCCTGGCGAGGAAAACCGCAAGAATGAGGTTAACGGAGACTTTATCCGGGCTGAGCCGCGGCGGCGGAATATCAAGCCGCGGCGGCGCGCTTCTGCCGGCGGGAGGCGGAGGAGGGAATGCGCAGTGCCTCGCGGTATTTGGCGACCGTGCGCCGCGCGATTTCGATACCCTCGGTTTTCAGCAGCGTCACGATCCGGTCGTCCGACAGGATTTCCTCCGCCTGCTCGTTCAAAATGAGCTCCTTGATGCGGTCGCGGACGGCCTCGGACGAGTGCGCCTCGGCTGACGCGGTGACGGAGGCGATGGCGCTCGTGAAGAAATACTTCATTTCGAAAATGCCGCGCGGCGTCGCAATTGCCTTGTTGGAGGTCACGCGGCTGACGGTGGACTTGTGCATGCCGATTTTGGTGGCGATCTGACGGAGGTTCAGGGGCTTCAAATGCCGCACGCCGTGATCGAAAAAGGCCGATTGCTCCTTGACGACGGCGGTTGCCACCTTGAGGATGGTCGAAAGGCGCTGCTCCAGGCTTTTGACGAGCCAGTTGGCCGAGCTGAACCGGTCGCTCAAATAGGAGCGGTCTGCGTCGGAGCGGCAGCGTTTCTTGAGGCTGGCGTAGTAGGCGCGATCCACGGCTAGCGAGGGGGCGGCGTTCGGGTTCAGCTCCGCCTTCCAGGCGCCATCGGGGCCGCGCTTGACGATCACGTCCGGCACCAGCGTTTCGACCTCAGCCGTCTCGAAGTCGGCACCCGGCTTCGGGTTGAGCTGGCGCAGTTCGGCGATCATTTCGCGCATATCGTCCTGGTCCACGCCGCAGAGTTTTCGCAGGCGCTGGAAATCGCAGGCCGCAATGAGATCGAGATTGTCTAGGAGGCGCTCCATGAACGGGTCGTAGCGGTTTTTCTCTTTGAGCTGCAGCGCCAGGCACTCGGCCAGATCCCGCGCGCAAATGCCGGGCGGGTCGAAGCTTTGCAGCACCCCAAGAACGCGCTCCACCTCCTCCATCTCAATTGAGAGGGCGGCCGTGACCTCTTCAAGCGGTGTGCGGATATAGCCGCCGGCATCCACGAGGTCGATCAGGTAGGAGGCAACGAATTTGTCTTGCGGGCCCGAGAACGCGAGGTGAGCCTGTTCGTTCAAATAACTGGCGAGCGAGACGCCGGAAGTAACCGTCGCCAGCGGGTCGTATTCCTCGCCGGAGGGAGCGGGGCCGGACGGGGCGTTCCACTCGCCGCCCACATCGTACGAGAAGGCGGGGGCTTCCGCTTCGTAAACCGCGTCGCCGGGGCTTTGCGGTTCATAGTCCTGGTTGATCTCGATTGCCGCTTTGTTGTCGCGGGCGTCGAAGGCGGGCACATCGGCCTCGCCATTCCCGTTTACGGCTATCTCAGGGATACCGCCAGGGGCGGCCGCGTCCTCGGTGGCGGCGGAAAGCAGCGGATTCTCGCGAATTTCGTTCTCGATATAGGACTGCAGCTCCAACGCCGAAAACTGCAGAAGCTTGATGGCCTGCCGCAGTTGCGGCGTAATGACCAGCTTCTGAGTTTGACGCGGCTCAAGCCTTAGATGCAGCACCTGTGTCCCACCGGAATAACGAACGCCCTATGGCCCGGCATCGCGCTTCGAGAACATATCGCCAAGGTAGACACGCTTCACATCCTCGTTCGCGACGACCTCGGCAGGGGTGCCCTCGGTCAGCACCTGGCCATCGTAGATGATATATGCACGGTCAATTAAGTCCAGGGTTTCGCGCACATTATGGTCCGTTATGAGAACGCCGATGCCAAGATCGGTTAAGTGGCGCACGAGGGTTCTGATGTCATTTATGGCAAGAGGATCGATGCCCGCGAAGGGCTCGTCGAGGAGCATATAGGCCGGCCTGCTCGCAAGCGCGCGCGCAATTTCGCAGCGCCGGCGCTCGCCGCCCGACAACGCTATCGAGGGAGATTTCCGTAGGCGCCCGATTTTGAACTCTTCCAGAAGCTCGTCCAGGCGCCGTTTCCTCTCCCTTCTATTCGGCTCCGTCACCTCAAGGACTGCCATGATGTTGTCCTCGACGGAAAGGCCGCGGAAAATGGACGCCTCTTGCGGCAGATAGCCGATGCCAAGCCTGGCGCGCCGGTACATCGGCAATCTGGTGACGTTGTAGCCATCGATGTGAACCGAGCCTTCGTCAGGTTTGATGAGGCCGGTAATCATATAAAAGACGGTCGTCTTGCCCGCGCCGTTAGGGCCCAGCAGGCCGACGGATTCGCCGCGTTTTAGGTTTATGCTTACACCTTTGACAACCATGCGCTTTTTGAAGGTCTTCTTGACCCCCTGGACGGTAAGCCATTCGCGTTTAATGCCCGTAGCCTGCGGGGTGCCGTGGGCTTCGGCCAGGGGCTGGGCGCGCAACCTCGCCGGGCTGGGTGCTTGGCCAGGCTTCGATGGGCGTCTATCGAGAAGCGTCATATGAGTTAACTTTCAAACCATTAGCGGCTTTGCGTTTGCCAGCCCGGCCCGGGTGCGGCGTCTTGTTTAGGCGGTGCAGCCTTGTGAGCGGGCTGCGAGGCGTCATTTTTCTTTGGCTCGCCGGGCATGAGCGGTTTACCATCCGTCCCCGTCTGCTGCTGGAAAACAGCACTTATGCGGTGTTTGCCCGGCGCGGGGTGGCCTGCACCCGGCTCACTGGGCAAGACGTTCGCCTTGCCAGTTGAAAGATCGATGACAAGCTTGACACCTTTCACTTTGTTCAGGCCTTGCGTGAGCACAACTTCCTTGCCAGTCATGGTGACAAGCTGGGCTTTGACGTCGTAAATGGCGTCGTCCCCTGTCGCTTCCTGCTCATCCTTCGTGCTCGTCACCACGACTCTTCCACCCATGGCATGGATGAACTTGATTTGGCCGCCCGACATCGGATCTCCCGGCGCGCTTGCGCTAGCGGCCGCTGTTTTCACGGGCTTGGCCGCTTTGGAGGCTTGCCCGCCCTTATCCACACCCTGGGGTTGATCGGCGTTCTCGTAGAAAACCTCCAGCCGCGGCGCTTTAAGATTATTGTCCCCCTGGGTTGCCGAGACATTGCCGATGAAGATCGCTATGTGCTTCTTGTCGTCGACCTCCAGTCTGTCGGACTCGATATCGATGGGCTTTTTGGAGTCGGCGCCGCTGCCAAGGCTGCTAAGGCCGCTGGTGGGCGTCTGCGCCCAAGCGGCGGGGCAGGACAGCGCGAGTGCCGCGGCAAACGCGCCGGCGGCGGCTCCGAAAGCCAATCTCTGCCGCGCTTGTCTGTTACGCTGTCTACCGCATGCCATTTGAGTTGCTCGTATATCCTATTGTTACGTCACCGCGTACGGCGCCGGCCCCTTTGCCAGGCTGTTCCGCCGGCGCCGTCGCCGGTTCGCGCTCGATATGCGTGCGGACGTTTCCCACAAAAATGGCGCGGTTCTCGCCCCAATATAGCGTCATAGTCTCTGCATTAATCGTGCTCTCATGAAGGCGGACCACAACCGGCGTTTTGGAGATCAGGGTTTGGATCTTCATGTAAGCGGTCGCCTTCTCAAAGGTTGCGCTCATGCCCCCATCGCGCGTCACCACCATGCCGTTGTCGAAGGCGATCTCCTCCGCCTTGCTATTGTGCGTGGCGTCCGGCGCGGTTAGCGTCGATATCTTGCCATCGGAGCCGCTCAGCTTTCCGTGCACCACTTCGAGATACATGACATCGGGGGTGCTTGCGGCCTGTGTGGCCGTATCGGCGGTAATGTCGTAGGGCTCTCCTTTTTCGCTTACGCCCCTGACATGGGCCTCGAGCATCTTAAGCGAGCCGGGCGTGACCGCGATGCCCCCTGCCGTTGCTGTTCCCCGCCCATTGTCGATGGAAGTTTGCAAGAAGGACGGCAGCGCAAAGAGGCCCAGCATCAGGGCGGCCATGAGCGGAAGCGCGGCCTTGAGAACGAACACGGTCTTGCTGTGCGCGCGTGCGCGGCGGAATTCCATTTCCCTCCGGGCGTCGCGAGGTAGCGCCCTAGAGGCGCGCGCGGGCCTGCCATTCCCAAGTTCCGGCGTTGCCGCATATGCCATGGCCGCGTTCTTTCAGTCTCCAGGCGCGATTCTAATGATTGAAAACATCGGAATCGTCATACCATCCTTTTAAGTCCAGCTCGGCCCTATAAGGCAGGAAGCCGAAGCACGCTTGCGCAAGTGCGGGTCCGGCCTTCGCGCTCCAGAGCGCATCGAGCTTGCCTTTGAGCGCATGCAAATGAAGCACATCCGAAGCGGCGTAGCTCAGCTGTTCCGGCGTGAGCGCCGGCTGGCCCCAATCGGAAGTCTGCTGCTGCTTCGAAATCTCCACCCCCAACAGCTCGCGGCACAAATCCTTTAAGCCATGCCGGTCGGTAAAGGTACGCACGAGCTTTGCGGCAATTTTTGTGCAGTAAACTGGGCGCGTGTCCGCTCCCAGATAGTGCTTGAGAACGGCGATATCGAAACGGCCGAAATGGAATATCTTCAAAACTTGCGGATTTTCCAGGAGCGCCTTGAGGTTCGGCGCGTCGTAGCGGCCTTTCTCAAATTGCACCAAATGCGCATTGCCATCGCCGGCCGATAGCTGGACGACGCACAGCCGGTCGCGATGCGGCTTAAGGCCCAGTGTCTCGGTGTCGATTGCGACGGCGCTGCCGAAGCGGGCATCAGCTGGCAGATCGTTCAGATGGACGGATACGGTCATGCGGCCCCGGTCATTCTCATGGAGGTTCTTCTTTGGAAGAAGGAGCCACAAGAAGCCTGGCCGTGCAACACTAAGTTCAATACCATGCGACCGCACCGGCTGCGGTATTCGCAAGCGGAGCCCATCGGGCAGGCTGGCCGTTTGCTGGAGTCGCTAGAGTGCGTCCGGAAAAGTGCGAAGCGGTTTTCCGATAAAGACGCACGATAAAACAAAAACTTAGAGCCCGCTTTTGATTCCATCAAAAGCGGATAGGCTCTAGGAGTTACCGGGCCTTTCCGATCCGATACGCACCATCTCGGAGGAAACCCAGCGCAGGACAATCGCCAGCGCATCTTCTGGCGGTATGCCCTGATCGAGCGCGGTTTCGAACCCATTGATTAAATGCGACTGCAATTTGTCGGCAGCCTTTTTGGGGATCATCGGTTCCGGATGACAAGGGAAAAGCGCTTCGATATCGCTTCGCATAGCATGCTCATTGTGTACTAGCATTTGCCTATCCTGACTAGTATGGCGGGGCTTGAAGGGACCTGGTATCTTCAGGTTCCTTCATAGCGGCTAGCCATTCCTGCGATGTACCGGCCGCATTGCACGGCCGCATCCTCTAAGGTGATCGCAAGCTCCGTAAGCCCAGCGCCCTCGGCTTCGAGACTAAGATAACGCAAAGCCATCTGGATGCCTTCTACGTTATTAGCGTCACCATCTCTTTCCATTTTTGAATAACTGCCTCTGCTGCGTTCGTAATTAGGCCGCGCGCAAAACCCTGACTCTTTCGTCATAGCTGGGTACATTTTCTCCATAGTTGAGGACAGTTTCGTGGATGCCAGTCTTCTCCCTGACTTTCTTCAGCACCGCTTCGGATACAGGTAGCGATCCGGCTATGATTTTATGGCCTTCTTCACTCTTGGAAACATCGCCGATCCACTCGACATCCCAGCCATTGCCGATAAAAATATTTCGCCAGTACGCCGGATACATGACGCCGACAATGCTGGTAACGCCCTGGGCAAGCCCGAACTCCAAATAACCGACAATAATCTCCTGGACGATCCGCTTGCGTGTCTCCGGCTTCAGACTGGCGTCGACGCAAAAGCGGCTGCCCTCCCAAACTTCGTAACTTTTGGGCAGCGAAATTTTGCTTACGAGCTGAGGAAAAATTTCCTGCAGCATATAAGGCCGGTCGGTCGGATAAAGCCGCGACGAGCCCCGCGCAATTCCAGCTCTATCCCTCGAAACAAGGTAATAAGCCGCGGGATTATCGTATTGGTCATATTCCATATTCCGAATTGCCGGAACATTCCAAGACTGTCTTTGCACGATGCAATCGTACCTTAGCCGATGTTGCTCGTAGATGGGATTGCCGCCGAATAAGTGGCTGGTGCTGATGGATACGCAGTCGATCATTCGTCCACCTCGATACTGACAGGTTACCGAGGTAGTAAAGCGGCTTTGGGCCGCACATATCAGCTAACAACCTTGATAGGGTGTTCAACCCACGTAGGACGGAAGAATAAGCCCGTGCCGGATGGCTTTGACCGTGGCTAAGGTGCGCTCGTTCGCGTCCAATTTCTTGAATATGTTATTCATATGGAAGCGGATTGTTGCATGAGAAACGCCGAGGATTTCGGCTATAATAGAGTCGCTTTTACCTTCCGCAGCCCACAGCAAGATTTCCTTTTCCCGCTCGGTCAAACGAACAGTCCGGGTAATATTATCCCGGCCGGGACACTCTTTTTTTCGTAGTTCAGCATACACCAGATGGAACTGGTAAGCTAAGGCGCGTATCTTGCTCAACAAGTTTATATCGGGGCGAATGCCTCCGGTGCTGCTTGCCATTCCAACGCCCGCCAATTCGCCCTTGGGACCGCAGATGGGAATGGCTATGCCGTCCAGAAGGAGAGCCTCCTTGGCTTCATTCATGATTTTTCTCTGTTCTGGCTTTAGCTCGCAGCTCTGGACAAGCTGTTCCCAGGTGAAAGGCTGGCTGGTGGCAAAGCAATGCAGAGGCACCGGGTCTTTCTTCTCGTAGTGATTGGCTTCGTAATGCGCCATCCACTCGTCAGGGTAATTTTTTACAATGCCATGTCCGGCATCCAGGCCAAGCGATGGATGTGCGGTAATCAAGCTATAGCAAAACCGGTCGTATCCAAGCTTTCTTAGTGCATTTCCAAAAAGAGTAGAAACCTCTTTCGAGGAATTGGCTAAATTCGTTTCTTCAATGAAGGTTTCGATTGAACAGTTTACCATGTCAACTCAGGCCTGTAGCTGCCGTGAACGCAGCGGGCGGACCCGCATACATGGAGCACAGTTTATTCGTCCTGTATAGCATGAGATACACCATGCTTGCGTCGACGATTGTTGCATAGCCGATCTAAGTCCCTTGCGAAACCGTTACGAATGTTTCGCTTGAAACTACTTGTAAGTGCAGGTCCATGCGTACAACTTTGGTCCAACATTCTTATACTGTTTTATTGTTCCGGCAATGGCGGCTTTGCGGCCAATGCGAGGCGCCGGCAGCGGCTGTGCGGTCCCTGGGATTCCCGGCCAGCACGCCGGCGGCGGTCCGGTTTGGGCTGGACGGCCGTCCGCGAGCGGATCGATTTAGCGGTTCGTTAGCCACGTTCGATAGGGTATGGCCGGGCGATCCGGCGGTTCGCAGCGGCTGAGCGCAGGTCAGCGCATTTACCTTTTGGCCCAGAGGACGCTCGCCGGGAACCTGACCGGCCGCCGCTACACGGCCTTGCGCGCAGCCTCCCCGCGTCCGCTCCGGACTCGTTCTCAATTCCCCGCAAAATGCCATGGCAGAAGCTCCCGAACGGCGCCGATGCTTTCCCAAGGCTCTATCGTGGACCATAGCTCCTCTCGGATGCGTTAACGCCGCGGCAGTCAATCGTTCTGCCCGGCTGGCGAGGCTCACTGCCCTTCCCGGCAGGCACCAAGGTACAGAATTGCCGGGTGGCATTGTATACAAATCGGCGCGATTTGGCAGCCCTTGCTTGCAATCGACTAGCCGCGCCGTCGCCTTGGAGCGCGCAATGGGGATATTTCCAAGCCATTATTTCTCCCTGTGCACTGTATTAACCGCGTTTTTTATGGAGCCGTCAATCACTAGGTTCTAGATAATACTCAAGCTTAAGCGCCTCTTTCTCCATCCCCTGGAAGTACAACCGAGTAAAGGTTTTTCCAGCAACTCCAGGCCGAGGCGGCTATGGTTAAGTCGTTAAATCACCATGATAATCCTACGATTGCCGTTAACTATTTTCGCAACCCAAGGTTTGGATTTACAGTTAACGCGCGCAATAATCTAATATTAACGGGTATTTTGGAGTCGTGGAATTCAACCCAAAGTGGCAAAAAATTCGCAAAAAGACGGCGGCGGAAAATATGAGACCTACACGTTAACCAAACGAAAATTAACTATAGTAGGGCACTACGGAAGCGGTGCTGTGAGCGATGCGCACGCCTGCGCACCGTAGTGGCGCAGGCACCCATTGCTGTCATGGCCGGGCTTGACCCGGCCATCCAGTAACATACGAAGCGTATTTGGTTTTTCATGGATGGCCCGGTCGAGCCGGGCCATGACAAACTGAGCGTACTGCGAGCGCAGGGATTTTTTCACACGCTCGAAGGCGGGAATCTATTTCTGACGTCAGAACAAGCTCTTATATGGGTCCCCGCCTTCGCGGGAATGACGCTGCGGAGATGCTCGCCAGCGTTTGGCTTGGCTTCAACTGCCGGACTTATGATAAGCCTCAGACTCCAGCGTTGGAGGGCTATTCATGAAGATCGTCATCGGCGTCACGGGGGCCTCGGGCGCGGCCCTTGCGGCGGAAACGCTGCGCCAGCTCGGCGAGGCCGGCGCGGAAACCCATTTGGTCCTGACCGGCGGCGCGCAGATTACCATTGCGCACGAGCTTGGCGCTTCGGGCGTGGCGGCGATGCGGGAGGCCGCCTCCTTCGCCTACGAAGCGCGGGAACTTGGTGCGCCGATAGCGAGCGGCTCCTTCGGGGCGGACGCGATGGCGGTGGTGCCATGCTCGATGCGCTCGCTGGCCGCAATTGCCCACGGTTTCGGCGATAACCTCCTCACGCGGGCGGCGGATGTGACGCTGAAGGAGCGGCACCGGCTGGTGCTCGTCCCGCGCGAGGCGCCGCTGCACGAGGGCCACCTCAAGTCCATGCTTGCGCTCGCGCGGATGGGCGCAATCGTGGCGCCTCCGGTGCCGCATTTCTATACCAAGCCGCAGTCGGTGGAGGATATCGTGCGCGAGATCGCCGCGCGCGTGCTGGTTTGGCTGGGGCTCGAGCCGGGCGAGGCGATGACGCGCTGGCAAGGCGCTCCCGGCCTCAGCCACGATGGCGATTGACCGTTTCGCGATAGCAACCGGAATGCGCGTGGCGCTTAAGGCCCACGTCCGTCCTTCCGCGGAAAAAACGGCGCTCTATGCTTTCTTACACACCGCCCCGCCGGCGCCCTCTACGTCATCTGCTCAAGGCGGGAGGAATCGTTGATATACGGATTGAATCCGTATAAAATGGCCGCACACATAAGGAGGCGATCGATGCCACGCACGCTAACCGATAATGGCCGCGTTGAATTGCGCCTGCGGCCAGAGGACAAGGCCAGACTTTCCAGAGCCGCCGCTCTCAAGCGGCTTGATTTGACCAGCTACATTTTAAGCGCCGCGCTGCCAAAAGCCGACGCCGATATCGCCGAAGCCGAACGCCTCGTTCTCTCTGAACGCAATTCTTTGCGTGTCTTAAGCTTGCTTGAAAATCCGCCGCCGCCGTCTGAAAAACTTGTGCGGGCGGCTAAGGCTGGTTTCCGGCTACCATGACGGGGCTCGATTGGGAAGAAGCGGCTATCGCAAAAAAACACGGCGGTGGCGCCTTCGATTGCGGCAATGCCGATCTCAATCTATACCTGCAACGCTACGCACGCCAGAACCACGAGAGCGGTGGCGCCAAGTGTTTCGTCGCTGTGCCGTCGAACAAACCATCGCACATCTTAGGATTCTATACGCTGAGCCCTGCCTCGCTCGAATATGCCAGAACGCCAGCCTTGGCCAAGAAAGGCCTTGGCCGCTACGATGTTCCAGTCTTTAGGCTGGGCCGCCTCGCCGTTGACATAAGCGTGCAGGGCCGGGGTCTTGGCGGCGCTCTTCTGCTGCGCGCTGCCGGGCGCTGTATCCGCGTCGCTCAGGATGTTGGAGGCGTCGCCTTCCTGATCGATGCTAAAGATGACCGCGCAGCGCTTTGGTATGAAGGCTACGGTGCTCTACGCCTCGACGATGCGCCGCTGTCGCTTGTCCTGCCGCTGGCTGTGGCTGCCGGTGCAGTTGAGCGCGCAAATAAAGCTCCTTAGGCCGATTGCGGACCATCCCATTCGCAGGAATTGCGTCCGAAGCTGACGGTCTTGCCGAAATGAAAACGTCCGCCAAATTCGGTACTGCCTGCACCGGTTCGGACGACGCTACGACCTCAGCCCTGACCGAATAAAACCGGTTGTTCGGGGGAGAGGTCATGGACGGCGAGGATTAGAGGTTTCATTGTCAATCCCACCAATATGTGACCGCTAACTGCACATTGGGCCATTTCCCGATCTTATCGCTGCTTCTGTTCTCCATAGCCGTGAACGCTAGACACGACGATATAGCTCATCATCCGGCTCAATTACAGGACAGATCTGCTTTGTTTCCATTTCTTGAGTGCTTCGTCATAATCTTCACGAAGGCCGTAAAGAGCATCGATCAACCCTGCAATATTCCACAGTTCATCAAGCACGTCGTCAATACGGACGCCTTCAGCCAAGCTGATCCAAAAATCGCATTGTTCATCGTTGCTCCAAAGGAGCAGCCGGGAGCGCGCGTTCGAGAAGCGATAATTTGTCTCGCCAGGCCAAGAAAACGTTTTGCGTCCTTCGGAGAAATTCTGTCGAAGCCAGCGTCGATCCTTCCTCTCAACCCTGGAGCTTGGGCCGCGAGCGAGGCCGACTCCAGGAGCAACTTGTCTTCAACCTGGCAAGTCAGCCACTCCGTGAACGTTTCGCCCGTTAGTTCCCATTTGGGGGGACAGCCTCAGTCTACCTCCACAAACACGCGAGGATTATCGGCGCCTTCAAACTTTATCGCCCATGTGCAGACGCCCTGGTTCTCAATCATGAAGGGGAGCAGCTTATCCTTTAGCGGATCGTAGGTTCCCCAATTATGTTTATATGGCGGGGAGCCAAGCTTCGAACACTTGATCGGTTCGTCACAGTTAGAGTGCTGGCGGAGGAGATCGGCTCCGTTTTGCGTACAATAGGAATTGACGAAATAAACTTGGCAGCCGCGTACCAATGCGATCCTCGACTTCCTGAACGGCTACTTCGGCTGCGTGATCCGTGATAGGCAACCAGCCAGCCAGTTGGAAGATCTCATCGACCTGATGCTTCAAGTTCCTGCCTCCTCAAATAATAAGCACATGCATGCTCTTATGTCGGAAGTCTACAGCAACCGCGTGCAGCCTGTTATTGGAGCCTGCCTACTTCAGGCATGCTGCCAGGCCAAGAATTTCCATATTTGAACACACGATCACTCTGCCATAACTCCAGACGGCAAACCGATTGGGACCAATGCAGGTTATAGGAAGCAGGAACTCAGGGCAATCGCGCAACCTCGGTATGAGACCAACTGCCATCCGCGCGCTGACTCACGTAGATGGCGTAGCCACAGCTCATCGCTGCGTTAGGCTTCTACGTTGGCCGTGGCATGCAAAGGGCGAATACCGAGCTATCCTCCCGCCACGATTTTACATAGCAAGGCTCTGACTCGAAAATTCCGCAGCTGAGGGTAAAGCGGTTGTGTCCTGAAATCGTCTCCCGAGTCCGCAAGCGACCCAACTCGGGAGAATGGTGACTTGGGCTATTGGCCGGCGCGATGCCGGCCATTGTTGGCGGGGCCCCGAAACTCTGGCGCCCGGATTAGTGATCGTGGTCGCAATCCGGGCCATGTACGTGATCGTGATCGTGATCGTGATCGTGGTCGTGATCGTGCGCGTCCTCATCGTCTCCGGCGAACAGCGCTTGCTCGCGCTCGTGACCGGCGGCGGCTTCCATCAGCTCCGCCGGGGTCACTTTCTTCTCGCTGAGCTTGACCAGCTCTAGCGCGAAGGCGATCACCTTCTCCTCATAGACGGGCGCCCGCAGCTCGTTCATCGCGCCGGGATTCTTCCGGTAGAATTCGATCACCTGCCGCTCCTGGCCGGGGAACTGGCGGGCGCGGTCCAACATGGCGCGGCGCAGCTCGTCGTCGGAAATGCCGATTTGGTTCTCGACGCCGATCTCCGAAAGGATCAGGCCCAGCCGCACGCGGCGCTCGGCGATCTTGCGGTATTCCGCGCGGGATTTTTCTTCGGTCGTGCCCTCGGCCTCGAAGCTGCTCTTCGATTGTTCGAGCTGCCGGGTAACGTTGTGCCAAACGCCCTCGAACTCGGCTTCGGTCAAGGAGGCGGGAAGCTCGAACGTGTGCCGCTCGTCGAGCGCGTCGAGAAGCAGCTTCTTGAGCCTGGTTTTGGTGGCGTTGTCGAGTTCCCTTTGAAGCTGGCCTTTGACCGCCTCATGCAGTTTGGCGAGGAACTCCAGGCCGAGCGATTTGGCGAACTCCTCGTCGGCGGGCGCTTCGGAGGGGCTTGCGACTTCCTTCACCTTGATTTCGAAATTGGCTTCCTTGCCCGCCAGGGGCTTGGCCTGATAGTCCTCAGGGAAGGTCACCGTCAGGGTGCGCTCTTCGCCAGCGGACATGCCGATCAGCTGCTCCTCGAAGCCCGGTATGAACCGGTTCGAGCCGATGACCACATAGGCGTCCTCGCCGGTCCCGCCTTCGAAAACCTCGCCGCCGATGCTGCCCTTGAAATCGATGACCAGCCGGTCTCCGTCCGCGGCGGGGCCATCCTTTGCCTCATAGGCTTGGTTGCCCTGCCGGAGCAGCCCGATCTGCTTTTCGATATCTTCCCCGGATGGCTCGGCGACCTCTTTCTCAAGCGAGATCGACTTCAAGTCGGCGAGCTCGACCTTCGGCAGGATCTCGAACGACATGGTGTATTCGAGGTCGGAGGCGCCCTCGATGATGCGCTCGACCGTCTCCTGATCCTCGGGAAGCTGGATGTCAGGCCGCAGGGCGGGGCGCTCCTTGCGATCGGCTACGGCTTGGGCGCTCGTTTCGCTCACCGCCTGCTCGACGACCTCGGCCATGACCGAGCGGCCGTAAAGCTGGCGCACATGCGCGAGCGGGACCTTGCCCGGCCTGAAGCCGTTCAACCGCACCTTGGATTGAAGATCGGCCAGTTTCGTCTCGGCGCGGGTCTTCAGCTCCCCGGCTGGGATAACTACCTTCAATTCACGTTTCAGCCCGTCTGAAACAGTTTCTGTGACTTGCATCTTAAAACCGGATTTCTCGTTAGCCGCTTAGCGGCGATCTTGCTTCACGCAGCGCATGACCGCTGCCGCGGGTGTTTTCACCCGGCCTGGCCCCTGAGATTGCACATTGGCTTGCAATCCACAAGGGCTTACGGAGCGCTTGTATAAGATTGACTCACAGGCTTTGTCATGGACTAAGTTTCTTAAGTAGGCTTGGAGGCCCAAATGCATCTGAGTGCAGCCCGCAACACCTTCCCGCTTCAGCGGGCCGCCGTGAACTGGCTCGATAGGGCGTCGAGTGCGCTGCTGCTTCGGGAGGATGGGCAGGCAATCGATTTCGCCCGGCCGGCTGGCGAGGGCGCCTTGGCGGACCCGGCCTCGGTTTCCTGGCGCATCTTCAAAAACCCCGTATCGCTGTTCATCGGCGGCGTTGCGGCGGTGATTTTAGAGCTGGCGGAGCCGCGCGTGCGCACCGGGGTGTGGGAGCATAGCGGATTCCTCAGCGATCCGGCGCGGCGCATCAGGCGCACCGGCCTTGCCGCCATGATCACGGTCTACGGCCCCAAGAGCGCCGCGGAGGCGATGATTGCACAGGTGCGGCGGCTGCATGAGCGCGTGCGCGGACAAACGCCCGCGGGCTTGCCCTATTATGCGAACGATCCGGAGCTCTTGAGTTGGGTGCATGCAACCGCGGCTTTTGGATTTGCCGAGGCATACCACGCCTACGTTGCGCCCTTGAGGCCAGCGGACCGCAACCGCTATTACGGCGAAGGGCAGCCAAGCGCTGCGCTTTACGGTGCCGTGGGTGCCCCCGCCTCCGAGGGCGAGGTTGCCGCCGTTTTCGAGAGCATGCGCGGCAGGCTGGAGCCATCGCCGATCCTGTTCGAATTCTTAAGCGTTGTGCGCAAGGCGCCCATACTGCCGATGCCGCTCCGGCTGGCGCAGCCGCTTTTCGTGGCGGCGCGGTGAGCCTGACGCCGGCTTGGGTGCGGGAAATCCTCGCATTGCCGCATGGCTATTGCTTGCGCGGCTGGCAGGAGGCGATGGTCAAGCGCGCGGGTGCGGCGGCGGACCGGATCGCACTCGACTCGAGCCCCGCGGTGCAGTCCTGCCTGCGCATGGGCCTGCCCGCGGATTACCTATATCGCGCCATGCCTGCACCATCCGATACCGCCGGGCGTAATTGTTGACCGCTCCGGCGTCGTCCCCGCGAAGGCGGGGACCCACCTTCCCGCAGGCTAGTGCATTGTTTACACATGGATTCCCGCCTTCGCGGGAATGACGCTACAGCGGTCAAAACTTTTGGCTGCTGGTATTACGTGGCGCCGCCAGCCGGCCCGGCTGGAACTGCCGAGATCATCACAAAGGCGTGGGCGAGCGGGTAATCGTCGGTGATGGTGATGAGGATTTGCGCGTCGCAATCCGAGGGAATGAGCTGCTGGAGCCGCTTGGCGGCGCCGCCCGTGAGCTGCATGGTTGGCTGGCCGGTGGGCAGATTGACCACGCCCATGTCGCGCCAGAACACGCCCTGCTTGAGGCCGGTGCCGAGCGCCTTGGCGCAGGCTTCCTTGGCGGCGAAGCGCTTGGCGTAGGACGCGGCGCGGGCTGCGCGCCGGTCGGATTTGGCCCGCTCCACCTCCGTGAAAATCCGGTCGAGAAAGCGGTCGCCGTAGCGCTCGATAGCCTTCTCGATGCGCCTGATGTCGACCATGTCGCTGCCGATGCCAACGATCATACGAAAGCCCGCTGGCCGGCGCCCTTCGCGATGGCCTCGCGCATCTGCGCAATCGCTTTGGCCAGGCCTTCGAAAATGGCCTCGCCAATGATGAAGTGCCCGATGTTGAGCTCGCGCACCTGCGGCAGGGAGGCAAGATAGGTGGCGGTCTCGTAGTCGAGACCATGGCCGGCGTGGACTTCGATCCCAGCCTCTCCGGCAAACCGGGCGGCGTTTGCGAGCCGCTCGAACTCGCGCTGAGACGCAGCGGCATCGCCTGCCAGCCACGCCTCGCAATATTGTCCGGTGTGAAACTCGACCACAGGTGTTTGCAGGCAGGACGCGCCGTCGATCTGCCGCGGCTCGGGATCGATGAAGAGCGACACACGGATGCCGCTGTCCAGGAGGCGCCGCACCATCGGCGCAAGCGCATCTTGGCCGCCTGCCACGTCGAGCCCGCCTTCGGTGGTGATCTCCTCGCGGCGCTCCGGCACGATACAGCAGGCGTGCGGCCGCGTACGCACCGCGATGGCAGTCATTTCTTCCGTGGCTGCCATCTCAAGGTTGAGCGGCGCGGAGACCTCGGCCATGAGCCGGCGGATATCTTCGTCGCGAATGTGCCGGCGATCCTCGCGCAGATGCGCGGTGATACCGTCGGCGCCGGCCTCGATGGCGATATGGGCGGCGCGGATGGGATCGGGGCGGGCGGCGCCGCGGGCGTTCCTGAGCGTGGCCACATGATCGATGTTCAACCCCAAACGGACGGGGCGCTCGTTAGACATCGGGCAGCCTCACCCGCGCACGGCGTTCACGCGCCTGGCCCTAACCGTAAGTACGCGCTTCTGGGCGCTGGCGAGCTGGCGGACGGCGAAGTAGGTGAGGAGTGCGGTGAACCCGCCCAGAGGCAGGGCGCCAAGCGCCATTGGCTTCAGGATCGGCCACAACCCCTGAACCGCCGAAGCGACGCCATCGGCGGAGGCTTCCCTTATGGAACGGCCAAGGGCTTGGGCGCCGTCCGAAAACTTGCCGATTTCGGCATTGGCCGGGTTGTCCAGAAACAGGTTGCCGACGGTGAAAGTCGAAATCCAGATGACAGGATAGGTGAGCGGATTCCCCGCGAAAGAGCCGGCGGCGGATGCGACGACGCTGCCGCGTAAGGCCAGCGCGAGCAGAGCGGCAATCGTCATCTGAAAACCGAGGAAAGGCGTGAAAACCGCAAACACGCCCACGGCGCAGCCGAGTGCCACTCTGTGCGGCGATGCCTGTATGCGCAGGAGACGCAAGACCCGATAGCGGAAGGACCGCCCGAAGCTGCGCGCGGGCCAGAGCGCACACCGCAAGCGCATAACTGCCGAGAGCCGTTTCTTGCGTTTAAAAAGCATGTCCCCAGCCTACCGCGGAGCCGCGGCCAAAGCCAGCTCCTTGATGCTCCTTCAAGAGTCGGTATCCGCGCTCAGACCTTCAAGCCCCGGCTGCCAGGTTTGACCGCGGGTGTGTTCTGCAAAGAGGCAGGCAGTTGATCGGGCGGAAAATGCGGAATGTCAAGGGCGATCAGCGACTCGAACGGCACGGGGAGGGACGCCTTGCCGCCCGAGCGGTCCGCAAGTGCTGCCGCGGCGATCACGTTCGCGCCCAGGGCTTGCGCCGCCTCGATGCATTCCCTGGACGATAATCCCGTCGTTACAACGTCTTCGATCATAAGGCAGCGCTGTCCCGGCTCGATCTCGAACCCGCGCCGCAGCTCGAACTTGCCCGCCACACGTTCGAAGAATATCGCGGGAACTTCGAGCTGGCGGCCCATTTCATAGCCCACAACGACGCCCCCCATCGCAGGCGAGATGACGAGGCTCAAATCCTCAACCAGCCCGGCGCTGCGAAGCTTTGCCGCAAGCGCCGCGCACAGCCGCTCAGCCCGGCGCGGGTTCATCAGCACGCGCGCGCATTGCAGATAGGCGCTCGAATGATAGCCGGAGCTGAGGATGAAATGGCCTTCGAGCAGCGCGCCGGCGTCCCGGAATTCCTGAAGTGCGGCTTCGTGTGTCAGCATCGGTACTCAACTGTCATGGGGAAGCGTCTCCTGCGCGGGCGTTCTTGCCGGCACGGATCCTCTAAACCAAGCATGCGCGCGCGGTCAACGGCTAGCCCTTTCTCGCAGGTTTCAGCGGCCGGAAACCGGACTGGCTGGTATCCGAAATCGGCGATCCGCACAACGCGCATTACCCCTCACCCCCGCCCTCTCCCAATGGGAGAGGGAGTTCGCTCGCAGCCGTTGAGAAGGCGTCCCTTCTCCCATTGGGAGAAGGACAGGATGAGGGGTAATGCGCTTTGGCTGTGACTCATCCTTTAGCGATAGTGGGTACGATGCGCTGCCCGCCAAAAAATAGCGGGAACGATCTTGCCAAGCCTGGCGCGGGCCCCTTGCCAAAGCTGGGGTTTGTTTGACAAGAATAGGGACGTCTGCAATATGGCGGGCGCTAAGCCCGGGGTGTGCCATATGCAGTAGCCGCGGTTGCGACCCTTTGGCTGGCAGCGGCCGGACGTTGCTCAAGTTTGGCGGGATCGGTGGGGCAGTCTCGTAGCAATCGATTGAGCTGTTTCACATGATAATAATGGCTGAGGGAGGCCATGCAATGAATCCCGTGCGACCTGGTCCCGCTGAAGAATTTCAGCATCGATTGCATTGCGTGCGCCAGACGCCCGATAAAGGCAGGGCAATTTTCGCGCTGACGGATATCCCCAAAAACTCGCTCATATTGGAATCGCAAGCGGTTGTGCTCCAAGGGGAGGACTGCAAAAAGCTGGATGAAATGAGCATCTGGATTTACCGCTTTGCGTTGGGCGAGGAATGCGCGCTCGTTTTTGGCGACATTGCATTCTGCAATCATTCCGAAACACCGAATGCTGCCGTTTTCTGGACGCGCCTCGGCCCCAATACCGCTATCGCGAGCCTCGTAGCCGTGACCGGTATCGCCGCAAACTCCGAGATCGTGATTCGCTACACCGACATCGAAGACTATGTGCGCAGAGGCATCGTGTTTTCTTGAGAGCGCGGCCTTTGTCTAACTGGCTGCTGAAAATCTCAAAGGGGCTGCCAAAATCGTCATTGCGAGCGAAGCGAAGCAATCCATGGCTAGGTTACGGCGGATTCGATTTCCTGGCATGGTCAAATGCCGGGCAGTGCATTAGTGTTGCTGCGAAAGAAGCACCTGGGGAGTGAAATGGCAAATGTTGTAGTGGTCGGCTCGCAGTGGGGCGACGAGGGCAAGGGCAAGATCGTCGATTGGCTGTCCGAGCGCGCCGATATCGTGGTGCGCTTCCAGGGCGGACACAATGCGGGGCATACGCTCGTCATAGACGGCCAGACCTACAAGCTTTCCTTGCTGCCCTCGGGTATCGTGCGCGGCAAGCTCTCCGTGATCGGCAATGGCGTCGTGATGGACCCTTGGGCGCTCGATTCCGAAATCGCCGCGATCTCGAAGCTTGGCGTTTCGATCACGCGCGACAACTTGCGCATTGCCGAGAACACCACCTTGATCCTGCCGATGCACCGCGAACTCGACGCCTTGCGCGAGGAAGCCGCGGGCGCCGGGCAGATCGGGACGACGAAGCGCGGCATCGGTCCGGCCTACGAGGATAAAGTCGGGCGGCGGGCACTTCACGCAGCGGACCTCACCAATCTGAAGACGCTGCCCGCTAAAGTCGACCGCGCGCTCGTCCACCACAATGCCTTGCGGCGCGGCTTGGGCCAGCCGGAAATCGACCGCGACGGGCTTCTGCAGGAGCTTATCGCCATCGCGCCGAAGGTAGCGCCATATATCGATACCGTCTGGCAGCTGCTCGACCGGCACAAGCGCGAGGGCAAGCGCATCCTTTTCGAAGGCGCGCAAGGCATATTGCTCGATATCGATCACGGCACCTATCCGTTCGTTACCTCGTCGAACACCGTTGCTTCACAGGCCGCAACCGGCTCGGGGCTCGGGCCGGGGTCGGTCAATTATGTGCTCGGCATTACGAAGGCTTACACGACGCGCGTCGGCGGCGGGCCTTTTCCGACCGAGCTTTTCGACGAGGCCGGCCGCATGCTCGGCGAGCGTGGGCACGAGTTCGGCACGGTGACGGGCCGCCCGCGCCGCTGCGGCTGGTTCGATGCCTGCCTGCTGCGCCAGACGAGCAAGGTCTCCGGCATGAACGGCATCGCGCTTACGAAACTCGACGTTCTCGACGGTTTCGACGAGCTGAAGGTTTGCGTCGGCTACCGGCTGAACGGGCGGGAGCTGGATCACCTGCCGGCTGCCCATGACGAGCAGGCCAAGGTTCAGCCTATATACGAGGTGCTCAAGGGCTGGCACGAGTCGACGAAAGGCGCGCGCTCCTGGGCCGACCTCCCCGCGCAGGCGATCAAATATGTGAAGCGGCTGGAAGAGCTGATCGAGGCGCCGGTTGCGCTGCTTTCCACGAGCCCGGAGCGCGAGGACACGATCCTCGTACACGATCCATTCCAGGATTGAGCCGGATACGTTTCAGGCTTTTTCGTCAGCCTGGAAAATGCCAGCGGCGTTATCCGGGATTCCGTATAGGCTTATGCAAAGGTAATATGAGGGAGGCGCATCCATGTCAGACGGCGGCTTTATTGCGGAAAAGAGACCGTATGTCGTCGAGGCCGAGGCCGGCAAAACCTACTTCTGGTGCAGTTGCGGGCGCTCGGAAAACCAGCCCCTCTGCGACGGAGCGCACACCGGAACCGATATGAGCCCGAAGGCGTTCAAGGCAGAGCGCACCGAGGCCGTCTACCTATGCGGCTGTAAGCGGACGAAGAACCCCCCATTCTGCGACGGCACCCATAGTGCGGCGTAGAGCAGCGTTGCCGCAGCAACTGCCGGTGTGAATCTGTCATACCAGACCCGGTTGGGTAGTTCGCGAAGACCCCCTCACCCTGTCCCTCTCCCAGCAAGCTCGCCTTGGCGAGCTTGCCGCTCGAGTGTCCGCATTCGCAAGCGGATGCGGATGGGCGAGGGGACGTCTTCTCAACGGGCGCGAGCGGACTCCCTCTCCCCTTGGGGAGAGGGCTGGGGGTGAGGAGGTCTTTTGCGGGCGTTATGCGAAGCATCCAACCGGATTTCGTATCACGGGATAAGCAGAACGATCCACTCGCAGGTTAGCGCGGGGCGCGGCTCATCCTCGATCTCGATACGGCAATCGCGCGTGAGGGCGAGGCCTCCGGCCTTCGGCTCGACTTTTGTTAGCCGGTGGGTGAGCCGCACGCGGCTGCCCGCCTTTACCGGGTTTGTGAAGCGGAGCCTTTCGAGGCCGTAGTTGATCCGCCGCGAGACGCCGGTGAAGTCGAGAGTTTCGGCGGACAGAGGTGTAAGCATAGACAAAGTCAGGAAGCCGTGGGCAATCGTGCCGCCGATCTCGCGGCGCGCGCGCTCGACATCGACATGGATCCACTGATGGTCGCCAACCGCCCCGGCGAAGCGATCGATCTGCTCCTGGCCGATCACGTGCCAGCTCGAGGCCGGTAGCTCCGCGCCGGCGAGGCCAGGCAACTCGCTATAATCGATCACACGCATCATGTTGCATTAACCCAAATACTGCCGTTGACCCGCGAACGTCGTTCCCGCGCAGAAGCGCCGCAGCGTCATTCCCGCGAAGGCGGGAATCCATTTCTGCCGCTGAAACAAGACCTTAGATTGGTCCCCGCCTTCGCGGGGACGACGCTGCAGTCCCTTTTCACCTGCTTGCCGCATCAAAAGAATGCCTGGAGGCCCGTTTGGGCGCGGCCGAGGATCAGGGCGTGCACGTCGTGCGTACCTTCGTAGGTGTTGACGGTTTCGAGGTTCTGAGCGTGCCGCATGACGCGATATTCAATCTGGATGCCGTTTCCGCCATGCATGTCGCGGGCAGCCCGCGCGATATCGAGCGCCTTGCCGCAGTTGTTGCGCTTGATGAGCGAGATCATTTCCGGCGCGGCCTGGCCCTCATCCAGGAGGCGGCCGACCCGAAGTGCTGCTTGCAGGCCGAGCGCGATCTCGGTTTGCATGTCGGCGAGCTTCTTTTGATAGAGCTGCGTGTTCGCAAGCGGCCGGCCGAACTGTTTGCGGTCGAGACCGTATTGCCGGGCGCGCATCCAGCAATCCTCCGCGGCGCCCATGACGCCCCAGGCGATGCCGTAGCGCGCACGGTTAAGGCAGCCAAACGGCCCCTTCAAGCCCGACACGTTGGGAAGCAGGTTCTCCTCCGGAACCACAACGCCTTCCATGACGACCTCGCCCGTGATCGAGGCGCGCAAGCTCAGCTTGCCGCCGAATTTGGGCGCGGAAAGCCCCGCCATGCCCTTTTCCAGAATGAAGCCGCGGATCGCTCCATCATGGGCGGCCGATTTCGCCCAAACCACGAAAACATCGGCAATCGGCGCGTTCGAAATCCAGGTTTTCGCGCCCGTAAGCCGGTAGCCATCGGAGATTTTCTCGGCGCGCGTTTTCATGCTGCCGGGATCGGAGCCGGCATCGGGCTCGGTCAATCCGAAGCAGCCAACCAGCTCGCCGGTAGCGAGCTTGGGCAGATATTTCCGCTTCTGCCCCTCCGTGCCATAGGCCTCGATTGGATACATCACCAGCGAGGATTGCACGCTCATCATCGAGCGATAGCCCGAGTCGACCCGCTCGATCTCGCGCGCCACAAGTCCGTAGGACACATAACCCGCGCCCGCGCCGCCGTAGCTCTCCGGGACGGTCATGCCCAACAGCCCAAGCTCGCCCATCTCGCTGAAGATCGCGCGGTCGGTCTTTTCCTGCAGGTAGGCTTCCACAATACGCGGGGCTAGCTTTTCCTGCGCGAAATCGCGCGCGGTCTTCGCGATCATGCGCTCGTCGCCGGCAAGTTGAGCGTCCAGGAGAAGCGGGTCCTCCCATTGAAATGCGCTGGTGGAATTGGTTGCCATCGCGATGCTTTCCTTCTTCTAAGCGTTCTTTGTCCTTTAAGCGCCGCGCTCCTTGGCCCAGTCCGCAAACGCCGTGCCGCGTGCCACAAGATCGCGGAGCAGCGCCGCAGGCTCGAAACCAACGCCATTGCTGGCGCACATCCGTTCGACATCCCGGAGCACTTCGGCGAGCCCCGCGCGGTCCGCATCGAACATCGGGCCGCCGCGCCAGATAGGATAGCCATAGCCGTTGAGCAGCACGAGATCGATATCGGAGGGCGATGCGGCGATCCCCTCTTCCAGGATGCGCGCGGCCTCGTTGACAATCGCGGCGCGGGCGCGCAACTGAATTTCTTCCGCTGGCACAGGGCGGGGCGTCACGCCCTTGCGCGCACGCTCTTCCGCAATGACATCCGCGACGAGCGGATCGGGAAGCCGCTTGGTGCCCTCATACTTGTACCAGCCGGAGCCTGTTTTCCGCCCGAACCGTCCCAATTCGCAAAGCCTGTCGGCAACGGCGACATACCGCTCGGCGGGGTTGCGGGTGGCTGCGAGCCGCTTGCGGCGTGCCCAGGCAATGTCGAGGCCGGAAAGATCCGAGACCGCGAAAGGCCCCATGGCGAAGCCGTAAGCTTCGAGTGCTGCGTCCACGTCCCAAGGCAGCGCGCCATCCTCAAGGGCATATTCCATCTCGCGCCGGTACACGGACAGAATGCGGTTTCCGATAAAACCGTCGCAGACGCCCGAGACGACGGGCAGCTTGCCCAGCCGGCGGGCGATGTGGAGCCCGGTCGCGATCGCATCGAGTCCGCTCGAAGCCGCGCGCACCACTTCGACAAGGCGCATGATTTCAGCGGGCGCGAAGAAATGCAGGCCGATCACGTCCTGCGGGCGGCCCGTCGCGGCGGCAAGCTGGTTGACATCGAGATAGGAGGTGTTCGTCGCGATCACGGCGTTCTTGGGCGCGATGCGCGCAAGTTCGGCCATAAGGCGCGTCTTCACCGCCATGTCCTCGAACACCGCCTCGATGACAAGATCGCATTCGGCGAAGCTGTCGAATCCGCTGGCAAGCGTCAGCGCATCGTCTTTTGCGCGATTGGCACCGCGGTCAGCGGCCTTTTGCAAGATGTACGCGATGCGCTTGCTGGCGCGGTCCCGTGCGCCCTCGTCGGGATCGGCGAGCACCACCTTGAAGCCTGACGCCAAACAGGTGCCGGCGATGCCCGAGCCCATCGTACCGGCGCCGGCAATGCCGACACGCGCGACGGGCCGGGGCTCTACGCTCTTGAGTTCGGGCAAGCGGCCTGCCTGGCGCTCCGCGAAAAAGACGTGCCGCATCGCCTTTGCCTGATCGGAGCCGCGCAACTCCAGGAACAGACGCCGCTCAAGGGCGCAGCCGGCGGCGAAATCGCCTTCGAGCGCGGCCGTTATCGCCGTGGCGAGCTCCGCGGGCGCAGCCTGGCCGCGCGCGCGCGCCAGCGCTTTCGCCTTCGCAGCCTCGAAAGCGGCGGGATCGGCGAGCCGAACCGGAAGCGCGGAGGTCCGGCGAGGCGCCTTGCCCGCGAGGCTTTCCGCCAGCCGGACAGCTTCGCACTGAAGATCGGCGAGCGGCACGACGGCATCGGCAATTCCAAGCCGCGCCGCCTCGTGCGCTTGAACGTTCAGTCCGCTCGCCGCGATCTCGAAAGACGCCGTCGCATCGGCAAGGCGCGGCAGCCGCTGGGTGCCTCCCGCTCCTGGAATGAGCCCCAGCTTTACCTCGGGCAAGCCGAGCGCGGCGCCCTCGGCCATGATACGGGCATGCGCCGCCAGAGCCAATTCGCAGCCGCCGCCAAGTGCTGCGCCATTCAGTGCCGCGACAACCGGCTTCGGGCAATTCTCGATGGCATCGCAGACATCGGGCAGGTGCGGCTCAAGCAGCGGGCCATCGAATTCGCGAATATCGGCGCCTGCCACAAAAGTCTTGCCGGCGCCTATGAGCACTATGGCGCCGGCAGCGGGATCGGCGGCGGCCTCGCGTAAGGCTTCCATGAGGCCCGCGCGAACCGCCTGGGAAGCTGCGTTCACGGGCGGATTGGAGATTTCGATCACGGCCACGGCGCCGGAGCGCGACATGCGCACGGCTGCGGCAGATGCGGAGCTTCGGTCTTCGATCATGCGTGCAGCCGCCTTCCCGTCTTCAAAAAATCGCTGTCAGTCCGGCGGACAACAGGAATAGCAGCATCGAAAGCTGCAGCCCATGCAGGAACTGAACGATCCAGAATGCGGGATCGGGTGTCATAAGATCAACCGTGCCACATCACACATCCATTCCGCCCATCGGCTACATTGGGAATGGTTGCGACCACTTTTTGAGTGAGACCTTCTTCGCCCGCGACGGTTTCATAGACATAGACATTTTGTACGATGTTATGGGTTGCAGGGTCGATCCTTAGCCGCCCGCGCGGGCCCTGAAAACTTACCATGGGAAGATCGACGGCTATGCTTTCTCTATCGGTTGCGCCGTTCTTGATCGTTATGGCCAGAGCGCGACCCGCATCGTATCCTGCCACGGCGTATTCGGAGGGGTTACGGCCCGTCTTGGCCTTGAAGAGCTTGACGAAGGCGCTGTTTTCCGGCGTAGCGATCCCAGGCACGTACTGCAGAGCCGTAAAGATGCCCTCCGCCGCAGCGCCCTCGGCCCCTACATAGAGCGCCGAGGTAAGAAATCCCGCTCCATAAAGCGGTATGTCCTTCTTTAATCCCAGCGATTCATATTGTTTGACGAATGAGATAGCTTCACCGCCTGCGTAAAAGACATAAATCGCATCGGGATGAGTAGCTTTAGCCTGTGCCAGATACTCGCCGAAGTCTTTTGTTTTCCCAAAGGGTGTGAAAGCTGCCCCGGTGATCGTACCGCCGGCTTCGGTGAATGTCTTCGTGAAGGCGCCTACCATCTGGTATCCGGCGTAATAGTTCGGCGCGAGCGTATAAACCTTGCGAACACCCTTTTCGTAGACCCATTTGCCCATCGGCCCATTAACCTGCGTGTTCGAAAAGGAGAGCCGCGTAATATATTTGCTGCAACGGCGGCCGGTTATCTCGTCGTTGCCCGCGTTGGCAACGATGAGCGGCACTTTGGAACTATCGATGAAGTCTCGTACAGTTGCGAGAACACCCGAGGAGACAATGCCCACGATTACATCGACCTTGTCATCGTTCACGAGCTTTTGGGCCTTGGCCAAGCCGGTATCGGGGTTCGCCTCCGTGTCCTCGCGCACGATCGAAAGGGCGCCGCTCATGCCCTCCTGCTCGAGGGCGAGCGTAAAGCCGTCGTCGATCTCTTTGCCGAGCAAGGCGTAGACGCCCTTATACGGCACGAGAAGCCCAACCTTTATTCCCTTGGCGGGTTGAGCTGCGACTTCCCTGAATGCGGCCACACAGGCGATGACCGCCACCGCAAGCGCCAAATGACTTGCTACTCGAAACATCCCACCCCTCCCCAATGACACCCGCCGGAGCCCGCAAAGCTTGCGTAAACAGCTAATCCCCGGCACCGGTGCTTGGCAACATTTTAGGATGTGCGCCCAGGATGCTGGGTCGAGTATGCACGATAATGCCTAATCTGCCATTTGCCTAGCCATTTCCACGCCATATTGCCGCGATACGCTAACGCTTGTAAAGTATTATATTGCGCATCTTGCTGGGACTATGCATTATGACGCATAAGGCGCGCTATAAGAAGCCAAAGGCTGAGGAGACGCTTCCATGACAGGGCAGGCGGACTTTCTTGATATCGTTGCAGAAATCGCGAAGGAGCTCGAAGGAGCCGCGCTCGACGCGCAGCTCGAAGCACGCCTCAACGAGCGTTTTCCGGCCCGAAAGCGAGCAGTTTTCGCGTCTGTCCGCCCTTTGCGCGCAGGGGGAAGCCGAAGGCTGGCTCCTGAACCGCGAGGCGGGCGGCATCAAATTCGGGCGCGCAGTCAAACCGGGAAAAGAAGCCGGCCGCTTCAGCGTCGATATCGTGCGCATGAAGGATATTGCAGGACCGCATCACGTCCACACCACGGGCGAGATTGGCGCGATCATGCCAATCGGCGGCTCCCCAACCTTCGATGGTAAGCCAAAGGGCTGGTACGTGTATCCGCCAGGCTCCAGCCATCATCCAACCGTCGCAGGCGGAGAAGCTTACGTACTTTATCTGTTGCCGGACGGCGCTATCGAGTTCACAGACAGATAGGCGCCCCGCAAGAAAAGGGCGTTACCGCGGAGGGAGATGGATGCCAGACACAAGTGGAAATGCCGCGAGCTATTTTGTCGACCGCCACCGGGACGGACCGGTCGGGGCGAAAGCCGCTTTCGTCGAGGCGGGGGCAGGCGGGCGGACCATCACCTACCAAGATTTGGCGCTGCAGTCGGACCGGCTGGGCGCCCTCTATGAGCGCCATGGATTGCGGGCGGAGGACAGGGCGGCGATGCTGGTGCTCGACCTGATCGAGTTTCCTGTCATCTTCTGGGGCAGCCTGAAGGCCGGGATCGTTCCCATTCCGCTCAACACCCTGCTCCCGGCAGAGGTGTATAACGCGATCTTGCTGGACAGCAGGGCGCGCGCGCTGTTCGTATCCGCAGAGCTTTTGCCGGGCGGTCCAACCTATCCTGGCCCGCAACCCATATTTGCAAGCGGTTTTTGTGATCGACCGCGGCAAGCTAGGCGCTGCCTCCTCTTCTTCTTCTTCTTTCTTCGGCAAGCTCTTGGGAAGTAACGCCAAGCAGCGCAACGGCGGCAAAACCTTCTCGTTTGCCGCGGAACTCGCCGCATCCGAAAGGCGCGCCACGCTGGCGGCCAGCGAGGATGAATGCGCGTTCTGGCTTTATTCGTCCGGATCGACCGGCCAGGCCGAAGGGCGTGCGCCACGTCCATTCCAGCCTGAAATTCACCGCCGACACCTACGCGCGCAGGTGCTGAGCATCGCGAGCGACGACGTCGTCTTTTCCGCCGCCAAAATGTTCTTCGCCTATGGGCTCGGCAACGCGATGACCTTTCCGATGTCGGTCGGCGCGACGACGGTCCTGCTTCCGGACGGCCGTCACCCGATAGCGTTACGGCGGTGATCGAGCGGCGAGGCCGACCGTTTTCTGCGCCGTGCCAACGCTTTATGCCGCGATGGACGCGCAAGTTCGAAGGCACGAGCCCGAAGGTCATCGACCGGCTGCGCCGATGCATTTCGGCCGGCGAGGCGCTGCCCGAAGAAGTCGGCAAGCAATGGAAGAAGACGCTTCGGGCGTCGACATTCTGGACGGCGTCGGCTCGACCGAACTGCTGCACATTTTCCTTTCCAACCGCCCCGAGATGTCGTGTACGGCACCTCCGGCGTCGCCGTGCCCGGGTACGAATTGCGGCTCGTCGACGAACAGGGGAACCCGGTGGCCGCGAAGGCGAGATCGGCGAGTTGCTGGTGCGCGGCGGCTCGGCCGCGTCGGACTATTGGAACCAGCGCGACAAGAGCCGCTCGACGTTCGAGGGGCGTGGACGCGCACGGGCGACAAATATGAGAAATGCGTGCGGCGGCCGCCTCGTCTATTGCGGCCGCACCGACGACATGTTCAAGGTCAGCGGCATCTGGGTCGCGCCGTTCGAGGTCGAGCAGGCGATCGTCTCCCACCCGTCGGTGCTCGAAGCGGCGGTTGTGCCGACACGCGACGCCGACGGCCTTGAAAAGCCGAAAGCTTTCGTGGTGCTGAAGCCGGGCCTAAGCAGCGAGGGCATCGCCGAGGCTCTCAAGCACCACGTCAAGAGAACGATCGGGAAATGGAAATATCCGCGCTGGGTCGAAATTGTCACCGAGTTGCCGAAAACGGCAACGGGTAAAATCCAGCGATTCAAACTCAGGGAAAAGCATAGTGCCGCAGATCGCGTGGAAGCAGGGCGCAGAGAAATTGGATCAGCGCCAGCGGGCGCAGGCTTGAATGCTGCGCCTGGGGCGGCTCGCCGGCTGAAAAACCTACCGTTGTTCTTCTGCACGAAGGGCTGGGCTGCGGTCGGGCTGTGGCGAGATTTTCCGGAGAAGCTTAGCGAGCGGACGGGCTATTGCGTGTTCGCCTATTCGCGCGCCGGTTACGGCCACTCCGATCGCGTACCGCTGCCGCGCCCGCTCGATTACATGACGCGCGAAGCCGTCGAGGTCCTGCCGCAGGTGCTCGACGCCATCGGCTTCAAGCGCGGCGTCTTGTGCGGCCATAGCGACGGCGCATCGATTGCGGCGATTTACGCGGGCAGCGTCAAGGATTTCCGCGTCCGCGGGCTGTGCTTGATCTCGCCGCACTTCTTCACCGAGCCGGAGGGGCTCGCGTCCATCGCGGAGGCGAAACTGCTGTACGAAACGGGCGATCTCCGCCAGCGCCTCGCCAAGTATCATGCGGACGTCGACAACGCCTTTCGGGGCTGGAACGGCGCCTGGCTCGATCCCGGCTTCAAGCGCTGGAACATCGAAGACTCGATTCCCCTACATCCGGGTCCCGGTCTTGGCCGTACAGGGCCGTCAAGACCAATATGGCACGCTCGCGCAAATCGACGCTCTTGTGAACGGCGCCTACGCCCCGGTGGATACCGCGATCCTGGACAACTGCGAACATTCGCCGCACATCGAGCAGCCGGAGCACACGCTTGATGCGGTGAGCGATTTTCTGGCCCGCCTCGACAGAATTGAAGCGCCCAGCGCACCGCTTGGCGCTGCACTGCGCGCGGAATGACGGCCAGGATTACTCAACCAGACTTGGTGTAACGCCAGATCCGCTTGATTGCTTCCGCCATCGTCATCGCGAGGCGGCAGAGCCGCCGTGGCGATCTATAAGCAACATCCGTGGCTTGGATCTGGATTGCTTCGCTTCGCTCGCAATGACGCGGCGGAAGCAATCAACTGGATCTGGCGTAACGCCATATTAACTTTGCCGCCTCTTCCGCCGGCGATCTTGCGAGGGCCGGGGAGGCGCCTCGCGGTGACGGGCGAGGCCGCGGAGGGCTCGGGAATTCCGGCTGCCGGTATTAAACCTATTTAAACCGGAGATTGCAACTATGCTGGTGCACAAGAACCGGTTGGTGGCTCCGGATGACACTTTCGTACCTATGTTTGTCCATCGTATCCGCAGTTGCGTTGCTTTGCTGGCCGGCGCTGGCGGAGCCCGGCGTCGCCCAGGACGCGATTACCTTTGGTCAGATTGCGGCTTTTGAAGGCCCTGCCGCTGCGATCGGCAGAACCATCCGCACCGGTATTCTTGCAGCCTTCGAGGAAGCAAATCGGAACCGGCGGGGTAAAGGGCCGGAAGCTCATGCTCATTTCGGAAGACGACGGGTATGACCCGGAGAAGTCCATCGAAGCGGCCAACAAGTTGGTGAGCAGCGGTAAAATTTTCGCGCTCATAGGTTCGATTGGAACGCCGACCTCGGCTGTGATCGAGCCGATTGCGTCGGGAGCCGGAGTGCCATTCCTAGCTCCCTTTACTGGGGCCCAGTTCCTGCGCGAGCCATTTAACCCAAATGTCGTCAACGTCCGCGCTTCGTATTTCCAGGAGACCGAGACGATGGTGGAGCGGCTCACGAAAGACAAAGGTATCACCCGTATCGCAATTCTTTACCAGAGCGATGCCTTTGGCAGGGCGGGGCTTTTGGGCGTTCAGCTTGCCCTCGGCAAACGGGGCATGAAGCTCGCCGCCGAAGGGATATTCGAAAGAAACACCGTTGCAGTCAAATCGGCGCTGCTCACGATCCAAAGGGCGCACCCTGAGGCAGTCATTTTGATCGGCCCTTACCAACCCTGCGCTGAGTTCATCAAACTCGCCCAAAATTTAAAATTGAATGCTTTATTTGTAAGTACTTCATTTACCGGCGGAAATGCTTTGGCTCGCGAGCTCGGCCCTGCTGGCGCTGGCGTGATCGTTACGCAAACCGTTCCCGACCCCGAAGACGGCACGCTTCCCGTTGTTAGCCGCTACCAAGCGGCGCTAAAGGCCATCGAACCTGCGGCCAGGCCTGGATTTGTATCGCTTGAAGGATATTTGGCTGGGCGCCTCGCGATAGCAGCACTCCAAAAGGAGCAAGTAGAACCGGTGCGCAGGGACTTCCTGGACGCCATTTTCTCAAATTCTATCGATCTGGGGGGTATTATTTACACCTTCGGTCCAGGCAACAATCAGGGAACAAACGAGGTTTTTGTTACAGTATTGCAGCCGGATGGGTCGTATAAATTTGTGCAAGATCTTCGTTCAGTTAGCAACTCATGGTAGCTGGGCAGCACATAATGCGTTTGGTTGGTGCAACACGCCTTGGCGCTATTGCCGCGGCAGCGCCTTCCCGCGGTGCATGCCAGGCACCGGCTAATAAGCGGCGCGGCAGCATTCAAGGCAAGCTGCTCTTAGGCTTCGCGATCCTTACGAGCTTCGGGTTTCTTGCAACCAGTGTGGCTTCCGTCTCCTTTAGATCGCTAGCAAACAAACTCTATCAGATCGAGAACAAAAGCCTTTCCCCTCTTATGGAGCTACTTTCGATTTCACGGCAGACGGCAGCCTTATCCACGATGCTAACCAATATCGCCCGGGCCGAAACCGGCTCCGAATTGGAAAATGCCATGGCTGTCGCGGTTGAATTCAGGTCGGTGGCAATCGCAAACTTGACGGCTATTCCAGCATCGAGGGAGGGCGCGGGGGAATTAAAATTGCTGAGGTCGCGGATAGAAAGATCTTTCCTTCAGTGTTGTCTTGCTCGGGAGTGCGACCGCTGAACGCATCAGTCTACGCTCCGAGAGGCTGTCGCTAAGCGCCGGCGCAATAAAGGCCCATCGGAAAATCTACGAAACGCTAGCCCCGATGGCCGACAACGCGAATTTCAACCTAACGATGGCGTTGCGGCAAAATGCATCGGATTCGAGCGCCGAAAGAGATAAGAGCGCGCTGAGGGCGCTTAGCGAAACGGAGCTTCCAATTCTGCTGGCGCTCGCAGACCTGAGGGCCGAAACCAATCTCATTGCCGGAATTCTGGGCGAAGCTTCGCTCGCTACCGAGCGCGTTCAGTTCGTACCTTTGCGCGATAGGCTAGTGGCGAGCTCCTATCGCGCGCGTACAGCCTTGAAAGAGCTTTCCGCCTATCCCGGTCAGAACGATCTCCGGCCGGCCGTGGAAGACTTGCTCACCCTTGCTGAAGACAGTCCGATAATAGAAGTGCGGGACCGGGAGCTTGCCGCCGGCGAAAAAGCTTGGAAATTGATACGCGATAGCCGCGAAAAGCAGGCAAAGCTCGCAAGTGCTGTGGAAACTGCCGCGGAGCATTCCCGCGAAGCCGTTTCTCAATTGGTCTCAGATTCGAATGCGGAGATTATGATCGGCAATCGTCTCCTCGCCGTACTGTCCGTTTCCAGCGTAGCCGTTCTCGTAGGCGCATATCTTTTCATCCACTGGCAGATAACCCTGCGTCTGAGCAGACTTCGCAGCGCCATCATAGCCGTAGCCAATGGAAATCATACGCTGGCGGTTCCGGTCGATGGAAACGATGAGCTGGCCGACATGGGAGCCGCCGTTGAGACGTTTAAAGCAAATGCAATGAAGCTTAAGGAACTTGAAGCGGAGCGGGCCAAAAACTTCGAGCGCGCAAATCAGGCGCTGAAAGCAAAAAGTGAATTTCTTGCAAATATGTCTCATGAATTGCGAACGCCGATGCACGCTATATTAAGCTACTCCAAAATGGGAATTGAATCTGTAAGTAATATCGAAATTGTTGAACTTGAGACGTACTTCAAAAACATAAGTAAAGCAGGCACTCGTTTGCTTGGTCTTCTAAACAACCTTCTAGATCTCGCCAAGCTGGAATCCGGGAAAATGCGCTTCAATAAATCGCTTGACGATTTTTCCGGCGTTCTAGAGCAAACGTGGCTGGAAATGGATCCGATATTGAAGGAAAAGTCGTTGACCATTACAACTAATAATTCTGCCACCAATACAAAGCTGATATTCGATAAACAACGTATGATCCAGGTAATGATCAACCTGTTGGCGAACTCCGCTAAGTTTTCGTCCAAAGGCGGAAGTATCGACGTGTCTATCAGCGACGGCAAACTGCCCAACGGCGCGGAAGCCCTCTGCTGTTCCGTCGCCGATAACGGCACCAGCATTCCCGAGAGCGAACTGGAAACCGTGTTCGATAAGTTCATCCAAAGCACCAAGACCAAAGCCGGTGCGGGCGGCACCGGGCTTGGTCTTGCGATCTGCCGGGAGATCGTGGAGGCGCACGGTGGGAAGATCTGGGCGGAAAATCGAAAACCTAAAGGCGTTTTGCTCAGTTTCCTGATTGCAAAAAACGCGTGTCAACAAGCGAGCTAAGAAATGGCAGCGAAAACCAAAATACTTGCGGTCGACGACGAGGAATTCAACCTCGACATCATCAGACGCCACATGATCAGGGCAGGCTACGAAGTCATTCTCGCCGAAGATGGACTCGTTGCCCTTGAAAGGCTTGAGGAAAACCCTGACACCGCGGTGATCGTGCTGGACCGGATGATGCCTGAAATGGACGGCATGGAGTTCCTCAGCCGGATCAAAGCCAACGCCAAATTTCAGGATATTCCGGTTATTATGCAAACCGCTGCCGCCGGGAGCGAGCAGGTGCTTCAGGGCATTAAAGCCGGCGTTTATTACTACCTCACGAAGCCCTATGACGACGTCCTGCTGCTTGCAATTCTGGAAGCTGCGTTGCGGGACACCCGGGCCAGGAAGGAAATGAAGGAGGAAGTGCGCAGGCAGCGGCGCATGCTTGGGCTCATGGAGGAATCCATCTTCCGCTTCCGCACCTTGGACGACGCCAAGGCGTTGGCCTTCTACATTGCTAATTGCTTTCCCGAGCCCGAAAAGGCGGTCTTTGGCCTGAATGAGCTTCTGATCAACGCCGTGGAGCACGGCAATCTCGGCATAAACTATACGGAGAAAACCAAGCTGGTCTTAAGCGGCAGCTGGATGCAGGAAGTAGAACGCAGGCTGGAGATTCCCGAATTCAAGGACAAGATGGGACGGCTTACTTTCAAAGCGACAAAGGAGACGATTGCCGTAACCATCAAGGACCAAGGCGTGGGCTTCGATTGGAGCAAGTATGTCGAGCTCTCGCCCCAGCGCGCCACCGATCCGCACGGCCGGGGCATAGCGGCGTCGCGCATCATGTCCTTCGACAGCGTCGAATATCTTGGGGTTGGCAATGAGGTGCTGTGCAAGGTCTTTCTAGACCGGCCAAGCAAGGACGCAGAGCGAACATAATGAACATAATTCCCCGTCTAGCGTTTAACCGCGCAAGCGCTCGCCGCGACCGTGGGAGGATAATGCAATGGCGGCACCGGAGAAGACCCAGACCCGCTGGTCTCAGCATGTAACGGAGACGAGCGATGCACTTTCACTGGAGCCCGAAGTTTTCAGGTGCGGCGATCCGGCCGCCATCGCGGAGTCGTTGAAGGCATCCGCCGAGGCCAGCACCCGGCGGAAATCGGGTCCGTTCCGCTCGGCCATGTCGATGCTGACCTTCTACATCAACCGCGCAGGCAAAAACTTGCCCGAACGCCGCAAACGCATCCTGGAACAAGCTAAGAACGAGCTGCGCCGCCTTTACGGAAGGCCCCCGCGCTAGAGGTGAAGGCAGGGAAGCCCGTGGTGGCGGTTACGGCGCGCCGCCCGCCTTGACACCGCGTCGCGGTCGCGGCTCCTGCGCCGGAGTAAAACTGTACGCCGCGAGCTTTTGCCGCTCTCCGTCATTGCGAAGCGAAGCAATCCAGAGGTAAGTCACTGAAGTTGCTTCTGGATCGCCACGGCCGCCAAGGCGGCCTCGCGATGACGGGGAGTGTTCGAGAGCGATCAGGACTTTTGACGATTGGCATAATACCAACCGCGCGCCGCGGTCTGAATAGTCCCTTCGCTCAGCGGGCGTTGAGCTCGCTAAGGCGGCTGGCGGCGACCGCATCGCCCAATACCGCGGCCCGGGCATACCATTGGCGGGCCAGCGCCAGGTCAGGCTGCAAGCCGGCTGTGGGGATCGTCTTCAGGAAATCCGGGTCGTAGGTTTGCGCCAGATTGAAGGCGGCTTCGGCAATACCGGTTTCGGCGAGCCGTTTGAAAATCAGCCGCGCGGCGGCCACGTCATTATTTTGCAGCAGTTCCCTCGCGCGGTTCATCTGTGCGCGGCTGGCGGTTCTTAGCGGCTGCGCGGCTTTCATGCTTCCGATGCTTTCTGCTGGCTGCTGCGGGGCGTCAGACGAAGCCGGCGTGCCCGGGGTTGGCGGCGGAGAGGCGTCCGATCCCTTTTTCGCCAGCGTGATCTGCACCTGCCACCTCAGCGGCTCGGCGTTCTGATCCCGCACCAGCTCGATGGTCAGCAACAGATTGCCCTCGAAATCTCCAGGTGTGGTAAGGGTGAGCGCGCTTGCATCGCCGAGTGAAACGGCCCAGGCGCCCACAGCGGCGAACCCGCGATTTAAGGAAAATGAGGGCGGAAGGCCAAGGATGCGGATGAACCCCCCGCTATCCGCCCCATCCTGGCCCAGCTGTGCGGGCAGTTCCAGGCGGAGCGGCAGGTCTTCGCCCGGCGTACCGGCGATCTGCTGCTTGATCTCCTGGGCGAGCGCGCCCGGGATAAATACAGCGGAGTACAGGGACAGGATCGCACCAGCCGCCACCGCGAGGTTGACAATGCGCTTAAGTAAATTGCGTGGCACAACCGGCATGCAGTTCCTCATTGCCTTCCGTGTCCGGAATGCAGGCTGTTCTTATGCTGGGCCGGGATCGGCCTTAGCAGAATTTGCCGCCGCCGCAGGAGGCGCCATCTTGTTAGTTCGCCTTGGACCGGCCTTTCGACGATTTCGGCACCCAGGTATTAGCTTTTTTTCAATATTAGAAATTCTATTTCGTTGTTTTTGATGGGTCTGCTGCCTGCTGTATTCCTGCAACCGGCAGGGAACCGGCAGAGCCCGGGCAAGATGGCGGGGCAGTGCCTGCAGCCGTGCGATGGGCGGCAAGCCATTCGGACGCCGGTTTGAAGCGCGTCCAGCCCGGTATGTCAGCCCAAAGATTGATTTCACGCCATTTCGGGTGCCGTCCGCTTTCCTTGAAACAGTCGATCTTATTGAAGAACTCCGTCACGAAATGCCCCACTTTCCGGTACTGCAGGCTATTTTCCGGCCAGGCGTAAGTGGCGAGCAGCGCGCGGTTGACGATGGTTTGCACCGGTGCCCCTTCCGGTATTAGGTTCGGATAAACATCATGGTTAAGTTCGCCGGGCAGATATTCAGCGAAAATCGGCGCGACAGCGTACCCCGGCATGCTGGCGTCATCCAGCGACAGAAAATGCACGCCATCTTCGCTTTTCAGTCTCGCGGCGGCCGACTGCGGCGCCCCCGTCAGCATCATTGTTGCGGCGATCTCGCCCTTCAGCAATTTGGCGATGGCGGTGTCCACGTCATAGTATTGCCGTTCCACCTGAAGGTTCAGCATGTTGAACACGCGGTCAGCGGTGACTTCGGTCTGGCTATTCTTGAGATTGAAATTGACTTTCTTGCCTTTCAGATCGGCAAAGGATTTGATTTCCTGGCGTGCCAGAACATGAAGCTCGGAATTATACAGTTTGGTTATAAAATGAACGCGCCTTTCGAGGCCGGCGTAAAGCTGCGGGTCTTTTTGCTTCAGCAGCATTATGTTGTCCTGATCGACTATACCCATGTCCATGTTATTGAGGAACAGCACATCGTTCAGATTTTGTAGGCCCCCGACGCCGAGGACGGGCAGAACGCGCAGACCGCCCGGCCGCAAATCGTTGACAACGTTGCGTATATCCTCAGCGAAACGCGCGCAGGTGCAGGTCATGCCGGAGGTCATGATGGCGACGGCGATGCTGTTGGTCTGCTGCCGCTTTTCTTCATAGCGGGCTGCCGCGTCACGGCCAGAGCGCTGCGCCTGTGCGAAAGCCGGCAATCCCACGATGAGCAGGACAGCGAATCCGGCCAGAATAGCTGACTTAAGTCTGGAATTCGTCATGGCAACTTCTCCTCCATACGCATGCACTCGTCGAGGTTGCGCCGATAATTAATGTCGCCCATTTGGTTTTTATTGGGGCGTAGGCACGAAACATGGAGCCGATTGTTCGAACTGCGATGCCAATTGGCAGCAGAGGTCACGGACAGATTAAGCCGCCGTTTGGAACAGCGTCCGCTCCAGATTAAATATCTAATCTGGAAGAACGGTTCTGCCGCCAACTGCATGCGATTTATCGTGATATCTTATCAATTCTGGGCGTGTTTGTGGCGTGCGAAGTGACCGGCGATCCAATTTCGCCCCTGCGACATTCCGCGCGGAAATTTTAATGTGCGCAGTGACCGGTTCGCCGGAAAGGCCCGTGCGGCCTCCTTTGCGTTTTTCGCGGCACTGCTGCCGCTTATCGATTCGCCCTAAGCAAGCATTCGTTGGTTACCCAACGAATGCTTGCTTAGATTCTTTTGTTTTCGCAGAGTTTTTTCGCAAAACCGGGAAGGCCACTTTTGCGAACTCTGCTTAGGCCTGGCCGCATCGCATGTCGCGATGCTAAGCCCGGAGGGAGGGGGATACTTCAACGCCCATGGTCAAAGGGCTCCTCATCTCGGAGAAGTCTTTTTCTCTTTGCGGCAGCTCTGCACTTCTAGCGGTCAGCCACCAGCCTTCGCCTCTTATATAATAAACAACTTCTCTAGCGCTGGATAATTTTGCCGCGAGATCGGTACGCGGATTGGTTCCTCCAACAACGATACCTCTTTTTTCCAGTTCTCGCAGAAGCGTGTCTACTTGCAGGGGCTTGCTGTGGCCATTGATTATTTCGCGGCACGCGGCGATAAGCGGGACTGAGTCAGAATATTCATCTCCAAGAAAGCGCTGTAGTTCTTCGATATGATGGACATGCTTTTCTCTCAGAAGTCTTTAGTTCACGCAGAAGCGTGTACTCAGGTAAGGCCTGTACCTTTTCCTCTAGTGCTGCTTCAACTGACCTAATTTTACGGTCGATCTCGAACAAAGTTGCGTCCATGTTTCTTCTTCACCTTTGCCGGCACCCCCATTACCTGCGAGCGCCCTAGCAGCAGGCTCAAGTTGAGCGTGCCGGCCTATGGAAGGGGGGTGTTGGACTTTGGAGGCCGGGGTAAGCCTTTTTGGCGTGGCACTGCCAACCGCCGGCTAGGTAAGCCCCTTGAATCTCGCGGAGGAGGCGGGCGCGCGGAAGCTTTGCGGTAAATTTCTGGGCTGAGTGTCGGCTTTCGAAGCCCTGTCTCGCCAGCGTTCCGCTTCCGAAAAGCGGAATGCCTCACGCAATTCAACGTTTAGCCAGATGCTGTCAATGCGGCTTCGGATACGCGCAACCCGGTCTTCGCGGCATTCGTCTGCGATGTGTCTACGCCACCATTTAACAAAAAGTTGATCAAACCGCCAAGATGAGTGCGAATCAGAGCGCATACGAGAGTGCTCCTTGTTGGAACTGGCAACTCCATTATGCATTCAGGTTGAAAGATGCAACCAAAGGTTGCTCGCGCGTGCGGCTTTTTCCACCGGCTGTTGCTAATCTGACTGCTAACGATTCCGCATAAATCAAAATGCTGCATACGAAAGCGGGCACGGCTTAACAGGCGGTTACTTCGCGTAAGCATCCCGGCATGGCTAATGCCGCCCGCCTTTCCGGTCACGCCGCTTTGCCGGCGAGACGCGCGGCGGCCTTCTTGTGCCCGATGAGCGGCAGCAGGTCCTTCAGTTCCGGGCCGCGCTCCAAGCCGGTCAAGGCGAGGCGGAGCGGGTGATAAAGCGCGCGGCCCTTTGTTCCCGAGGCCTGCTTGACGGCTTCGGTCCACTTCGACCAGGTGCCGGAGTCCCAAGGCTCGGGCGGCAGGAGCGCCAGCGCCGTGTCCGTAAAGGCGGCGTCCTCGATGACCGGTTCGATCTTGCCGTGGACGACAGCCCACCATTGGTCCACATCGGCGAACACTTCCAAATTGGCGCGCACCGCAAGCCAGAAGGGCTCGCCGCCGCCGATCTTCCTTTCGCGCAGCCGGTGGGCGACGGACGCGTAGGGCGTGCCGTGCAACAGCTTCGCGTTCAGGCCCTTCAGCTCCTCGGGGTCGAAGCGGGCGGGCGCGCGCGAGACCTTCGAGAAATCGAAAAGCCCGGCGAGCGCACCGAGGCTTGCCTGCGGCTGCAGCGCTTCGGATGTGCCGATCAGGGCAGCGTGCGTCATCACCGCCAGAGGCTCGAGGCCCTCCTCGCGCATGCCTTTTATCGACAGCGAGCCGAGCCGCTTGGAAAGCGCCTCGCCTTGCGCCCCTGTCAGCAGATTGTGATGCGCGAAAGCCGGCACGGCGGCGCCCAGCGCCTCGAACATCTGGATTTGCACCGCCGTGTTGGTCACATGGTCCTCGCCGCGGATGATGTGCGTGATGCCTACATCCGCGTCGTCGGCGACGCTCGTGAAGGTATAGAGCGGGGTTCCGTCCTCGCGGATCAGCACGGGATCGGAGATGGAGGCGGCGTCGATCTCCTGTGGGCCGCGGATGAGGTCGTCCCAAGCGTTGCGCCGCTGTTCGAGCAGGAAGCGCCAGTGCGGCTTGCGGCCGGCGCCCTCGAATTCCTTCTTTTCTTCCGCGGTAAGCTTCAACGCGGCGCGGTCGTAAACCGGAGGAAGCCCGCGCGCCATTTGCCGTTTGCGCCGCCGGTCGAGTTCCTCCGCGGTTTCATAGCAGGCGTAGAGCCGCAGGCCTTCTTCAGCTTTTCCGCCGTCTCCTCGTAGAAGGCGAAGCGCTGCGACTGGCGGAACTCCTCGTCCCAGGTAAGGCCAAGCCAATTCAGGTCGTCGCGGATGCCGGTGACGTATTCTTCTTTCGAGCGCTCCAGATCTGTGTCGTCGAAACGCAAGAGGAACGTGCCACCCTCGCGCCGCGCGAACAGCCAGTTGAACACGGCGGGCCGGATGTTGCCGATGTGCAGCCGGCCGGTGGGGCTCGGCGCGAAACGAACTTTTACGGTCTTGCTCATGGATGATTATCTTTTGCTGCGCTTTTGAAACTTCTCTGTAGCGATTTGCCGGGGGTTGGTCAAAGCTGCCGGCCGGCCGGTTAACAGAGACTCGGGGATAGGAGCCCGCCGGCCTTGGCTTGGCGCGCGCCGCGGACAAGCAAGATGGCGGGCTTATTTTGCGCCGGTCCCTTACTTTTTATAATGCGCTTTCAATATCGGTCTTGGCGAAATCGTCACCAACATAGAGCAGCCGGCAGGCATGCTCTTTCGCGATTTCGTAGGAAAAGCAATCTCCGAAATTGAGCCCAGCCGGATGCACGCCTTTCCCCCACCGCTCGTAGGCAGCGCCTGCCCGGCGAGCGGCCGCGGGTGTTACGCTGACCACCTCAAACGCCAACCCCTCGATCAGCGCAGCCATTTCCTCGCCGAGATTCCGGCGGCGGGCCACAATCATGGCCTCGGCCACGGTGCCAGCCGAGATCAGGACGTGCGCCTCGCCTTCCAGGATCGCCGCGCAAGGCTCCGCTTCGGGTTCCGACAAGATGACAGCCATCAGCGCCGAAGTGTCGACGGCGATCATTCCGGCAAACCGCTTTCGCCATAAAGGAAGTCCTGAGATCTTGCGGCGCTGGGGCCTGGGCACACTTTGGCGCTGGCGGTACGGCGGATCGCATCCAGCACCGCCCGGCGCGTCTTGGCATCGGACACCGCCTTGACGGGCACGAGGCGTACCGCAGCCACGCCGTGACGGGTCAAAACGATCTCATCGCCCGCCTCAGCCCGGCGCACCAGTTCGGTGAGCTGGCCCTTCGCTTCGGTCACAGAGATTTTCATGACGGCCCCTTCATGGACCATCGTTTGGTCCAGAGTTCAGAATGGACTATTATTTGGTCCAGATCAAGTATCTTTGCTCCACGTTTTCTCCACACTGGCTTTACGGGCAAGGGGAAAGGTGAATGGCACGGAATTCTAACGGCTTCCTTCACGCCAGCGTTTTCACGCTGCGGGCCGCTACCCGCCATTCAAGATATCCGAACCGGATTTTGAAGCCCCCCAACAAGCAGAAACAAGCCCGTTGGGGTGAGGCGGCCCAATTCGAATTCCGCAGGCAGGCCGGCGGGCGCGGTAATGCCGGGTTCGTTTTTCCGGTGGCGCGGGCGTTTCGCCGAATGTCCACGCATAGCCAAATTTCATAACACTCTCCTACATCCGCACTCACAAGACCTTGCGCCGCACTATCCCGGCACGCGCCTCGTTGTTCCCTTATTGTTCACATTGCTTGCGCGAACCTTGTTTCGCCGCACCTGCTCGTTTTGCTTGTGGATTGCGGCATCGGTTCCCGGTTTGGTTGTGGATAACCTCTTGCGTTCCGGTTGCGTTCCTGTTTGGCTGCTGCCATCTTATGGCCAGCCGCAAAGAAGTTTCGAATTACAGAGTATAGTAACCGTATGCCCGCGGGATCGCTTAAAAGAGCGTTAGCGTAGTTGAGAGTTCGATGAAGTACTCGATTATACCGGAGGCCGATAGGCCGATTAAATGTCATTGCAATGCTGAGTTGTATTTGGCATTGGAGATGGAAAACCTATCGCTGACCGATGGCTACCCGGTCCAGCCTGTTCCATGGCGGCAAAGCGTAAACGCGCGCGATGCCGGCCGCTGGAAAAGCCAATTTATGAGGAGCGCTAAACTGCCGGTAAGAGACGGTTCCCCCGGCAGCCCGCAAGTCTGCTCCAGGTCTCAAGCACGCTACAGATGGCTGAGTGCGGCACTATAGCGAGCCGTAGGCGCCTACGAGCAGGCTGTATCCTGTCAAGCCCCGTACCACTGCGGTTAATCCGACCGTGGTTAATTCAAAATCGCGAGTTCCCCACAGGCCGATTTCTGCGAAAAATTCCTCGATTTAGGTCGATTTCGAGCTTTCAAAACTACCGTTAAATATAATTGCAGATCGCGGATTAAGCATAATAATGTGCAATACAGATTAATATTGTATATGTGAAGCAAGAACATATGACTTAACAGTTTTTCAAAACATTTGTGCTATATTGTTTCAAAATCGGAAGGCGCTCTCAAAACTCCCAAAATGAGCAGAATGCATAGCAAATGGGATTAATCGAAATGCACCGGGAAACGAACTTTTCAGCTGCGCTATCGCGCTTCGCGCTACTTGAGCGCAATGCAAGCCTTGCCCGCCAGCCCAGCCTCCGATGGAAACGGCCGGGATTTATAGCGGCCGGTATAAGCCCTGCCTCCGCGGGGCCGGCGACGGCAGCGTCTCGCGGAAGCGGTTGACGATGGGGTAGCGGCGGTCGCGGCCGAAATTGCGCTCGGTGATCTTGACGCCGGGCGCGGATTGCCGCCGCTTGTATTCCGACAGATAGAGCAGGCGCTCGACCTTTTTCACCGTTTCCGGCGCATGGCCGCGGGCTACGATCACCGAAAGCGGCTCCTCGCGGTCCACGAGGCCCTCAAGAATGTCGTCAAGCACATCGTAGGGTGGCAGCGAATCCTGGTCGGTCTGGTTCTCGCGCAGCTCCGCGGTCGGCGCCTTGGTGATGATGTTCTCCGGGATCACCGCGCCTTCGGGGCCGAGGCAGCCCTTCGGCCGGGCCATGTTGCGGAACCGCGATAGCGCATACACTTGCGTCTTGTAGAGATCCTTGACTGGATTGAAGCCGCCGTTCATGTCGCCGTAAAGCGTGGCGTAGCCGGCCGAAACCTCGGATTTGTTGCCCGTGGTGACGACCATTCCGCCGAACTTGTTGGAGATGGCCATCAGCGCCGTGCCGCGGATGCGCGATTGCAGGTTTTCTTCGGCAAGTCCGGGTTCCAGGCCCTTGAACAAGGGCTGCAGCATCTCGTTGAACCCATCGACCGCCGGGCGGATCGAAACGGTATCGTAGCGCACGCCCAAGGCTTGCGCGCAGGCGGCGGCATCGGCGAGCGAGGCGTTCGAGGTGAAGCGATAGGGCAGCATCAGGCAATGCACGCGCGCATGCCCCAGCGCATCCACCGCCATCGCCGCGCAAAGCGCCGAGTCCACGCCGCCCGAGAGCCCAAGCACAACGCCCGGAAAGCGGTTCTTCCCGACGTAATCGCGAAGGCCGGTCACGCAGGCGAGGTAGGCAGCTGCCGGCCCTCCTCCACCGTGGCGAGCGGCCCGCCAATGCAAGCCCAGCCGTCCGCCTCGCGCCGCCATTCCGTCATGGCAATGGCGGTCTCCCAGGCTGGGAGCTGCGCGGCGAGCTTTCCGCCGCGATTGAGCGCGAAGGACGCGCCATCGAAGACGAGTTCATCCTGGCCGCCAACCTGATTGACGTAGAGCATGGGAAGGCCGGTTTCCACCACGCGCGCGACGGCGATGTTCTCACGCTGTGCCCGCTTTTTGAGCGTGAATGGCGAGCCGTTAGGCACAATGAAAAGCTCGGCGCCGCTCTCGGCCAGGCATTCCGTGACCGCATCGGTCCAAATATCCTCGCAAACGGGCAAGCCGAGCCGGACGCCGTTGAAGTTGACTGGCCCGGGCATCGCGCCGGCGGCAAAGTTCCGCTTCTCGTCGAAAACGCTGTAGTTCGGCAGATCGACCTTGTAGCGAAGTGCTTCAACCTTGCCCCCTGCCAGCAGCGCCACCGCGTTGTAGACCTTGCCGTTCTCGCCCCACGGCGTGCCCACGATCAGGGCGGGAGCGCTATCCTCTGCGATTTTCGCGAGGCCGCGCACCGTTTCCATGCAGGCTTGCACGAAAGCGGGCTTCAGCACGAGGTCCTCGGGCGGGTATCCCGCGATGAACAGCTCCGGAAAGACCAGAAGGTCCGCAGCCTCCGCGCGCGCCTGCGCCTGAGCGGCGCGAGCCAGATCCGCGTTGCCGGCCAGGTCTCCGACCACCGGATTGAGTTGAGCGCAAGCGATGCGCAAGCTCGATGTCATGCGGGCCAAGCCTTTCGAAGCCGCTGCGGCGAAGGTCTCATCGCAGGAACAATTAAGCCCGGGCCGCGCCGCACGCAAGAACATGGCGCGCCGATAAGCCGCAGGACGGGGAAGGTTAAAGGCTTCATAAAGTTGGCGCGCTATTTGCTTCGACTTTAGCCGGACTTGCGGCGCCGGCCCGTTTAGGCGAAGCTTAGTCTATGCGGCGAATTGTATTTGCCGCGAGAGGGGCGCTGCGCGGCGAGCCGCATTGCGCAATGAGGAGAACATAATCCTGCGATGAAAGCGCTTTCGATCGGGTTGACACTTGCGTTTTTTTCAACCGTTGCGGCTCCGGCTTCCGCGGGCGCGCTTTTGGAGGTAGACGGCCACCTTTTGAAGTGGGTTTCCGAGGCTCCCAGCTCAAGCACAATTATCACCTATGCGGTTCTGAACGGACCTTACACGCTGCCGGGCGGCAGGCGCATCTTGAGCCCTGACAACTGCTCTTCGATGCACGCTTTCAACGGCATCGTGGCCGCGTCCCCGGACGTTTCGGCGGAAGCGGCCAGCCGCGCGCTGCACGCCGCCTTCGCGGCATGGGAGGCCGCCGCCAACGTCAAATTTGTCGAGGTGAGCGATCCGCTTCAAGCCAACATTGTCGTCGGCGCACAGGATTTCCCTGCCGGCCGTGCCTTCACCAATATTAGCCTCTTCAGCAGCCACGGCTTCTTGCCGGTCCAGAAGGCACTGGGCGGCCCAGGGCTTCCGGCGGAACCGCGCGAGGCGGAGCTGCGCGGCGGCATCAGCGAGATCGAGCAATCCTACGTCTGCCTCAATCCAAGCATGCGCTGGAAAACGGGTTTCGACGGCGACCTCGAAGTCTACGATCTCCGCCACACCTTCACACACGAGATCGGCCATGCCATCGGACTCGATCACCCTGGCAGCTCCGGCGCGGTGATGGCGTACCGCTACGATGAGGGGGTTCGCGAGTTGCAGCCGTCGGATATCGCAGCCGTGCAGAGGCTTTACGGGCCGCCGAAGCAATCGAAGTAGGCGCACGCGGTCTCGCTTGTTGCTTAGAGATCCCGGATTTGTTATCACTCAGACGAAGCGAGGAAAGCGCGCACGCGCCGCTCCTTAAGATCGCCGCTCCGGTTGCGACGCTTCCTGCCGGCTTAGCACAGTGGTAGTGCAGCGGTTTTGTAAACCGAAGGTCGGGGGTTCAAATCCCTCAGCCGGCACCAGAAAAACCCGTCAAAAACAATCTATTACCAGGAACACCGGAGGCGCTTAGTTCCGCAGATTTAGCCAGCGGAACGCCAGCGGAACTTTAGTCACCCTCGCCTCGACGACGAACTTGCGTTAACGGAGCATGTGCAACTTCCGCAACTTCGACCGTGACACCGCATTCCTGCTACCGCCGTCGATTAACGGCTGGCTGCCAGAGAAGCATCTGGCGCGCTTTATTGTGGAAGTCATCGACGGGCTGGACCTGCCGGCGATGAGCAACAGCTATCGCGGCTCAGGCTCGGCCAGCTATCATCCGCGGCTGTTGCTTGCGATTCTGGTCTATGGCTACGCCACGGGCGTGTTTTCCAGCCGCAAATTGGAGCGGGCGACTTACGATTTGGTGGCGTTCCGCTTCATTGCCGCCAATGAGCATCCCGATCACGACACCATCGCTGCGTTCATACACCTGCGGTACGCATCTGGCTACCATTGTACGCAACACCACGCGCCCCAAAGACGCAAAGCCCGGCATAGGGACCTTCACCCTGACCACCGGGGCCAACGCAAAGCAGCGGCAAGCCCGCGATCTTGCCGCGGCGATCTCGGTGTAGACACCACCGCACGCCCCGTTTCAATCGCAAGCGATTGAAACGTCAAGGGAAACGTCAGTTCAGCTGCAAGAACTTCGGTTTAAGCCCGCCCTAACGGCCGGCGCTGCAGGCTTGCGGAACGGAGCGCGCGCCCCGCCCCGGCTTTGGCGTCACGCGCCCGAAGCGCCCGTCTGCGCGTGGAGCTGGTTGCGCTTGATGGCGAGCTTGTTCAGCGCCGAGACATAGGCCCGCGCCGAGGCGACCATGGTGTCGGTATCGGCGCCGCGCCCCGTGACGGCCTTGCCGTTCTCCTCCAGCCGCACGCTCACCTCGGCCTGCGCGTCGGTGCCCTCGGTCACTGCGTGCACCTGGTACAGCGGCAGCCGCGCCTCATGCGGGACGATGGCCTTGATCGCGTTGAAGGTCGCGTCCACCGGCCCGTCGCCCTTGGCCTCGGCGGTGTGATGCTTGCCGTCCACTTCCAGCGTAATGGTGGCCTTCTGGTTGCCGCCTGTGCCCGCGATCACCGTGAGGGACAGCACCTTGATGCGGTCCTTCGCCGACGCGATCTCCTGATCGACCAGCGTCTCGATATCCTCGTCGAACACGTGCTTCTTGCGATCGGCCAGGTCCTTGAAGCGCGTGAACGCATCCTCGAAGGCGTTGTCGCCCAGTTCGTAGCCCAAATCCTTCAGCTTCTCGCGGAAGGCATGCCGCCCGGAATGCTTGCCCATGACCAGCGAGCTCGCGCGCACGCCCACGCTTTCCGGCGTCATGATTTCGTAGGTCTGCGCGTTCTTGAGCACACCATCTTGATGGATGCCCGATTCGTGCGCAAACGCGTTCTGGCCGACGATGGCCTTGTTGTACTGCACCGGGAAGGCGCTCACCGCCGCGACGAGGCGCGAGGCGCGGGTGATCATGGTGGTGTCGATGCCGGTCCAGTAGGGCAGCACGTCGGCGCGGGTCTTGATCGCCATCACGACCTCCTCCAGCGCCGCATTGCCCGCACGCTCGCCAAGCCCGTTGACCGTGCACTCGATCTGGCGCGCGCCCGCCCGCATGCCCGCCAGGCTATTGGCGACGGCCAGGCCCAAATCGTTGTGGCAATGCGTCGAGAACACGGCCTTATCGGCATTCGGCACACGCTCGCGCAACATCTTGATCGTCTCGAAGAACTCCTCGGGCACGGTGTAGCCGACGGTGTCCGGGATGTTGATCGTGGTGGCGCCGGCCTTGATCGCTGCTTCGACGCAGCGGCACAGGAAATCCGGCTCGGTGCGCGTCGCGTCCATCGCCGACCATTCTACATCGTCCGTGTGCGAGCGGGCGCGCGTCACGGAGGCGGCCACGTTGTCGAACACCTGGTCCGCGCTCATCTGCAGTTGATATTGCCGGTGTATCGGCGAGGTGCCGATGAAGGTATGGATACGGCCCCGCTGGGCTTGGCGCACCGCCTCGCCCGCACGGTCGATGTCCTTCGGATTGCCGCGCGCCAGGCCGCACACGACTGCGTTCTTCACGAGCTTCGAGATTTCCGCGACGGCTTCGAAATCGCCGTTCGACGCGGCGGGGAAGCCCGCTTCGATGATGTCGACGCCCATCGCGTCCAAGAGTTGCGCGACTTCGAGCTTCTCATCATGGGTCATAGTGGCGCCGGGCGATTGTTCGCCGTCGCGCAGCGTGGTGTCGAAGATCAAGACGCGGTCCTTATCGGATCGCTGGGCCGGTGCGTTTGCAGCTTCGGAATGCGGAAATTCGGTCATACTCTGAGGTCCCTTGCCAGATTGGATAAAGATAGCACGAACCGGGCAAGGCCTCTATGGAGCGCCCGGGCTTTAACCCCCAAGCGCTCGCCCGCGAGCCGGGCAGCCAGCGCTCAGGGGCGAATAAGGAGAAGAAGCAGGCCGCGCGCCGCGTGTGTGCGGGCGGGAACGGTTGCGATGATGGAGGCGCGTGCAATGGCCATGGGGCGATCCGTTTGCTTCGCGAGAGTTACAGCATATTTTTGCGGTTTGCACAAGGCAGGGGTTCAGATGTCCGCTGGCAGCCCGGCAAATGGATCGTGCGCCGGCACACCAAGGCGGCTAAATTCGCTTATATTGCGTGTCAGTACGGTTAGCCCATGGCGAACCGCAGTAGCTGCAATAATCACATCGGGCAAACCCACCGGCTGCCGGTATGCTGCCTCGCCGAGCCGCGCAACATGGCGGGCGGTTTCGACATCCATCGCAAGAACCCGGTTGCCAAAATCGGTGAGGATCGCCGTAACGAGCCCCGCGATCTCATCGGCCCGTTGGCTCTTTCCCTCGCGCCGTAACTTCAAGACACCGGCGTCCATCTCAGCTATGGTCATGACCGATATGAATAAGCTTGCTCCATTCCGTTCAAGCCATTCCAGCAGGCCGGGAGCATGGCTGGACCGCCGCGGATCGAGCATCGAGACGATATTGGTATCGAGAAGATACATCAGTCAACATCCTGGCCCAGCTCGCGTTCTTTCCAGGGACGGTTCGTTATGTCATCCTGGAGCGCGCCCGCCCGCGCATACCGCGCAAGGAGCGCGCCAAGCGTTGGAGCCGAGCGCGTCCGTGCGCGCCACTCATCCTCCGAGACGATGATGACCGCCTCTTTGCCGTAGCGCGTGACGCGCTGAGGTTCGCCCGCCAATGCACGCTCGACGAGCTTCGAAAAATCGGCGCGCGCTTCGTTCATAGGGTAAGTTTTCATCGTCACCTCAACTTCCTTATGTTGTACAACAATATGATATCTTGCACAACACTTTCGCGTTCAGGAGTAGAGGTTGAAGCGTAACTCAATGCGTCTTAGAAGAACTAAGATAGTATGTATGGCTAAGGCCGTTACCGCCAAAAATACAAAATAAAATAGAAGGAATAGCGGCAAGGCACACTTTGTCATAATTAGTTCAATAAATGGATAAGCGGGAATGAGGACAACCATGGAAACGATCGTCTCTAGTTTCTGCGAAGATACTTTCGAAGGAAAATTCTTCCCATGATATACCCAAACCCCTCGCTCATCCGGGCGAAGGTCGATAACGTCCATACCCATTATCTCCAAAAAGGCAAAGCACCTTCTTCCTGTAAGAGTGCAGACGGCCTGTCAAGGGCGCCGGCGGAATCTCATGTGGACGCATTGCTCGGCCGCTTTGCCGACGGCGCAGGCGCTCACGGCGGCCTCAAATCTTATTGTCTCTGGACAGACGGGCGTCCCCGGGCATTATTGCTAACGCTGGGGGCATTTACGCCACTGGAAGCCGGCCATTTGCCGGAAGATATGGCTTTTTCAAAAATGTTACTATATAACATTGACGCTCCGCTCCATCTTGCTATTCAACTGGCGCAATCGCAAAGGGCTTGCCGCAGCATGGAAAGTTTGCCGTTTTTCGATCAGCTCATTAACTCCGGCCCGGTGGTAAAGGGGGTGCTGTTCCTGCTCGCCGCCGCCTCGGTCGCCTCCTGGGCGATTGCGTTCGAGAAGCTCTTCCGTTTCCTCGCTTTTGCGAGGCGGCTGCGCGAGCTTACAGCGAAGGCACACGCGGTGCAGGCCCAGAACTGGCTGGCGCAGCGCTTCCAGACTGTGGCGGATGCTGAGCCCGGCCCCTGCGGCGAGACCCGCCCCGAATTCAATGCACGCCTCGAACGGAGCCTGCAAACCGAAGCCAGCGCGCAGATTTAGAGGCTGCAGGCCGGGCTTCCATTCCTCGCCACCGTGGGTTCCACGGCGCCGTTCATCGGCCTGTTCGGCACCGTATGGGGCATCATGCACAGCTTCAGCGGCATAGCGGCGGCCAGGGACACGAGCCTTGCCACGGTCGCACCCGGCATCGCGGAGGCGCTTTTCGCAACCGCAATCGGTCTCGCCGCCGCGATCCCCGCAGTTCTGTTCTACAATCAAGCGAATGTCTCGCTGAGCCGCCTCGCCGCGCGGCTGTCGGCTGCGGTGGCTGCTATTGCCAAGGAACGCACCTACACCGCCTCCTTCACGGCCGGTTTCGTGAACGGACATATCGCGGCGCAAGCTGAGCAAGGATTGACGGATGGCAGCTTCATCGCCCGGTAACGGGGTACATGACCCCTTGCAGGCCAAGCTGATGGCAGACATCAACATCACGCCGATGGTGGACGTCATGCTTGTGCTGCTCGTCATCTTCATGGTGACGGCGCCTCTGCTCGTAGCCGGCATGCCGGTGGAACTGCCGAAGACCTCCGCCCTGCCCATCCCGCAGGCCAAGAAGCCCGTGATCGTGACGCTCGCCGCGGATAGGAGCCTCTCCATTCGCGATGAGCGCGTGGATGCATCGTCGCTCGTACCCCGTTTGGCGGCGCTAAGGACCTCTCAGGGGGATGCGGTTGTTTACGTCCGCGCCGACAAGAGGGTCGCCTATGGATACGTCATGGAGCTGCTGAGCCTGATCAGCGCATCGGGATATCAGCGCATCTCGCTGCTCTCGCAGCCGCCAAGCCCTGAGGCCGGCACTCCCTCGCCGCAAGCCGTAGTTCCAAGCGTTCCGGAAGAAAAATGAGCTGGGTCCGGGCAGGCGCTATTCTTGCTGCGTTGGGTGTGCATGCCGCCGCGGTTGCGCTCGTGGGCTTTGGCGCGCACGATAATGCGCTGGAGTCGGGGGCGGGCATAGACGATATGAGCGTTGTCGCCACCGTGACGCTGCAGACCGAGGAAAGCATTGGCTTGGACGCCGTAACGGCGGAGCACCAGGATGCGTCCGCGGCGTCGAAATCCGCGCCCGAAATCAAGCAGCAAGAAGCGAAGAGGGAGGACGCCATCGAGATGGACCCGCCTCCGCCCGAGGTGAGCGCACCGCCGCAAGCACCGATTCAAGCAAAGCCCGTCGAAAAGCCAGAAGAAAAGCAGGAGGCTCAGCCCTCTGCTCCCTCACTTCCGGCCGATGCCCAGGAGGAGCAGCACGCCATGAGCCGCGAAATGGAAGCGCGGCGCAACTGGCTCCTCTCGCGCTACAACGATGCGATTTACAGGGCAGTCACGCTTCATCAGGTCCAGCCGAAAAAACTCCTCGAAGGGCGCGTCGTAGTCGAGCTGACGCTCTCTCCGGATGGCAAGCTTCTCGATCGCCGCGTTTTGAAAAGTTCCGGCGTTCGCCTGCTGGACGAGACCGCCATGGCCCATCTGGAGCGCGCGCCCTTCCCGCCACCGCCGGCTGGATTATTCAAAGAGCCTTATACCGTGACTTTTCCTATCGACTACACAATAAAGTAACATTTCTGCTCATCTGCCGCTTCGAGGCGGATAATCCTAGAAACGGCAGTTGGAGTTGGTCTCGATGCGAGAATCTCTCCGCCAAAACTGCGTGCTGGCAGTTACTGGCGCTTCACCTGGTGGGTGAAAGGCGGCAGTCTTGCCCGGGCCAGTCATTCCCGCGTAGGCGGGAATCCATTTCTGGCGTCGGAACAAGGCCCTAGATGGGTCCCCGCCTTCGCGGGGACGACGCTGCGGCGAGACCCAACCGCCGTTTTTAGGATTATAGCCTGGAACAAGCCGCCTCCAAGACTGTTCATGGTGCTGAGTTTCGTTTCGCCGATCTTTGGTCGAATGGTTCGGCTGAGCGTATCCTTTAATCTTTCGTTGCCAGCTGGGACTTCGCTCTTGCCGCCGAGGCAACAGGCGCTCAACCCAAAACTGGCAAACCAAGCGAAAGCCTTGGAGCGACTAGGAGGAAATCGAATGAAAATCTGGACAAAACCGGCCGCGGGCAGCGTCGGCGCGGGCTTTGAAGTCACCCGTTACTTGCCCTCCACGCTGGACGTGGCGGCCAAGCGCACCTGCAAGAAATAGCCTAGCAAAAAATATTGGCTTTGCTCGTCAAGGTTCTCGGCGCGGGCGCTGGTGGCGGTTTCCCTCAATGGAACTGTAACACCAGGCTATCGCGCCTGGCGTGGGATGGCGACGAAAGCGTCATCCCACGTACGCAGTCCAGCATCGCGGTCTCGGCGGACGGGAAAAGCTGGGTTATTGTCAACGCCTCGCCGGATATCCGCCAGCAAATCCGGACAACGCTGGAGCTGCAACCGGCCCGCGGCGGGGGGCTACGCAACTCGCCCATCGCAGCCGTCATCCTGACGAACGGCGATATAGACCACATCGCAGGGCTTCTCTCGCTGAGAGAGAGGCAGGCATTCAGCGTCTATGCAACCGCGCGTGTCCACTCCGTGCTTCGGGAAAACAGCGTTTTCCGCATCTTGGCGCCCGACGTGGTGAGCCGGCTTCCGCTGCCTCTGAACGGGCAAATCGAAATCGCCGGCACTGGGGTCATCGCCGAAGCTTTCCCGGTTCACGGCAAGATCGCGCTCTACCTGGAAGATCCCTCGAAGGAGGGGTTCGGGACCGAAACCGGCGACACGATAGGGCTCAAATTGACGGCCCCGGGTTCGGGCACGCTGTTCTACATACCGGGCTGCGCGAAGATCGACGAGGAACTGTTGAGCCCGCGTGCACGGCGCCGCCGCGCTGCTCTTCGACGGCACGCTGTTCACGAATAACGAGGCCGTCGATCTTGGCGTCTTGGACAAGACGAGCATGCGTATGGGGCATGTGCCGGTCACAGGCGAAGGCAGTTCGCTGCACGCCTTCGATGGCGCGGGCATCGCGAGGAAAGCCTTCATCCACATCAATACCACCAACCCCATGCTCGAACGGGGGTCGGAGGCCGAGAAAGACAGTGAAAGCCGCCGGCTGGGAAGTTTCCTATGACGGCATGAGCTTCAGCGTTTGAATCTTTGCAACCATCGGCATGGGGCAAAACTAATGACAAGAACAGATCGTCCGCGCGAAGTAACCGATCCCGTGGCTCCGCCGCAAGGCTTCACGCCGGACCAGCTCGAAGCCGCCCTGCGCGAAATCGGGGCGGCCCGCTATCACAATTTGCACCCTTTCCATAAGCTGCTCCACGGCGGCAAGCTCGACAAAGGGCAAGTGCAGGCTTGGGCGCTGAACCGCTATTACTATCAGGCCATCATCCCCCGCAAAGACACCGCCCTGATGTCCAAGATGACGGACCGGGAAATGCGGCGCGAATGGCGGCAGCGCTATTTCGATCATGACGGCATCGGCGAAGACCAGGGCGGTATCGAACGCTGGCTCGTGCTTACGGATGCGCTCGGCTTGCCGCGCGAATACGTCATATCCACGCGCGGGCTATTGCCTGGGACGCGGTTCGCGGTGGAAGCCTACCTGTGTTTCGTTCGCGACCACACCGTTTTGGAAGGCATCGCCTCTTCGCTCACCGAGCTGTTTGCGCCGGGCATCCACGCCGAACGCATCTCGGGCATGCTCGCGAACTACAATTTCATCGAAGACAGCATGATGGGCTACTTCCGCAAGCGTTTGACCCAAGCGCCGCGCGACGTAAATTTCGCGCTCAATTATGTGAAGACGCATGCGCGGACGCAGGAAACCCAGCAGGCTGTGATCGATGCTTTGATCTTCAAGACGCAGGTTCTGTGGGCGCAGCTCGATGCGCTTTACTGCGCCTATGTCGAGCCAGGTCTTATCCCGCCTGGGGCGTTCAGGCCGTGATCCGCGCGCGGGCCCTGGTAAGCGCCGGTAGCAAACCCTATTTCCCCAGAGGAGTGCGCATGCAGTACGATGCCGTGCGCGAGCGCTTCGCGGTGCTAGGGCCTGAGCGCGTCTATTGGCCCGACGCCGTATCGGTCGACGTCCTCAATCTTTGCGATGGGCAGCGAAGCATCTCCTCGATCGCGGGGCAGCTCGCGCAAAGCTACGCGGCGCCGGTTGAAACAATTCAAGCCGACGTGCTGGAGTTCATACAATCATGGACGGATCTACACCTCTTGAAGTTGCAGGAGAGCTAGTTCGCGTTGGCCCTCCGCTGGGGATGCTGGCGGAGCTTACGCATCGCTGCCCGCTGCAATGCCCTTATTGCTCGAACCCGCTTCGCCTGCTGAAGGCGGGGGACGAGCTTGACACCAAGACTTGGGCTTCGGCCTTCTCGCAGGCAGCGGATCTAGGCGTGCTTCAAGTCCACCTGTCGGGCGGCGAGCCCACTTTGCGGCAGGACTTGGAGGAATTTGTCAAGCTGCTCGCCTCGCGAGGCGTCTACACCAACCTGATCACCGCAGGCGTTACGCTGACGCGGGACCGCTTTAAAGAACTCGTGGCGTGCGGTCTCGATCATGTGCAGCTCAGCTTGCAGTCCCTGGACCCAGAAACCGCTGACAAGATCGGCAATTACAAGGGCAGCCTTGCCAAGAAGCTTGAGGTTGCCCGCTGGGTCCGCGAGGAAGGCTTGCCCCTTACCGTCAACGCGCCCACGCACCGGCATAATATCAAGGAAACGCCGGCGCTGATCGAACTCGCGGTTGAGCTTGGCGCGGGCAGGCTCGAAATCGCGCATATCCAATATTACGGCTGGGCCAAGCGCAACGAAGCCGCTCTCTTGCCGCCCTACGAGCTTGTGCTGGACGAGGCCGCAATTGTGGCGGATGCCAAGGAGCGGCTTCACGGCATTATGGCCATCGATTACGTCACGCCGGACTATTACGCGCAGTTTCCGAAGCCCTGCATGGGAGGCTGGGCCAAGGACGTTGTGAATATTACGCCGGAAGGCAAGGTTCTGCCGTGCCACGCGGCCGAAAGCTTGGCAATCAGCTTCGATAATATTAAGGACCGGCCGCTACGCGAGATTTGGTACGAGGGCGAAGCCTTCAACCGCTTCCGTGGGCTTAGCTGGATGAAGGAACCTTGCCGCTCTTGCCCGCGCAAGGAGATCGACTTTGGCGGCTGCCGCTGCCAGGCCTTCGCCGTGACAGGCGACGCGGAGAATGCCGATCCGGCGTGCAGCCTCTCGCCGCACCATCACTTGCTTTCCGGCCGCGCAGCCGCTTCCACAAGCGTCGAGCCGCCGGGCTTCGTCTATCGCCGTATAGGTCAAGCTTAAGAGAAAAATTCAACCGATATTCGATCTGCTGGAAAGGTTTGATTAAGCACACCTGGTTCATGGTGTTGAGGCATATCTCGACACCGGAGCGGCAATACTTTGGGGGACGCAATGCTAAGGGGGGCTCTGGCGGGCCTGGCGTTTGCTGCTGCGCTGTTTGAACCTGCCTTCATGAGCGCGGCGCCGCGCCCGAAGCGGAAACGCAGGCACCGCCCCGGCAGCGCCAACACAGCCGCAACCGCCAGCCGTGCCTGCACCAGCCGAGCCGCAACAGCCGGCTCCGGGTGCTGCGCCCGAAGCACCCGCCGCGCCGGTGGAGCAGCATCCCGGAACCGCCGCACCTTCACCAGGAGCGGTGGAGCTGCCGCCGGTAAAGGTCATCCAATCGCAGCCCAAACGTCCGAAGCCTGCCCCCAAAAACGCCGGAGCGCCGCAGCGCGCCGCCCCCCGCATAGCGGCCCCCGCCGCGCGCCCGCAACGGCCCGCCCCAGCGGCGCCAGA
>CAWAVJ010000053.1:0-40417 GCA_963785355.1 uncultured Alphaproteobacteria bacterium
GCCTCGGCGAAAGACCCCCTCACTCTGTCTCTCTCCCCAAGGGGAGAGAGGACCCTCGAACTCTCGCCGGCGAGAATTCTGGCGTCCCTTCTCCCCGTCCGCATCCGCTTGCGGATGCGGCAGCAAAAGAGGCAAGCTCGCCAAGGCGAGCTTGCTTGGAGAAGGACAGGATGAGGGGGGACTTTGCGAAGTATTCAACCGTATTCGGTATTACTCCTCCGGCAGCGGCTTGCAGTCGTCGCGCAGCACGACATAGATCGCGGGGATCACGAGCACCGTCAGCAGGGTCGAGGAAGCGAGCCCGAACAGGAGCGAGATCGCCAGGCCCTGGAAGATCGGGTCGCTTAGGATCACGACGGCGCCGATCATGGCGGCAAGCGCCGTCAGCAGGATGGGCTTGAACCGGATCGCGCCCGCGTCCAGCAGCACCTGCCGCAAGGGCGTTTCGGCGTCGCGTCTTTCGCGGATGAAATCGACCAACAGGATCGAGTTGCGCACGATGATGCCCGCGAGCGCGATGAAGCCGATCATCGAGGTTGCCGTGAACGGCGCGCCGAATAGCCAGTGCCCCAGCATGATACCGATCAGCGTCAGCGGAACCGGCGTCAGGATCACCAGGGGCAGTTTGAACGAGCCGAATTGCCCGACCACGATGAAGTAGATGCCCAGAATAGCGACGGCGAAGGCCGCGCCCATATCCCGGAAGGTGACGTAGGTTACCTCCCACTCGCCATCCCAGAGGAGTGTGGGCTTCGATTCGTCGTCAGGCTGGCCGTGCAGCGCGATCTCGGGCTTCTGGCCAGGGCCCCAGTCCGCATTATTTATGGCGTCGCGCACCGCGAGCATGCCGTAAATCGGCGCCTCGAAGCTGCCCGCGAGCTCGGCTGTCACCATTTCCGCCGGGCGGCTGTTGTGGCGGAAGATCGGGAAGGAGGCGCGTTCCTTCGACAGGCTCACTACATCGCCAAGCTCGACGATGGACCGGTTGCCGGGAATGGCGTTGGCCGGAACCGGCGTCGATAGGGTGTGCTGCGAGACCGAAAGCTCGCTCTTCGGCAGGGCGATTGCGATCTCCACCGGATGCCGGCCCTCGCCGCGATAGGAGTAGCCGACCGGCACGCCGGAAAGATAAGCCTGGATCGTGTCGTAGACGTCGCGCTGCTCGACCTTGAAGAATTCGAGCTTATCCTGATCGATGGCGATGCGGAGCCTGTCGGACGGCACGCCGTAGCTATCGTCCACATCCACGATGAACGGGATGCTTTCGAAAAGCTTCCTGAGCTTGCCCGCGGTCTCGCGGCGCGCCTCGGGGGTGGGGCCATAGACCTCCGCCAATAGCGTGGAGAGCACCGGCGGCCCAGGCGGAACCTCCACCACCTTCAACGCGGTGCGGGGCGGCAGATCGAGGCCCTTCAGCCGCTGCCGGACCTCAAGCGCGATCTGGTGGCTGTTGCGGCTGCGCTCATCCTTGGGTGTGAGATTGAGCTGCAAGTCGCCCTGCTCGGGGTTGCTGCGCAAGTAATAATGCCGGACGAGGCCGTTGAAATTGAAGGGCGCGGCGGTGCCGGCATAGGATTGGATCGTGGTCAGTTCCGGCAAGGTCTTGAGCCGCTCGGCCGCCATTTGCAGGATGCGATCGGTTTCCTCAAGGGAGGAGCCTTTCGGCAAATCGACGACCACCTGCACCTCGGACTTGTTGTCGAACGGAAGCAGCTTCACGGTGACGGCTTTGAAATAGAAAAGCGTCAAAGACAGCAGCGTTGCAACGCCCACACCGATGAGAAACCGCAGCGCCCCCTTCCGCGTCCGCAAGATAGGCCGCGCGGTATGCACGTACGCCCACGCCAGAAAACCGCGGCCCTCGGCGTGGCCATGGCCTCCGGCGTCCTTCCTGCCGAAGCGCACCATCAGCCAGGGCGTCACCATCACGGCCACGAAGAACGAGAAAATCATGGCGGCGGATGCGTTGGCCGGGATCGGGCTCATATACGGCCCCATCAGTCCGGACACGAACAGCATCGGCAGAAGCGCCACCACGACGGTGAGCGTGGCGATGATCGTCGGGTTGCCCACCTCGGCCACGGCCTCGATGGCGGCTTGAGTGCGGCTGCGCCCATCGTGCATCCCCCAGTGGCGCGCGATGTTCTCGATCACGACGATAGCGTCGTCGACGAGGATGCCGATGGAGAAAATGAGCGCGAACAGGCTCACCCGGTTGATGGTGTAGCCCATAATCCAAGAGGCGAACATCGTGAGCAGGATCGTGGTGGGGATCACGATCAAGACGACGAAACCCTCGCGCCAGCCTATCGCAACCACGATCAAGAGAACGATGGATGCCGTCGCGAGCCCCAGATGGAACAACAGCTCGTTGGCCTTATCGTTCGCGGTGGCACCGTAATTGCGGGTGACTTCTATAGTGATATCGTTAGGGATGGCGCTGCCGCGCAAAAGCTCAAGCTTCTGGATTAGCCTTTGCGAGATATCGACCGCATTGGCGCCGGCCCGCTTGGCGATGCCGATGGAGACGGCGGGAACGCGGATCAGCTCGCCATTTGCGCCCTTGGTGAAATTCCAGGACAGCTGCTCCAGCGGCTTGCCGCTCACCACGATGTTGGCCACGTCGCCCACATAGACGGGCCGGCCGTCGCGGGTGGTGAGTAGCAGGAGGCCGATATCGGGGATGCCGTGCAGCGTCTGCCCGGCCACCACCGGCACGGCGCGATCCTCCTCGCGAGTCTGGCCCGCGGCGAAGGAACGGTTTGCCGATTTCACCTTGTCCACAAGCTGGGCAAGCGTGACGCCATAAAGGGAAAGCTTCTCTGGGTCCGGCTCGACCCGGATTTGGTCCGGCCTTCCGCCCACGAGATAGGTGAGGCCGGTGTTATCGACCTTGGAAAGCTCGATCCTGAGGTTTTCCGCGAGGTGATAAAGGTTGTTATCGCTCCAGCGGGCGGCTGCCCCGGGCTTCGGCGCCAGCGTCACAACCAAAATCGCGACATCGTCGATACCCCGGCCGACAATCAGCGGCTCGGGAATGCCGATGGGAATACGGTCGAGATTGGCGCGGACTTTGTCGTGAACGCGCAAGATCGCTTCGTCTGCCTTCGTACCCACAAGAAAGCGCGCCGTCACCACCACCCGGTCGTCGTAAGTGGTGCTGTAGACATGCTCGACGCCGTTGATCGCCTTCACGATGGTCTCAAGCGGCTCGGTCACGAGCCGCGCCACATCCTGCGCCTTGAGCCCGTCGGCGCGCACCTGGATGTCCACCATCGGCACCGAGATCTGCGGCTCTTCCTCGCGCGGCAGCATGACAAGCGCTATGCTGCCCAGAGCCACGGCGGCAAGCAGGAGAAGCGGCGTCAGCTTGGAGGCAATGAACGCCCGCGTCAGGTTTCCAGAGATGCCGAGTTTCATGGCGCTACCGCCCTCTGAGTTGGTGCAATCTGCAGAAAGTCATGACGCGCATCCCCGTCATCGCGAGACGCGGAACGCGCCGCGGCGATCCAGAAACGGATGCTGCGGCTTGAGGCTCTGGATTGCTTCGCTCCGCTCGCAATGACGGGGAGAGACTTCCGGCAGCCTGTACTCGTTGAGCGCGGCTTCATGGCTTCACCAGCCTGTCGCCGGCCCTCAAGCCACCGAGCACTTCAACGAAGTCAGAGCCTTGCTTCTCGAACCGGGCCGGCTGGCCGAGCTGGACCACGACATCGATGGTCTTGCCGTCTTTTTCTTCGAGCCGGGCATAGTCGAGGCCAAAGCGCCTGAACAGATAGGCGTTCGGCACAACGATGGTTTGCCGCTTACCGGCCGAAATCCAGACCAGAACCCGCTCGCCCACGAAATACTTGCCAAGCCCGCCGGCCTGCGCGTCGGCGACGACGCGGCCGTCCTGCAGTTCGGGATAAACCAGCGAGATGACCCCCTTACCGATAGGGGCATCGCTACCGGACATCTCGCGGCCGCCAATGACGACCGGATCGCCCTTTTTGATGAAGCGCGCATGCCGCTCGGGCAGCTCTAGGCGCAGGACATAGGCGTTGGCCGCGATTTTGGCGATAGCCTCGCCCGGCATGACCACGGAGCCAACCGTGACTGGAATGAACAGAACCCGGCCTGGGGCGGGTGCCAGCACATCGCCCTCCTGAACCTGCTGGGTTATCACTTGGCGCTCGGCTTGTGCGGATTTGAGCGCGTTCGAGGCGACTTCGGAGGCTGCCCGCGCCTCGTCAAGTTTAGCGCCGGCCGCGTAGCCCTTTTCCGCGAGTTGCTCCTGGCGCTGCAGCTCGGTGCGGGCGGTTTCGGCGCGGGACGTAAGCCCGACGATTTGCGCGTCGAGCGACCTCATCCGGAGCGCGAGCTTCTGATCGGTGACGGTAGCCAACACGTCGCCCGGCTTCACCTCGCTTCCCCTGGTGATGGCAAGCGAGGCGACGGTGCCGCCGGTACGCACGCGGGCGTCGATCACGTCGGTGCTGCGCACGGTGGCGAACACCGCCTTGAGATCGTCGACGGCGCGCTCCTGGACCTCGAACACATCGCCCGCCGCGCCAGCCATGCCGGGGATGGTGACGCAGGTTAGAATGAAAGCGGACAGCGCGCCGGCGAACGCGCCGCGGCTGGCAGAAAGAATTCGGATAGTGCGAGCACTTTTGGTCACGCCGGTCTCCAATGGGGTAGTTTTTCAGCTGCGCTACCGCGCTTCGCGCTGCTTGAGCGCAGTTGCGCGCGAGATTAGGCGGGGAGCGGTTTGCCGTCTGTGACTTTGTCACGTCTGCGCTTTTTTGACGCTTGCGGCCGGCAATTGCAAGCGGCAGCGCCCGTGCGCGCGCCAGGCACCTGCGGCTCGTTAGCGCTCATCGCTTCCAGGCCAAAAGAAGCCACGCGCCGGCGTAGGTCACGGCTATCGCCCCGGCGATAAGATACATGCCGGGCGAAATCGCCTCGCCGCCCGTCCGGGCACTCCCGGCGAAGACCAGAAGCAAAGCCGCCGCCGCCATGCGCCACACCCACAAGGCAACGTCGCGCAGGATCATTGCGGGGTAGAAATCGCTCGCGCTGTGGGCCATGCCGTCCATGGTCTTGAGATCGATGACGTGCTGCGACACGCGCATGACCGGCTGCATGACGCTGCTGCCGGCGGCGTACACAACGAGCGTGACGATCGTCAGCGAGAAGCCAAGCATTAGGTTTAGAGACACGAGCACGGCGGAACTGACGCCGAGGATCAGCAACCGGTTTTCCGGCCGGCGGCGAGAGCCCACCGCCAGCAGGGCGAGCGCCCCGGCAATGGCGAAGACCGTGTTGAAGCCGCCCACATTGAGCGCGCTGCCAAGCACAACAATAGACGCGAGCGGAATCAAGATATTCTGCAGAATGTGTGCCGCCGCCCCGCCCATGAGATAAATTTGGGCCGCTCGATTGCGCCCGTCCGCGACGAAATGCACGAGGTCATGCCGCGCAATCGGCGCCGGACGGTAGTCCTTGAGCGCGCTGAGGGACGGGAGCCCGAGCAGGAATATCGGCGGTGTCGCCAGGAACAGGAGCGTGTATTCGCCGATGCCCAGCTTGTGCGAGAGCCAGATGAGGAGCGTCGCGAACGCCGGGCTCGCCATGGTGATAATCTGGTCCCCGGCGGACAAAAAGGTCGAATAGATGTCGCGCTCGCGATCGCGGCTTTCCATCAGCTCGTAAGTGTGAATGGTGAGCCAGAACAGGCCGGCGCCGACCCCTCTCACGGTAACGGCGCCGCAGGCCTGCGGCACATCGCTGGCAAGCGGCAGAAGGATAAGCCCCAGTCCGGTAAAGATGAAACTGAGCAGAAATCCGTGTTTTGCGTTCATCCCGGTACTGTGCGGCGATTACCCCACAGACGCTAAAGCCAATCATAATGCCGGTAAAATTTGCCATCGCGGCAATTATATTCGAGCTGCACGCTATCGAACATTTGATAGATGTAAATCTGCGAGAACGCGTTAACGGCCCTGCTGACGAAACTATAGACCCAAAACAGGAAAATCAGCGAACGCAGCCGGCTTCGCATCGACCGGAAATGTGCCAAGGAAAGCATCGCAAGACCTTGCAAAGACAAACTGAGGAATTGGGCTTCCCGCAGTGACGGGCATATGCTCGTGAGGGTACGGGCCAAATTCGCCTATGTGAGTGGCGAAGCCGGCGCCACCGTGACACTCATAGACATAGAAGCCAAGTCCGTGATGTCGAAGGCAAAAATCGATGGAGCCGAGATCCGGCCGATGGGCCTTGCCTTGTCTCCCGATGGAAGCAGGCTTTTTGTGCCGGCTGGGCGCGGAGGCGCCGTCGCTGCGCTCGATGCCAAGACACTGGCGGTGCTTGGCCGGGCGAAGGCCGGAACGCGTCCTTGGGGGATCGCTTTGAGCCGGGACGGCACATTGCTCTTTACCGCGAATGGGCCGTCGAACGATGTCAGCGTGTTTAAGGCGGACACTCTCGATGCCGTCAAGACAATCCCGGTAGGCGCGCGCCCATGGGGTGTCGCGGTCATCCCGCTAAGGTGAGAGGCGATTACTGCTATGAACTGGGGTTATTCATTCCACGTTATTGAGGGTTTCTTGCACTTGTACTAGCGGTCAGCGAACTCGCGCGCGAGCGCGTTCCTCCCCTGGCCCCAGCACCTGTTCGCAGTCATTTCCGGTGTGGCTCGCTGAGGGCTCCGAAAGCGGGCGCGCGGATCTACTAAAGTACTTTTTTTGCCGCTTCGTTCATAGATGCCGCAAGCCGGACTTGAGGAGTTGCGTTAACCCACCGTTGGACTGAACGGCACCGCTGCTCTTTGCGCATGTGCCAGCCGCATGACAGCCGCCGCTTACCCGCCGCCAGCCCCGCACCGCCTCGCCAAGGCGCACCGGCCGGCTTACGGCCTAAACATAGCTGCGGCGGCATCGCGATCCGGTTCTCCGCGCACCTGCCTTGCACCCGCCAACTGAAAATTCCATAGCCCGCCGCACCGTCACAGCCCGCGTTCAATCCAACCAAGTTTTTGCTCCGGCCTCGCGAAGCAAAAACTCTTAAATCGTTCGCTTCGCGTAAGCGCCTATCATGGTAAATGCGAGTATAGTAAACGCAGCCGTCTCATATTTTCCGCCGCCGTCTTTCTGCGAATCTTTTGCCACTTTGGGTCGATTTCTGCGACTCCAAAACCCTATTAAATATACGGCCAGTTTTAATCTTAACCATGAAACGGTGCATTTTCACGCGTGTGCCGCTTGCGGCAATTCGATTTATTTCTGTAATATCAATGACTTGAATTCACGCCAACACTTCTGAAAGGAGCATCGGCTATCCTAGCCGCCGTAAAGGATAGAGCGCCAATTGTGTAAAATAGCCAGGAAAGCGGAAAGAATGTGGTTAACGTGGATTTAACGGGAGCGCGGCACTGGGCAAGGCCACAGTTGCGACAAAGCGGATACCTACTTCCAGAGCCCACCCGGGCAGCCGCGTGCTCCACGGGCATCACAGTTGTTGTCAAATAATGCAATGAACTTATTTTTAACTTGATGTTTACATTTGAGCTTGTTATGCGCTCACCCCTAAGACAAACGTAGAATTATATCCGTCCATTCAAAGTCAACCGAGGGTTGCATGAGTGCCGAAACTAGCGCTTCAGCGCGGAGTGCCGCTTTTTCAGGCCTATCGGTCGAAAAAGTAAGAGCAGAGCAGAATTTTCCTCTTGCCATCGCTGCCGGCGTAGGTGCCGCGGCCGTGGGAGCTGTGCTGTGGGCGGTTGTTACCGTGACCACAAAGATGGAGCTCGGACTGATGGCTGTGGCCGTTGGCTACCTGGTTGGCCAGGCGATCAAAGCCGCGGGCCAGGGCGTGGATGCCAAGTTCGGATATCTCGGCGCCGCTTGCGGCTTTCTGGGCTGCGCCGGCGGAAATGTACTGAGCAGCATCGCCTTTTTCGCGCAGGCAAGGTCGCTCTCGTTTGCGCAAACTCTCGATGTGCTGTCTCCGGATCTGGTGACGAGGCTGGTCAAGGCCACTTTCGATCCAGTAGACCTCCTGTTTTTGGCGATAGGCGTGTATGAGGGCTATGTTTTCTCGTTCAAATATCGCATAGCTCCCGCGGCGGCTTGAGAAGGCCCCAGCAGTCCCCACCGGCGCCGCCAGCGCCGTTCTCTTCGCCCAAGCCTGTTTGCCACCGGCCATGATAAAAGCGCTTCTCCTTCTCTTCTCGGCCCTCAAATTCGGGAAAATCCTGACCGTCGGGGGCACGATGGCCTTGTCCGTGCTCGCCTATAGCCTTGTCTGGGGCTGGCGTTACGCGGCTGGTTTGGTGGCCCTTATTTTCGTTCATGAAATGGGCCACTACCTCGCCGCGAAGCAGAAAGGATTGAATGTTGGCGCGCCAACTTTCATTCCCTTCGTCGGGGCATGGATCGAGCTCAAAGACCGCCCTATGAACGCCGAGACCGAGGCTTATATCGGCTATGCCGGCCCGCTGCTGGGCACAATTGGCGCTCTGGCCTGCTATTTCTACGCCCGTTATACCGGCGAACGGCTGTTCCTTGCGCTGGCCTATGCGGGCTTTTTCATCAACCTGTTCAATCTCATCCCCTTGTCGCCCCTCGATGGCGGGCGCATCACGGCCGTTTTATCGCCGCGCATCTGGCTTCTGGGCGTGCCGCTCTTGATCGGATTGTTTTTTTGGCGCCCCAGCCCGCTGCTGATCCTAGTGGCAGTCTTCGCAGCTCCCCAGGTTTTCAAGGCATTACGCTACGATGCTGCAGCCCCGGAGAATCAAGCTTATTACAGCACGAGCCTTGAAACCAAAATGACCTACGGGTTCTATTACTTGGGTTTGCTCGCGTTTTTAGCAGTAATGTGCTTCGATTTACACGAAATGCTGGGAGGCCGCTAGATCTCGGCGCTGGCAATACTCCTGGCCACGGCTATTAGGAAAGCTCTCTCGCAACCCGGAAGCCGAGGCTGCTGCTCGAATTTTCCAGGAAATTCCGGTTGCGCGAGGCTGAGCGGAGATAGCCCGGCTGATCGGTCCAAGAGCCTCCGCGAACAACCCGGCGGTCGCAATCGCCCGCAAGCCAGGCCGAACCGTCGTCAGGGGCGCCGTTATAGGAGGCGTTCCAGCAGTCCTGGCACCACTCCCACACATTTCCATGCATGCCGTATAGGCCAAAGCCGTTGGCTGGGAAGGACCCAACCTCATCGGTCTTGCCAGCTCCGCCCAACAAGCCCTCAAAACGCGCCTGTTTCGATGAAATCTTGGTTCCGAAAGAATAGTCCGTGTCAGTATTCGCGCGGCACGCATATTCCCACTCCGCTTCCGGCAAGAGCCGGTATAGGAAGCCGGTTTTTTGATTCAGCCACTTGATATATGCTTCCGTATCCTTCCAGCTGACATTGATCACAGGCCGCTTGCCGCTCCCCCAGGACCTGTCGTCAGGCTTGCAGAGCTTCGCCCCCGCATCTATGGCCGCGTCCCACTCTGCAAAGGTCACGGGATATTTGCCGGCTGCAAATGGGCGCGAAATGGTGACCTTGTGCTGCGGGTGCTCGTCGTCCGCTCCCTTCCCTTCTGGAGAGCCCATCAAGAAAGAACCGGAAGGGATGACGGCCATCTCCGGCGCAATGGGCAGATCGCGAAAGTACTCGCCGGGCTTCAGCCAGCCGCTGCCCGTCTTGCCATCCTTATCAAGGAGGGGGACGGACAGATAGCCCAAATCCCGGAGCCTAGCCTCGACGGCATCGGGATTGTCGTCCCAAAGGACGAGCAGCACTTCGCGGCTTGTTGCGGTGAGGATGCGCTCTATCACGCTGCGGCGCTTAGGCCCCTTCGGGGTGAGTTCTTCAAGCTTCTTCTCGCAGAAATCCCGGTGCTTGCTGTCGAAATGCACTTCCAGAAACTTATTGAGGGACGCTACATCGTAAGGGTTTTTGGGCACCTCGGCCCAGGCGGCATTAGCAAGGTCCTCCAGCCTGATCTGGGCCTTCCACACATAGGGGCCTTCTTGATGGAACCTGATGAAGGCGCGGAATTCCCTTGGATCGGTTGAGGTCTTGATATGCTCCCAATCCCGCGCGGCGGCATCGAGCGCCTGGGGCTCGGCAGAAGAGGCCGCAGGGGTGCCCTTCTTCTTGCCGAGCATGTCGCGCACAGCCTCGACGAAGGCCTTAAGGTGATGGTAGGCTGGATCCCCATCCCAAGCGCTCAAGTCCGCCGTCTGGATCAGTGAGTAGGCGAGCGGCGGCCTTGCCCGGCCGATGATAACGGGCACAAGCTTGCCGTTGTCTAGCCCGTAATTCGCCTCCACGCGCACCCATTGCCGGGTCACCGAAATTGGCGACCAGATGACAACGACGCAGCGGGCGGCTTCGATCTCGCGTTCGATCACCTGGTCCCATTGGTTGCCCGTACGCAGTTGCGTGTCCCACCAAACGGTCCACCCCTCCGCTTCCAAGACCTTGACGATCTTCGCCGCCGCTTTTGCGTCGCTCCGGCTGTAGCTCAGGAAAATGTCTGCCATGCGATCCCCTGCCTGTAATGGAAGCGCGAGAAAACGGCCCGGAGTTAAGGGCGGATAGGTGCGACTGCGATCGAGGCCCAAAGCCCGTCTCGCCGGCCCCCACCTTCGTTCCAACGAATGCTGCGCAGGCAGCGGCGCTTTCTAGGCTAGGCGTAGCACCACCGCGGCACCGTTCGCGCCCGATTGCTCCCCGTCTCTCAGTCCCGTCTAGTCTACCTCAGTAATCAGCGATCCTGGCATATTTTAGAAAATTACCGGAGAAATGGAAACGGTATCCGCCTGCAAGGCTCAGGCTTATTGTAGCCGATGCACCCGGCGGCTTGCCAGCCCCGCCACGATCCGGAGCTCCGCGCAAATTGCCGCGCTCAGCCGGCGCGGCGCAGGGCGTTGGCGATGGCTTCTACGATCTGATGGAGCTGGCTTTCTTCCACGATAAGTGGCGGCGAGATCGCGAGGATGTCGCCGGTCTGGCGCACCAGCACGCCATTCTGGTAGCAATCGAGGAATACATCGTAGCCGCGTTTCCCGGGTTCGTTTGCGCGAGGCTCGAGCTCTAGCCCTGCGACGAGGCCCAGATTGCGGATGTCGATAACATGCGGGCTGCCGCGCAGCGAATGGACCGCCTCCTCGAAGGCCGGCGCAAGCGAGGCGGCGCGCTCGAATAGCGCCTCGCGCGCGTAGATGTCGAGCGTAGCGAGCCCTGCCGCGCAGGCCACTGGATGGCCAGAATAGGTATAGCCGTGGAAGAATTCGATGACGTGCTCCGGCCCTTGCATGAGCGCATCGTGAATGCCTCGCTTTACCAGCACGGCGCCCATGGGCACCGCGCCGTTGGTGAGGCCCTTCGCCACGGTCATGAGATCGGGCGTTATGCCGAAATACTGCGCGGCGAAGGGCCTTCCGAGCCTGCCGAAGCCGGTGATCACCTCGTCGAAGATGAGCAGGAGGCCGTGGCGCTCGCAGATCGCCTTGAGCCTTTCGAGATAGCCCTGAGGCGGGACCAACACGCCGGTAGAACCCGCCACAGGCTCAACGATCACGCCCGCGATGGTATCTGCGCCATGCAGCGCAATCAGCCGGTCGAGATCGCCGGCAAGCTCTGCGCCGTGCGGCGGCTGGCCCTTGGAGAAGGCGTTCCGGGCAATGCTGTGGGTGTGCGGCAGGTGGTCGACGGCCGGGAGCATCGCCCCGAAAATGCGCCGGTTATTGGCGATGCCGCCCACCGACATGCCGCCGAAGCCTACGCCGTGATAGCCGCGTTCGCGTCCGATGAACCGCGTGCGCTGGCCGTCGCCGCGCGCCCGGTGATAGGCCAGCGCGATCTTGAGCGCCGTGTCTACGGCCTCGGACCCCGAATTCGCGAAGAAGGCGCGGTCCAGTCCCTCTGGCGCCATCCGCACAACGCGCGCGGCAAGCTCGAAGGCGGTGGGATGGCCCATCTGAAAGGCCGGCGAGTAATCGAGCGTAACCAGTTGCCGCTCCACGGCCTGCGCAATCTCGTGGCGCCCATGGCCGGCATTCACGCACCAAAGCCCCGCCGTCCCATCGAGCACCTTCCGGCCATCGGCTGTGGTGTAATACATCCCCTCCGCGGCCATGAATATTCTGGGATTTGCCTTGAACTGCCGGTTCGCGGTGAACGGCATCCAATAGGCGGAAAGATCGGGTTCGTTCGGAAGGGGTGCGTTTTCGCTCATGACTAACCTCGCTGCGCACTAGTCTTACTGCGTCACAAACGGCGAACTGCGGCCCCTCTTTTGTTCAGCCGGGCACAGCAGGGGCAGCGGGGCAGGCTCCTGGCGATAGCGATGGTAATGCGCTCACGCATAGTGGCGATCGAGTCCGGTATGTGGCGCTGGGTGCGGGCGGGGAGAGCCTCTGGGTCTGTAACCTTCGGGAATGGCAGGTTTTTTGAAGCGCCTGGCGGTAGGAGCTCCTGAGGGGGGGATGGTCTCCCGTTCGGAGATCAAAAAGCCATAAGCGGCGACGCATAAGGTTGCGTGATGATGAAAGCCTCGCCAGCCCCGGCCTTCGTAATGTCCGAGGCCAACTTCTTGCTTGAGGTCCTGGTAATCGCGTTCTATCCGCCAGCGAAGCTTGATCGTATCGATCAGTTTTTCGAACGTGATACTGGCATCGATGGTAGAGAACCAGTATTTCGTTGGCTCGTCCTCGCCTTCCGGCCATTCGATAACAAGCCATTCCTCCGGCCTGGGCTCGTTTAGCCGGTAATCCTCATGGGCAGCGCGCACCCGCAGCCGCGCAAAACGGGATTTCAGAGTTTTGTCTACACCTTCCCGCCAATTTACTGTCTGCCAATCACTTTCCTTGAGTGTCAGCGCTAGTGCTTTTACTGTAACCGGCTGATGTTCTTCATCCCGCCGCAGCCGTTGCGGTGGCCTTCCTTTGCCTGACCATTCCTTGGGCGGCAGCGGCCCAGTTCCTGGCGCCCAAACGCTTGCCCCGGGGCCGATGCCCATGGCATAGGGCAGCCCCAATTCAGTCAAGGCATCGCGGAACTTCGTGTCAGCCCCATAACCGGCGTCTGCCAAAACAACGCCGCGAGGGATGTTGTCTTCTATGGCCTGCTTTACCAGGTCCAGGGCGATTTCCGGCTTCGTCTTGAACGGTATGTCTTTAGGAACACGAGCTTTTTTCCGTCTCTCTTCGTCATCTGCCCATTCTTTAGGCAAATACATGCGATAGCCGATGGGCAAGCTGGCGCGATGATTTGCAGCGGAAATCGAAACCGCGTTCTGGCAGTTATCCTGCTTGCCAAGCTGGCCACAATATTGACGTGCTACGCCAACAGAGTGCTTTCCTTTCTTCGGATAGCCCGTATCATCGAGTATCCATGCTTCAATTGGTTCGTGCTTTACAATTCCAGGTAAAACTAATTCACGGACTTTACCCAAAACGGTTGCATCGGACCACGCCGCATTGCCCACAAAATGCAAGAGCGACTGATGCTGCGGCGATGTCCTCTCCGGCGCTATCGCGGCAGCCATCGGTTCAACGCTCTTGCGGTCCGTCTCCACAAGCAGGCCCTTGCAGTAGCCACGCAGCGGCTCCGCACGGTCTTTGTGGCCTAAAACGCTTGCCAGTGCCTGGACATAGGCTTCGAAACGCGCTTCACTCTCCTCGACTGCTCGAAGGTTCATCCTCGCGGCCCCCGTTCCTTGTGCGAATCGCTTCTCCTAGCTGATTTGCCCCCAGAACGGCCCTGCGGCTTTGTGACTCAGTATTTTGTGACTCAGTAAGACTAGAGTGCGTCCGGAAAAGCATGCCTTCGGGCTTGACCCGGAGGTGCGAAGCGGTTTTCCGATAAGACGCACGGCAAAAGAAAAAGCTAGAGCCTCACCGCTTTTGATTCCATCAAAAGCGGATAGGCTCTAAAATCCTAAGCAAGCCTGCGAAGCTTCGCCAATGAATTCTTGAAGGCGGTTGTTAAGGCCGCGGTTTAGTTATACTTTTACAATCCGATCACGGAATGTTTCGCGATAAGTTGACTTCCCTTTATTGCTGCGCCGCTCATAATTTTCTTGTGGAAGTTATAATAGGAAGTAAGTAATGAAAAGAAAAATGAAGACGGTCCTGGTGGCCGCTTGCGCAGCACTCCTTACCGCACCGATGCTTGGAACCGCAGCCGAAGCGAGGACGAAGGGTCATCACAGGCATCATGTTCAAACCGTGGCTCACCACCACCGCCACAGCACGCCTCGGGACCTATGGACGACATTTGAAGGTGAGCGAGTTGACAGAGCCGGCTGGAGGCTGAGGGCCAACGGGTGGGACAATAGCTGCTTTAATCTCCCCTACCTTTCCTCACAATACGCCTGCTCCTCCAACGCCGGCTAGAGTGCGTCCGGAAAAAGTGTGAGCGGTTTTTCCGATAAGACGCACGGTTAAACAAAGACTTTGAGCCCCGCTTTTGATTAGGCTCAAGAGCGGCTCCGCCTCCCCGCAATTCGCGTACAGCTCAAGGAGCGGCGGATATCGATGTAGCGGGGTGCGCTAACTGCGAGCCCCGGGACGGCCAGACCGGAGGACAGGCCGCCCGCCTTAGAACAGGGGCTCGTCGTATCGCGTTCCATCGGCGATGAGCGCCTTGATTGCCGCGTTTCCATCCCGGTCCACGCTGATGACGGCCTTGACTGTCCCGTCCCTGGTTGCCTTTTCCAGACCGTGTCCAGCGTTTTCGGCCACGAAGTAGCTTTCGATGCCATATTCCACCCGGATTTGATCCGGGCGCCACCCCCACTGGGCGACCCCTCGTAACACAATTGTATTGTCCGTTTCTGGCACGGCCGGGCGCACTGGAGATATGGCCACCGGAACCCATTTTCCTTCCTGCGGCTGCCCTTGGCGCTCAACGGTGACGAAAACAACCGTTCCTGGAGCTACGCTCTCCGGGGCTTGAGCGAGCGTGCTGGGCACGGAGGAGATCGCATAGTTCATTCGAACGTAGTCCCCGCGAAGCAAGTCTCTTGGATCGACAGGGATTACGCTGATCACCATCTCGCGTCCGTTGACCAGGTGCATGGTGCGGTTCACGATAATGGCCGCGAGGGGTGCGGTTTGCAGGAGGCAGACCAGGATTGCGGCAAGCCAAACATGCGGCCTCATGACCGGACCTCCGTTTCGCGGGGAGCGTTCCCATGGCGCATGACAACTCTGGCAAGGGCGATGATCGCCACGCCCATGACCAGGAAAAAGAGCGACGTATTGATGAGGGTGCCGAGCTTCTCGAAATAGAGTGTGAGGACCTCGGTTACGATGCCCACATAGGCCAGCCACATCACCAGCCGGCTGCGGACCTGGATGCCGCAGATCAGGGCGCCCGCAAGGATGGCGAGGGTCAGGGCGGCTATCGTGATGGTTTTGTCCAGCGGCATGTCCCAGCGAAACTGCACGGCGAAAAGGCCGTACAGCGAGACGGCCAGCACATAGGAGAAAAGCGTAGGCGCGATTTGCCGCAGGCGGCCGGCGGTTTGGTTCAGCATGAGGCTGGCAAGTCCGATGCCTGCCGCGATCGCAAGAGCCGCCTCGATGGCGGGAGCGTCAGTGTTGGGGTTCTGCGGCAGAAGGCCGCCGAAGCATACAAAAATGGCATAGGGGATGGCGCGAACCGCGATTTGACGCGCAAAACTGCTGGTAGCCGTGGCCATAACCCCGGCTGCCGTGAGGACGCCGGCCGCTCCCATCGCGGCAACGATGCCGTAAGGATTGGAAGGCAGGATGAATTCGGTGTGAACGATCCAAGCTACAAGTACCGCCGCCGCGGCGTGCAAACCGGCCCCCGAGCAATTCCAGGCGATCAGCCCGGTCAGCACGGCCCAAACGGGGAGGAAATGCCAGTGGACCACATGCGGCATTGCGTCCCATTCGGCTATGTGCCAAGCGCCCGCGAGCAGCATGGCGCAGCCAAGCGTCAGGCTCGACCGGAAGAGGACGCCGGCCGCTGCCGCGCCGGACATCCAAAGAAACATGAAGCCCGGCAAGTTTCCACTGTCGATGTGATACATCTGGCTCACGAGCATCACGGCCGCGCCGAAGAACAGCGATCCGGTCAGCACCGCGGCCTGCGCGAAGTCCGGAAGCTCGCGCTTGTACAGATAGGCGGCGCTGCCATGGGCGGTCCAAAGCCCTGTCAGAAGCATGGCGACGCGGAAAGCCCTGGGAATCTCATTCCAATTCGCCGCGACAAAGCTCATGGCGGCGAAGCCGAGCAAGACCGCGCCTATGCCTGCGAGCGCGGCACTGGCCGTAAGCTTTGAGCCCTGCGATTGCTCGGCGAGGATGGCGCGGTAGCCCTCTTCCGTCACCCAGCCCTTTTCAAGCCAGCGATTGAGGTCGCGTTCTAGTCTCTTCGCATTGAACCGGATCACGGTTTTGCGCTCCTTGGGCCGGTGCGGCAGTTCCCAGCGTATGCGGAGCATAGTTCCGCGAACCTTGGCCGTATCGTGGATGCCATGTGGCGGCAAAATGATACCTTCGCGGTCCCGCCGGTAAGAATGCGCGGCATTTCGTATGAGCCGCCGCCGGTTGCCGGTGGTGCGCGAGGTCCTGACGCAGCTGTCAATCCCCTATTGCACTGCGGCACCAAGTTTCCTAAAGTCCCGCCGCCTGTGCCGGGGGGAAACCATTCTCCTTTTCATTCCGTTCGGTGTTCCCGGGGGGCACACTAACAAGCCGGCATATCCGCCCAACTCTCATGTCCAGGACCCTCAACTCATGAACCAAGTTCTTTGGATCATTATCGCTGGCGGCGCCCTTTCCATTGTCTATGGAGCGCTGACCACCCGCTCGCTTCTTGCCGCGAGCCCGGGCAACGCCCGCATGCAGGAAATCGCCGCCGCCATCCAGGAAGGCGCGCAAGCCTATCTCACCCGCCAGTATACGACCATCGCCATGGCGGGCGCGGTTATTTTCCTGGTTCTCGCCTTTCTCCTTCCCTTCACGGTGGCCATCGGGTTCCTGATCGGAGCCATCCTTTCCGGCGCGGCGGGCTTCATCGGCATGCTCGTGTCGGTGCGCGCTAATGTGCGCACGTGCCAGGCCGCGAGCCAAGGCTTGGGCCAAGGGCTCTCCATGGCCTTCAGGGCGGGCGCTGTTACGGGCCTTCTCGTTGCGGGCCTGGCACTGCTTGGCGTTACTTGCTATTACGGGGTCCTCACCGGCATCCTGCACTATGCTCCGAACGACCGCCGCGTGATCGACGCACTGGTGGCCCTTGGCTTCGGCGCCTCGCTGATCTCGATCTTCGCGCGTCTTGGCGGCGGCATCTTCACTAAAGGCGCCGATGTGGGCGGCGACCTCGTCGGCAAGGTGGAGAAGGGCATTCCCGAGGACGATCCGCGCAACCCGGCCACGATTGCCGATAACGTCGGCGACAATGTCGGCGACTGCGCAGGCATGGCTGCCGACCTGTTCGAGACCTACGCCGTGACCGTCGTTGCGACAATGGTGCTGTCGTCGATCTACTTCGCTTACGACCCCGCCCTTCTCCAGCGCATGATGGTCTATCCGCTGGCGATAGGTGCTGCTTGCGTCGTGACCTCGATCATCGGCACGTTCTTCGTAAAGCTCGGGGCGAGCGGCTCGATCATGGGCGCGCTCTATAAGGGCTTCATCGCAACGGGCATTCTCTCGCTGGTGGCGCTCTATCCCTTGACCGAAGGCCTGGTCGGTATGAGCACTACGCTCAAGGCTGGCGGCGCGACGTTCACGGGCATGCACCTGTTCTATTGCGGTGTAGTAGGCCTGCTGGTGACGACATTCATCGTCGTGATCACTGAATATTATACGGGCGTAGGCTACCGGCCGGTGCGGTCCATCGCGCAAGCCTCGGTGACGGGCCACGGCACCAACGTGATCCAGGGCCTTGCGATCTCGCTCGAATCGACTGCTTTGCCGGCGCTCGTTATCATCGCGGGCATCCTTGTCACCTATAATTTGGCCGGCCTCTATGGCATCGCCATCGCGGTGGCCACCATGCTGGCGCTGGCCGGTTTCGTCGTGGCGCTCGACGCCTTCGGCCCGGTGACGGACAATGCGGGCGGCATCGCCGAGATGGCCAACCTGCCGTCCGACGTGCGCAAGACCACCGATGCGCTCGACGCGGTCGGCAACACGACCAAGGCTGTGACCAAGGGCTATGCCATCGGCTCAGCGGGCCTGGGCGCCCTGGTGCTGTTCGCCGCCTACACCGAGGACCTGCGCTACTTCGCGGATAACTCGGCGCAGTTCCACTTCTTCGAAGGCGTCAAGGTCGACTTCTCGCTGTCAAATCCGTATGTCGTGGTCGGCCTGCTGTTCGGCGGCCTCTTGCCGTTCCTGTTCGCAGCGCTGGCCATGACCGCCGTGGGACGCGCGGCTGGCTCCATCGTCGAGGAAGTCCGCCGGCAGTTTCGCGCCAAGCCAGGTATCATGCAAGGCACGGAGAAGCCCGATTACGGCGCTGCGGTCGATATGCTGACCAAGGCCGCGATCAAGGAGATGATCGTTCCATCGCTGCTGCCGGTCCTGTCTCCGATCGCAGTTTTCGCGGTCATCTACTGGGTCGCCGGGAAATCGGCGGCGTTCGCTTCGCTGGGCGCGCTTCTGCTCGGCGTGATCGTGACGGGGCTGTTCGTCGCCATCTCCATGACCTCCGGCGGCGGCGCTTGGGATAACGCCAAGAAGTCGTTCGAGGACGGTTTCGTCGACAAGGACGGCCACCGCCACATGAAGGGCTCCGAGGCGCACAAGGCGTCGGTGACGGGCGACACGGTTGGCGACCCCTATAAGGACACCGCCGGCCCCGCAGTGAACCCGATGATCAAGATCACGAACATCGTGGCACTCCTGATCCTGGCGGTTCTTGCGCACCACTAAGTGTGGGCTACAATCGATGCGAAATGGCCGGGCCGCTCCCGGCCATTTTTATTTGCAGAAACGCTATCAAGTTCCCGGCGTGCCAGCCGCAGCCGTGGCGGCAGATTAATCGCTTCCTCACCGCCCCCGCCTGGCCCGCTTTGGCCAGGCTGAAGTTAGCAAGGGCCAAGCGATACTCGATCCGCTCGATTGCTTCCCTCTCGCTGCAGCAAAAAAGACCCCCTCATACCCATAAGTTTTAGCGATTTGTCAGCCACGTTCGATGGGTGGATCTCCCAACTCCTGAGTTTTTCAGCGGCTGAGGACGGCGCCGCGCGTTTACCCTTTGGCGCGAGCGCCGCTCGCCAGAAGCTTCTCCAACCCGCGCAGCTCTATCCCGCCGCCTCCCTCCTGGCAGCCGCCCCGGCCCCGCTCTCAGTCCTGCAAATAACGCCATAGCAGCGCCTCCTGACCGCGCCTGCGCCTTCCCATGACGCAATTGTGGACCATAGCTCCTTACCGAGGCGCTAACGCCGCGCAGCGCCATCGCAGCCAACTCAATTGTCATGGCCCGGCTTGACCCGGCAACAGGAAAAACCCAACGCGCTCAATATATTACTGGATGGCCGGATCAAGTCCGGCCATGACGGCGGGCGCCGGCATTGAACTCAGTCGTCATGGCCGGGCTTGACCGGGCCATCCATGACAATACGGGGATGCCTCCAATGAGTGGCAAAGCATTCGACCGGTAACGCCCGGCCTCTATTTGCCCTGCCCGGCCCGCACTGGCCCTTAAAGCCCATGGCGCAGGCATTCCCCCGCATATAAGCTTTCTTGCATACTGTGGCGCCTGCATTTTTTAAATACCCGCAAACCCATATCTTCTGCCAATACACGCCCGCGGGCTTGACTTTCTTCCTCCTCCGGCGCGCTGCCAAGAAAAAGGCGTTCCGGCAGCATATAAGCTCGAATACGGACGCATAAGCTATTGATATTAACAGACATAACCTTTGCTTGCTGTTAACCATTTCTGCAACCACAGGTTTGGATTCGTGGTTAACGCGCGCAACAATCTAACATTAACGGGTGTTTTGAAATCGTGGAATTCGACCTAAAGTGGCAAAAGATTCGCAGAAAGACGGCGGCGGAAAAGATTGGCGCCTGCTCGTTAACCAACCGAAAATTTACCATGGTAGGCCGCTACGGCTGCCTATCCCGCCGGTCTACGCCGGTAAGGCAGGCAGTAAGTGCTTTTGCGAACGCACGATCCTAGAAACCGCACCAGCGATCCAAATCTGACGCTTGGTACCCGGCGCAATTTAGGTCGCTGTGGGTCGTGAGCCGACGTGGCGGCTTTTCAGCGATCCGTTGCTCGACAGGTCCGGTATTGTATCATTTAGCTGCCGTCTATCGAACAGCAGCGAAGGGGTGGGCTTTTGGCCAATTAGAGTTTCCGTTCTGCAGCTAATCGAACCCCTGCTGTCATTTCAGAATGCGCAAAAGCGCGCGCTCACTCATGTTCTGACTATCCAGCGCGCGATGAAGCTTCATGATCTCCGGGTCGGTACATGCAGCATCCGAGAATCGATAGGGCAACTTTCTCCGAACGGACAGGTCTAAGAATCCGGTCAAGGCCAGCCGATAGAGGGAAGGAGCGAGCCAAAAAAGCCCATTCTTTGTTCCCTTCGGACTGAGCGCCTTCTTTGGGATCGGATTGCCATGGAGAAAATGATTGCGCGCTTCATTTAGCTTGCCATAAATCCAGCATGGCAGGGGGCGGCGCGGTAGCTTCAATCCTTTCTTCTTGATTTGCGCCTTATAATTCTTTGGAACGTAGGGGGAGTATTTGCGACGGCCAACGCTGCGCTCAGAATAAGCCAATCTTTCAAGCAGATCATACACGGTGAGCACGGTTGCCTTTTTCACGCGCGGATGAGACAAAATTTCAAACGCCGATACCCAGAGCGATATGCTTCGCCCAATGTCGAAAATAGTTGGGACTTTCGCCGGAATTGAAGCAGCTTGTACTGCCATATTGAGAGAACGAAACAATGCACGGTCTTTCCAGCGCGGCCTACGACCGAGGTAAAGCCGTTTCCAGCGCGAAACCAATGCGTCGAGTAGGGCGATGTCAACATCCCGATCTTCAACGCACATGACAGGTAACTCTGGCGACGACTGCCCGTGGAATTGTTCGACCACATGAAAGCCTGTAAAGGCGGGCGTCGTTGCTACGAGCGCATCCTTTGTCGCGCTCAACATCCAAGGATAAAGTTCAAAGGAGTCCGAATACACAATACGGTTGGTCGTGTTATAGACTGTGTTCAAAGATCGGGCGCGGGGAATTATGCTGATTGCCGCGAGATCGCGAAAACTCAACAGAGCTTCTGCCGGCAAATTGGCGACAGCGGTATCTCGCCCGATGAGAAGGAAAGGTTTACGCGCAACACCGAAGGCATCGGTAAATCGCGAGAGTAGATCAGCGAGAAGCGGCGTCTCAGCGCATATTGCTTGGACGCGCGGGTCACCGAAAGGTGCAAGGGCTACGGCCTCGGTCTCGATTGCTTTGCCGCCTGACAGATTCGGTAGGATGGCAACGGGAACCCATTTATTCATGTAGCCTCGCAATCCCAGCCCCATGTTCTAAGCCTTCGGTCGCCGGTACTTCCCCACATACCGAGCGCCAGCGATTTCGCCCCCTGGAGACTCACCTGAACAGATTAAATCTCAGTCAACGGTCGTCTGCAATGGAAACCGAAAGCGGGCACGTCTATTTAACAAAGTTTTTGAAGTCACTTGGGCGGCTATCGGCCTATCGCTACCTAATGTAATGCTGGCGAGCTTGCTTGGAGAAGGACAGAGCCCGCACCGGCGAAGCGGCCGGCGAGCGGGACATTGCGAAGCAAACGCCCGGATTTGGTATGAGCCGGCAGTGAGGCGGACTGCTTCGTTGGGGCGCGGCCGGCGGTTCTCCATTATTTCCCAAATTCGCGCACGTCGGCGAAACGGCCGGCGATGGCTGCCGCCGCCGCCATGGCGGGCGACACGAGGTGCGTGCGGCCTTTGAAGCCCTGGCGGCCCTCGAAATTGCGGTTCGAGGTTGAGGCGCAACGCTCGCCCGGCGCAAGCCTGTCGGCGTTCATGGCCAGGCACATGGAGCAACCCGGCTCGCGCCATTCGAAGCCCGCGGCGAGGAAGATTTTGTCGAGCCCCTCGGCCTCCGCCTGCTCTTTGACGAGGCCGGAGCCCGGCACCACCATCGCGTTGACGCGGGCCGAGACGCGATGGCCGTTCACAACCGCTGCCGCCGCGCGTAAGTCCTCGATGCGGCCGTTGGTGCATGAGCCGATGAACACGCGGTCGATGGCGACATCGGTCAGCTTGGTGCCGGGCGTCAGGCCCATATAGGCCAGCGAGCGCGCAATCGCGGCGCGCTTGCCCTCATCGGCCGCGTTCGCTGGATCGGGCACCGTTCCGGTTATGGCCACAACGTCCTCCGGGCTCGTGCCCCAGGTGACGAGCGGCGGCAGGGCGCCTGCGTCAAGCCGCACTTCGCGGAGGAAGACAGCACCTTCGTCCGATGGCAGGCGTTCCCAATAGCGCCGGGCCACATCCCAGGCGCCGCCCTTGGGCGCGCGCGGCCGGCCCTGAATGTAGGCGAAGGTCTTCTCATCGGGCGCGATCATGCCAGCCCTGGCGCCGCCCTCGATGGACATGTTGCAGACTGTCATGCGGCCTTCCATGGAAAGCGCCCGGATCGCCTCGCCGGCATATTCGATGACGAAGCCCGTGCCGCCGGCCGTGCCGGTCTCGCCGACGATCGCAAGCGCGATGTCCTTGGCGGTAACACCGTCCGCCAGCGCGCCATCGACCGTGACGCGCATGTTCTTGGCCTTCTTCTGGATGAGCGTCTGCGTCGCCAGCACGTGCTCGACCTCGCTCGTGCCGATGCCGTGCGCCAGCGCGCCGAAAGCGCCGTGCGTGGAGGTGTGGCTGTCGCCGCAGACGATGGTGGTGCCGGGCAGCGTGAAGCCCTGCTCGGGGCCGACGATATGCACGATGCCCTGGCGGGGATCGAGCTCGCTGAAATAGTCGATGCCGAATTCCGCGCAATTCTCACCGAGCGTGCGCACCTGCAGCACCGCTTCGGGGTCTTCGATGCCGTGGCTGCGGTTTGTGGTCGGCACATTGTGATCCACGACCGCCAGCGTCTTTTCCGGCGCGCGCACGCGGCGGTGGGCCATGCGCAAGCCCTCGAAAGCCTGCGGGCTCGTCACCTCGTGGACGAGATGGCGGTCGATATAAAGCAGGCTCGTGCCATCGCTTTGCGTCTCGACAACGTGATCGTCCCAAATCTTATCGTACAGCGTTCTTTGCGCGCTCATTGTTTTGCCTTCCGATTGCATGCGCCCGTTTTAGGAACGCGCAGGCGCAATTGCAAGACGCTTCGCGGCGGGATAGCCCAGCAGCGTGGGAAGCCTGGCGCCGGAAAACTGGATAGATGGCACTTTTTTTCGCGTAGAAACTTATTGAGTTTCAGTGGCCTGAACGAAGCTGCGGGCGCTTTCCATAATGGTAATGTTGAAGATTTGGGAGAAACGCATGACGAGCTTTATCGGAGCGGCTGCGCTGGGCGCAGCTCTTGTTTGGCCCGCAGGCGCATTTGCCCAAGAAGGCAATGCGGAGCACGGCAAGGCGGTATTCAACCAATGCAAGATTTGCCACGCCGTGGGGCCAAGCGCGAAAGCGGGGGTAGGGCCGGAGCAAAATAACTTGATAGGCTCGGTGGCGGGCTCGCGTCCCGGTTTAACTACTCTCCAGCAATGAAGGAGGCCGGCCAGAAGGGCCTGATCTGGACCCCCGAAAACCTCAACAAATACCTCGAGAACCCGAAAGCGATGGTGCCGGGCACCAAAATGGTGTTTCCGGGCTTGAAGAGCGCTCAGGACCGTGCGGATGTCATCGCCTATCTGGAGACCCAGAAAGGTCAGTAGCCGTGCTCTGGCGGCGGGCTGGGCGCGGCTCGCGTCAGCTCGGCTTTTTGGCTAAATGCGGCTTTCCGCCGCAGACTCCTGTTGAGTTTCAGGTCGTTTTCTGTTTGAAATAAGGGCCGCGTTTGTAATGCGGCAAATTCAAACGGGTAGGAGACGAGAATGACATCATTGATCAAAACGGCAGTGCTGGGCGCGGCCCTCGTTTGGTCTGCGAACGCATATGCCGCCGGCGATGCGGAGCACGGCGCAGCGGTATTCAAGCAATGCAAAATCTGCCACGCGGTTGGCCCCACGGCCAAGCCTGGCGTTGGCCCTGTTCAGAATAATCTGGTCGGCGCAACCGCTGGCGCCCGTCCCGGCTTCAACTACTCTCCCGCAATGAAAGAAGCTGGCGCCAAAGGCCTCGTTTGGACCGAGGAAAACCTCGACAAGTACCTTACGGACCCGAAAGCCACGGTTCCCGGGAACAAGATGATGTTCCCTGGCCTCAAGAAGGCTGAAGACCGCGCGGACGTCATCGCCTATTTGAAGACGCAGACCGGCCAATAAGCCGCGCAAGCATCATCTGTTGGTGCGCCTTCAAACCCTGCCTAACGGCAGGGTTTTTGCGTTTTACCAGATCCGGTTGATCGCTTCCCCAGCGTCATTGCGAGCGTAGCGAAGCAATCCAGGGACAAGTCACGGATGTTGCTTGTGGATCGCCACGGCGGCAAGGGCCGCCTCGCGATGACGATGGCGGAAGTATTCTAGCGGGTCCGGTACTACCGGGTAGCGTCTGTGCGTTCCGCGCTTGGTACATCTTGCTACACATTGACGCCATGCCGGTGCTGAGATGCCACAGTTCCGCCCTCACAAACGCGTTACTCCCGCACTATCTGCCAACCTATCGGGACGCTAAAGAGGGGGCCATGCCTTTCCGGTTCATCGCCACGGTTACAGCCGTTATTGCCGCAAGCGCGCTGGCCGGCTGCGGCTCGGGCAACGACAGGCCCGCAAGCTCGGTCGCTTCTGGCGAGGCGAACGCGGACGGAGCGCCGGTTGCGCTGGCTCCGCACAGAGAAGGGGGGCAGACTATCGCCATGGCTGCCAACCAGGAAGCACTGACCAAGGCCGTCGAGCGCCTTCGCATTACCAAGAAGAAGAAGGCGGACAGCCCCTTCGATCAAGCAGGCGCGGATTTGAACAGCGACGGCCGTGCGAAGGCGCTTGCGCTCTTAACCGGGCCGGAATGGTGCTCGCCGCAAGGCTGCACGCTCGTGGTCTTCGAACCGGGCGAGGCCGGCTACAGGCCGGTTTCGCTAACCATCGGCGTGAAGGCGCCCGTTGCAGCGGGGTCCAGTTCCAACGCGGGATGGCGCGACCTTCTGGTGAAGACCGGCTCCAACAAAATCGTCCGGCTGCAATTTACGGGCGGAGGTTATCCGTCGAACGCCGCGGGCCAGCCCGATGCCAGCGCGGATGTTGCGCAATCGGAGGTTCTGATCCAACCTCAAGCCAGCAGCCAGGCGGCGGCAGCCCCGCCGGCACCTAGCGGCCCGGCGCCGCAATAGGCGGACGCGCGGCCTCGAATGGATAGCGCCATGGACATCGACGATCTTGAACCCCGTAAGCAGCCTGCGAAGCCGAAAGACCTTTCGGTTTTTTCGATTGAGGATTTGCGCGCTTACACCGATCTCCTGCGAGCCGAGATTGCGCGCACCGAGGCCATGATCGCAAAGAAGAGCGCGCAGATAGACGCCGCAAGCTCGATCTTCAAGAAATAGAAGAGTCATCGTCTGCGTAATCCTATTTCGCGGCAGGGTGGCCGCCCATCCCCTCTCCCGCAAGGGTAAAGAAGCTCAGTGTAAGGCATGGCGCAGTCCCAACCGCTGTGGCAAGCTGTGGTGCGCAGGAGGTGCCTCATGTCCGATATTTTCCAGCTCTCCCCGAAGGCTGCCGGTTACAAGGAGCGGCTCGAGCGGTTCATGGCCGGGCACGTCTATCCGAACGAGCAGGCGCTGTTCCATGCCGCGGACACCCAGCCGGATCGCTGGGAGCCGCTTAAGCTCTTGCAGGAAATCAAGGAAAAGGCGAAAGCGGAAGGGCTTTGGAACCTGTTCCTGCCCGATAGCGAGTTGGGCGCCGGGCTCACCAATCTCGAATACGCGCCGCTGTCCGAAATCATGGGCCGCTCGCATTGGGGGCCGGAGGTGTTCAATTGCTCCGCGCCGGACACGGGCAACATGGAAGTGCTGGTCCGCTACGGCAGCGAGGCGCACAAGGAGCGCTGGCTGAAACCGCTGCTCGCGGGCGAGATCCGCTCGGGCTTCGCTATGACCGAGCCCTGCGTGGCGTCCTCCGATGCCACCAACATCTCGATTTCCATCAAGAAGGACGGCGGCGATTACGTCATCGACGGCCGCAAATGGTGGACGTCGGGTGCCGGCGACAAGCGCTGCAAGATCCTGATCCTGATGGGAAAAACGGACCCAGACAACCCAGACCCGCACAAGCAGCAATCCATGATCCTGGTGCCGATGGACACGCCTGGCGTCAAGAAGGAGCGGATGCTGCCGGTGTTCGGCTATCGTCGACGCGCCGCACGGCCACGGCGAGCTGAGCTTCACCGATGTGCGCGTGCCGCAAGAGAACGTGCTGCTCGGCGAGGGCCGCGGCTTCGAGATCGCGCAAGGCCGCCTTGGGCCGGGCCGCATCCATCATTGCATGCGCACCATCGGCCGGGCCGAGCGCGCGCTAGAGAAGATGTGCATCAGGCTGCAGCGCCGCGTGGCTTTCAGGCGGCCGGTTGCCGATCGAAGTGTGTGGATGGAGCGCATCGCCGAAAGCCGCATGATGATCGACCAGGCGCGGCTTCTGACGCTCAAGGCGGCGTACATGATGGACACGGCGGGCAACAAGGCCGCGCGCGCCGAAATCGCGATGATCAAGGTTGTCGCGCCGAATATGGCCTGCAAGGTGATCGACTGGGCGATCCAGGCACATGGCGGGGCCGGCATTTGCGACGATTTCGGCCTGCCCTACGATTATGCCTCCATCCGCACGCTGCGCATCGCCGATGGGCCGGACGAGGTTCACCGCAACCAGATCGCCAAGCTGGAGTTACGGAAGTACCGCGATACAGGGCCGGCAAGGGTATAATTCGCGCAGGCAAGCCGTAGAATAAAGTTGGTTCGCCGCCGTAAATAAGAAGGCGCGGCGAAGGGGGCACCAGGATGAGTTTGGAAACACGAATTTGGTGGAAGATCGGCCTTATCTTTATTGTTGGGGTGGGAATATTTGGCGCTTATCTGTTTGTCTACGACCCTCATTCTCGAATGCCGTTTATCGAAAGGGCTGCGCTTGGATTCGTTGCTGGACTCTTCCTTGGAGTGACAGCTTTTTTGTTTGCTTCCGTTCCTTGGGGCTTTCTCCGCATCCTGGGCTGGGCTTTCGACCCTCGACGGGGCGTACAGGACCGATACAGTGGGCAACAAGGCGGGACGCGTAGAGATCGCGATTCGGCCGGATAAAACCCTGGAGGCGGCGCCTTGCAATGCTGGCAGCGCCAGTTAGATTAAAGGTCTCGCACTCAAGGTCCAGCCGTAACAGTCAGCCTCCATCCCCGGAAAGTCCCCATGCCGTCCGACAAAGAAGAAATTAAATTAATCGCGAGATCGAACACTCAAATAAAGTTTTACAACTCCAACAGATATAGCGATATAACCGATAAAATAGTGAAGCTGCTCAAGGCGTTAGGAGCTACGATCGTCGCGCAGGAGATATCCTCCGACCGGAAGAAGCCGGCAAGACACGATGTCCATTTCGACCACGGATGGCTCTTGGCCGGAAGAATGCAGTCTGTATCGATCAGGAATTACGCCGCACCGGGGCCAAAACCCACTTTGATGGTAAAATTGGGAGAGGGCAAGGAACACATTGGCTCCATAACCTATCTCGGCCGCACCCAATACAAGACCGAATTGTCCGAAGAGGAGGTCAAAAAATATACGGACCCGGACATTGGCATCCGGCATTCCGATTTGACGTATCATTTTCCGGGCATCGAGTTAGATTTGGGCGACGACGATATTCTCCTGCCGAAGGGCGATACCTTCATGAGAAGATCGACGATAACTTTTAAGACGGAGGGCGACCCATACACTATCTCGGTAGATAAGTTCTATTTCCACGACCTGGTTTCGGACAAGTATAGCGAGACGTTTGTTGAGGTTGAGATCGATTGCACAGATAACAAAAAGCCAGATCCTGTTTTGACCCAGCTTATAGAAATTATGGAATGTATGCTAGATGTCGATATGCAGCCGATCTCCAAATACCAGCGTTTTAGGGAGTTTTGCAGTTCCGATCAGTTTGAGGAGTATTTTTTCCTTGGCGTCGATCTGGTTTCCTACTCCCAAGTTGAATCTTGGAAACAAAAACAAGTTGTGCAGCGCTTTCACAAAATCATCAAGGACGGCGTAGCGGCCGGCGCCCGCAAGCGGCCTATAATGCTTTCTATTGGCGACGGAGCAATTGTGGTCCTGCCTTCGGATTGGCCAAATATAGACGGCGTAATGCGGAGGATTAAGGCCGGCGTTGATAAGAACAACGCCCAGGGCGAGCTTCGTAAAATAGAGTTCCGGATTGCGGTTCATTTTGGGGCGGTCTTCACGTTCACCGATCTCAACGACGGTATGAATGTTGCCGGAGAGGGAATTAACGTAGTAAGCCGGGTGCTCGACAAGTCTAGCAACGGGAAATGCCTCTTATCGGAGCAAGCCTATAGGCGTATCGTCGATTCCAACCCGGTAAACAAAGAAAAGTTCAAGTCCATTGGTGTGCATGAATTCAAGCATGGACTAAAATTGTCGGTTTACGAATACGACGTTGGAAAATAGGCGATGGCGGACGGAGATAACGATCAGAACCATCACATTCAATACATCCATTTCATGATCAGTCAGTTGCAGGAAACCGTGAAATATGCCGACGCAAAACATGCTGTCGGTATGACTTTCGTCACGAGCCTTATGTTTGCGTCGAATGAATTTCTTTTCAAGAAGATCGACCAGACTGCCAGCTTCGGAAAGCACCTGGTTCAACTGGCTCTGATTTTTGCATTCTTGGCACTGGCCTGCGGCTTCTTCGGCATTTTCCCTCGCTTTATTGCGCCGTATCTTTCCAGGCGGCGCCGGAACAGAGACCCAAATGTGTTTTACTTCAAAGAAATTGCCGAGACGGACACAAAAACGCTGAAGAACACGATTGAAAAGACATTCCCAAAATCCGGCCTAAGCCCTTCCTATCAACTCAGCGGCATCATGGAAATACAGGCCCTATCCTCTATTGCCGTCCGGAAGATGCGCATGTTCGAGTTGTTTATGTACTTCCTGAGTTGTTTCTTGATCTGCGAGTGTATATTGTTCTGGCAGGTTTCATAGGCCGTTCTGGAAGAGGTTGCAGTAGCGCTCGCGAAGCAAGTTCTTCTGCACCTTGCCCATAGTATTGCGCGGCAAGCTTTCCACAAACACCACGCGCTTTGGCAATTTATAGTTGGCCAGCCGGCTTTTGAGCGGCTCCAGGACATCGGCCTCGGTAAGCCCGTTCTTGGTCTTTACCGCAACCGCGACCACGCCTTCGCCGAAATCGGGGTGGGGAACGCCGATTACGGCGCTTTCGGCGATGCCATCGAGCAAATCGATCTCGCTTTCGACCTCCTTGGGATAGACATTATAACCACCTGAAATCACGAGGTCTTTTCCGCGTCCGGCAATATGGACGTAGCCCTGCGCATCGATCTTGCCGAGATCGCCAGTGATGAAAAACCCGTCCTCGCGGAACTCGGCCTTCGTCCTCTCCGGCATGCGCCAATAGCCCTTGAAAACATTGGGGCCGCCCACCTCGATCATGCCGGTTTCCTCTGGCCCCAGGATCGCGCCCGTCTCGGGGTTCGCCACGCGCAGTTCGACGCCCGGCAGCGGAAAACCCACAGTCCCGGCGACGCGCCCGGCCTCATAAGGGTTCGAGGTATTCATGCCGGTTTCGGTCATGCCGTAGCGTTCGAGAATGGTGTGGCCGGTGCGCTCGCGGAATTGGCGGAACGTCTCCGGCAGAAGCGGTGCGGAGCCGGAAATGAACAGCCGCATGTGCTGGGCTGCCTCGCGCGTGAGCCTCGGATCGGCCAGCAGCCGGACATAGAACGTAGGTACGCCCATCATGACGGTGGCGCGCGGCATGAGCCGGAAAATCTCGTCCGGGTCGAACCTAGGCAGAAACAGCATCGAAGCGCCGGACATCAGCGCCACGTTGCACGCAACGAAAAGCCCGTGCGTATGGAAAATCGGCAACGCATGCAAGAGCACATCGGCGGCGGTAAACGCCCAAGTCTCGATCAGCGCATGCGCGTTCGAGGAAAGGTTGCCATTCGTGAGCATCGCACCCTTCGAGCGGCCCGTAGTGCCGGAGGTGTAAAGGATGGCGGCGAGATCGTCCGGCTCGCGGGGCACATCCTCGAAGGCGCTCGCCTGTGCTGCGGCAAGCGCCATCAGACTGCCCTCGCCTGCCGCCCCCAGTGTCCGGCAGTTGGGAACGCCCGCGCCCGCACAAAGAGCCGCAGCAGCGGCCTCGTCCTGCGGGCGGCAAACGAAAAGTGCGGGCCCGGCATCCTTCAGAAAATAGTCCAGCTCGGCTTGGGTGTAGGCGGTGTTGAGCGGCAAATAGGCCGCGCCCGCGCGCAAGCACGCCAAATAGAGAAACAGCGCCTCGGGGGACTTATCGGTCTGGACGGCAACCCTATCGCCCGGCTTGACGCCAAGGGCTGCAAGCGCATTCGCAAGCCGCGCCGATATCTCATCCACATCGCCAAAGCGATAGCACGCGCCGCCCGGGGTCTCGATGGCGGGCTTTTCCGCAATCCCCCAGCGGCCCTTAAGCTCCGAAAACAGATTGGCTGAACTCTGCACTTCGCTTTCCCATTTGGAACACAGCATTTTCCAGAGCATTACCTTCAGCGGAAACGCAACTGAGGTATTCTCCATGAAGTTGATCTCTTACGCCGCAGCCAGTGTGCTGCCGGCCTTTTTGCTCCTGGCCTGCCCTGCCGCCGCCCAAATGCCAGAAACCCGGGAAGCTGCGCGGCTCCAGCGCCCGCCTCCGGCGCCTACGACGCCGGCTTCCAGGATGGATTGCGCGCCGCCATGGCGCATATGGATGCCATGGTGCGGGAGCGTGGCGGGAGAGGCGGAACGACGGACCATATGAAAATGATGGAACATATGAAGAGGATGCACGGCGTGGCCGGGCATGAGGAAACCGCCGGCGAGCCCGAAGGCGGACCGCGCGTCAAGCTTGTCCGTGGCAATGCGGAAATCGTGCTGGAATGCGCGGTGGACAATTCGACCGAGGATTGCGTCAACTCGGCGATCGTTCTTTTGGACCACGCCGCGGCAGAAAAGAGGGAGAAGGCCCAGGAGCAGCCAGCCGCTCCCCCGCCTCCGGCCGGCGGCCCGCAGACCCCGCAGCACTAACTGTCTTGGCAAAGCACGCATTCGCCTAACGCCGCCGCAACGATCATTCTTCGTGATGGCATACCCCCTCGATATTGTGCCCATCGGGGTCGAGCACGAAGGCGCCGTAGTAAGTTGGATGATAATGCGGGCGCAAACCCGGCGCGCCGTTGTCGCGGCCGCCCGCGGCGATGGCGGCCCGATAGAAGGCATCGACTTCGGCGCGGCTGCCGGCGCGAAAGGCAACATGCACGCCTGGAACCTGCGAGCCGCCGGCGCCGATCCAGAAGTCCGGCTTGGGCGGCACGCCAAATCCCGTGGCCACAATCGCGCCCGTATCAGGCGCTGCGACCTCCATAATCGGCACGTAACCCAGCGGCGCGAGCGCCTTGGTGTAGAACGCCCTGCTCCGCTCGAAATCGCTGACGCCAACGCCGGTATGGTCGATCATGACGGCTCTTGCTCCAAATGGTTCTATCCGGAATGTTAACCCATTTTGCCGGCATTTTGCCTGTGCTCGCGCCGGTTTTCGATATTGAACTAATTTAGCAGATGCTCCTTAAGGAAGCGTTGAGGGATGGCGAAAAAATACTATGCCATTGAGTTTTATAGGAATAATCGCATCGCGGGGAGCTCATCGGAACTATTGTTATGGTTAATATTAAATCTGCAAACATATTTTATAGGGTTTTGGAGTTCGCAGAAAACGGCCTAAAGCGGGAAAAAATTCGCAGAAAGACGGCGGCGGAAAATACGCCGGGTGCGCATTTACCATCCGCGCATTTACCATAGTAGGGTCCTACACGAAACGAACGGTCTGTTAAGCTCTGAGGCGCTCGTGCCAGGCGCCATCGCCAAAGGCGGCATCCGGGATCTTTACGAATGCCGCCGCCTGTTACGATCCCGGATAACGCCGCTGGCGTTTCCGGGATGACGGTTGCGGAAGCAATCGAGCGGATATGGTATCACTGAAGTTGCTTCTGGATCGCCACGGCCGCCAAGGCGGCCTCGCGATGACGGGGAGTTTGCCCGAACGGTCAGGACTTTTGCCGTGCGTCCGGAAAACCGCTTCGCGCTTTTCCGGACGCACTCTAGGGCGGCGCCGGGGACGGTGGCTAAGCCCCGGAAGAATCCTGCGCGAATTTAAATTTAGTTGATAGCTTGTGCATCGCCGCTATTTTGCCTGCTTGGGGCTATCCAGCAGGTAGGCTGCCCCTCATTGAAATTGTGCGGCAGCGGTTAGCCCCCGCTGAACGCGTGAACGCATAACTGGGGAGATTGCTACAATGACTAGATGGGAGCGATACCGCGCCTTTGCCTGCGCCTTTTCCCTTTGTTTCGCAGCCTTTCCGGTCCTGGATCTGGCGCGCGCGGACGATACGGATAAGGCGATCGCAGCGGTAAAAGCCGCCAGCGACGAAGATTTGCGCAAGGAGGAGGAACGCCGCTTCCACAAGAACGCGGCAAGGTCCCCTGCATCGGTAGCCCGCGGGATCACCACCGGGGCAGCCGCCGGCCTGGCCCAGCTCACCAATGCGCAGTTCTTGATCGCGGCGCACGCTACCTCCCGCGCGATTTATGGCCCCGACGACCGCAGGGACTGGTATCAAATAGCGCCCTCCGCCAGCCTCGCCGCCAAACTCGAGCCGCTCGCGCGTGCATCGGTTGCTCTTTTCGAAGCCAACAAGCTCGATGCGCCGGTTAACGGCACGTTCCACATCAAGGCCAAGCCCTTCCAGGAGGCGAAGCACCTCTGCCCGCCGCCGGTAAAGTTCGCCACTCAGCCCTCGGCTGCTTTCTGTTCAGGCACGCTTGTGCGGCCCGACGCGGTGCTGACCGCCGGCCACTGCATCCGCGAGGTCTCGGGCAATAAAGCCCTCCCGGAAGACGTCACCGCAATCAAATTCGTGTTCGGCTACTTCATGAAAAGCGCGGACACGGATGCGACCGTAATACCGGCCGGCAACGTCTTCACCGGGAAAGAAGTTATTGGCGGCGAGAAACCGGAGAAGATCAATATCAATCGCCACGATTGGGCGCTGGTGCGCCTCGACAGGCCCGTGCCGGATTCCGTCGCGGTGCCCGTCACGGACTGGGAAACCGCGCCAATAACCAGGGGTACGTCCGTCTTCGTGATGGGATTCCCCGCGGGGATGCCCCTCAAATACGCGCCCAACGCAACCGTGCGGGACGCTACGAACGAGGCGTGGTTCGTTGCCAATCTCGATACATTTGGCGGTAACTCCGGCTCAGGCGTGTACGACCAGCAGACCAGGAAGCTGGCCGGCATCTTGGTCCAGGGCGAATTCGATTATCAGGATGACCCCAGGGGCTGCAAACTCCTCACTCTGTGCGCGGAGGATGGCTGCTCGGGTGAGACCGTCAGCCGGATCAGCCAAGTGAACATCAAGTAGGCAATAAAGACCCGGGATAGCCTTGAGCGGCTTCCGAAACCTGATTCCCGGACGTTTCCGCCTGTGTCAGGGAAGCCCCCTCACCCCTGCCCCTCTCCCGCAAGGGGAGAGGGGGTCGGTGCCCTATCCAATGTACAGATGATAATTCGGGCGTCCCTTCTCCCCTTGCGGGAGAAGGACAGGATGAGGGGTAAGCCACAGGCGGAAGCATCGGGGTACTCAGGTTCCGGGATGACGAGCCGGTGCACGCTACTTTAGCATACGCAATGGCAATGGCCGCGATGCTTGTGGAAATGCCGGTGCCGGTGGTGCCTGCGCCAGCCGTGCCGGTGCCGGGAAGCCCAGTGGTGCCGTCCGGCTTTCCTGCAGTGATGCCGGCCGGTTTTCCTGCTCTCTATCGCAGGCGCCGCTTTGACCGGCTCAGCAGCGGCAAACACCGGCTCGAGCGGGTTCTTGACCGAGACCTGCGTGCCCTGCGGAAGCTTCAGCTCCGCCCAGGTGTATTGCAACTTGAGGCCGTCCGGGAAGTTGCCCTTGCAGGTGTCGGGCGCCTTGCGGCGTAACTCGACAGAGGATTTCCCATCCTTGACCGGGCTTGCCGTCACCTCGAAATCGGCCTTGTCCGTGCAGCCGCCGGTCTCCACGGTAACGTCGATGCCCGCTGGCGTAGGCTCCGCCGCGATTACCGCTTCAAGCTGCTGAGACGCTGCCGCTTGGCTGCCGCCCGCCGCGAACGGCGTCAGCAGTGCCGCAAGGGCGAGTGGCCTTAGGCGAATACGCATTACCATTGTTTTATCCTAAGCTGGAAGCTGCCTTCCTCTTCAAGGAGCGCCTGCCGCTGGCAGAACCCCTTTCAGCATAAGGCCATAGGATGCGCCATAAAAACTTATGGACTAGAGTTTATCCGCTTTCGATGGAATCAAAAGCGGGCTCTAACTTTTTGTTTTGCCGTGCGTCTTTTCGGAAAACCGCTTCACACCTCCGGGTCGAGCCCGAAGGCATGCTTTTCTGGACGCACTCTAGTTATAGATAGATAAAGCTTCCAAATTCGTAAATGGGCGCAACACTTTTGTTGCGGGGGTGAGGGTTTAGCGCACCACTGTGCATAAGCGCGCCTGCAATCTTAGCCTTTAGGCGAAGCGCAACTGGGATCGCCGATGCACTGATTCCGCCCAAGGAGCGGAACATCGGTGGACGATTGGCAGACTCGTTTCCAATGTGGAAGCGCCGATAATCCAGAACCACCTCCAAGTGGCGGCGGATTGACCAGACCACTTCCATTTTGGAAACTAAAGTATAACCAGACGTCGTTTGTATTCACATATTGCATGCGTCAAATATATGCTTGCCGTTTCTTGCCACTTGCTGTAACTATATCCTACTCTATAGGCACGTCCTTAGCTTTCTCGCAGAGAAGGCGCGCGAACCCGCGGTAGCAATATTCGGGAGCGCGCGGGCGTTATTCTGCGGAAAGCCGGCAGCCGCCAAGAATAAACGGCGCAACGGGGGAGGAAAATGCTCGCAGCCCAGCAAACCTTTGACCAAATCGAGCAGCGCTTCGGGATAGGCCGGCGCGAGTTCCTGACATTTTGCGCCGGCGTCGCCGCGACCATGGGCCTGCCCCAGGGTGCCGAGGCGGAAGTCGCCGAAGCCATCACCAAGAAAGAGCGGCCGTCCGTAATCTGGCTGCATCACCAGGAATGCACGGGCTGCACGGAATCGCTGCTTCGCGCCGAGCATCCCACGCTCGAAAAGCTGATCCTCGAAATCGTCTCGCTCGACTACCACGAGACGTTGTTCGCCGCCGCCGGCCATCAGATCGAGGCCGCCAAGAATGCCGCGATGGAGAAGAACAAGGGCAAGTATCTGCTCGTGGTCGAAGGCGCCATCCCGATGAAGGACGGGGGCATCTACTGCAAGATCGGCGGCAAGACCTCGCTTGAGCTGACGCGCGAGGCAGCCGCGAATGCCGCCGCGGTGATCGCGATCGGCTCCTGCGCCTCGTGGGGCGGAATGCCTTCCACGCCGCCGAACCCAACCGGCTCCGTTGGCGTCGCCGAAGCGCTTGGCCGCAACGACATTCTCACCATCCCGGGCTGCCCGTCGAACCCCTATAACTTCCTGGCTAGCGTCGTCCACTTCCTGACCTTCAACAAGCTTCCGCCCATCGATAAGCAGGGCCGCCCGCTGTTCGCTTACAGCCGCCTCATCCACGAGAACTGCGAGCGCCGCGCCCATTTCGACGCCGGCCGCTTCGCGCTGCAGTTCGGCGACGAAAACCACCGCAAGGGCTTCTGCCTGTACAAGCTCGGCTGCAAAGGCCCGGAAACCTACGCCAACTGCCCCGCCGTTCTGTTCGGCGATGTGGGTATGCAATCCTGGCCGGTAGGCACGGGCCATCCCTGCATCGGTTGCAGTGAGAAGGGCATCGGGTTTACCAAGCCCATCCATGCGCTGGCCGACCTCAAGAACCAGCGTCCGCCCGTCGGATATGCGCGCGTCAACGAGGAGCAGGGCACCGGCCTGAATACCGCGGGCGTCGCGGTGATTTCTGGCGTCGTGGGCGCTGCAGTGGGCGCCGGGGCGATGCTCACCAAGAAGCTCAGTGCACTCGAAGGCGGCCAGAAGTCTGGCGAGAACCGTCAGGAGTAGCGAAAATGAGCATTAATCGCCGTGATTTCATGCGCGGAGGGTTGGGCGGAGCCGCGGCTGCGGCAGCCTGTGCAACCTTAGGCGCAAGTCCCGCCGAGGCGCGGGAAAACAAAACCGTGGCCGAAAACGCCATCGGCCTGCTCTACGATTCCACGCTTTGCATCGGCTGCAAGGCGTGCATGTCGGGGTGCAAGACCGCCAACGAGCTGCCGCTCGAAGACAATGTTGGCGGCAGGCTTTGGGATACGCCATACGAGCTGTCCGGCAAGACCTACACCGTTATCAAGGTGTACCAGGACGGCGCTTCCGTTAATAAGGACCAGGTCAAGGACGGCTTCGCCCACATCAAGCGGCAATGCCTACATTGCATCGATCCTTCCTGCGTTTCGGTCTGCCCCGTGAAGGCCATGACCAAGAACCCGGAGACCGGGGTTGTCTCCTATAATGCGGACGCCTGCATCGGCTGCCGCTACTGCGTCGCGGCGTGCCCATACCATGTGCCGCAATTCCAGTACGACACGCCCTTCCCGCGCATCGCCAAGTGCCAGTTCTGCAAGGAGGAACTTGCCAAGGGCGATATACCGGCCTGCGCCAAGGTGTGCCCGACGGGTGCGACGCTGTTCGGAAGCTACAAGGCTTTGTCCGCCGAGATCGAGCGGCGTAAGGCCATGAAACCGGGCGAGCCGAACGTCTTCCCCCGGCGCACGGTGGACTCCGGCGACACGCATGAGCGTGCGGCGGCGCACTATACCGAGCAGGTTTACGGAGCCAAGGCGCTGGGCGGCACGCAAGTGCGCTACCTCGCCGGAATACCGTTCGACAAATTCGGGCTTCCGGTGGGCCTGCCCGAGCGCTCCTATGCCTCTCAATCGGAAAGCATGCAGGAAGCGCTATACAGCGGCCTGACCGTTCCCGCCGCAGCACTCGCCGGCCTCGTGCTGGCGGCCTATTTTGGCACGAAGAACCTGCACGACGATGAGGAGGCCTAACATGACAGACATCCCCATCAGGCCAAGTATCCGCAGAAGGCACGAAGCGATTGGCGGAAAGCTGGTAAGCCGGCTGACAATCGCGCTCGCGCTGCTCATCGGCGTCGCGCTCTTTTTCCTTTACCAGCGCTTCGTGTACGGCCTCGGCGCCGTCACCAACATCAACAATGGCTACCCCTGGGGCATCTGGGTCGTGTGGGATGTGATCATCGCCACCGGCTTTGCCTGCGGCGGCTACGCCATGGCGCTCCTTGTCTACATCCTCAACCGGGGCGAATTTCATCCGATGATACGCGCGGCGCTGACCGCCTCCGTGTTCGGGTACTCGCTCGGCGGCCTTTCGGTGCTCATCGACCTCGGGCGCTATTGGAATTTCTGGCATATCCTGTCGCCGTCCTATTTCAACCCCGGCTCGGTGATGTTCGAGGTGGCGGCCTGTATCACGCTCTACATCGTGGTGCTGTGGATCGAGTGGTTCCCGACCTTCCTCGAATGGCTGGGCACCCGCGGCATCCAGAAGGCATTTGAACGGATGCTGTTCGTCTTCATCGGCCTTGGCGTGCTGCTGCCAAGCATGCACCAAAGCTCGCTCGGCTCGCTCCTGATCGCGATGGGCTATCAGGTTCATCCGCTCTGGCAGACGCCGTACCTGCCGTTGCTGTTCTTGATGACGGCCCTCTGCATGGGGTACGCCGTTGTCATCTTCGAGGCGACGCTGTCGGCGGTGGGCTTCGCCCGCGACGTGCGCGGGGAACTGCCGCTGCTTGCAAAACTCGGCAAGATCGTCGCGTCTGTGCTGCTAATGTTCATGGTCTTGCGCTTCGCCGACATCCTCGACCGTGGCGTGGCTAACCGGCTCATCGAGAGCAACCTGCAAACCACGATGTTCTGGATAGAGACGGCCCTGTTCGCCTTCCCGATAGCGGTATTCGCTTCCAGCGGGACGCGCCCCCGGATGTCGCGGATGTTCCCGGCGGCGGCAAGCATGCTGGCGGGCGCTGTGCTCTACCGCATCGACGCTTTCCTCGTGGCTTACAACAGCCCCACACATTGGCACTACTTCCCGTCAGCGCCTGAAATCCTGGTGGCACTCGGCGTGATCGCCATGGAGGTGCTGGCCTTGATCGTCTTCGTGAAGATGTTCCCCATTTTGCCCGGCCAAGAATATCGCTGATCGGCACCCAAGTTTAAGGAGACCGTCCCGTGTCGCAAAGAATCACCATCGACCCCATCACCCGTATCGAAGGCCATCTGCGGGTGGATGCCGAGATCAACGATGGCAAGGTCACGAAGGCGTGGTCGTCCGGGCAGATGTGGCGCGGCGTCGAGCTGATCCTGCTCGGCCGCGACCCCCGCGACGCCTGGGCTATCACCCAGCGCATCTGCGGCGTGTGCACGACGGTGCATGCGATCACCTCGGTGCGCGCCGTCGAGAACGCACTGCAGCTCGAGGTGCCGCTGAACGCCCAGTTCATCCGCAATATGATCATCTTGGCGCACGCGATCCATGACCATATCGTCCACTTCTATCATCTCTCCGCGCTCGACTTCGTGGACGTGGTTTCGGCGCTCAAGGCCGATCCCGTAAAGGCCGCGAATTGGATCCAGCAATATACCGACTGGCCGATGAACGGTAAGGAGGTCATGATCGCGACGCAGGAGAAACTCAAGGCGTTCGTGGGCACGGGCCAGCTTGGGCCGTTCACCAACGGCTATTGGGGCCATCCAGCGATGTAAGCTTTCGCTGGAGATCAACCTCGTCGCGGTGGCGCATTATCTGCAGGCGCTCGACGTGCAGCGCCAGGCCAACAAAATCGTCACTATTCTCGGCTCGAAGACGCCGCACATCCAGAACATGGCGGTGGGCGGCGTATTCGAACCCGATCGCGGTCGACAGCCAGTCCGTGCTGACGGTGGACCGGCTTTATGCGATCAAGACGCAGATCGACAAGCTCGCCGATTTCGTGAAGAAGGTGTACCTGATCGACGTCGCGGCGATAGGCTCGCAATACGCGGACTGGGACGAAGTACGGCGCGGGCGTGATGAACTATCTTTCGGCGCCAGACTTCCCCATCGACACGAAGGGCACCGAGTTCATGTATCCCGGCGGGTACATCCCGGCGGCGACCTGGCCAAGTATCAGCCGATCAAAAGCTTCGGCGACGACTACTTCGGCAAGGGCGTTGAGGAGTCCGTCAAACACTCCTGGTACACCTACAGCAAGGAAGGCCCGCTGCATCCGTACAAGGGCGAAACCACGCCGCATTACACGGACTTCCAGGACGACGGCAAATATTCCTGGCTCAAGGCGCCGACCTTCTACGGCAAGCGCGCGCAGGTTGGACCGCTGGCGGCGGTGCTGAACGCGGTGGCCGCCGGCCATCAGCCGACCGTTGGCTACGTCACCAAAGTGCTCGATACGGTGTCGGCTTGGTCGGCGCCAAGGTTGGCGTGGATGCGCTGCATTCGACCATCGGCCGCCACGCCGCCCGCGCCGTCCGTTGCGCGGTGATGCTCGATTTGCTCGAAGCCAATTGGGAGAAGCTTATCGCCAATATCGGCAAGGGCGACGTCGCGACTTACAACAAGCCGGTGTTCCCCAAAGGCGAGATAATGGGCTTCGGTTTCCACGAGGCGCCGCGCGGCCTGCTCTCGCACTGGACCGTGATCCGCGACGGCAAGATCGCCAATTATCAGTGCGTGGCGCCCTCCACCTGGAACGCCGGCCGGCGCTCGGAAGACGGCGCACCGGGACCATACGAGGCGTCGCTTGTAGACAATCCGGTCGCCGATCCGGAGAAGCCGCTGGAAGTTCTGCGCACGATCCATTCGTTCGACCCTTGCCTCGCCTGCGCCGTCCATGTACACGACCAGGAGACCGGTCAGGCCGTCAAGGTGACCGCGGTATAAGGGGAAAAGACCCCCTCACTCTGCCTCTTCCCCCAGCAAGCTCGCCAAGGCGAGCTTGCATCCTTAAGTTTCCGCATCCACTAGCGGATGCG
>CAWAVJ010000054.1:0-111641 GCA_963785355.1 uncultured Alphaproteobacteria bacterium
ATGCCTCCGGCATTTCCGGGATGACGCCGCAGGGTGAACCAATCTACCGGATTCCGTATCAAACCCGTTGCGGAGAATGCCGGCAGCGGCCCAGGCCCACAAAAGATCCAAAACTTTAGATTATATTCGTGATTCTTCACGCCAGCCTCGCAGCGAATTGCCGCTACGGCGCAGAGTGTATAAAGGAATTGGAGCGATGAGCTATCCGTTAGACCGCTATACGCCGGCGAAGGGCGCTGAGGACCGATCTCAGGTTCCTCCCGATCCCTGCAAGCCAGACCCCGTTCTCGCGTTGGCCGCGTGGATCGTATGCCTCTTGATCGGCGTTGCCTTTTGGACCGCTGTTTTTTACCTGGCGTTTTAATTTCTTTAGCGGATCCGGTTTAACTTCCCCACCTTCGAAATAATAGGAATTGGAGTATTCCAGGTAGTGCCGAAGGTGCGAATCCAATCCCCCATAGGAGCGAAGCTCGCTGACATTGACCTTGTTAAATACAACACCGAGACACTTGTTGTAAATCTCAATATTGTGCGTAAAAACACTACGGACAATGTGCCGGCCAGTCTTGCGCCATTCGACAACAAAGACAAATGCGTGGATCTGCGGAGCAAATGCCCGCGCATCGATCACTGGCACGACCGGCGGTAGATCGATTATTATATACTCGAACTTTTCCTGTAGGCTGGATAGAAGGTTCTTCATACTAACGGATGTGAGCAGGTCGGAGGTGTGGGACATCCGGCGCGGCATTACGCATGGAAGAAACGATAAACCGGAGCTTTCTTCGGTTATGAGCAGGCTTTCGACAGGTTCCTTGTAGACGACGGCTTCCACAAGTCCCTTTTTTGCGGTTGGGGCGAGTTCCGCTGTAAGCCGGGCAACGCGGAGATCGCAGTCCATCAAGAGCGTTTTGTGGCCAAGCAGAGCCAAGAGCGACGCGAAGTTCTTGGAAAAGACCGACTTTCCTTCGCCAGGCATCGAGGATACCGTTCCAATAATTTTGGCACGATTTTCGACGCCCCTAACGTCAGCCGCCAGCTTGGTGGCGCGCAAGGTTTCGGCGAAGCCCGATCCAGGCCGCAGTACCGAGTAGGACATGACTGTATTCTTAATGGACATGAACGCGGAGCCGGTTCGCGAGCTATCGCCAGCTGTTCCGCTTGCCGGTTCGGCGGGACTGGAAACCGTGCCATTTCCTGCCAAACCCGTTTGCGCGATCCTTGGCAAAATTCCGAGAAACTCGAGCCCAAGCCGCCTGATTTGGTCCTCGCTGTAGAAGCCTTTCTCCTGCAGCTCGCGGTAAACGCCCAAACCGAGGCCCGCGGCACTACCCAGCACTCCGAACAGCAATAAAGTCAGGAGGTTCTTGGGATGGCTCGGTTTGACTGGCGGGCTTGCGCTCGTGATGATGCGCGCCTCGATGATAGGAAACGACTGCTGCTGCAACGCCTCATTGTAACGTTGCAAGTAGGTTTGGTACAGATTGCGGAAGGTCTCCCCTTCCCGCTCCAGTTCGCGTAATGCTACAAGGGACCTATTTTCATTCGCGTTAAGGTCCATTACCTTCTTTAAGCTGTCTTCCAGGGATTTCTCCCGCGTGCGTACGATCTCCAGCTCGCTGGCATACCCTTGCGCAATATGCGCCAGCTCCTCGAACATGAGCTTCTCGTACTCATCTTTCTCGGCCCGCAGACTCACCGCCGCCTGATGGTCCTCCCCGAGTTTCGCGACGATTTCGGAGTAGCGCTTGGATACTTCGAGATACTTTGTCCGGAGCTGCTCTACGATCACGTTTCCGATTGCCTCGGATACGATCGCAGTCGTTTGACGCCCTTTGACGATCGCATCGATGCGACGGTAGCGGGCTTCCGCTTGGGCTGCTTCCCCCCGCACGGTGACAAGCTGCGTGTTGATCTCGGAGAGCTGCTGCTCGTTCACTAGCTTACCGCCAGACGAGATCAGCCCATGCTCGGCGCGGAAGCGTTGAATCGCGAGATCGCTATCCACCGCCTTGGATTTCAACTCGCCGATGCGCTGTTCAAGCCATTGGCTGGCGCGGCGAGTTGCTTCATATTTCGTGTCGAGCTGGTCGGCAAGGTACGCCTCGGCAAAAGCGTTGGCAAAACGCGCAGACTTTTCGGCATCCGGGGAGGTGTAGGATAGCTGCAACACCATCGTTCTCGCGACGCGGTGCACATCCATGTTTTTTCTTAAACTCTCCACCAATTGGTGCAGGCGCACTTGCTCATCGGTTTCGCCCGCCCGTGCAGTTTGCTCTGCGGGGCGGCGTCCCAACAGAGCTTGGAAACCGCCCCGCAATTTTGCGAGCAGGCCCTTCGCGGCAGGCGGCATATTTTTGAATTCCGGCTGATCGAGCAGACCCAGACTTTGCACGACTCTGATAGAAATCTTCTCCGCACGGGCGACTTCGACCTGGCTATCCACAAGCGATGACGCAAGCTCCATACTTGCACTGGCTAGGTCGTACTCGCTTTCCACCGCGCGAATGCGCCGGTTATCGATTAAAATGAAGGCGTCAGCGGTGTACAGCGGCACCACGATCGCTAGGTAAATCACACCCAAGAGCACGGCCACGCCAACTATCGCGCCAAAAACCAAGCTTTGGCGGCGTGCGGCTATCAGAACATACCCGAAATCTATGTTGTGCGGTGGCGCATACTCGCCTTCTTGAGACCTGCCGTAATCGGCCCCAGAGGAAACAGGATATTGAAGCATCGTCGACCCGGCCCAACTCTAACTGAAGGCAAAGATCAAGTAGCACCTAAAAGCATAAAATAGCATTAACTCTGCTCACCTTCGGCCAAAGGTCTACCCCTTCCCTGCCGCTTACGCGCTGGGAAGGGGTGTACAGAGCATCAAAGGGGAGGCGCGCTGCCTGTGGCCACGTATTGACCGCCATGCCTTGCCGCGGCGGCGCTTTGCGGAATACTGCCGCCAACGGTTGCCACCGAATTGACGAAGTTCAGGAATTTCATCACTTCCACCGCTTCGGCGTTGGAAACGTACAGCACATCCTGGTTACGCATCGGGAAACGCTGCGCAAAGAAGTAGCTGGACGGATCCCTGAAATTCGCCCGGTAAACTGTAGGAATTAACTTCTTTTCAGGCGGGAACTTCTCTAGGTCGACACCGATAAGCTTTAGGATATTCCTCGCCTCCATGCGGTAGACGAAGACTTGCCCAGGGTTGGCTTGAGCATCCAAAAGGCCGCCCGCCTTCGCGACACCTTCCGCCAGAGATACGCGCTCCTGATCGAAGTTGAATTGGCCGGAAAGACCCGATAGCGCCGACGACGCTCCTATGCCGGCCGCCACGCCGACCGCACCGAAAGCAACGAAGCGGCGCGGCTCATGGTAAAGGTAGATCGTGTCGCCTGGAACGGCGTATATATTCTCCTCGGGGTGCAGGACCAAGGAGTTGAAATACATGGTCGCTTTTCTGCCCTTGCGCTGCACGGTGACGTATATCTCATAGCCCGGATAGCGAGGGCCGCCGGCAAAGGCGATAACGTCGAGTATTCGCTCTCCGCTCTGTGTCAGCTTAACTTTCTTAGGTAAATTGACCTCGCCGACAACCGAAACGGTTCCCGCAACCTCTTCGTTGATCGAGATAATTACCTTGGGTTCGATCGCGCGGTTGGCCAGGCGTTCCTCGATCATACGCTGTACTTCGAGCACGGAGCGGCCCGCGACTTGAATATCTCCTGCATAGGGTACGGCGATCTTGCCATTAACATCCACCGTCTGCGGTGGCAGCGTGACATAGTTTCCGGGCCGCACGCCCGCATCGACCGGTATAAACAGGCCCCCGCTCTTCGACTCGAAAATAGTGAGCTGTAGGACGTCCCCGGCGCCAATCGGGACTTTGGGGGGCGCGCCGCGCTCTTTTCCGAAAGACCGGAGGAACGAGTTGGCGTCAATATCGTACACGGCATTGACCGACGCCTCGTTAAGGTCGACAAGCGCGTAATCGAATGCAACCGTGCCCGGAGCGTTTATGGCTGAGGTGGCTGCGCCCATCAAAATATCGTCATGCCGTGGCCCGCTTACCGGCAGTTCCGCACAAGCGGGCAAAACCAAACAGAGCGCCAGGGCTCCCCACACCGTTTCTCGCTTCATAACCCGCCCATATCCGTTGCCCAGAGGGACGCAAACTTACGAAACGCAGCACAGCTACGGCGGGAGGGTTATGCGATTCGATTCAACCCGCAAGGCAAAGAAGTAATAATCGCATGTACAACCCACGACTGCTCTTTAGGTGTGGCTTTTTTGCACGCCGCGGGCTGCGATTTGGGCAACGAAGCACATTTACCAAAATTATATCCGTGCAATACATAATCGCTTCCGCAGTAGAAAGATCCGCCATCTGCGGCTATATTGGCGCTAAAACAGGCGGACCTACCCAGGGAGCTGCATGAACTCGTGAGAGCATTAGAAATCGTCAAGCGCGCTGTCCGGATAAGATCGGCGCGCGCTTTCCCGGCGAAGCTTCGCCGCATTTCCCTTTCCGCCCCAATTGCCTCCGTCACTTTCGACGACTTTGCACGCAATGCCTGGACCCTAGGCGGGGAGATTGTCGAGGACGCTGGAGCAAGAGCGACCTACTACGTGACGGGCAGCTATTGCCGGCGGCAGATAGACGGACTTGAATATTATACCGAGACCGACCTTGCCGTAATACATAGCCGCGGGCATGAGCTGGGCTGTCATACATTTAGTCATTTGGCGATCCCCAACGCGCGCAAGAGCCAGATCGAGCGCGATCTCGCGCAAAATGCCGCGTTCATTCGCACTGCGTCCGGCCAGCCGGAGCTTCGCTCCTTCGCATATCCCTTCGGCGCCGCCAGCATCCGGACGAAACTACTCCTCGGACGGCACTTTAGCGCAAGCCGCGGTATCGAGCCCGGGATAAATGCCGGCTGGGCAGACTTCGCGCAGCTACGCGTATTGCGCCTTGAGCCTCCCGTTTTGAGGGACTTTCCAATCGCGCGTCTCCTGGAAGAAGTCTGTGCCAGGAGGGGATGGCTCATTATCGTCACCCACGACGTATCGTCCAAGCCCACGCCCTATGGGTGCACACCCGCAACCTTGAGACAGGCCATAGAGGCCGTTCAAAGGGCGGGCGTCAAACTCTGCACGGTTGCCGAAGCGCTGAACCAGATGCACTTCTAGTACCCGGAATCACTGACCCGCACAACGCGCATTACCCCTCACCCTGTCCCTCTCTCAACGGCTGCGACCGGACTCCCTCTCCCATGGGGAGAGGGCTGGGGTGAGGGGGTAATGTCCTATGAATAGGACACATCCTTCGGCGACAGCCGGTATTAGTACCCCCCTTAACGCATCGTGCGTTTGGCGTAGGACGCTACTATGGTAAATGCGGGTATAGTTAACGCCGGCCCGGCATATTTTCCGCCGCCGTCTTTCTGCGAATCTTTTCCCGCTTTAGGTCGATTTCTGCGACTCCAAAATACTATTAAATATAGAGGCAGATTTAATCTTAACCATAAAACGATGTATTTGTCTGGGCTAGCGGCGGGCGGCCACGGAAAATGCTTCGCATAATCAATGCGTTAGGTGCGTAACATTTTATTAAAGCGCATTTGCCTATAATTGCGCCTTGAAGGAAGACCCCGGCAGTTGCAGCAAATTGCCCAGGAACCCGTCAAGCTGAGGTAAACAGACAGTTACTGCCGGGCCGGGCGGAAGTCTACGATTTGAGGTAAAGTAAATGCTAACGTTCAAGATAGTATGTCATCCTGGAACCGGCTCCGTAGCCGGGCGGCTCCCGGCACGATGAGCCCGCTCAGGAGTTTCATTCTAGCGTTTACAGATTAGTAAGTGCCGGTATAGACTGCAATTTCGCAAAATCGCTGAAATTGAGAATCATTTGCTGGACCCGCCCATGCTCGACAATATGGACATCAAGATTTTGACCATCCTGCAAGAAGACAGCACGCTTCCCGTTGCCGAAATCGGCAAGAAGGTCGGGCTTTCCACGACGCCATGCTGGCGGCGCATCCAGAAGCTTGAGCAGGACGGCGTGATCGAGCGCCGGGTCGCCCTGCTCAATCCCAAAAGCGTCGGTGCCGGCGTCACCGTCTTCGTTGCCATCACAACCAACCAGCACAATGCGGCCTGGCTTGAGCGCTTTGATGCCGTCGTGCGCAACTTTCCCGAAATCGTCGAAGCCTACCGCATGAGCGGCCAGGTCGACTATTTGCTCCGCGTCGCCGTGCCAGACATCGAAAGCTACGACCGCTTCTACAAAGCCTTCATCGGCCAGATCGATCTTACCGATGTGAGCTCCAGCTTCGCCATGGAGCAGATCAAATTCACCACCGCGTTGCCGCTCGCTTTCGCTGCCGGTTCCACGGCCAAGCGCACGCACCACGAAGCTTGACGGGCTCACGAAACCGGCGTTCCTGAAACCATGACGAATGCAAGCAAACATGCGGTAAGGCCGGAATGGCGGAATGCGCGGAGGATCGCCGTCAAGATCGGATCGGCGCTCCTAACCGATGGCGCTGCCGGCACGCTGAAGCAGGCTTGGCTTGAAGCCATCGGAGACGATGTGGCCGAACTTCGCCGCGAGGGCCGCGATGTGATCCTGGTTTCGTCAGGCGCAATCGCGCTTGGCCGGGGCGCGCTCGGGCTTGCAAAGGGGCCACTCAGGCTGGAGGAGGCGCAAGCAGCGGCTTCGGTCGGGCAGATCGCTCTGGCTCACGCTTACCAGACCGTCTTCGCTGCCCGCGGGCTCACAGCGGCGCAGATCCTCGTAACGCCCGGCGACACCGAGGAAAGGCGGCGCTATCTCAACGCGCGCAATACCGTCGAAACGCTGTTCAAGCTCGGCGCGATCCCCGTCGTGAACGAGAACGACACCGTGGCGACAACCGAAATCCGGTACGGCGACAACGACAGGCTTGCTGCGCGCGTCGCCACCATGGTCACGGCGGATTGCCTGGTGCTCTTGTCCGACATCGACGGGCTTTACACCGCGCCGCCCGCGCAAAATCCTCACGCCAAGCGCTTGGGAGTTGTGACCGCGATCACCCCCAAGATCGAGGCCATGGCGGGCGATGCGGGCACCGAGCTCTCGCGCGGCGGCATGGTCACGAAGATCGCCGCCGCCAAAATCGCCGTCTCCGCCGGCACACACATGGTGATCGCTTCGGGCAAGGAGCTGCATCCGCTCCGCGCTTTGGGCGAGGGTGCGCCCTGCACCTGGTTTCTGGCCGCGGCGAACCCCGTGACGGCGCGCAAGCGCTGGATCGCGGGCACCCTTGAGCCAAAGGGCGTAATCGTCATCGACGACGGCGCGCGCGCAGCCCTTCAATCCGGCCGCAGCCTTTTGCCGGCGGGCGTCAAAAGTGTGAGCGGACAATTCGATCGGGGCGAAGCCGTTGTCATCCGCGACGAGGCCGGCTGCGAGATCGGCCGCGGCCTTATCGGCTACAACGCGGAGGAAACGGCTCAGATCGCGGGCCGCAATTCCTTGGAAATCGAAGGACTCCTTGGTTATGCTGGCAGGGCCGCGCTGATCCATCGCGACGACATGGCACTGCATATTGGTTCTTAATTAACGCCGCCATTCGAGAGTTATAAATTATGACGAGCGACGCATCCGGCCAAGCGGTTCAATCGAAGCCAGCCTCTTTCAGAGATCCAGAACCGCTAGCGAATTTCATACGCGTGCTCTTATACTTGCAGATCGCTCTCGCGGTGATCAATATAGTTTCGTCCCTTCTTCAGTATAACTTACTTTCCGATTTTCAAAACGGGGTTTATCAAGGCGACCCAGCCGGGAAGGACGCAGCCGCTCAATCGAACGACTTGCGGGAAGGGATTGTGGGGATATCGACGTTCATACTTTTCCTGTTCACGGCTGTTTTTATTCTAAAGTGGATCTATAGGTCCGCTCAAAACGCCAAAATTCTGGGCTTTCATCCGATGAAGACGTCGCCTGGCTGGGCGATCGGATGGTATTTCGTACCGTTCGCAAACTTATACATGCCCTATAAGGCGATGAAAGAAATTTGGCTTGCAAGTCATAGCCCTGTTGCTTCAAACGAACGTGAAAACACATCGTTGATCGGCTGGTGGTGGGCGCTTTTTATTATATCCGGCGTGCTCGGCCGCATCGAGCTTCAAACCGCTCTTCATTCCAATACAATCGACGAGCTTCTAGCGGCTACAAAAGTTGAAATCGTTTCCGCAGCATTCGATATTCCTTTAAATCTTGTATTTCTGTCCCTTATGGCAAGGATAGTCAAAGCGCAAAAGCAAGATTTATCTTTGGTCTTCGCGGGTTAGTAATGCAACCATGTCAGGCACTCCTGTGATACAAGCCAACTTTTCAGTGGACGCCTTTCTTGCCATCGGCCGAAAGGCGAAGGCAGCCGCTCGCGTGCTAGCGCTTGCACCGGCTGAGCAAAAAGATGACGCGCTTCGTGCTGCCGCCGGCGCATTGCGCACCCGCATGGCGGATATTCTTCAAAAAAACGCGGCAGACCGCAAAGCAGCCAAATCCGCCGGGCGTCCCGCCTCCTTCGTCGACCGGCTGACGCTGAACGAAATCCGCGTTGAAGCCATGGCGCGCGGGCTCGAGGAGATCGCCGCCCTCCCCGATCCCGTTGGCAGCGTGATCGCCTCGTGGGAGCGGCCGAACGGGCTCAAGATCTCGCGCGTCCGGGTTCCATTAGGCGTGATCGGCATGATCTATGAAAGCCGGCCGAATGTGACGGCAGACGCGGGCGGCCTCTGCATCAAATCGGGCAACGCCGCGATCCTGCGCGGTGGATCGGAGTGCTTCGAAAGCAACCGCGCAATCCACGGCTGTCTCGTTGAGGGCCTCGAGGCAGCGGGACTGCCCGGAACCGCGATCCAGCTCATCGCAACCACGGATCGCGAGGCCGTCGGCCTTATGCTGCAAGGCCTCGATGGCGCAATCGATGTGATCGTGCCGCGCGGCGGCAAGAGCCTGGTCGAGCGCGTGCAGAAGGAGGCGCGTGTTCCCGTGTTTGCGCACCTGGAAGGTATCTGCCATGTCTATGTGGACAAGGCCGCGGACCTAGACATGGCGCGCAAGATCGTGCTCAACGCGAAGATGCGCCGCACCGGCATTTGCGGCGCCGCGGAGACCTTGCTTGTCGATGAGACCGATGCCGGGCGGCTGTTGCGGCCGCTGGTGCTGGCGCTACTCGATGCAGGCTGCGAGGTACGCGGCGACGCTGCGGTCTGCGCCGCCGATGCCCGCGTCCGGGAGGCCATGGAAGCGGATTGGCACACGGAATATCTGGATGCGATCATTTCCGTGAAGCTCGTTCCGGGAGTGCGCGGCGCCATCGATCACATCGCGAAATACGGCTCGCAGCACACGGATTCGATTGTCACCGCGAACATCGATACGGCTGAGACCTTCCTGCGCGAGGTTGACAGCGCAATCGTGCTCCACAATGCGTCCACGCAATTCGCCGACGGCGGAGAATTCGGCATGGGCGCGGAGATCGGCATCGCGACCGGCCGCTTCCACGCGCGCGGCCCCGTTGGCGTGGAGCAGCTAACCACCTTCAAATATGCCGTGCGCGGCAATGGCCAGATCCGCCCCGTATGATTCCATCCGCCATAAGTCCTGGCCGCTCTCCGTCATTGCGAGAGGCGAAGCCTCGAAGCAATCCAGGGGCCGCAAACCCGGCGCCGCTTTCTGGATCGCCGAGGCGGCCAAGGGCCGCCTCGCGATGACGGGCGTAGCATCGGAGGATCTGCGCCCGCCGCCCGCGCAGGCCGGAATGCGCATCGGGCTGCTCGGCGGCTCGTTCAATCCTCCGCACGCCGCGCATAGGCTCATCACCCTGACAGCGCTGAAGCGCCTGCGCCTGGACCAGGTCTGGTGGATGGTGACGCCCGGAAATCCGCTCAAGGAGCATAGCGGGCTCTTACCGCTTGCCCGGCGCATCCGGCTGTGCCGGCAGGTCTCAAGCCATCCGCGCATCGAGGTAACGGCTTTCGAGGCAGGGATTGGCATCGCCTATACGGAACAGTCGCTCGGCTTCTTGCGCCGCCGCTTTCCAGCTACGCGTTTCGTCTGGCTGATGGGTGCCGACAATCTCGCCAGCTTCCACCGCTGGAAGGAGTGGGAGGCCATATTCCGCCTCATGCCCATCGCGGTGGATGACCGGCCCGAATGGCGCTACCGCGCGCTGTCCTCCCCCGCTGCGAGCCGTTTCAACCGCTTCCGCATCCCGGAGAAGGATGCGGCGGCGCTTCCCAGCCTCGCTCCGCCGGCGTGGTGCTACCTTTCCGGGCCGCTATCGAAATTGTCTTCAACGGCCCTCCGCGCGCTCCAGCCAGGAAGCCGCCCTCCATCGAAGAGCGGTTAACTCCCTCGCCGGCAGCCGTTACCGCACCTGCGTCATATCGAAGCGCGAGGGGCAGCTTAGCGCAGCGGCTTGGACAGAGCGAACGCGCCGCGGATGTCGCCCGCTTGCAAGCCTGTGGCCTGGTCCTGCGGATATAGCTCCGCAAGCTTGGCTCTTACCGGCTCCGGTACGCTACTGCCGTGGCAGGTCAGGCACGGCTGCTCCGCGGTGGGTATCGCCTTCATATAGCGGAAAGTGGGCACGCCATTGACATCGGCGATTTCCGAGCGCTCGAGCTTGGCCACATCTCCGCCCTTGGCCTTCTCCGCTTCGAAGAACTGCAGCGTCTGCTTTTCCCATGCGTCCGGCTTGGCTTTGGCGTTGCGCAGCTTCAGCGAGGTGCGCCTGACGGTCCAGCCATCCTTCGAAGCCTCACCCGCGATTGCCGGTGCGGCCACATTGCAGACCTCGATAGCCTTGACCGGCCCTTCCGCCCTCATGGCGCCCATAAGCTCGCTCTTCAGGCGCTCCGAAAACTGCGCAACGATGCCGCGCGCTTGCCCGGTCAGGGCATCCTTTGAGCCGGCGTCTTCAGCCATCGCATTCGCAGAGATGGAGAGCGCTAACGCAACGCTGGCAGTGAACGCCGTCAATGTTTTCAAGTTGCTGGTACGCATGCTGCCTCTTTATTGATCCAGGTTAGCTGCGGCCTCCAGCGCTGTCATGGCCGGGCCTGACCCGGCCACTAACAAGCTGAGGCCATTGTGTTTTTGTGGATGGCCGGGTCAAGCCCGGCCATGACAACTGAGTTTGCCGCAAGCGTGGCGCTGCCGGCTATCCAACAGACTTGCTGTTCTTCATGGGCACCGTCTTGGTCTGCTCGATGTAGGCCTCCTCGACCTCGGACAGCTCGATCTCGTCGTACCCGGTGATCATGGTCCAGACATAGTGAAAGGCGGTCTTACCGGTCGTCGTCATGTAGACATGGATGATGACGAAGGCCGCCATGATGAAAGCCGCAGCAGTATGGAGGAACGCTGTGTAGGTCAAAGCGTCGCCGGCCCAAGGGTAGTGGCTCCAGAAATCGTAGAGCAGATAGACGATCCCCGTCGCCCACAGCGCCGGGCCTACGAGAACCATGAAGCTCATATAGGCCAGCGACTGCAGCGCATTCTGCTTGCGTTGCAGGCTTTTCTTATAGGGGTGCGGCGCGCCCCACAGGATGCCCCAGGCATAGAAGCTGACCACCGGCCAGATGCCCTTCTTGAACAAATATTGCTTCCACTGGCCGGTGGTGAAATTCCAGAAGGTCGTGAACATCCATAGCACGATCAGGGCGATCGCCGAGAAGGTGTGGACCGTTACCGCCGTCCGGAAGTCCAAGAGGCCGTGCATGCCATGCAGTCCCAGGCCGGAGAAGAACAGCGTGAAAATCAGCGCTGCCTGCGTCCAATGCCAGAACCTCTCGAAGCGCGAGTAGATCATCACGTCGCGCTTCAGGATGCGCGGGTTCCTGAGGTCGATGTACCGGGCGATGCTTTCGTCAGTCATGGTTCTGTTCCTTCCGGTAGCGGGAGGCCAGGCCGCGCAGCAGCGCATGCAGCAGCACGCCCGCAAACGTGCCCGCCATCAAGAGATAGCCCGCCAAATCGAGCCATTTGAAATTGTCCCGCCCAGGCATGTAAAAGCCCGCGAGCGCCGCCAGCCGCCCTTGCTTGGCATGGCATTCGCTGCAGGCGAGCGCGTTCTCCTTTGGAGCCACCATGTGGGTCGTGGGCCAATAGGAGTACGTTTCCACGAAGCCGTACTGGCCGCTATAGGGCTTGCCCTGCTGCTCCATACCCGCCCTGATGGCGTTGGCGAAATCGAAATTCCCCCAAAGCGCGTCTTTGTCCGTGCCCCAAAGGTGCATGTAGACGAACGTATCGTTCACTTTGTCGTAAGGCTGGATCGTGTGCATCCGCTTGAAGGGCCAGATGCGCGCGTTCGGATCGCTATAGGACCCCGAGAACGAGTTGATCGGGATTGGCTGCTTCGAGGTATCTAACTTGGTATCGGGCGCTGTGTAGCGCATTTGTCCGTCGAACCAGGCGTAATAGGGCAGAAGCACGCGATTCTTCGCAGGCCAAGTCTCACCTTGGGTGAAAGTGCCCTTGATCGACCAGTAGGTGTGCCGGTGCTCGCCGTTACCCTGTACGTAGGTCTCTTCCTTGTAGGGCACGCCGTCCTTTTTCTGGCCCATCGTGCGCCAATCCCAATCGACGATGGTCGAAACGCCGCCACGCGCCAACGCTGGGATGTGGCAGGTCTGGCAAGCAACCTTGGCCACGTGTCCGTTCAGCTTAAAGCCGATTAGCTCCGTATTCGGGTGCGGGGCGATGCCGTGGCAGGCTTCGCAGGTTGTCACGTCACGGCGCAGCCCCGGCTTGCCGGTGCCTTCCGTGTCTTTGGCATGCACCTCGTAACGGCTGCCCGCGATGATGTGCCGCTTGGACAAATGGCATTGCGTGCACGGGAAATTTTGCCCCTTGCTGGCCATATGCACGTCGAGCTCGCGCGGAGGGTTGATGAGCGAGGAGTCGAGGTCGCCATGCTTGACGCCGTCGCCACCGCCGCCATTGAAGTGGCAGATGCCGCAATTCTGCCTCTCCGGCTTTCCGACGCTTTGTGCGACCTTCACCAAGTCGAAGGGTTTCAGGCCCTCAAGCATGGTGCTGCAGGCCGCATTGCCCGGCGCCGGGGGCAGCTTGTAATAGGTGCCGGTCTGCTCATGGCAAACAAGGCAGTCGATATTGTTCTGGTTTTGGAAGTCGAATTTCGCGCTCGTCCAATTGTAGCTGGCATGGCACATCGCGCACATGCCCTCGTTGCCGCGCGCATTGGTGCAGAAATTGTTTATGATATTCTCTTTGCCGAGGAGCTGCCCCGTCTTGGTATTCTTGTATTCCCAAGTCCAATGGATGGATTTTATGAATTGATGGCCTGCCTCGTTATGGCAGGTCAGGCAGGCCTTCGTGACTTCCGATCCATTGGCGAACGGACCTTTCAGCGCCTCGAACTTGCTGTGATCCGCCGTCGAATTCGTGGCCCTGCGCGGCGGCTGGGCCGGTTTTTCCGCTTGGGCCGCCCCCGCCTCGCTTTGAACTTCTCCCGCCCGAATTGAACTCCCCCCCGGCGGAAATAACAGAGCGCCGGCCACCGCCATCGCGAAGACCGGCAAACGCGCCAAATCGCTCAAAACCATTCAGTTCCCTCCTTGATACAGTTTCCACCCTTGTATTTTTGTACGCCTTGCCGTGGCGTTCTTTCTTTGTACCCGGCGCGCCGGTCTCAATGCTCGCAGCCTCCGCAACAGCCGGTGCCTTCTGGAAGTCCACGCTCATCGCGGTTGCGCATGTGTTCGGCCATCGCGGTCAGCGCCTCGTCCAGAAGCTCCCGCAAACCTGCGTCCGGCACGGTTCCGGCAAGCGCTTGGCGCGCGCAATCGAGCCAGATGTCGCGCTCTTTCGGGCCTATCGGGAAGGCCATATGCCGCCGGCGCATCATCGGCGGCCCATAGTTTTGCGGATAGATGGCAGGGCCGCCCAGCCAGCCGCTCAGGAATGCAGCCAGCCGCGCCTTCACTCCCTCCATGTCCTGGGGATGCCACTTCCAAATGTATTCGGCCTCGGGCTTGGCTGCCATGATTTCGTAAAGCCTGGACACAAAGGCATCGATGCCAGCCTCGCCGCCAATGAGCTCGTAGGCAGTGGCGGAGGGAGCGGGGCAGCTCATTCGATTTCTCCTTCAGCAGGGTGTTGAGCGGAGCGGCAAGGGGAGAGTGCGCCGCCCCGCCTTCCGGGTGGGAGTTCGCCCGGCGTCTCGACATGGGACAAGTTTCGAGCGCTCCGCAAAAGCGCTCCCGGCTCTGACTACAAGTTCCGTGCCAAGTGAACTTTGCGCTGTTTTCAAAGGGCTTTTAGCTTATCCAGCTTGACAATTGCCAGCCAAGTGCCATGCTTTGGCAGTTCTTCTGACAAGGTTGGCAGTGAGTGGCGGATGAAAGCTGAAGGTCTTTTCGAACTGGCTTCGTTTCTGGAGACCCTGCCGGAGCCGCATATCTTGTGCGACCGCAATTACCGGATCGTCGCGGCAAACGCGGCCTATCGCGGCAAATGCGCCCACTTTGCGCAGGTGCTCGGAAAAACCTGCTATCAGGTTTCGCACCGCTACACAGCACCTTGCGATCACGCTGGCGAGGTCTGCCCGCTGGCACGGAGCCTCATATCCGGCCAGCGCGAGCGCGCCGTCCACCTGCATTACGGCTCCGGCGGCGAGCTATACGAGAGCATCGACCTTTCGCCGGTGCGGAACGCGCAAGGGCAAATTACGCATTTCGTCGAAAAGCTTGAGGAGATGCCCGTCGCTAAAGGCTTGGCGCAGGCGCAGGGCCTGGTTGGCCGCTCGCCGGCTTTCCAGAAGATGCTTGGGCTCGTGGCCCGCGTTGCCAAGTCCGATGCCAGCGTGCTTTTGCAAGGCGAGTCCGGAACCGGCAAGGAATTGGTGGCTCAGGCCATTCACGACGCGAGCCCCCGTTCACGTGCGCCCTTTGTGGTGCTCGACTGCTCAGGCATGCCGGAAACGCTCTTCGAAAGCGAATTATTCGGCTACGAGCGCGGGGCGTTCACCGGGGCCACGGCGCGCCGGGACGGCCTGGTTGAGGCGGCGAGCGGGGGCACGCTGTTTCTGGACGAGGTGGGCGACATCCCCTACCCTATGCAGGTCAAGCTGCTGCGGCTCCTTGAGACCGGAACCTATCGCCGGGTTGGCAGCACCGAATTGCGCAAGACCGATTTCCGGCTGATTTCGGCGACCCACCAGAACATGCGCCGCCTTGTGGCCGATGGCAAATTCCGCCAGGATCTCTATTTCCGGCTCAATACCTTCCCCATCGAGCTTCCAGCCTTGCGCGAACGCCGCGAGGATATTCCCCTGCTCGCGGACTCCTTGCTCGCCAGGGTAACTTCCCGGGGCTTGCGCATTTCACCCGAAGCCATGAACCTGCTGTGCGCCTGCGATTTCCCTGGCAACATACGCGAGTTGCGTAATCTCTTGGAGCGGGCGAGCCTACTCTGCGACGGCAATGAATTGCAACCGGATCATCTTGCCGGGGAAGTACGCCGGGGCGCAGACGGCGCCAACGGCACCAACGGCACCAACGGCACCAACGGTTTTGGCTCCCTCCCGGCGGGGCTTCCGGATGAAACAGGCATCTCGCTCGAAGGACTGCGCCAGGCGCTTGTCAGGGGCGGTACACGCAAAGAGCTGGCGCGCAGGCTCGGCCTCAGCGAGCGCACGCTTTACCGCAAACTGGCGAAAGCAAGAACAGCCGGCGGGGAAAACCGCTAACCCCGCGCATTCCGTTCAAGCAAGCTGCTGTCTGGCCCACTGCTCGATCGCCTTGGCGGACATAGCGCCGCTTTGCCGCGCCGCCTCCTTGCCGTTCACAAACAGGATCAGCGTAGGGATGCTTCTGATGCCATGGCTGGCGGCGGCTCCCTGCAATTTTTCGGTGTCCACCTTCAAGAACCTGATAGCGGGCTCCATGGCCTGCGCCGCCGCCCGGAAATGCGGCGCCATCTGAAGGCACGGCCCGCACCAGGGCGCCCAAAAATCGGCGAGGACCGGTATGGAGGTTTTGGCGAGAAGCCGCTCAAGTTCCGCCTCCCCGCCAGCCTCGTAAGGCTCACCCGTGAAGAGCGGCCGGTGACAGCTACCGCAGGCAGGCCGGGCGCCAGCGGCAAGTTTTGCACCGGGCGCCCTGTTAACGGCCCCGCAAGCAGGGCAAACGATTGTCTCAACGGCACTCATGCAACCGGTTTCCACCTAGCTAAAGCACTATGGCGCTATTGGAAGTAAGATAGCGAATTCGTTTTTGCGGGCAATCTTTCGCTGCCCGTACTTCTCCGCCACGCCCTGCCATTAGTGGCAGACATTATGCCACAGGCTAGCCTGCGCGGAGGGAGCGGCCTGACTGAGAGGTGCAAACCCCTGCTAATTCAGGGGATTCCGCGGCTGGGCTGGCTGGCACGGAACTTGCCTTAACAACCATGAGCGCATTCTTGCGCTCAGCGGCGCCCCTTGCAAAGTCCGGCAACGCCGCTAAAAACTCTGGAAAGAAGCAGGCGCACACTCCCCTTCCGGTTGGGCCGCGAGGAATGTCTGGGCTGCCTTCACCACAGATGCCTTGGCTTTGGAGCATGTTATGACCGAGATGCCATCCGTGACGCCGCTTACTGAGGAAGAAGCCGCGCCGGGCGTTACGAGGGTTGACGCGCGGGCCGTGAACTCAAAAGAGTACCGCTCCCTCTACAAAGAGCGCGAGCCGGTATACCCGAAACTGGTGCGCGGCAAGTTCCGCAATATCAAGTGGGCGGTCATGATCGTGGCGCTCGGCATTTTTTACGGCTTGCCATGGATCAGGCTCGACCGCGGCCCGGGCCTGCCGGATCAGGGCTTTCTGCTCGATTTCGCCCATCAACGGCTCTATTTTTTCTGGCTCGAAATCTGGGCGCAGGAGTTCTATTATGTCACCGGCATTCTGGTGCTCTCGGCACTGGCGCTGTTCCTAGCCACCGCGGTTGCGGGCCGGATCTGGTGCGGCTACGCCTGCCCGCAGACGGTGTGGACCGATCTCATGGTCCTGGTCGAGCGCTTCTGGCAAGGCGACCGCAATGCGCGGATCCGGCTCGGCAAGTCGCCCTGGTCCTTCAACAAGCTCTGGCGCCTGGGCGGGACGCATTTGAGCTGGCTGCTCATCGCCCTTTCGACTGGCGTTGCCGGTATCTTCTATTTCGGCGATGCACCTACGCTCGCCTCCGAGCTCCTGCACAACGACGCCCCGGGCCTCGCCTACGTCTTCATCTTCATTTTCGCCGTCTTCACCTATCTTCTAGGCGGGCTCGCCCGCGAGCAGGTTTGCACCTATATGTGCCCCTGGCCGCGTATCCAGGGCGCGATGTTCGACGCCGACTCCCTGCTCATCACCTATCGGGGCTTCAGGGGCGAACCGCGCGGCCCCCACAGGAAGGGCCAGAGCTGGGAAGGCCGCGGCGATTGCATCGACTGCGGGCAGTGCGTGGCTGTCTGCCCCGCGGGCATTGACATCCGCCACGGCGCGCAGCTCGAATGCATCGGGTGCGCGCTCTGCATCGACGCCTGCGACGAGATCATGGACAAGGTCGGACGCCCGCGAAAGCTCATCGCCTACGACTCCTTCCGCAACCTCAAAGCTGAATCGCATGGCGACCGCGTTCCCTTCCGCCTGATCCGGCCTAGAACCATGCTCTATGCTGGCGCCTTCTCGCTGGTGGGTGCATTGATGCTGTTCGGGCTGACGCACAAGACGGTGCTCGACGTGAACGTGGTCCCGGACCGCAATCCGCTGTTCGTGCAGGTTAGCGGCGGCGGTATCCGCAACGGCTACACCGTGCGCATCCTCAACAAGAAGCACGGCGTGCACAAATTCGAGATCGCCGTCACGGGGCTCAAGAACCCGAGCCTTTCCTATGTCGGGATCGAGGCCGGCGAGCCGCCCATCGACGTCAAGTCCGATGACGTGCGCGCTGTGAAGGTCTATGTGACTGTTCCCCCCGAGGAGGCGGCAACAATGGCGCCCCAGGCCAATATCGGCTTCACCGTCCGCGACACCGTCGATGGCACCGTAACGGCGCGCGCTACCAACTTCAGAGGCCCAGGACACTGAGCCTGGTACAGCCGGAGGCAAGTTCGCACCCGTTTGCCGCACGCTCTCAGGCGAACTTGCCTCCGATAAGCTATAGTAGAATCAAAGGCTTGCTAGTAGCCTAGCAGGCGCGACCGCCGGACCGCATCTGCCCTCGCTGCCGCGCAGCCTGGCCTGAACCAGTTCCAGCTAATCTTAGCCGTTGCGTTTACGGACGATTCTCAGGTGGCAGCGTATGCTTGACTTGGGAGTTGGTCATGTTGAACACGAGCGTACCGCTTTCGGGCATGCAAGCCGCCAGTCTCCAACTGACCGCAGCGGCGAACAACATCGCAAACATGAACTCGAACGGTGCGCTTCCGGCGTCCGGCCAAACATCCGCTACCCCCCAGCCCTATCAGCCAGTACAGGTGGAGCAAACCGCCGCGGGCACAAACGGTGGAACAATCGCCACAGTGACCAACATCTCTCCGGCCTTTGTGGCCCAATACGATCCGTCGGCCAGCTACGCTAATAGCCAGGGACTGGTTGCCACTCCCAACGTGGACGTGCTGAACCAGCTTCTTAACATCAGCACCGCTAAGGCCGATTTCTCGATCAACGCCACAGTTTTCGGCGCTGTCAACCAGATGGTGAAACAGCTATACGATCTGGGGAACTAGCGTCTGTTTATATCCCTAGGGAATCAAGGGAGCGCATAACCCCGTCAGCTAAGGACGGCCAGAACGCCAGCTCCGAATGACTATCGGCCGCCCCCGCGCCGTAGACGTAGAAGAACATCATCACAAGCAGGATGGGGATGACCACGGTGTGTATAATCCCCAGGGCATGCTTGAAATGCAATCGGTTGACCACATACTTATTGATGCGAAGAATCGAAATGGCAATCATCAAGCTGAATATCATGTAGTTGAACACGAATATTTTGTCGGAAAGCGTCGCCGAATCCAAATCCACTCTCTGTATTGTTATATATAGCGCAACAGCAGACAGTAACGCCGTAACTTCTATAGTTACTATGGCCTCAAAGTGCGTGGTTGGGATGAATACAGCCAAATAAGCGACAATCGCAATAAATATTAGCGGTATAACCACTCGCATATAGAAGTCGGTTGCACTTCGCTTCGCGGTCCAAACGAAGCTATTCTTGTAGAACGGCACAACGCTCGGCTCAAGATTTTCTGGTGTCGAAAATCGAAACCGACTGACGCTCATAGCTTACATACGCATCCCGATTATCCCAGCCGTCGGTTTCGAACACCTTTTGCCGCAGCTCCTTTTGCATGGGCTGCACAATAAACGGGAATTCGCCTTGCTTCGGCCGCAGGTCGATCCCGAAGCGCTGAACGTCGAATGGGTAGCTGGTGTAATCCGGGTCCAGCATGAACTTGCCGGACACCTCGTAGATTTTCATATGGCTTGGATAGGTGTCGCTAGGGCCCCCTTCGTGAAGCGGGTGAACCGTAACCTGCCGGCTGCCGGTTTTATGATCGAGAAAAGCGTTCGCAAATTCGATTTGGTCTATGGCCGGGTTGTTCTCGTCGCTCATCGATAAGTAGAAGTCCGCGGCGAACGTCTTCTCCGTGTCGTCGATCCTGTAGATGCGCGCCGGATCGATTTCCAAATAGAAGGTGGGTATCTTGCGAAGCCTACCTCCTTGCAGCGGAACGTATTGGACTGGCGCCAGCTGCAGTTTGCCGAGGGCGCTGGGGCGCGCGACGATGAAAGGCGTTCTCACCGCGGTTCTGGATGCGGGCCGGAAGGACCAATCTTCGACGACCCCTTTGAAAATACCCTTGCCGGCAGCAAAATTGGCGGGAATCCCGGCCACAATCGTCTTGCGGATCGCCGCAACATCGTCAGCGTTGCCCGCCGCCTTCGCCGAATTCGCAATAAAGGCGATCATGGCAATCATGTCTCTGATTTCAAGCCCCATGCCGATGGCCCTGAGGTTCGAACGTGAGAGAACGTCCAATTGCGGCTTTTCCGGACGCTCCTGGCATTCGTTCTCTAACCGCTCGAACGCATCCGGATTGCGGTGGCCGTTGAACGTCCATTCCTCGGGACGCTCCCGGAACAGCCGCGTGCGAAGCCTGTCGTTGTAAAGGTTGGGCAGCTCGTCCCTGGCGATCTGGTACGCATCTCCCGAATACGTCACGCCGGGGTTGCGGAAAATGTCTTCGAGGCGGCCGGAAATGAAGAGCGGTGCGGTTATCCCTGCCCGTTCCAGCTCTTTAAGGAAATCCGGGACACGCCAGCCGCCAACGTTCAAGAAGATGACGTCGGGATTTTTCCATTTCAGCTCATCGGCGGCTCTTGCGATTTCGCTGGGGTCGAGGCTGGCGTTCGACCGGGCCTTGCTGTCTACCCCGGGAAGCTCCAACAGGCGCTTGTCAACGAAGGAGGGAAAGCCTTTCCTTCCCTCCAAGCCCTTTATCATTGCCTCGGCATAGGTCTGCCCCTTCAAGCCAATGAATGCGGGCCGCGTGAAGTTCTTCTCCTTCACGAATTCGGCAATCACGGGGATATTTTCTTCCTCCTGCGACCCTTGCATCGTGAAGACATTTGGATAGCCGGCAAACAGGCTAGTCACGGAAATGCTGGAAATCCATGGGAGGCTGCTGCTGCTCAATCTTGGGCCCAGCTGTTTGAAAACTTGTCCCGCGCGGTCGGAGCTCTGCAGCCCAATCAGCGCGATGGATCGCGGATCGGCCAGCGCGCCGTTGACATTGGCAACCGTCCGCCGGGCGTCGCCCTCGTCATCGCGGATCTCTATCTCGATTGGGTGGCCCGCGATGCCCCCGGCCTTGTTGATGCGATCGCGCTCGCTATTCGCAAGCTTCTCGATGGCGTCGATGTGGTCCGAATAGCAAAAATCGTTCCGCGGCCCTACCAGGGCTGTAATTCTCAGGGGCAGCTTGCCGAGGCTAAAAGCGTTCGCGGGACTGGCAAATGCCGCTGGGGCTGAGAAAAGCGCTAGCGAGAGGAACAGAATAAGACAGCCGGCAACGAGCACAACAGCATGAGGTCCAGGGCTTAAGAGAGCCCAAACCTGAACGCGGCGGCGTCTTTCACTCATTCCGGATCCCCACTGCCCCTTGTTTGGACCTATACAAGCCCGCCCTAAGCTTAGCGTCAATTGAAATGTATACGGATTTTGCAAGCTTGAATCTTCATTCTGATTTCGCCCCTAGGTTGAATTTCCCGATACTTTGCCGGATTTATCTGGCCGCTTACGAAACCGGGCGCGGCCGCTAGTTAACTCATTTCGCCTGCCTTTCGCCGCAGCCGGGCTGTCATTCAATAGAGATGTAATTTAGCAGATGAGCTTTTAGGAACCGTTAAGCGCAGATTCGCAAGCTAAGTTATTGCTCTGTATGCGTAGTTTTGGCCGCGGGGCTGCGCAGGCTTGGTTAACATTAAAACTGTCCGCATATTTAATAGGATTTTGGAGTCGCAGAAATCGACCTAAAGAGCGAAAAGATTCGCAGAAAGACGGCGGCGGAAAATATCAGACACGGGCGTTTACCATCCGCGTATTAACCATGAGACCGCCTGTACGCGCCTTCATCGCCCGTTAACCCGCCCGCCAGCGCAAATGCGCCGTTTTCCGCTGTGGGGCGCGGTGCTCTTGTTCCTGTTCCTGCTTGCACCCTCCGGAACGCGGCCCGGTTGCTGAAGCAAGTAATTTCGGCTAAACTTTAGCGCAACACGGGCGGGCGCGGTGCGGCACATGACGCGGGACGAGACGATTGCGCTGTTTTTGCGGGGCCGCGACGCCTGGAACGCCTGGGGCCAGAAGATGCTCGCGGAGCGCAAAGGCCTGGAGGAAGAGGGCGTCTGGCTGGCGGAAGCAGACTGGCGCGGAACGCTGTTGCCCAAGAACGAAAAAACCCGCGCCTGGATTGAGGCGGCAAGCGCGGACTTCTACGGCGTTGGGTTCGAGACGGCGGCGTGGCCGAAATTGGAGCCCTCCGCCCATCCGGTCCCGCTTGACGGGGCCCGCGCCGATTTCGACGGCTTCATCTTTCCAGGCAGCGCCCTTTTCGATCGCACCGTCTTCGCGGGCGACGCCTCGTTCAACGGCGCTGTCTTTTCGGGCGGCGCCTCGTTCGAAAGAGCCGCTTTCAGCGGCGATGCCTGGTTCCACGGCGCTACCTTCTCCGGCCCCGCCCGGTTCTACCGCGCGGCTTTCAACGGTCACGCGCCGTTCGAAAACGCCATCTTCCTGGGCAGCGCCTCCTTCGACGAGGCCCTCTTCCGCCGTGCCGCGAATTTCCGCGGAGCCGATGCGCGGCAGAGTTTTTCGCTCGCCGGCGCGTATTTTCAGCGGCGTGTGCCCGATCTTACATCCGCGAAGTTTGCGAAGCCGGTTCTGCTCGATAAGCTTCGGCTTGCGCCGGGCATGGAACCGGGCCTTTTCGTCCGGTCGGTCTTTGGAGGCGCTTTGCTGTGGATGGTGGGCCAGGCCGATGCGACGCTGAGCGCAAGATATCGCGCGCTGAAGCAGTTCGCCAGGGAGCAACACGACCGTAGCAAGGAGCACCTCTACTTTCGCGGCGAGCTGCGTTCCCGGCGCTATGCCGAAGACAAGCCTTGGCATCCCGCCTTCTGGCTCGGCATCCTTTATGAGCTGGTCTCAGGATTCGGGCATTCCCTGTTCCGGCCCATTTTGTGGCTGGCCGCGCTGACCCTCGTTTCGGGCTGGTTTTATCTCGACCGGTACGCTTCCAAACGCCCGGTTAGCGCACACCTTCAAGCGCGCATCTTCTACCATCTGCCGGCCCCCATCCGCGCGGCTCTTCCCGCTCCTCCGCTCAAAGCGCTGCGGGCGCTGCCTTGCAAGCAAGGCAAGGGCGATCCCGTGAAAGCCGCCGCTTTGCTCGCGGTCCGGCAAAGCTTGGCGATCGGCGCTTTCGACACCACCCAAAGCGCGCCCGTTTACGCCTGCCTCTACGGCTTCGACGAGACGCTGGTGGCGCCGGTGGTGCCAGGCGCGGTGGGGCTTTGGAGCGCGGTGCAGACGGCGCTGGCCGCCGCGCTGTGGTTCCTGTTCCTGCTCGCGCTGCGCAACCAGTTCAGCATCGAGTAGACGGGAGACTGTACGGTTAATCGCTGTTAATGCTCTGCGCCGGTTCAGGATCGGGTTTTTTCTCCCACAGCCTGCCATCCCCGTTGCAAGGGTCATGACGGCGCGCGTCGAGGCAGGTGCGTTGCATCTGAGAGGCGGTTCCGGTCACGATCGAGCGATGGTCGGCCATCGTCAAAGGATTGGCGCAAGTCGCGTAAAACGAGCGCTGATAATCGGTCATGCCCTCCCATTCGAAGAGGTCGCAATGCACGCAATCGATGCAGAGTTTTGAGTAGTTCATTTGCGTTCGCGCTCCTCGCGCAAGAGAGCGCCCACGACATTAGCGATAATACCTGGAAGATCGGCGCGCCAGAGCACCAATTCCTCCCGCAACGAAGAAACGTCCTTTTTCACATCGGTAATCTCCGAGGAAAGGTCACTTCTCACCTTGGCGATCTCATCGCGAAGGCCAAGGAGATCGTCATGCATCTGGTTGACCTTGCGAAGAATATGGCGCGAGACGGTCTTCTCGCCCTTGGCGTCCTCCTCAAGAAGGGTCACGCGGCGTCTGATCTCAGCTTCAAAATCCATTCATCAACTCCTTTAACGGACGCCCCGGCGGCAACACCGCGCTTGGCACTCATGTAACTCCTGTTGCAACAAATCCACATATGCACGATACATCTCCCAGCTGGCGCGTGCAACTCGCGCTGCGAAATGCCTCACAACTCCCGCCCGTTCCGCCCGGCATAATAGCGCTTCGCCTGCTGGATCGGCTTGCCGGGCTTGCCCGCCTCGCTATCGCGCGCGATTTGGCGGTCCCAGTCATCCTGATCGCGTTCCAAAAACCAAGCGCGCAGCTCCGCCAGTTCCTCCGGCGAAAGTTTGGCGATTGCCTTTTCCAACTCCTGAACCGTCATGCGCGGGCTCCATCTAGCTTCGCGCCGCTATACACGCAATCGCGCCGTCCCTTAAGCCTTTCGCGATTGTCCGCATCTTCAAGGCCCGCATGGATTGGCTCCGCTTGTTCGACGGCGAATAGCGCCCCGATTGCGGAAGCAAGCAATTTTAGCTAAAGCTTCGCGCGAGCCGAGGGAGTGCTGCCCATGACGCGGGACGAGACAATCGCGCTGTTTCTGGAGTGCGAGGCGAGACGCGCCGAAGCGCGCGCGGCGGCGCTGGCCGAAGGCAAAGACGAAGACGGCGCAAATGCCACCGCGCATGAGGCCGCGAAGGCGCATTGGAACGCCTGGGCCGAGGCGCGGCTCGCCGAGCGCAAGGCGATGGAAGCGGACGGACGCTGGGCTGCCGAAAAAGACACCTACGGAACCCTGGAGCCTAAGAACCCGGAGACCCGTGCCTGGATGGAAAAGGCGGAAGCCAACTTCTCCCGCGGTCTCTTTCTTGTAAGGGGGGTGGAGGGGCCCAAAGAGACCGCGGGAGAAGAAAAAGAGAACAAAGACGGCGAGCCGCCTGTCAAATCAATTCAGCTTGAGGGAGACAGTGCGGATTTCTCCGGCTTCATTTTTCCCGGCCTCGCCCGGTTCAATAGCGCCACCTTCTCCAGCCTCGCCCGGTTCGAAAGCGCCGCCTTCGCAGACGTCGCCTGGTTCGTAAGCGCCACCTTCTCCGGCCTCGCCCGGTTCGAAAGCGCCACCTTCTCCGGCGTCACCGTGTTCAGTAGCGCCACCTTCTCCGGCGACGCTGGGTTCGAAAGCGCCACCTTCTCCGGCGTCACCGTGTTCAGTAGCGCCACCTTCTCCGGCGACGCTGGGTTCGTAAGCGCCGCCTTCTCCGGCGACGCCGGGTTCGTAAGCGCCGCCTTCTCTGGCGTCGCCGGGTTCGAAAGCGCCGCCTTCTCTGGCGTCGCCGGGTTCCAAAGCGCCACCTTCTCCGGCAACGCCCTGTTCTACAAAGCCACTTTCTCCGGCGACGCCTTGTTCGAAAGCGCCACCTTCCGAAATTTCACCTCCTTCTGGAAGGCGAAATTTCTGAAGGGTGCAAGCTTTGGAGGCATCAAATTGGAGCGGGCTTTCGAAATGACGGGAGCGAAGTTCGCGAAGGCGCCGTCCTTCAACCAAGCCGATTTCAAGCAGTCGCCCGATCTGGACGCCGTCGATTTCCCGCTTCCGGGTTTCTGGCGCAGGGGCGACGCCGACCTTATCCCACGCTATCGCGCGCTTCGCCGCATGGCGATCCAAAGCGCGGATTACGAGCGCGAGCAGATGGCGTTCAAGGGCGAGACCCGCTCCAAGCGCTGGACCGAGCACAAGCCCTGGCACACCGCCTTTTGGTTCGGCATCGCCTATGACGCGCTGTCGGATTACGGCCGCTCCATCGCCCGGCCGCTCGGCATCTGGCTCGCCTCGGCCATCGCGTTTGCCGCGATCTATGCCTGGAACGCGGGCGTGGCCGTGTCCGGCTGGGCCTCGGCTTGCGCCGATGACGAAGCGTCCAAGGCGTTGAAGGCGCTGACGCTCTCCGCCGCGAATTCGCTGCCGCTGATCGGCTCCAGCCGCGGCGAGGTGGCCCGAGAGTTTTACACCGAGTGCCTCAAGCTGGAACACGCACCGGCTTGGAGCCCCATCCTCCAGATTTGGCAGACGCTGTGGAGCGCGGTGCTGCTGTTCCTGTTCCTGCTCGCGCTGCGCAACCAGTTCAAGATCAAGTAGTTCGCAATCCGCGGAAGCGCGCATTTGCGCGGTCCCCGGCGCTTTGGTACTATCGCCTTATGCAAATGCGCGCCAAACCAAAGATGACCGTCGACGAGTATCTGGCCTGGGCTGAGGAAAATCCGGGGCGTTACGAGCTTGTGGATGGCGAAATTCAAGCCATGGCACCTGAGCGTGTCGTCCACCTGCAAGTGAAACTCGCCATTCACGTCGCGTTGCTGACAGCAATCGAACGGGCGGCCCTGCCTTGCAGCGTGCTACCCGATGGCGCCACCGTCCGGGTGAGCGAGAGCACCGCTTACGAGCCTGACGCGCTCGTCTATTGCGGGCCGGAAAAGCCGGGCGGCGATATCGAGGTGCGCGATCCTGTCATCGTGGTGGAGGTCTTGTCGCCAGGCACACGGCGTATCGATCTTTCCGTTAAGCTCGAAGGCTATTTCCGGGTCGAGAGCATCCGGCACTACCTGATTTTCGACACTGAGAGGCGTTTCATTATCCACCACGCCAAGGACGAAAGCGGCGTCATACAAACGCGGTTCGTGCGTGGCGGGAGCTTCGCGCTCGATCCGCCGGGGTTTGTCCTTGAATTCGAGGCGTGCTTTAAGACGCCGCGAAACCGTGGCTGAGTTGACAGACGCCGAAATCGGCGCCGCCGCCGGACGCGGGAGGATCGCGCGGGGGGCTGATCGCGATTCCTCCTCGCGCTGCGCAACCGGTTAAAGATTAAGCCGGGTTTTATTCTTGTTTTGTTTCTTCCGTAGAGAATAATTACTATCTGCTCTAGCATTTCCGCGAACGCACCAACGCGAGCTTAACCGTAATCTCGCGCTCTAGTTGCACTGGTAAGCCTAAGGTTGCACTCTTCCACCGTCCATTATTCTTAATAGTGTGGAAGGACATGCTGCGCGCTGCCATTAAATGTCCCGGGACTGGCGAGTGCCTGCGCCGCGATGGGCGCAGCGGCAAATCGCCCTGCGGAATTCACTGCACTTGCGCGATCAAACGCGCCGCCTGCCGCCTATGCCGGAGCATCCTCGCATACAGCGCTCTCGTCATCGTGGCGATTATGACCATCGTTGCGCTAATTGCCATGCAATTGCGCCAATCGGCATTGGACGCGGGCCGCGCCAGCGCCGCAAACTACTCGGCGGCCTTCGGAGAACAAGCCCAGCGGGCGCTCGACAGCGTTGCAGGCGCGATGGAGCGCGTCAAGCAGCGCATCGAAGCAGAAGGCGATAAATTCGATCTCTCCCAGTGGACCAAGCTTGCGCCGGAGCTTGCCGCCCAGCCCATTTGGGTCGCGGCGACCGGGCCGGACGGGAGGGTCCGTGCCGGGGCTCTCGGGAAAAACCCCGAGCCCACCGATCTTTCCGCCGAGGAATATTTCCAGGTCCACCGCGACAACCCCAATGCCGGGCTCTTCATCGGCAAACCGCCCACCGAGCCAAGTTCCAACCAGGTGACGATCCAGTTGGCGCGCCGTCTTGAAAAACCCGGCGGCGGTTTTGCGGGCGTGCTCGTATTCTCGCTCGATCCCGATTTTCTCATTTCTCTCCATAGATCGGTCGATCTTGGCTCCAGCGGCATTATGGCGCTCGTGGGGCTCGATAACATCGTCCGGGCCAGACATTGGGGAGCCTCGAATGCTCCCATACCGGCTGGCTTTTCGATACCCGGAGCGCAGCCGCTCCCTGGCGGCGCTCAGCCGGACCGGGGCGCCTATGTCGCGCAAAGCCCGCTCGACGGGGTGACGCGCATATTCGATTGGAGGAAGGTTCCGGGCTATCCGCTTACTGTCGCCGTAGGCCTCGGCAAGGACGAATGGCTGGCCGGCCCGACCCGCCTCGCCCTGATAATCCTCGGCCTGGGCGGCGCCGCCATGCTGCTTTCGGGCACGCTGGCGGCCATGGTCGTGCAGGAAATTTCAAACCGGGTCCGCTACGAAGTCGAGGTGAACAGCCGTGCCGCCGAGCTGAAGGATGCCAATCGAAGCCTGGCCCAGGAGCGCGTCAACCTTCAGGAGCTGAACGCGAGGCTTATGCTGGCGCAGCAGGAATCGGAAGCCGCGAGCCACGCCAAGTCCGCCTTCCTGGCCAATATGAGCCACGAGCTGCGCACGCCGCTCAACGCGATCATCGGCTTCTCCGAGATCATCCGCGACAAGCTCATGGGGCCGGATACCCCGGCCTATTTCGAATATGCCGGCGACATCAACAATTCGGGGCAGCATCTCCTGGCCATCGTCAACGACATTCTGGATCTCGCCAAGATCGAGGCCGGCAAGGTCGAATTCTCCGAAAGCGTAGCGGAATTGGCCTCCGTCCTCGACGAGAGCATCCGCGCGATCAAACCGCAGGCGAAATCCGGCAACGTTAAAATCGTGAAGGAATATCCGCCGGAGGGCATTCAAATCCGCTGCGACGAAGTGCGGTTGAAGCAGGTTTTCATCAACGTGCTGTCGAACGCGGTGAAGTTCACGCCCAGCGGGGGGCGCATCGCGATTTCCACTGCATTGGAGGACGGCGGCTGCCTTTCTATCGCCATCCGGGACACCGGCATCGGCATGACACAAGAGGATATCGAGGCCGCGTTCGAGAAATTCCGCCAGATCGACAACAGCATGACCAAGCGCTTCGCAGGCACCGGCTTGGGGCTGCCGCTGGCCAAGCAGCTCGTCGAGCTTCACGGCGGCACCATCGAGGTATCGAGCGAGCCCGCGGTTGGCACCGAAGTCCGCATCCTGCTTCCTGCCGCCCGCGTCACCTGCAAGCCCCTGGCCCTCGCCGCAAGGCGCGCCGCAGCAACCGTGCCCGCCCCTGCCTACGCCTACGCCTACACCGCCAACGGCGCGGCCACGCCGGCCCGGTCCGCAAAATCGCGGTCCCTTCCCGGCGAGGTCCATTTCGCAACGCATTCCGGAACGCTCGCCGCGGCCAGAGCGCCGGACCCTTGCATTTACGCCATGCCCTCTGAATTTCAGAGCGAGCATACCGGCGCGGTAAGGAATCGCGTGCAGACCGTCCCGGCGATCAAGATGCTCGAGTTTCAGCCCATGGCCTCGGCGCCAGCTCTACCGGAAATTCCAGGGTTGGATCGCATCAATTCCAGCGGCACGGCGAACGGCATCATTGCGGTTCGTGCGGCAGGCGCCCCTGCGGCAGAGAGGCATTTTGAATTAGCGCCCATCGAGGAACTCTCAGGCAATCCCAACGAACATTTGAAGGACGAGAGCACGCCGCCAAGTTCGCGCGCAGAGAGCAGTTGGCAAGCGGGAGCGGACTTACGCGCACCGGAGGCGCGGGCTGCAACACAGGGCACTTGGACTTCGATTGGACTGGCTCTTGCCTACTCTATTACAGCGGTGGCTGGGGGATTCTGGATCGGCGATTTTCTCTCTTTAAAATTCAACGCCACGGGCGATAGCGATCTCGCCCCTATAATATCCGGGGTTTGCATGGCCGTTGCTATATTCATATGGAACCGTACCGGGCCGTTCTTGCGGCAAGGACATTTCGGCGCAGCTGCTATTTTGTCGATTGTCTTTGTTGGTGCAGCAGTGCTGGCTGGCGCGACAATTGGATTATTATCTCTGGCTCTCATATACGGCAATATAGACAATGAGCTCGACTACATACCATTCATTGGTTCTTTTGTGAGCTTGATATTGAGCATCGTAGTTGTACTGCGCAGAATAAGGACCTATCGTTGATGAGAATACTCGAAGACATGCCGGCGGCGAACGGCACCAAGTCCCGCTTACTACTTCCCTCTAGCTGCAGCAAAAGCACTCACTCTCTCCCCGCGAGCCCGGCTTGCCGGGCTTGCGTCCTAAAGTTTCCGCAAGCGGATGCGGATGGGCAATTGCGAGCCGCTGTACTAGCGGCTGCGGCAAGCCCATCCGGTTCCGAGCGGGCCTCTACTCGATCACGATACGCGGCGCGGGCGGGTTCGCCGGCTTGCCCGTAAGCCGGCTCCAGATGGCCGCCGCGATGGACTTATAGAGCCCGGCGTGCTCCGACTCCGGCTCCGCCACCACAATCGGCCGGCCGCTGTCCGAAGTCTCCCGGATCGCCATGTGCAACGGCAATTCGCCCAGGAACGGCACATGCAGCCGCCCGGCCTCCGCGCGCGCGCCGCCATGGCTGAAGATATCCGAGCGCTCTCCGCATTTGGGGCAGAGGAAGTAGCTCATATTCTCGATGATGCCGAGCACAGGCACATCCACGCGCTTGAACATATTGAGCCCGCGCCGCGCGTCGATCAGCGAGAGGTCCTGCGGCGTGGAGACGATCACCGCACCGGCGAGCGGCACCTGCTGCGCCATGGTGAGCTGCGCATCGCCGGTGCCGGGCGGCATGTCGACCACCATAATGTCGAGCTCGCCCCAGGCGACGTCCTTGAGCATCTGGGTGATGGCGCGAGATCACCATCGGCCCGCGCCAGATCATCGGCGTCTCTTCGTCCACGAGGAAACCCATGGACATGACTTCCAGGCCGTATTTCTCTATGGGCTTCAGCACATTGCTCGCCGCGCCAGCTCCGGCCGGTCCGAGATCCCGAGCATGCGCGGCATCGACGGGCCATAGATGTCGGCGTCGAGCACGCCAACGCGCAGGCCGTTCTGCTGGCAAGCGCCAGCGCCAGATTGACGGCGGTGGTTGATTTGCCGACGCCGCCTTTGCCCGACGCGACGGCGATGATGTATTGAACGCGCCCGATGCCGCTTGCCTCCGCGTCCCGCGCAGGGGCCGCGCCGCCTTCCTTGGCGTCCGCGGTCAGCGTGACGATGGCGTTCGTAACACCCGGCAGCGCCTTCACCGCATCTTCCGCGGCCTTGCGCACCGGCTCGAAGGCCCTGGCCTGCGCTTGTGGAACGTTCAGCGCAAAATAGACCTTGTCTTTGTTGATAACGATTTCCGACAAGATCCCAGCGGAGACGAGATCGCCGCCGCCGGGTGCCTTGACGACTTTGAGTGCGTTGAGCACGTTTTCTTTAGTCAGGGGATTTGCCATACATGTGCCAGTGGTAAAGGTTGAGAGGCCAGGTCAAGAATTCGAGCTCAAGCAGCCCGGAGGGCGGTAGCGCCAACAAGCAGAGCTGGCATTATCTAGGAGCTAGCGCGTAAATGCAAAAGGCGGAATATGTGAAATCGCCCGCTTCGCGACGTAAGTGTGACTGGGGTGCTTTGCAAGAGCGGTTACAAGGGTGAGGCGGAATGAAGGCTCGTTGGCCTATACCTACGGGTAATACCCCTCACCCCAGCCCTCTCCCCATGGGAGAGGGAGTCCCGTCGCAACCGCTGAGAGGGCGTTCCCTCTCCCCCATCCGCATCCGCTTGCGGATGCGGACGCTCTAAGCTGCAAGCTCGCCAAGGCGAGCTTGCAGAGAGGGACAGGGTGAGGGGTATGACGGCAGTTATGGAGCGCGTGCCAGGAATTGTGCTCGCGGGCGGATTGTCGCGGCGAATGGGCGGCGGCGACAAAGGCTTGCGCGAGCTTGCCGGCAAGCCCCTAATGCTGCATGTCATCGAACGCCTGGCGGCGCAAGCCTGCCCGCTCGCGATCAACGCCAATGGCGATACGTCCCGGTTTGCGGCCTTCGGGCTGCCTGTTATCGCGGACGCCACCGCCGATTTCGCCGGCCCGCTCGCGGGCGTCCTCGCCGGCTTGCGCTGGGCCGCAAAAGCCGCGCCGGACATGCGCTTCATTGTAACGGCAGCTTGCGACACGCCGTTCTTCCCCGAAGACCTGGTGGCGAAATTCTTGGCCGCAGCAGACGGCGCTTATCCTGCCATCGTTCTCGCCAAATCCGGCGAACAGGTTCACCCGGTATTCGGCCTGTGGCCGGCCGTTCTCGCGGACGATCTGGCGGCAGCGCTCGCGTCCGGCACGCGGAAGGTCCAGGAATGGGCGGAGCGCCATCCGCACTTCATCGTGGAGTTCCCGATGGCCGGCATCGGCGGCAGGCTCGCCGATCCTTTCTTCAACGCCAATACGCCGGAGGAGTTCGCGGAGGCAGCGGCGCTGTTGCGGCAAAACGATGCCCCATACTGAACAATATTTTAGATGAATGTCACGGCCGTCGGGACATCGCGCTTAGGAGTCCGCGGTTTGCATCTGTTCGCCGCCGGCGCCTTGGCGATGCCTAGAATTCGATCTTAGGGGTGGAGGGAAAGCAGAACTATGCTGCCACGATATATTCTACGGCGCTTGGCGATTGGGATCGCAGGCGTATGTGCCGCCGCGCTCAGCGCATCTGCGCAGCCGGCGCAAACCGATGCCTCCCAGAAAATCGCGATGCAGGCTCTTATGGACATCTGCGCGAAGGACATGCCGGACGTAGCGAAAATCCAGGCATTCGCGCGCAAGCGATGGAATGAGCCCAAAAACATCAAAGGGCAGGAACATTGGAGGATCGCAGTTCCGGGCAAAGGCGAATTTGTGTTGAGCGCAGGCCCTCAAGATAACGGGCAGGTATGCACCGTCTACTTTGTAGGAACGGTAGCCGGCGCCGTGCCCGACATCGAAGCGCGCTTTAAGGTCACAAAATCCCAAGTGGTTAAAGGCATGCGGCTTTGGATGATAACGCTGAACGGTAAGGAAGGCATGGTGTTCGTCACCGGCCATCCGGAATCCCGTTACAATATAAATGTCGGGATATATCTGGAATAATGCGGCATCCGGCTGAACACTTCCACGCCCGTCATCCCGGAACGCGGCGGGCGGACAAAAGGACAAGCCAGATGGCGCAGTTATTTTTGGGCAAAGCCCTTAGTGCTGTGCGTGCCGCCTATGGCGATAGCGATGATATCCGCTGAGGCCCAGCGCGCGGGAAATCGACGGCCCAGCGATATAACCGGTAGCGGCACCAGCGGCGGCTCCCTGCCAGCCGAAGGCCAGTCCGCCGGCCAGGGCGCCGAGCCCCGCATCCGGTACGCGCTCGCCGGCTTGCGCGCTCAAAGGTACAAGCGCGGCGGCAACCACGATACAGGCAAGTATCTTCTTCATGCTTCCCTCCCTCGTAACGATACTGACATAACATACTTGCATTGGGGCAGCACCGCGGCCTCGCCAGGCGCTGCTTCGATCGCATCAATGGGCTGCAGTGAGGGGTAAGACGGCAGGTATATAACTCATACTTCAGCGGTAATGGGGGCCAGCATGAAAGTCCTGATCCTCGGCGGGTATGGCGTGTTCGGCGGGCGGCTGGCGAGGCTGCTTCTGCAAGACGGGGCCGAGGTTATCGTTGCCGGGCGCGACGCGGAAAAGGCGGCGGCTTTCGCCAAGGTATATGGCGGCCTCCCGATGTGCATCGACATCGCCAAGGACCTCTGCGCCCATCGCAAACGCCGCGCCCGCGCTGGTAGTTGACGCCGCTGGGCCGTTCCAATCCTATCGTGGCGATCCTTATCGCGTGGCGCGGTTTTGCATCCAACGTAGGATCGACTACCTCGATCTTTCGGACGACGGCCCCTTCACCGCCGGCATCGGCGCGCTTAATGAGGCGGCAATCGAAGCCGGGTGCTTCGCGTTGTCCGGCGTTTCGAGCGTTCCGGCGATATCGGGCAGCGCCGTGCGCGCGCTCAGCGAGGGGCTGTCCGGCATCGAGCTCATCGAAATCGCGCTCGTGCCGGGCAACCGCGCCCCGCGCGGGCGTTCCGTCATCCGCTCCATCCTGGCGCAGGCGGGCGAGCCGCTCAGCGTTTGGCGCGGCGGGACGTGGCGCCAATATCGCGGGTGGGCCGGAGCCAAGCGGGTGACGTTCGGCGCCGGCACAAGGCGCTGGGCGAGCCTGATCGGCGCGCCGGACTTGACCCTGTTCCCGCAAGCCTTCGGCGCGCGGTCGGTGGTGTTCCGCGCCGGGTTGGAGCTTGGCATCATGCACTGGGGCCTAGCGCTGCTGGCAGCTTGCGCAGCCGCCGCCTGCTGCCGCGCCTGACGCTTTTCACCAGGCCTATTCTCTGGATGTCGCTGCTGCTCAAGCCCTTCGGCACGGATCGCGGCGGCATGACCGTCGAAGTGACGGGCCTCGAGGCAGGCGAAGCGTTACGCCGCCGCTGGCAAGTGGTCGCAACCGGCGGCGACGGCCCTTTCATTCCCGCCGTACCTGCCCGCGCCATTGTGCGCAAGATAGACGCCATAAGTCCCGGCGCCAGGCCCTGCCTTTTCGATCTCACGCTCAAGGAGATCGAGGATGCCACGCGCGGGCTGTCCGTCGAGTTCGCCACCTCCGAAGCGGAGGCGCCGCCACTTTTCGGGCGCGTGCTGGGCGGTGTTTGGCAAGCTCTGCCGGCGCCTATCCAGCGGCTGCATTCGGTCTACGATCTGGAGAGCTTTTGCGGCCGTGCGTACGTCACCCGCGGCAAAAACCTGCTCGCCCGCTTCGCCGCATGGCTGTTGAACTTGCCAGACGCTGGGGAAGACGTTGCTCTAACCGTCACCAAGGAACGCCGCGACGACGGCGAGGTCTGGGAACGGAATTTCGCAGGCCGGAAGTTCCGTTCGTACTGGAGCGCGTCGCGGCGGGCGCTTCGCCTAAAGGAGCGCTTTGCAGGCTTCACAATCGAATTGAGCTCGCAGCGGGCGCAGCCGGCATCCGCTATTCTGTGCGGCGCGGCTGGTTCGCGGGCATTCCGCTGCCCGCAACGCTGCTGCCCAGGAGCGAAATCCGCGAGTATGAGGAAGGTGGCGCTTTCCAGTTCGACATCGCTCTTTATGCGCCGCTGCTGGCGGCCTGATCGTCCGCTACCAAGGCCATCTCTCCTTGGACCGCGAGCCGGCAGAATCGGCATAACGGCCGCGGCAAGTCACCTTTCCTATATTCGATAAGCTTGAAAAACGCGGCCTCTTACCGCTTTGTTTCCTGCACGGACGTTGCTATAGGAAAGCAGACGTAAGTGAATTTCGCGCATTGCTGCCGGGAGTTTTCCCGAAAGCGCACGCATTCTCAACCAATAGTAGGCCGTCGTGCTCGTTGTAACCTTGCAATTACGCGATGCCGCCTGTCATTCTTAATTTATGTTAATGAAATATTAAAAAACCGGTTCGCAATCCCACATTGCCGGAATTGCGATTCACGCGTTAGCGGCGGTTTGGAGTGGGAGTATGGCGGGTCGGATAAAACGCGGCGGTCCTCCTATTCGCCGCTCATGATTGTTTTGCTCACGGGCCTGAGTTTTCTCGCCTGGATTTCCACTTATACCGGCATGCTCCAGCTTATCTCGGCGAGCTCGGGCGACATCGGCACTCCGGCGATGGTCGCAATCGGTTTCGCCGTGGCTATGCTGCAACGGATGATCCTCTATGCTCTGGACGCCATGTTTTCGGGCGAACTGCGGCTTCTGCTTTACCTCTTCTATATCGCCGGTTACATCGTGCTGGTCTTGATCTCCGTCGCCTTTGCCTTCGGCTTCTACTGGCGCTTCCTCGAAGCGGGCGCGCAGACGACGCAAGCGGCCGGCGCCTCGGTCTTTCGAGGTCCAGCGCGCGCTACAGACCGGACAAAGCCGGCTTGAGCTTCTGCAAAGCACGTTCACCACGCTCAGCACCATCTCGACGCAGAAGGCCGCGACCGAGCGCACATCCGGCGGAACCTGCCCCAACAGCCGCGCCGGCGATGGCCCGAGGCGCCGCTTGCGGGAAACCGACGCCCAGCGGTTTCAATTCGCCAACGATCTGATTGCCAGCCGGACCAATGCGGTCAAGACGGATATTGCCGATCTCAATGCCGACCTGCAGCGGGTGTTGAAGAAGGACCCCGCGACCATCGATGCCGCCACGGGCACGAGAACGGCCTTCATCGAGGGCCTGGACCGCAAGCTGGGCCTCGTGGTCGCGCGCTTCAATTCGCTGCGCACCGATCCGCAGATCCGCCAGCTTCGCGACGAGTTCGCGGCGCGCGCCAAGCAAACGAGCTTTAGCGACGAGAGCGGCGGAACCTTCATCTGCCCCGACGGCCAGTTGAAAATCGCGCTCGACGGCGTCGTGCGCTCCATCGACGATCTACCCGAGCTGCAGAAGCCGGAGCTGCGTTCGGTCGAGGGCTCCGAAGCGGTGATCGAGGCGTTTCGCCGGCTATCGAATACAGCAATCGCGCTCGTGGTCCACGGCAAGGCGCCGCCGTCGCCCGAGCAAATCCGAAAAGAGCAAGGCGGCCTCGGGCAGCCCGGCGGCCTCGAAGCCGCCTTCACCCAGGACAAGGCGGGGTTCTCCGACCGCGACTACATCCCGCTCATGATCGCGATTTTCGTCGACATTTGCATCCTGCTCGTGTCGGTGAACCGCCCGTTCGGCCCGTTCTTCAATCTCGGTCAGGACCTGAGCCGCGCGCGCCAGCGCGGCCCCATGCACGGGGTGCTCGAAACCTTCTACGAAGTTTTCCAGGCCCAATTCGATCTGCAGCGCCAAGAACCGCCGGGGCCAGGCGAATTGATCGCACCGGTGCAAGACGTTGTGTTCGATTACAAGGGCGATTACTACGCCGCCGTGCCGCTCGACTTCCGCGAGGAGAATTACGACCAATGGGCCAAGGCGCGCACCAATGCGCCGAGCTTCGAATCCTCGCGCGCGCTCGAGCGCTCGCGCTACCTGGCAGCGGTGTTCGCGATCCTTGAGGGCGAAAACCTTGTCCGCCTGCTGGGCGAGGAGCGGAGAGGCCGCTTCGGCAAGAACGTGCTCAACGGCCTGGACGAAGCCACCGCGCGCGCCAAGCTCGACAAACAGGGCAGCATGTACGCGCAGGCCGACGCCTTCCGCATCTACCGCTTCCAGCCGGGCAAATGGGCGGGGCTGCTCATCGAAACCGTCGGCAGTGCCGCGGCCAGGCAGGACGCCGATCGGCGCTGGCGCCAAGGCCCCGGCGAGGTGTTCGCGGGCTGGCTTAATCGCCGGCGGCTGCAGACCGCGCTGCCGAAGCACAAGAGCCCGGACACCGCTTTGCTGGAGGACGAGCGGCAGGCGGAGGCCCGGCGGCTGCCGGACCGGACGCACAGCGAGTAATTCCGCCATGGAGATGTTACCTGGCGTCATCGTGGGGCGCCATTCAAGGTCCGGTTTTATGGTCCTGCCGTCTTGAGCGCCCGCTATATCGGCGGGAGCTGACACGAACCAGGCATGGCGAGCGGTTGGTGCGAGCTTGGTCTATAACAGAGTTTCCGGAGGGCCTTGCATCTTTGGCTGACGCTAATCTGACGCAGTAGTTGCACAGGTAGCGGACACAAGTCGCCGCCCCGCTCAAGCCGCCATCAGCCGTTCCAGCTCGGTCTCGAACTCTAAGCGGAGTTGCGCGCCTTCGTCCTCGGGCAACCAGAACGAAAGCTGCGGGAACATGAGGCGATAGAGCCGGACCTTAGCTGGCGGCCAGGGTGCCGTTTCGGCCGCTTGGGCTTCGGCAAGAACACCCAGCAGCCACGTGCGCATCTGATCCGGATCGGGGCCGGCATATGCAACGGCTTCGCCCCCGAACAGTTCAAGCTGGCCGCGCCGTTCTACGCTGCGTACGTTGTCGCTGGACACGGTGCCCCCATGTGGATCTGTGACAGCGGGCATGTTGAGCGATTCGCATCGCGAGCGCGAGCAGCGGGCGCAAACTGTCCTTGGAATTTTTTATTCGGCGGGAGCCCCGTCCTTCCAAGGGACAGCGGCGGCTTTGCAATCCGTATAGTTGGCGTCGAGCGCGGGCCCCATGAGCAGGATTGCGGCGATGCGGCGAACCATCTCGGAAACGTAGATCGCCTCCTCGGGCTTCAGCGCGCGGCCCAGTACGGCGTGCTCGCGGTAGGAGAGCCACTTCTTGATAACCTGATAGCCGCCGAGCGTGTAGTCCCAGACGCGGGCGGGGACATTGGACCAGCAGGCATCGGCGTTGAGGTGGACGTCGAAGGTCATGCCGCCCAGGAGGGCCAGCACCTCGTCTAGGGAAAGGCCGAGCGTTTTGCCCTCCATGGCAAGCGCGTCCCGCTCGGCATCGCTGTATGCACGCGCGGCAACGAGGCCGGGGCCGGGCATCACGATGCGGCCACCGCCAGCGATCTGGATAGCGCCCCAGCGCGCGGTGACCTTAAGGTCGTCGTCGCCGAGGCTCTTGCCGTCGCAGCGGGCCGGGACAGCAAGGCTCTTGAGGCCCGCGCGAAGTGCGCCGCAGGAGACGCCCGGCGCCGGCGTCTCCGAATCGAGCAGCGTGCCAAGAGTGGCGCCGAGCGCAGCGGAGGTGCGGAGAATCGTGGTATCGTCGGGCAATGGGACACGCGGCCAGTCCATGCGCAACGCCCCGGCGTTCTCGCTTCGATAGGTCGGTGCGTTCAAAGTCGCCGCTACGTGGTGGAAAATTGTTGAAGGAGACAGACCGGATGCGGTCACCAGTTCCAGCAGAGAACCCGGTAGATTCTGTTGGCCGCTGCTGAGTGCAAGCGGAAACATCGCAACATTGCTTTCAACTAGGTGGTGATCTGCAATCGAATGCACGATCTGCGGTTGGTAGAAAATTTCCTTCCGATTTCTCTCGCCAGCACTCAGAAACGAATTACCCGACACAACGTGTGGCCAATATTCAGAGCGCTTTTCATCCAACAACTTGGTCTCAGGCTCCCAATAAAGCCAGCGCACGTCGAATGGTCTGTAAGCGTAGCGCACAATATTCGCCGGCAGCAAGCGTCGATCAAGCAACGTCCAGCGTGTCTCTGCCGGATCGAAGCGTCCCGAAGCGGTCATGACCGACGGATGCTTCGCGCAGAATCTGATCGTCTGAGATCGCAGGGTCGAAATACTCTTGCAAACGCTCCTCCAGAACCTCCTTGTCGACGCTGACAAGAAAGTCGTCGCGGCTGGTCTTCACACCGGGGAAGGAGGTCGGCAACAGCTCCGGCACCTTCGGCCATTTAAAATAGCCTGCGCCCACGGCCGCCGCCACGAACGGAAGTCCCAGCTCCAGCGGCGGCCTCAACGCTTGATAGAGCGCGGCTGGCTCGGAATTGGCCGTCGCCAGCAGGTCCTCCCGCTTCGCCGTGCCCCACAAGTGGCGGAAGCCCACGGCACTCGTCGGCATGTGTTCGGCTTTGCGCACCAGGGTCGCGATGGCGGTGCCGACCTGGATGCCCTCACGATTGTGCCCCGTAGAGAAAATCGACGGGTCCGGGTTGCCATCGGGCGTCGTCTTCCCGGTTTTGTATTTGTCACCGTTGAGACAGTCGATGCGGATGGCGTCGAAGGCGTTGAGATAGCGCTCGCGCATGCCGGTGAACGACAAGCCGTCGAGCCAGGAGTAGTTGGAAATCAAGCACACGATGCCCTGGCCGGTCTTATCGACGATGCGCCGCTCCGCCATGCGGAAAAAGCGCACGTAGAGGTCATTGAGGCCCTGGCCTTCGGGCTTCCTCAGGCCCGGATTCAGCGTCTTTCTATATGCCTCCGACAGGTCGCGCTCTTCCTTGATCGCCACGCCGGCAAAGCCGTTGTAGGGCGGATTGCCAAGGATCACCAGAATCGGCGCCGTCTGCTTCACCTGATCGGCCTTCTTTCGCTCCTCCTCGAACTCGGGGAACGGCAGCGGTTTCTTGGTTTCGGGCTCCCAGCCGGTCAGCGCATTGGTGAGAAAGACGCTGACTCGCTCATGATCCTTCAGGCTCGCGCCAAGCCGCCGCAACTCGCTCCCAATCTGAAGATGCGCGACGATGAACGGCGCCGGCATGATCTCGAAGCCGAGCACGCGCGAAAGAGCCGCCTTCTTGACCATCTGCCCTTTCAGATTGCCAAGCCCTTTCTCATCGAGCGATTTATCGATGCACCGCAGGACAGCCGTCACATAGGCGCCCGTCCCGCAGCAGGGATCGAGCACGTAGACGTTCTCGGCGGCGAGGCCGTCAGCGACTCCCAAATCGTCCTTCAGCGCTTTGTCGACGCGCGCAACCATGTAGGTGACGACCTCGCCCGGTGTGTACCAAACGCCCAGTTCCTTGCGCAGGTTGGGGTCGAAGGCCTCCAGGAACGGCTCGTAGAAGAACTGCACCGCGTCGGCATCGTTGAACTTCGCCAGAAATTCCGCCTTGGCGACGCGGTTTAGGGTCAATTCCGTCCAGTCGAGCAGCTCGACGAGGCCGAGCGGTTCAAGCTGCTTCGGCGCGGCAAGCTGCTGGAACAGCGCGCCTACGAACGGCACATTGAGATGCCAGATCGCCGTTTTCCACTCGAAACGTCCTTGCGGTGGCAGCTTTTGTTGCGCCCACAGCACCCACGACGAGAACACGCCGTAAAATAGTGTTTGGACGAGCGTCGAGCGGAAGAAGTGCTCGCCCTTGTCGCCCTCGAACTTCATGCCGAGAGCCTCTTCGAGCGCAGACTTGATGCTCGCCAAACCGGGCAGGTCGCGCTTGGCCTCGACGCGCTCAAGCGCATCGCGGGCGTAAGAGGCGAGAAACCAGGCGAGGTCCTTCGGCTCACGCAGCGCCACCGATTGCGTGAGCGCGCGCTTCAGGTACTCGCCGAAGGCGCGGCCAACGCTCTCGGCCGACTTGCGCGGCGTCGATACCAGCTCCCAGAACGAGGCCGCATCGTTGGCGAGCTGGAAGCTCTCGCGCTTCTCCGCCTGCCCGTCCGGTCCCTCGCCGACGATGATAAAATCGCGCAGGTTGGTGACGATCACCAGCCGGTAGGCCGCGAAATATCCGCTGACCTGCTTCGCCTGAACCGTCAGCCAAGCATCGTCGGAGACCGGCTTCATCTCGATGACGCCCCGCTCGGGCATCTGCCCCTTGCGGGGCTCGCCGCGCTGGAGCTGGCTTTTGGCGTACAGGCCGAAATCCGGGTGTCCGGCGCCGGTGTTCCCGAGGTCGGGCAGGCAGAGCACCTGCCCCTTCAAATCGGCGCCAATGGCGTCTAGGAGATTGTCGAAGGCGGAATAGTAGGAGCGTTCGGGAGTGCCCGCGCCGAGCCGGCGGATGTCGCGCAAGGCAGCAAAATAGTCCTCGACGATTTTGATGAGCCTCCCGGCCAAACCCGCCCCCTCCGATGCAGATCGAATCTTAGCAATTCGCCCGACGAAAGTACATCCAGGGGTAGCGTGATGGAAAGCCGCAAGGTTGGCCACCCAGCCTTTTTGTGTGGACGCCAGAATCGCTAGTTCAGTCCCGCCTGTTGCGCCTTCCTCGACGGCTGCTTTTGTATATGAGCGTAATTGACGGCTGGGACCGTAATGCTAAACCGCGTTTCCGAATCTGGTCCGAGGGCAGGCTTCGATACCTTGATAGCTTCCGGGGCGAAGCGGCCGGCCGACGCTTATGCCGGGCGCGGCCGTGAACAAAGCGTAAAGCGCGTAGTACGGCCGGTTTTGGTTAATGCGCGCATGGTAAACGGCCCCGCGGCATATTTTCCGCCGCCGTATTTCTGCGAATCTTTTCCCGCTTTAGGTCGATTTCTGCGACTCCAAAATCCTATTAAATATAAACGCACTCGTGATCTTAACCGTAATTGCGCCAGGCCCACTTTGGGTTTATCCTAGTTTTTCTGGCCGCAATCAAAGACTTACGCCATACTTCGGGCTGCCAAACATTTCTTAAGGCATTTGTCCAAACTTAGGTCAAGACGAAATGCGGCGCGAGCCAGTAAATCGAGGGTTTGGCGCAGTTAAAAGCGGCCGCCCGATGTAATCGCGGCGCTGGTTTCGCGGCTGCCCTCCGCTGCCGGCGGAGAGGCCGCGCGGGCGCCCTGCCCCCGATTTTCCGGGCGGCGTGGCCGGGTTGCTACCGCTTGGTCATTTGTGCGGGTATTATCTTTCCAACGGCGGGCGGAGGGACTATATTACCGATCGCTGGTTCGCCAGCTATGGCGATAAATGGATATCGTAATAAGCCTTTCGGACCCGGGGGCGGTACCCGGCGCCTCCACCACAAGCTGCAGGCTCAGCCCGTCCGGGGTTGAGGCCGCGACGCCGCGGACCGGCAGCTTCCGATGGGGGCGAAATAGGATCGACGAGGGTGTAAAGGGTAATCTTTCGCACGGCATGGTACCGCCGTTTCGGGCCAAACTTATAGTTGCAAACGACAACTATGCTCCGGTTGCTCTCGCTGCGTAATGCGGCGCGACACTGGGAAATCGAAGTCCTAGCGGCGTAGCTGCTGTTAGGCGCGGCTGACGGGCGCCGGGCAACAGAAGCCCGTCACTTTTAACTTAGGACATTTTTGGGCCGTTGGCTTTGAAGCGGAAATGCCTGAAGATCTGATCCGGTACGAGGCCCTCGTCTTGGACGCGCTGCGCGGTGTCGTGCGCGCGGTGCTGTTGCGCGTTCTAAAGCGCGGCATCCCGGGAGATCATCACTTTTTTATTACCTTCGATACGCGTGCGCCGGGCGTCGGCCTTTCGAAGCGCCTCAAGGAGCAATACCCGCACGAAATGACGATCGTGCTGCAGCACCAGTTCTGGGACCTGGCCGTAACCGAGGATCGCTTCGAGGTCCGTCTTTCGTTCAACAACATCCCGGAACGGCTGATCGTTCCTTTCAGCGCGGTCCGCATTTTCCAGGACCCAACCGTGCATTTTGCGCTCGCACTGCGCCCGCCGGAGGGCGAAGACGGCGAGGCAGGCGAGGCCGGCCTTTCCGGCGATATGACGCTTCTGCCAGCCCCGAAAAGCGAAATGAGCGGCCTGCTCTCACCTATCCACGCCCAGGACCGGCAGGCCCAGGAGCCCGCCGCCGCCAAACTGCCTGACAACGGCGAAGGCCCTGGCGACGGGCGAAAGACTGCTGAAGTTGTCAGCCTCGACAAGTTCCGCAAGAAATAACCTGCCCGGCGCTTAAGTTGTTCTTCCAAAATATTCGGGCCGCCCGTTTACCACCCAGACATAAACCCGTGTCATCATAGCAACATCAGCGCGAAAAGCGGCGAGAACCGGACCTTTCGGGGGCTGACGCGGGGCATCCGCTCAGCTATGTTCTACACGAACTGGAAAAGCGAGCTAGCATGGCATTTGTGGTCAGTTGGCTGCCCGCGCGAACACAGGACATGGCTTGACATTGGAGGGATTAGTGTCGCGGCTCATCAAACAATTAGCGATTGCCAGCCTGATGCTGACATTTGCTGCATCGACTGCAAATGCAAATTTCATCGACAGTTTCTTCGGCGACCTTTTCGGACCGATGGGCGGTGGACCTCGCGAGCACATCAAGATTAAAGCCGGGGCCTATACGCCCGGCGAGATTGTCGTGAGTTTCGGCGACCGCCGTTTGTACTATATTAAATCGAAGACGACCGCGATCAGCTACTCTATCGCTATCCCGAAGGCAGAGGCGAAGTGGTCCGGCGTGAGCTACGTCAGCCAGAAGCGCGAAAACCCCGTTTGGACGCCAACGGCTGATATGCGCAGGGAAAATCCGAAGCTTCCGGCCTACGTCGCTGGCGGCGATCCGCGCAATCCGCTTGGCACGCGCGCGATGTATCTGGGCAACTCCATGTATCGCATCCACGGTACGGACGCCGAGTATTTGATCGGGCAGCAAGTGTCGCATGGCTGCATCCGTATGTACAACGCCGATGTTGCCGATCTTTACAAGCGAGCCAAAGTCGGCGCCAAGGTTACCGTCACCTGGAACCACTTCAGCAGGACGTAGTAACTACGTCTCCCAAGGCTAAACTTCAAAGGCCGGACCTTCCGGCCTTTTTATTGCGCGCGCCGCACCGGTTCGCGCCATTTTCTCCGGCCGGATAAGCTTTGTATCCGGGAGCGGAAAAATCCCAAGGCCGTTTTTTAACAGGCTGTGCTGATTGCGCATCACCCTATTGGCATTTACTAGAGTCGCGTTAAATTAGGCAAGCAAATCAAAGCGCTGGTGCACCACGGCTTTTGTTTCCCCCTCGGGAGGCCCAGCGCCAAGCCGTCCTTGCTAGACAAATCGTTGAGAAAGATGCATGCCGGTTCAGGAATGTTGGACAATGGCGGGAACGGGGTGACCCAGCCGTTTGTTGGCCCATCGGCGGCCAAACGCAACCGCGTGGCCAGGCCACGTCGTAGACACGGGGTACTGTGATGCAAAAAGGCGTTCCTGGCGGCAGTACGACACGGGTGGTGCTCGCGCAACCTCGCGGATTTTGCGCGGGTGTGGTTCGCGCCATATCTATCGTGGAGCGCGCGTTGGAGAAGTACGACTCGTCCGTCTTCGTCCGGCATGAGATCGTACATAACAAACATGTCGTCGAAGACTTGAAGGCGAAGGGTGCCCGCTTTGTCGACGAGATTGACGAGATTCCGCAGGGCGCCGTTACGATTTTCAGCGCGCATGGCGTATCGAAGTCCGTCCAGACTGCGGCGAAATCGCGGAAGCTCCCGGTAATCGACGCGACCTGCCCGCTTGTGACCAAGGTTCATCTTCAAGGAAAGAAATACCTCGGCCAAGGCCGCACCATCATCCTTGTGGGACATGCGGGCCATCCCGAGGTCGAGGGAACGATGGGGCAAATTCCGGGGCCGGTGCACCTCGCGCAAACCGAGGACGACGTCAAGGCACTCCCGCTCGCCGACGACACCCCCGTTGCCTATGTCACCCAGACAACGCTCAGCATCGACGACACCCGCGGCATCATCGAAGCGATCAAGCGGCGTTTCAAGGATGTAGTCGGGCCCGAGACGAATGACATTTGCTATGCGACACAGAATTCGTCAGACAGCAGTCCGCGAACTGACAAAGATCGCCGATGTCATCCTTGTCGTGGGGGCGAAGAACAGCTCGAACTCCAATCGCTTACGCGAAATCGGCGAGGAGGCTGGCGTTCCTAGCTACCTTCTCGCGGATGGAAGCGAACTCGACGCCCAGTGGGTGAAGCGCGCCAAAGTGATCGGCCTCACTGCTGGCGCATCGGCGCCCGAAGCGATGGTGCAAGACGTCATCGAAAGCTTGCGGAGATTGGGCCCGATAGAAGTGACAAATTTACCAGGGGTTCAGGAAAACGTCGAATTCAGGCTCCCCGCCGAGCTTCACTCCGTTTGACTTTACAGGATAGCCGTATAAGTCCACCGGGATGAACGTCCGCACTGCCTAAGCGCAACGCAATTCACAAGCTGGAGCACAACCATGGTCTTGCCGTTTTTCCTGGAAAGGCGGATGGGGGCATATCTTCTCAAGCAGAAGCTTATGGGCCGCAAGCGCTATCCCCTCGTTCTCATGCTGGAACCCTTGTTCCGGTGCAATTTGGCTTGCGCGGGCTGTGGCAAGATCGATTATCCCGAGCCAATTCTCAACCGCCGGATGAGCGTGGCCGAATGCCTGGACGCGGCGGCGGAATGCGGCGCGCCGATGGTCTCCATTCCCGGCGGCGAGCCGCTGGTCCACAAGGAAATCGGCGAGATCGTCAAGGGCCTTATCGCGCAAAAGCGCTTCGTCTCGCTGTGCACGAATGCGCTTCTGCTTGAAAAGAAGCTGCACCTGTTCGAGCCGTCGCCCTACCTGTTCTTTTCGGTGCATCTCGACGGCCTTAAGGAGCACCACGACAAATCCGTCTGCCAGGATGGCGTCTTCGACCGGGCGCTGAGAGGCATTCTGGCCGCCAAGGCCGCGGGCTTCACCGTCAACGTCAACACAACGGTGTTCGACGGCTACAAGGCCGAGGACCTCGCGCGGTTCCTGGACTTCGCCCGCGATCTGGGTGTTGGCGTGGCGATCTCCCCCGGCTATGCCTACGAGCGCGCTCCGGATCAGGAGCACTTCCTCAACCGGCGCAAAACCAAGGACCTGTTCCGCAAGGTTTTCGCGCTCGGCAAAGGCAAGCGCTGGACGATCATAGACTCGCCGCTGTTCCTGGACTTCCTGGCCGGCAACCAGAAATTCCATTGCTCGCCCTGGGGCATGCCCGCGCGCAACATCTTCGGCTGGCAGAAGCCCTGCTACCTCATCGGCGAGGGCTACGTCCGCACCTTCAAGGAGCTGATGGAAACGACCGACTGGGACGCCTACGGCACCGGCCGGTACGAGAAATGCGCGAACTGCATGGCCCATTGCGGCTACGAGGCCACGGCCGCGCACGCCGCGATCTCAAATCCATTCAAGCCGATTGCATTGGCCATGCGCGGCATCCGCACGGAAGGCCCGATGGCGCCCGAAATCCCGCTCGATAAGCAGCGTCCCGCCGCCGATGTGCACTCGCTCCACGTTGAGCGGGAGCTCAGCCGCTTGAAGCGGGAAGAAACCGCGGAAGGGGCCCAGCGCCTGACGGCTGCGGAATAATACCGGCCGCCAAATGTTTTTACCGGTTTGTTAGCCATGTCCGGTGGTTGGGCCGGGCAAATCCCGCGGTTTCCGGCGGCTGAGCGCCGCGCTACGCGTTTACCTTCCGGCGCGGGGGACGGCCGCTGGAAGCTGCATCGGCCCGCGCTGCCCAGCCCCGCCGCCTGCCCCACGGCAGCCGCCCAGGCTGCGCTTTCAATCCTGCAAATAACGCCATGGCAACGCCTCCTGACTGCGCCTGCGCTTTCCCGTAACGCAATGGTGGACCATAGCTCCTTACCGATGTGCTAACGCCGCGCACGGCATCGCAGCAATCTCGGTTGTCATGGCCGGGTATGACTCGGCCATCGAGGAAAACCCAATGCGCTCAGTGCATTACTGGACGGACCGGTAAAGCCGCATCGGCGCTAATATTAGCGGATGGTGTAACGAACGAGCGGATCTCCCCTCACCCTGTCCCTCTCCCCATGGGAGAGGGGACGTCCTCTCAATGATTGCGACCTGCTCCCTCTCCCATGGGGAGAGGGCTGGGGTGAGGGGCAATTCCCCCGTGATGTTAGCGCCCATGCGGCTTGACCGGGCCATGACTCTGCGGAAACGCGCCAGCGACTGGAGGAAGAAACGAAGCACAGAAACCAATGCAACATCTTACAAGAGGCTGCCTTCTATTTGCCCTCCCCGGCGCACACTGGCCCTTAAGGCCCGCGGCGCAGGCATTTCTATGCGAATAGTCTTCCTTGCATGCTGTGGCTGCCGCATTTTTTAAATGCTCGCAAACCCATATCTTCTGCTAATTACATCGCCGCTGGCTTGGCTTTCTTCTTCCCCCGGCGCGCTGCCAAGAAAAAAACATTCCGGTAGAGCATCGCACGTATACGGACTAATAAAGCATTGAAAACACACAAATAACCTGTGCTTGCCGTTAACTATTTCCGCAATCGTAGGTTGGGTTTTGTGGTTAACCCGCGCAATAATCTAACATTAACGGGTATTTTGGAATCGTGGAATTCGACCTAAAGCGGGAAAAGATTCGCAGAAAGACGGCGGCGGAAAATAAGACGCATGCCCGTTTACCAAACCAAAAGTAACCATGGTACGCCCCTACCGATGGCTATCCCGCCGGCTTACGCCAATAAGGCCTGGCGCATAGCTTCGGCGCGGCCTACGAGCCGGGACCCGCAACGGCGAGAAGTGCAAACGCCTCGTGCCGGCCCGGCAGGGGATCGAACCAGCCGTCCCTGAACATCGCGCGGCGCAGGCGCCACGTCTTGCCGTGGCTCGCGTGGGCGATCCATGCCATCACGCGGGACCTAATCCGCCCCGCTTCGGCGCCGCCGGCGCGCCAGCGGTTCCGCAAACTGCGCAGACGATTGCGGAAACGCCGGACATTGCCGCCCGGCAGACGCCGCCCCTCTTTGTGCAGTACGAAGCCCAAAAATTGCGCCGGCTCCGCCGCTGGCAGGATGACGGTCTTGTGCGGATGCAGCTTGAGGCGGCGTCCCTCCAGGAACCGCGCAATCCGCGCCTGCCATTCCGCCAGATGCGCGGCCGGCGCCGTCAGCCGGTTGCGGCGCGCTCGATACTTTCCGCTTCCTCCTTCGGAAGCTTGGCGCGCGCGCCATTTTCAAATCGTAGCCGGATTGCAGGTTCAGCCAGAACTCGGGCGAATTGCCGAAGAACAGCGACAGGCGCAGCGCCGTGTCCGCCGCGATGCCGCGCCGGTTGTTGACAATCCCGGCGATCCGGTTGGGTGAAACGCCGATAGCGCGTGCCAATTGGCTCCGGGAAAGGGAATACCCTATCAGGAATTCCTCCTGGAGAATCTCGCCGGGTGTCACGGCTGCAAAGATGCCGTCGTCCATGATGGTAGTCCTCCAGATGGACGTCGAAGGGACCTTCTTCCTCCAACGGGAAGGTGACCCTCCAGTTGCCAGAAACAGTGAGCGGCGGTACATCAGATCGCGAAGGGATTCTCGATTCGTAGGCCGCCTATCGTCTGCCCGTGCTGCAAATCCTCAGTGTACAGCCGCTCGCAGCCTGCTTCGAGTGCTGCCGCTACAATCAGCGCATCGTAGAAATGAAATTTGTAGCGCGCGCGAATATGGAGGCCGCTCGCGAAAAAGCCTGGAGCGTCGGGAAACACCTGGCAAAGTGGCACCAACGTGTTGTCGAGCAAGTTTTGCAACTCATCCGGCGTCAGCGCGAACCGCACTTTCCCCGTAACCGCATTCAGACACTCTTGCACAACTTGATAGCTTATGACGCCACTGCCCTCCGCGACGGCTTTTGCAATCAACTCTCGCGCAACGGCCGCTTTCACCGGCGGCTGGCCATCTAACGCATAGATGAAAATATTCGTGTCGAGGAAATACTTAGCGTTCATTCAATTCGTCGCGCGTCAGCTTCCTGCCGATGACAACCTTGCCCTTCAGCTTCTCCATGGTCTCCAGATGCCGCGCCAGCAAATCCTCGCGCGAAGTCTCCTCCTCGCCTGCGTACTCCTCCAGCCAGCGGCGGAATTTTTCGTCAAGCGTCGTTTTCTCGGCGCGCGCCTTCGCGTTCGCCTTCGCGAGCAGCGTTCCGTCCGCGCTTAGCGTAATTTCCTCTTGCATGCCCCGATCTCCTATGCGCCGGACAGTTTACAAGATGCGCCGTTCGCGCACCAGAGGCGTTCTCGCGGCCAGGAGGTTTTGCCTCCGGCGAGACTTTTTCGCTCTCAGCGCGCGGCTATCCGTGTATTGTAAGTGGTAAGGTTTTAAAGATTAACGATTTAAGTCCTGCCAACCCAGGCCCACGCGGAAACCGATATAGCCGTACCGGTCGTCGGGGACGAAGCTGAAGCGGAACGCCGCGCGGAGCTTCTGCGGAAGGCCGTACCACGAGCCGCCGCGAAGGCCACGATATGTACACCCTCCGGTTGTCCATGCCGAGCCATCGCCAGGCGCACCGTTGTAATTATCGTGCCAGCAATCCTCAACCCACTCCCAGACATTGCCGTGAACCTGATAAAGCCCCCAAGGATTGGGCTTGAAGGACTTCACCGGCATAGTCTTCTGCCGGTATTCGCCCTTTGAGCCGCCGCCCTTATAGGGCTCCACGCTACCGTCGTAATTCGCCTGTTCCGGCGTAATTGAAGAACCCCACCAGAAGGGCGTCTTCGTCCCCGCCCGCGTCACATATTCCCGCTCAGCCTCCGAAAGCAGCCGGTAGCTCTTGCCGGTCTTCTTCGACAGCCACGCCACATAGGCCTGTGCATCGTTCCAATTCGCGCAGACAACCGGATGCGATCCTGTTTGCGCGAAGCCCGGCGAGCGGAACGATTTGGCAATATCCTGCTTCCATTCGCTTCCGGTCCAAACATAACAGCCGCCGTCCAGACCATGGCCGCTGTCCTTCACGAAGGCCTCGAACTCGTCCCGTGTCACCGCGAACCGGCCAACCGCAAAGGGCTCGCCGATCCTGACTTCATGCTGCGGACTCTCATAGCTTTGATACTCCGGCTCGCTCCCGGGCGAGCCCATGCTGAAGCTGCCGGAAGGCACCAGCACCATCTCGGGGCAATCCGGGCAATCCCTGAAGCTGTCGCCCGACCCAGGCTTGATGCAGGGCTTCTTGCCAGCCGCTACCGACACGAGCAGACCGTCGCAAGCCGGCTGAGGCGCAACCGGCGGTGTCTTCGGCACAACAACCGCGGTCTGCGTCTCAGGCGCCTTCGCTGCCTGCGGCTGCTGGCCCGAAGACCACGGCCACCAAGCCGATGCGGCCCCGCCCTCCGCCGCAGGCTCGCCGGCCTTAAGCGCCGCGATGCGCTGCGCGGCCAGCGTATCGTAATAGGGGTTGGCTGTCCCGAATTGCTTGCGGAACGCTTCCAGCACCGCAATGTCCTTTGAGTTCTTGAGCCCGGCCCATTCCAGAGCCGCCAAGGGCTGCTGCGGCGCATCCGGTGCGGATTTTGGAGCGGCCACGGGCGCTGCGTCCTTGGTCAGATAAACGAGCCGGATCAGGCCGTTGCTCTCCCAGGGCTGCTGCGCGCCTTTCGTCGCCGAATAGACCGCCTCCTTCACCCGCTGGAACAGGTGCAGGTGATCGAGGCCGGGCTTGGCGAGTTCCGCCGCGAGCGCCGCCGCGTAAGGCCCGCTGGCCTCGCCCTCGTCCGAAGCGGGCTGTCCGGGCGCGGTGGTGTAGGCCACGAACAGGCCCGGCTGCTCGCGCACGGGCACCATGCCCTTGGAGCCGCGGTAAGGCAGGCGCAGCTCGTTGCGGCAGGCGTCGAACACCACAAATTTCGCCGCGCCGGCCGCCGTGGAGAGGATGCCCAGCACGTTGTCGAGCCTCACGCTCTCGTCCCAGAACGTCTCGCTGCCGGGCTTTTGCGCATCGACCGGGATCAGATAGTTGATATTGGTCTGCGCTTCGGCGGCGCCGTGGCCCGAATAGTAGACGAAGCCGATGGCGCCCGGGCCGGCCTGGTCGAGCCGGCGGGCGAAATCGCGGATGGCGCTAAGGATCTGGACGCGCGTTGCGTCTTTCACCGGCGGCAGCACGGTGAAGCCTTGCTGCGTCAGCGCGCCGGCCACCAAGGCGATGTCGTTGTGCGGATTTTTGAGGATGCCCACCGAAGGCGCGTAGGATTGATTGCCGATGAGCAGCGCAAGGCGCAGCGGTTCGCTCTGGGCGCTGCCGGCGAAAGCCAGTGCCCACACGGCCAAGATAATGCGCAATCCCCCCTGCAGCATGCCGCGCCCCAACGAGCCAAACTGTCCAATTTCCGCACAATGCAACAAGGCTCGCGCCCGCGCAAGCAGCGCGAAATCCCGGCCGCTTTACCGGAACAACGTGCCTTGCGTTTTTATGGTGCCACCTTCCGGGTGAAGCATAGGTTGTCATGGCCGGGCTTGACCCACGGCTGTCCGGTTTATTTTGGTGGACGGGGCGCATGACATTGATTCTACTCCCGTCCAGACGTTTCGCGACGATCTGGACACGAAAAGGGATCAATGCCATGCGGCACAAGAATAGCGTCTATCACGGGATTTTACAGCATGTTCCCTGGGGCTGGTTCGAGAAGTCTGTGCAGGAGCATGGGGGCGATAAGGGCGTCAGGTCGCTAAGCATGCGAGACCAGTTGAATGCGTTGCTCTACGGCCAGCTTGCGGGCGCGGTGAGCTTGCGCGAGATCGAGTGCGGGCTTGAGAGCCACAAGGCGCGGCTTTATCACGTGCATGCCAAGCCGGTGAAACGCTCGACGCTCGCCGATGCGAATGCGTCGCGACCGGTTGCGGTGTTCTCGGGGCTGTTCTCGACGCTCATGAAGCAAGCGCATCGCGGGTTGCGCCGCGCGCTCGAAGATACGGTTTATCTCATTGATTCCACAAGTCTTCGCTTGAACGAGTTGAGCAAGGACTGGGCACGTTTCTCTGCTGGCGTGTGCGGCGCCAAGGCGCATATCATCTACGATGCGGATGCAGCTTGCCCGGTTTACATGGCTGTCAGCGCGGCCAATGTGAACGATATCACCGCGGCGAAGGAGATGCCTATCGAGGCGGGTGCGACTTATGTGTTCGACCTCGGCTATTACGATTACGAGTGGTGGGCCAAGCTCGATGCGGCTGGATGCCGGATCGTAACCCGGTTCAAATCCAACACCCCGCTTCGCGAGATCGAAGAGCGAGCTGTGGTGAAAAGCGGCCCGGTCCTATCGGATCGCGTCGGATATCTGCCCGCCCGTCAGGCGAAAAACCGCAAGAATCCCTTTGGCGATCCCGTCCGCGAAGTCCGCGTTGTCATCGATACGGGCAAGATCCTGCGGATTCTTTCGAACGATCTCGACGCCAGCGCCGAAGAAATCGCCGGTCTCTATAAGCGCCGTTGGGATATCGAACTCTTTTTCCGCTGGGTCAAACAAAACCTAAAGATCAAAAAGTTCCTCGGCGCTTCGGAGAACGCGATCCGCATCCAGGTTGCGGTCGCTCTCATCGCATATCTGCTGCTAAGGCTAGCTCATGCCGCACAAAAAAGCAGCCTGACGCTTCTTACCTTCACGCGATTAGTAAGATCCAACCTCATGCACCTCAAGAGGCTTGATCGATTACTTGGAGATTGCACGGAAACGCCACAGGATGACAGACAGATGGCATTCGAATGCTTGTAGAAATAAACCGGACAGCCGTGGGCTTGACCCGGCCATCCATGCAGCAAGGAACAAGCTGTGTTTTCAATGCGTTGCCGGATGGCCGGAGCCTGCCCTCGGGCTTGCCCCTCGGGTCAAGCCCGGCCATGACAATGGCAGGCGTTTCGCTGCCGCAACTGCCGGATCTAGGTTCACTCCACGCTAAGCGCGAGCTCAGCCGGCAGAAGCGGGAAGAAGCCGAGGAAGGGGCCCAGCGCCTGACGGCTGCGGAGTAGGGCCCGGCTTGCCCTGCGGGTATCCTCCGCCAGGCGCAGCAAACCCGGCAGGTCCCCAGGCCGCTTCATCAGCGCCCTTACAACCGCCAACGGGTCGGTCTCCCCGTCCTCGCGGGCCCCCGCAAGCGCGCTCGGCGGAATGGTCCGGTGTGCCGGGTCCAGCACCACTCTCAAGACGGCGAACGGTAGGCCATAATAGGCTGCAACCTCGGCTGCGGGACCCGATTCCATGTCCACTGCCCCCGCCCCGGTCGCATTCCAGAGCGCTTCCTTATCCAGAATTGACGTTACGGTCTCTTCCGACGCGAAAACTGGCATATGATGCGCACCGGGGATGGCCTTGAGGATCGATTTGGACCAATTTGGGCAGGTGCTCGAGGTGCCGCTGGAGCCCACGACCGCGCTCGCTACGACAACGTCCCCCGGCCGCAACGCGGGCGACAGGCCGCCGGCCACGCCGATGCTGATGAAGCCGCTTGCGCCAGACCTGGCATGGCGGTGCAGGTATTTCACGTAGATATCGCGTCTTTGGCCATAAACGACCTTGACGCCTGGCCCCTGCGCGATCCGGGCCTCGAAGGCCAGTCCCGCCGCCGCTATCACGGGCTTAATGTCGAAGATTGCGTTCATTTCTAGCCCGCGTCGCCGAAGCGCATAGAAACTTCCCCCGAGCCAGCGCTAGTGCTGGGTCATTGGCAGGTCTCCCAATTCGCGATTTTGCATAGAACGCAATACGCGGGAGGACAGACAAGCTTGGCTTAAGATAGACGGCGGTACTTCCCCCGCGCAAGCCGCGGACACCGCCGATCTCCATTTTTGGCCAAGCTGTTGCCTCGTTGAGACAGAACGCTTTCTCAAATACTTAGTCGAAAAGCACTAACACCGCCTCAACGGCCCAAAATAAAAAGAATGGCCGGGGCAAGCCCAGCCACGGCATCGGTTGTACCGGCAGTTAGCAACTACATCCCGTAGAGAATCTGGACCGCGATTACCGCTCTGCAAATTCCGGTAGCGCGCGAGCGCCCAGAGCGGGAAGTATTTCGCGTAGCCGTGATAGATGAGATAGAACACCCGCGGGAACCCAGGCGCGTTATGCCGCTCCTCGATCCAGGTGCCGCCTTTGTCCTGCGTTGCCATCAGCCAGGCGATGCCCTTCTTGACGGCAGGATGGTTCACTTCGCCGGCGGCCATCAGCCCCAACAGTGCCCAGGAGGTTTGCGACGCAGTGCTTGGCGATTTTTCGTAGCCCTTATAGTCGAGTTTGTAGCTCGACCCGTCCTCGCCCCAGCCGCCATCCTCGTTCTGGATCGAAACGAGCCACCCGGCCGCTTTGCGAACGCTTGCCGACGCCGGATCGACGCCAGCGGCGTTGAGCGCGCACAGCGCCGACCATGTGCCGTAAATGTAGTTCATGCCCCAGCGTCCGAACCAGCTGCCGTCCTTCTCCTGCTCGCGCAGGATATAGTCCACGCCGCGCTTGAGGAGGGGGCTTGTATCCATTTTCTCGCCGAGCTGCGCGAGCATCGACACGCAGCGCGCGCTCACATCCACGGTCGGCGGGTCGAGCAATGCGCCGTGGTCGGAGAACGGAATGTTGTTCAAATAGAGGCTTGTGTTGTCTGCATCGAACGAGGCCCAGCCGCCGTTCTTGCTCTGCAGGCCCGCTATCCATTCGCGCCCGCGCGCGATGGCCTCGGCAGTCCTGGCACTCGTCTTTTGCTTCTCCGCAGCCCGGTCCAGGGCCATGACCACAACGGCGGTGTCGTCGAGATCGGGATAATGCGGGTTCGCATACTGGAACGCCCAGCCGCCGGGCCGCACATCGGGCCGCTGCTCCGCCCAATCGCCCTTGACGTCGAGCACCTGCCTGGGCAGGAGCCAATCGAGGCCCTTTTGCGCGGCTTTACGCCCGGCCTCTCCCCCAACCTCCATCAGGCTGTGGGCCGCCAGCCCCGTGTCCCAAACCGGCGACACGCAGGGCTGGCAATAGACTTCGTTTTCAGTCTCGATCAGCAGTTTTTGGATGGAATAGCGGGCGATGGCACGATCCGGGTCGCTTTCCGGAACGCCGAGCGCGTCGAACATCATCACGCTATTCGCCATCGCCGGAAAGATCGCGCCAAGCCCATCCTCGCCGTTCAGCCGCTCCCTGACGAAAGCGACGGCCTTGGCGATAGCGCGCCTGCGTAGCCCCTTCGGGAAAAGCGGCTCCGCGGCGCGCAGGACGTTATCGATGGCTGCAAAAAAGAAGAACCACGACCGCTTTTGATGCTCCGCACGCGGACGCATGCCGACGTTTTCGGGCTCGATCAGGAAAAGCTCATCGATGGTCACGCCGCGCTTGTTGCGCGCGCGCGGCTTGAGCGCCCCCAGCACGAAAAGCGGAGTCATCACCGTTCGCGCCCAATAGGACACCTTCGTCATGTGGAAGGGAAACCACTTGGGCAGGAACATGATCTCGACCGGCATCACGGGTGCTGCCTTCCAGCCAACCACGCCGTAGAGCGCCAGCAAGATCCGCGTGAACACGTTGGACATTTCGGCGCCGCCCCGCGCCAGGATCGCTTCCCGCGCGCGGACCATGTGTGGCGCGTCCGGATCGTCGCCAATCGTTTTCAGCGCGAAATAGGCCTTCACGCTGGCGCTCATGTCGAAGGCGCCCTTGTGAAAGAGAGGCCAGCCGCCGTGCTCGCCCTGGATGCGCCTGAGATAGGTCCCGATCTTGGCTTCGCGGGCAGTATTTGCGTCCTCGCCCAGATAATGCGTCAGCAGAATGTATTCCGCTGGGATCGTCGCGTCGGCTTCGAATTCGAAACTCCAATGGCCGTCCTCGCGCTGCCTTTTCAGAAGCGCTGCCGTCGCGGCCTGAATGCGGCTTTCGATCTGCTCCGCCTCAGCATCGTATTCATTCCCAATCTCGCTGCTTCCGGCGTGCTCCGCCACGGCCTGCAGCTCAATGCTCTGCACAGTGTCCATTGCCGTCATCGTCACTACCCTCTTGCCCCAATCGACAACAGAGCGGCCCGCTCGCCGGAGAGAACCGCCCCTTCTATGGTTGCGGGCAGACCGGTTTGCGTCCAATCGCCCGCAAGAAACAAATTACGCCATCGGGTTTTTGGCCCAGGGCGTTTTGCATCCTGGTCCGGGCTTGCCACCATTGTGGCGCGCTTCTCGTTTACGATCTGCCAAGGCGGCAAATCCGCCGGAAGCCCGGTTACTTCCGAGACCTCGCGCCACAATTTGGCGGCGAGTTCTTCGCGAGGCTGACCGGTCAACCGGTCCGCGCCGCTGATTGTAATAGACAATCTGCCGGGAAATGCAAAGATCCATTCCACCGTTCCACCTACAACGCCGAGAATCCCCGGTAAGCTTGGCGGAAGTGCTGTGCGAAAATGCGCGTTCATGATCGCGCGGAATTCATCCGGTGCGTCGAGGCCCGGAACGAGCGTTTGCGCCACCCATGGCGGAACGGCAAGGATGACGGTATCGCCTTCCCCGGCCGCGATTTCGCCGTCGCCGAAATCGAGCGCCGTGGCCCTCCCGCCATCGAAAGCGATTGCTCGCAAGCGGCGGCCGAAAGCGATCGTGCCGCCTCGCGCTCCGATATAAGCCAGCGCGGGCTCAACGAAGGCCGCCGACAGCCCTTCGGCCACCAGCGGATGGCAGGCAGCCCCGCCCTTGGCGAGCGTCTTGCGCATGACCGCACCCGCGAGCCTGGCGGAGCCTTCGCGCGGATCGGTGTTGAGCGCGGCCAGAAACAAGGGCTCCCAAAGGCGCTTATAAAGCGCGCCTTCGCCGCGGATCACATCGGTAACCGTTTTTCGCCTGTCCGCCCACATCAAGCGCAGGGCAACCAGGTAATCTGCTGGGCTAGTGCCGGGCACGCGGCGGCCGGGGTCGAACAGCCAGGACGGCCAGCGGCCTTCTCCGATGCCGAGCTTCCAATGCTCTCCGGTTGTCGAATTCTACGAACGCAAACTCCGCGCGCTGCGGGCCTTGCAGCTTATCCGCAGCCCCAATGAGTGCCAGATAACGCATGGCGGCATCGTTGCCCGATAACAGCAGATGATTGCCGTTGTCGATAATGGCGCCGAAGCCGCTGTCGTAATAGGAGCGGCAGCGCCCGCCGGCCTGCCCCGCGGCCTCGTAAACGGCCGTCTTCCGCCCACGCTCCGCGAGCCGGACCGCGGCGGACAAGCCCGCCAGCCCCGCGCCGATAATATGGGTAAGGCCAGAAGGTCGGTGCCGCATGGCTAGAAAATGAAATGGCGTAGCACGATGAGAACGAGGCGAGGCTTGCTGAGCTTCACGGCCACGCGCGGTGCAGCCCAGCCGCGGCTCACGAGCGCTTTCAAAATGCTCTTGTAAGCCTCCCCCATTACGCGCGGCGTCCGCACCTTTTTGCGCGGATGCCGTTTCATGATCTTGTCCGCTTCCGCGAAGTGCCACCGCGCAAGCGAAACGATCCGCCCGCAGACGTCCGGCAGCGCGGGATGCGCGAGAACGCTCGCCGGATCGGTCGCGGTAATGCCCGCCTCGGCAAGAAACTCGCGCGGCAGATAAAGCCGGCCTATCCTCGCATCCTCGTCCAAGTCGCGCAGGATGTTGGTGAGCTGCAGTGCACGGCCAAGGTGCTCGGAAAGCAGCCTGCCCTCCTCGGAGGAAAGCCCGAACACGCGCGACGAGAGCCGGCCCACGGCGCTCGCCACCCGGTCGCAATAAAGATCGAGTTCCACGAAGGCGGGCGCTTGGATGCTTGCCCTAACATCCATCTCCATGCCGTCGATGATGGCGCGGAAGTCGTCGCTGTCCAGATTGAAATCGCGAACGGCGGTGGCGAGACCGGCGAGATCCGCGCGCTTTTCGTTTAGATAAATCGCGTCGATATTGCGCCGCCACTCCTCCAGCTTTTGCAGCCGCTCTTCCGCGGCCCCCCCGTCGTCCGCGATGTCGTCGACCGCGCGGCAGAACGAGTAAATCTCATACATCGCCTCGCGCTGCCCGTGCGGCATGATCCGCATGGCGGCATAGAAAGAACTGCCGTGCGCCCGCACCGCGGCGTTTTCGTTCGTGGCCTGAATCTCAACGGCTTGGCTGGTCATCGATTCCCTGTAGCACGGTTGCCGGCGATCTGCGCGGCAAAAAAAGCCGCCGTCCAAGGCCGGCGCACACAGCGTTGATCAAAATAAAGGCAAATGCAGGCTTGCTGAGATGAACGGGCTGGCTCAGCGGATCGCGCTCGCTGAGCAGCCTCGTGAGCTTGCGCGCAAGCCGCTCTATGGCGCCGACCTCAAGACTCAGGCGGAGGTCTTCGATTTGCCGGGATAGGTCCGCCGTGCCAAGCAATTCCTTGGTTTTCGCGGCCAGCTCATGAATGCACGCCAAAAGTTCCGGCGACGCCTTGGCGGCCGCTAGCGCCTCGACCGGAGCGTTCCCGGCGGCAAGCGCATCGAGCGGTATATAGACCCGATCCAGCCGGCGGTAATCGGCACCGCAATCCTGCAAGTGATTGACGATCTGAAGCGCGGTGCACAAGGCATCGTTCGCGGGCCAGGTGGCGCGGCTCTCGCCGTGCACATCCAGCACGAAGCGTCCGACCGGATTAGCGGAATAGGTGCAATAATGAATAAGCTCGTCCCAGTTGGCGTAGCGATGCTTGCTCGCATCCATGCGGAAGGCGGCGAGCAAATCCTGCGCGTGGCACGGCGAGAGGCCGCGCTCCGCAATCGCGGCGCGTAGCGGCAGCGCTTCAGCAACATCGTCATCCCGGCCTAAGAGCGTACTTTCATAGCCGTCTAGCTTGCGGATCTTCTCGCTTTCCGAAAGCGCGGGATCGTCGGCAACGTCATCGGCGGCGCGCGCGAAGCGGTAGAAGGCGAGCACCACGCCGCGGTGCTTTTTGGACACGAGGTTCGAGGCGACGGGAAAATTCTCGTCGCGGTGCGTTTTCTCGCCTGGGTCCCAAACTGGCCCCGCCGTCATGATGCCTCCGCGCGGGCGCCCTGCACGCGCCCTTTCCAAAATCCGCCCTTACCGCGCCAATGCTGCAGCGCTGAGTCGAGCGTGAATAGCATATAACAGCCGCCGATGGCAGGGAGTGCCACAGCCCAAAGCGGGGATAGCTTATAAAAGCGCACTATCGGATAAAAAGCCGCGGTCATAAGCGCCCAAGTCAAAGCCCCGCCGGCCTGCGCCAACCCAGTTCCCAACACCGCCAGCAAGGGCGGCATAAGGTAGGTGAGTGTCATGCCTATGACGGTTCCGGCCAAGAGCAGCGGAGAGTAATGGAGCTGGTCGTAAGCCGAGCGCGCCACCATGCGCCGGATATCGCCGAAGCCTGGATAAGGGCGCAAGCTGTGTACACTGCCCGTGAGGCCGAGCCAGATCGGGCCCTGCCGCTTCATGCTGCGGCCAAGCGCGCAATCGTCGATAAGCGAGGAACGGATCGCTTCGATGCCGCCCGCGGCTTCCAGGGCATCGGCGCGAACCAGCATGCACCCGCCCGCTGCCGCGGCCATGGCGCTATCCTTCCGGTTCACCCAGGCGAAGGGGTAGAGCATCTGGAAAAAGAAGACGAAGGCGGGAATCAGCATGCGTTCGGCAAGGCTTTCGCAGCGCAGCTCGACCATGAGCGAGGCCAGCACCAGCCCCCGCGCCTCCGCGCGCGCAACGAGACGCCGCACCACGCCCTTGCCGTAGGCTATGTCCGCATCCGTCAAAAGCAGGTAGCGCGGGCTCTGGGCCAGCGATCTTGCCTGCTCGACGCCCTGCTTCTGAGCCCAGAGCTTGCCTGTCCATCCCGGTGGCAGCGGCTTGCCCGAAAGAACCGTCAATCGCTCCAAAGCGCCAGCGGCGTTCGCGGCGGAGCGAGCGGCTTCGGCGGTCCCGTCATCGCTTTGATCGTCGGTGAGAATGACGGCCAAGGGCTGCGGATAGTCCTGGGTCAGCAAACTCGTAACGTTCGCGCCGATGACATCGGCTTCGTTGCGCGCGGGAACGACGGCGGCAACGGATGGCCACACGGCCGGATCGGGAGCCAAATCCGCCTCGTCGCGAACGTTTGCGCGCCAAAATCCGCCCCGCGCCGCAAGCAGGTATAGCCACGCGGCGAGGCCCACTGCGCTTAAGGCTGTTTCAAAGGTCATGGCACGTCTCTTTCATCGCGGCAAACCTGTAGCCGGGTAAACCGGCTCAAGCAAGTTCCGATGGCACGCCGCTTGTCAAGGTCTCCTTGACGCCAGCTTCTGCATCTGTCAGGGTGTTCTTGACATCTCAAGCCGGAATCGAACCGGAGGACGCGCAAATGCTTTCAATTCTGAGGAAATCGCCGCTCAAATGTTCGTTCTGCGGCAAGACTGAAAAGGAGGTCTCGCGGCTTATCGCGGGGCCGGACGTGCATATCTGCGACGCTTGCGTGGGCATCTGCAACAAAGTCCTTGAGGCTGCGCTTCCGCATCTGTCCGCGGGCGGCTGGGACAAAAACACGGACGAGCAACTCTTGAGCGGGCTCAAGACCACCGAAGCGACCGTCGAGGCAACACGCGGGGTGCTTCAGGCTATGATCGATGAGCTGCGGCGGCGCAATGTGAGCTGGGAGGCCATCGGCAAAGCACTCGGAGTATCGCGCCAAGCCGCGTGGGAGCGCTTTTCCTAGCCCGTCCGACGATACTGGATCCGGTTGATTGCTTCGCCGCCGTTGGCGTCATCCCGTGCGCGCTGCGGTATGCTACTTCGTAGAATTTTACTGAAACCGACGCGCTATTAGAATTCGCAGGTCTAGCTAGATTTTATTTTCTATAGCACTCAAGCTAGGAGGCAATCCATGACTAGGTTCATGAAGCTGGCCACACTTGTGGCTTGCTGCGCGATAGTTGCCGCGCCAGTGTCTGCGAGCACAACCAAAGTTGGCCCCGTGGCGCATCACCGCCATTTTGCAAGAGAGGCCCTACGTTGCCCGCTTCACAGAAATGCCGCCGGAAATTTGGTGAGCTGCGACGGCTGGCGGCTTAGGTCGAGTACGATCGGGTGGGATAATTCCTGCCACAACCTTGGCTATCTGCCTTCGCAGTTCGCGTGCAGCACGGGTAGCGAGTAGCTGCCGGGAGGCGAGCAGACGTGCTCTAGAGCCTCTCCGCTTTTGATAGAATCAAAAGCGGGGCTCTAGGTTTTTGTTTAGCCGTGCGTCTTATCGGAAAAACCGCTCACACTTTTTCCGGACGCACTCTAACGCAAGCGGATTTGCGTGCGGTCTGAGCGCCCTTTCGCATCGACGACGGCGATTTGCACGAAGCCAGGACCGGACGGCTTCAGGAACGCCTCGCGCCGGTGCGGCGAAGATTGCAGCGGGACGCCGTCCACGAGCCATGTGAGTGGCAGCGTCCCGCCTTCGGCTTTGAGCGCAATGGGCAGCTTCTCAGCCTCCCCTTCCACCGCGGCAAGCTCGACCTCCGCGTTTGCCGGGGGATAGGCGATGCGCAACGGCGCCTCTTGGCCCGGACCGCCAGGGGCGTCGTGTTTTTGCTCGCGGAACACACGCAGCGGCGGCGGAAGGTCCGCGGTTTTGCGCACGCCGATCACATTGGCGGGTGCCGGGGCGAAAGGCGCGCGGTGCGGTCCGATGGCTGCAAACAGCTCGAATAGAACCGGCGCGGCAACCCGCAAACCTACGAGGCCCGGCACAGAACTCGCATCGGGCCTGCCAACCCAGACCGCAATCGTATAGTCCCCATCGAAGCCCGCCGCCCAGGCGTCGCGGAACCCGTAAGACGTGCCCGTCTTGAACGCGACCGCACCCGGCGTAGCACTCGCCGGGACCGGCGCGCCACGCAGGATATCGGTGATGTACCATGCCGCCGCCGGCTGCAGCAGAACCGGCGCATCGGGCGCATTCCAAACCGGCCCGGAGGAGTCCTTCCGATAACGGATCGGGATCACGTTGCCGCCGCGGGCGAGCGCAACGTAAAGCCCCGTTAGATTTTCGAGGGTTAGACCGACGCCGCCGAGCGCTACGGTCAAATTGCGCGGGACGGTGAACGGCATGCCGGCGTCCCGGAAGCGGGCCGCGAGCTTTACCGGGCTCACCTCGTTCAGAACCTTCACCGCAGGCACATTAAGCGAGAGTTGCAGCGCCGTCCGCACCGTCACCGTGCCGTGGAACGCATTGTCGAAATTCACCGGCGCGTAGGTGTCGAAGCGCACAGGCCGGTCCTCGATCAGGGTTTCGGGGTGTGCGAGGCCGTCCTCAAAGGCGAGCCCGTAGATGAACGGTTTGAGGGCCGAGCCCGGCGAGCGGATTGCTGCGGTCATATCGATGGCGCCAAGCCGCGTGTCGTCGAAATATCCCGCCGAGCCCACGTGAGCCAGCACCTCGCCCGAGCGGTTGTTCACAATCATCGCGGCGATGGAGACCTTTTCGCCCAAGCTTTGCGCGTTCCGCCGCGTAATCTGCTCCGCAGCCTCCTGAAGCCTGCCGTCGATGGTGGTCTGGATGGCGGGCTCGTTCGGGATCGCCGCGATCAGCCGGTCCGAGAGATGCGGGGCAAGGGCTGGAAATTCGCGCCTGCCACGCGGCGCTGCCTGCGCGATCGCGGCCTTGGCGTCCGCTAGCGTGATGGCGTGCGCGGCGGCGGCTCTCAGAATAACCCGGTTCCGCGCTTCCAGGAGAGCGGCATAGCCCCGCCCATCGTCGCGGTCGAGCCGGCGCATTTCCGGCGACTGCGGGATCGCTACCAGTAGCGCAGCTTCGGCAATACTGAGCCGGTGCGGCTCCTTGCCGAAATAGGCGAGCGACGCGGCGCGCACGCCTTCGAGGTTGCCGCCATAAGGGGCAAGCTTCAAATAGAGCGCCAGGATCTCGCGCTTCGAAAGCGTTGCCTCAAGCCGCACCGCGTCCGCGATCTGCTGGAACTTGGCGGAGACCGAGTGCGTCGGCGATCCGCGCAGCAGGCGCGCGACCTGCATGGTGAGCGTCGAGCCGCCGGAAACGGGCCGCCCATAACGAACCGTTTGCAGTACCGCCCGTCCGAGCGCCAGCGGATCCACGCCCGGATGTTTCCAGAAGCGCCGGTCCTCAAAGGCCATGAGCAGCGAAAGATAGGTTGCGCTCACCTCCTCCGGCTTCGCGCCCAAACGCCAGCGCCCGTCCGGCGTTGTGAATGCCCGCAGGAGGTGCCCGTCGCGGTCGAGTACGAGGCGCGAGGAGGAAGCCGCCGCGTCCAGCGGCAGCGGCTCGAACAGCTTCAGGCTGTATGCGGCGAGGATAAGCAGCAGAAGCGCGGCCGCGAGGGAGCAAGCCCAGAGGGTACGCCGAATCTTCATCCGTTACACCCCTCACCCTGTCCCTCTCCCCATGGGAGAGGGGACGTTGTTGCACGCTCCAAGCGCCATTCAGGCGTCCCTTCTCCCATCCGCATCCGCTTGCGGATGCGGACACTCGAGCGGCAAGCTCGCCAAGGCGAGCTTGCTGGGAGAAGGACAGGATGAGGGGAGTGACCTATCGAGACCATCTTACTGCGCCGGGGCGATCTCGACCTTGGCGCCGGCGGTTCGCGCGAAGCGTCCGGGCCGGTACATATCCTCCACCCGCGCTCCGGCGTGGGTGTAAGTGCCGGGCGTGACCGCGCGCATGACGTAGGCCATGGTGACCTGCGCGGGGACTTTGCGCGATCCCTCCAGCGTGTACGCGGCGACGAAGCGGTCGTCGCGGAAGGCGGAAAAGACCGGCGAATAGGCCGTGGTCAGCCACGAGAAGCTCTTCAAATCGGTGCCCTTGAGTAGCGCCGGGTTCTCGATGTCGAAGCCGGCCGGAAGCCTGTCTTCGACAACGATCTGGCCGGCCTTGGGTTCCACTTCGGTGACCGTCATGACCACGACCACGCGGTCGTTCTGCTTGAGCTTGCCGAAATCGATTTCGCGGCCATCGGGAGCGTAGGTCTTGCGCTCGATCTTGAAGCCGCTTTCGGCGGACGGTTCCGGCTGCAGCCCGTCGCCCGTGACGAGAACGGAGGCTGGGACGGCTTCGTGGCCCGCATTCTTGATGACCAGCCCTTCCTTGGCGAATTGCTCCTGGCTCATCGCGGTCTCAAATTTCTGCGATGTGGCGTTGGGCAGGATCGCGCTGACGTTGATAACCGGGATCGAAGCGGCGCTGAGATCGCTGCCGCTCAGCACGGTCTGGAAGGCGCCCTTGACGGCGGCGCCGTTCACCTCAAACGCCAGGTCCTTGTTTTGGGCATCGAGCGTGCGGGCGGCGAGCAAGAGCCAGAGGCTTTCCTGCGTCGTGGTCTCGCTCTGCTGCGCCCTAAGCCCGGTTACGATCTCGAACGCCTTCTGGAGCTGCGCCGTGCTGGCACCGCCTTCGCCCATCAGCGCCAGCACCGCCGCTGCGTCGCGAAGTGCAGTGCCGTAATCGGCGCGTCCTGCCAGCGGCACTTGGGCGTCGGGCTTTACTAGCGAAGCGAGTGCCGCGTTGAAGGTCAGTGCCGAGCGTTCCTTGTCGCCGAGCATGGCAAGGCCGGCGGCGAGCTGTGCCTTGGCGATGGGCGTTGAGAAGGCATCGATCTTTGTGTCCGCGTAGTAGCGCAGATCGCCCAGCACGCCGCGCCCGGAGCGGGCCAGCACATAGAGCGAATAGGCCAGCGTTTCCCCGCCGGACTTGAAGTCGCGCGCATTGTTGACCGCGTTCTTCAGCCGGTCGATCGCCAGCTCGTAGTTCGGCTCGCGCACGGCGAAACCCTTCTCCTTGGCGCGGGTCAGGAAATCGGCCACGTAGGCGGTCAGCCAAAGGTCCTCGTAAGACGGTCCCCAAAGCCCGAAGCCGCCGGACGAGGATTGCATTTCGTAAAGGCGCGCAATCGCTTTCTCGATGGCCGGCTTGGCCTTCGGTTCTTTGCTCAGATGCGCGCGCGAAGCCACCTCATCGTAATAGAGTAGCGGAAGGGCGCGGCTCGTAGTCTGCTCGGCGCAGCCGAAGGGGTAGCGGTCGAGGCCGAGAAGCAGGCCGGGAACGTCGAACGAAGCCGTGCGGCTCGCTGTTACCGATACTTTCGCGGATGCCGGAACCAGATCGCGGATAAGCTCAGCCCCAACCCGCAACGAGCCGGTGGACGCCGCGAGAACCTCGTTCGTCTGGCGGCGCACATTCGGGTGCCGGCGGCTCGACCGGGATTGCGTAGCTCCGCTCGATGGAGACGCCAGGGCCATTGAGCGCGAAAGAAACGTGCCCCTCGCCAACGGAGGCGCCTTTCAGGCCGACGGTCTGGCTGATGCGCTTGTTGAGATCGAGCGTCAGATCGCGCTCCGCCGGCCCCGTGACCTCGATGCCGCCATCGGCTTTCGCGGTCAGTTTATAGGCCCTGGCCGGCGCTTCGACATTCTCGATGCTCAAGTGCAGGGTGGAGGTGTCGCCCAGCATCAGGAATTTGGGCGGGGTCGCTTGCGCAACCACCGTGTCGCGCACGATCACATCCTTCTCGCCGTGCCCGAGCTTGCCCCCGGACCAAACCTGAGCCGCAAGCCGCATCGTGCCGTTGAAGGCCGGCAGCGTGAACGTCACCTGCGCGCGGCCGTTGGCATCGACTTGCACCGGGCCGGAATAGAGCGCCAGCGGCACTTCCGCCAGAGGGCGCCCCGCCATCTCGAGGCCGCCTTCGTCGCCGCCGGAGCGCACCGCCCCGCGCACGCCCTGCATGCCGTCGATCAGCTTGCCGTAGAGGTCGCGCATCTCAAGGCCGAGGCGGCGCTGGGCAAAGAAGTACGCGCCGGGCTGCGGCGTCTTATAGTGCGTGATGTTCAGGATGCCGAGATCGACGCCGGATATGACGAGGGTCGCGTTCTCGCCCGCGTCGAGGCCGGACACGCTGGCCGATACCGTGACCGGGCCGGCGGGGCGCACAGCAGGCGGCGTGTCGAGCGCTACGGATAAGGTGCGCGGCTTGGTGTCGAGCGGGATCCATTTCGCTCCCACCGCCCGGCTCGGCATGCGCTTTGCAGCGCTATCCATAGGCCTGTAGGCGATTGCGGTTGCATAGGCGCCAGGCCCCCAGGACGGATCGGCCTTGAAGCTCGCCGTTCCGCCGGACGCGCCGGCCTTGATCGTTTGCGTCGCAAGCACGCGGTCGCTCACGATTGCGACCAGAACTTCGCCTGCCATGCGCGGCTGGACCTGGACTTTCAGCTCGTCGCCAGGCCGGTACGAGGCGCGGTCGAGTGCCAAGTTCAAGATTTCTGGCGTGTCCGACGCCTCCGATCCATACCACCCCGCGTAGAACGTCAGGCTGGTGGAAGGTCCCTGCGCCGTTGCCGATGAGACATCGAGCCGGTAGCTGCCGGCTTCACCGGCACTTCGATCTTGGCCCTGCCCGAAGCCGGAATGTCCACTGTGCCGCCCGCGGCCCGGCTCTCGTAGGTCACAAGCTCGTAAGACCAGCGATTGTCGCGAAAATACCATTGGAACTGGCTTTCGATCCGCTGGATCTCCCATTTGACGCCATCGAGCGCGGTTTGTTTGCCGTCCGGGCCCACGCCCACGACTTCGAACCCGGCTTGGGCGCCGTCCTCCACGGAGCCATCGAACAGCGGCTTCACGCCGATAAAGCTCTTTCCGGTGTTGACCTTCATCCCGGCCTTATCGGCCAGCGCGCGTCCGCTCGGCTCGCGCAGCCGGATCGTCACATCCGCTTTGAGCGGCTTCGAGGTTTGGGGCAACTCGGGCAGTGCTATGGATAGCGATGCGGCACCCGTTGCATCGGTATTCGGCAGCGCTTCGAGGTCCTTGCGGACGGTGGTGAATTTCTCGTCCTGCTGGCCGGCATGGAAGCCTGGGAACCCGTCCGGCTCATCCGTGGCGGAAACCGTAATCTCGCCCTCGAGGCCGAGGTTGGCGGCAGGTGCTCCGTAGAGGTAGCGGCTCGAAAGATCGATCACGCCCGGTACGGCGGCAGATATCGTTGGCTGCGAGGCGTTGAGCTTCATTTCCAGCCGCTCGGGGACGTAATCCTCGACGAGGAAGGTTTTCTCATAGAGGGACGCGCCTTTGGGATCGGCGAAGGCGGAAAGACGCCACGAGCCCGTCATCGCCGTCTCAGGCAGGGCAATCTGCCAGCTCCGGCCGCCGTTACCCTGGTCTGCGAGCACCTCACGCCTGGCTTCCACGCCATCCGGCCGGTAGAGCTTGAGGATGAGTGGCGTCTGCGGAACAGCATTGGCCGCCGCGTCGCGCAAAAGTGCTGTCGCATAGACAGTCTCGCCGGGCCGGTAGACGCCGCGCTCCGTGAACACCATCGCATCGAGCGGCCCTGGAGGCGTGCGCCCGCCTACGCCGCGATCCGACAAGTCGAAAGCCTGCTTGGTGATGTCGAGGAAGCCGTAATCGTTGTCCGCGCCGCGCGCGACAACGAGTGCCGGCGCCAATCCGCCTGTACCGTGCGAGAGCCCAGCCTCGAACACCGCCGCGCCCTCTTCGTTAGTCTTGGCGGTGCCCAGCACTTCGTTGTTGCGCGCGACAAGGCGGATTTCCGTATCCGGTACTGGCAGGGCGGTAGCGAGCGAGCGCACATAGACATGCACGCCATCGGCGCCCGAGAACGCGGTGAGGCCAAGATCGGAAACGACGAACCATTGCGTCGCCTTCGTGCTGTAGTCCTCGGCGTCGCTATCGGCGTCTTCCGAAGGCTTCGCGTTTTCATCGGCGGGACTCGCCGCGATGACATAAAGCCCGGGCTTGAGGTTTGGCAGCAGCGTATCGACCGGGAAAGCGGTCGTGACCTCCTCGTTGAGCTTGGAGGTGACCGGCATCTCGCCGGACCACAGCTTCTCGCCCTTTTGATCCGCGATCTGCTTCAGCTCGTAGGCCTGGAGCTGCCGCTCGAAATCGCCGTCCAGTACCTCAGCCGCAAGCCTGCGGTCGCCGATGCGGTAGATCGATGCCTTCACCAGCTTGGTATTGATGGTCACGATGGGGATGCCCTGCTGGCCGATGCGCGGCAGCACGTAATTGCGGCCCGAGATGCGCACCGAAGGCGAGCGGTCGCGGATATAGACGGTCAGCTCAATGGGGTTGGGCAAGAGATCGCCCTCGGTCGAGGGAATGCCGCTCCGCACCTTCACTTCATAGCGCTTGCCATGCAGCAGCTCTTCCACGCAAAGCTGAGCGTTCTGCGCGCGAACCGATGCGGGCTTCTCGCCGTTGACCGTCACGTAATTTGCGAAATCCACGTGGCCCTTGGCGAGGTTGTCCGAAAATTGTACGCAAATCCGCGGGGCGTTCGAACTCGTTGTCGGACGTGTAGTTGAGCATCCGGAAGCCGTGCTCGTTGAAGGCTTCGCCGTAAGCCTTCTGGACGTCCTCGTCCGCGGCGAGTGCCAAGCTCATCTTGTAAATCCTGAGCGCCGGCCGCCATTGGTCGCGAAGCCCAAGGCTTTCGGCCAGGACCGCGAGCGCCGCCGCCTGATCCGCGGGCACTTTGGTGCGGGTGTAGGCTAAATAGGCCGAGGAGCCGGCGTTGCGCGCGAAGGCTTGCTTTTCCCCATATTTTTCCGTCTCGATGGCGAGATATTCGCGCGCGAGCTCGAGCCAGGTAGCGGCATTATGCTTGTCGAGAAGCGCGGCCGAGGCGTAATAGCCGGTCGCGGCCCTGTGATCCTCTGCTGTGCTCGCTTTCTTGCCTTCCGCGAGCCAGCCCTTGGCATCCTTGCCCTTGGTGGACCACGTCGTCACAAGCGTGTTTTCGAAGGCTTGCGCCTCGCTCACGATGAAGTCGTCGACCGGAGGTGCTACCTGCCCGGCGGAGGCGCCAGCGGCGAAGGCGGCGGTAACGAATGCAGCAAAGAAAATACGCAGGATTAAGAACATAGCGCGAACCTGACTGTGATTGTGCATTGTATATTGGGTCCTGAGAGTGGCGGCAGAATTGGGGCTCGTGCAAGGCAAGAAATGTGGCAAAGCTGGGCCTTTTGGCGCAAAAAGGCCGAAAAGGCGCTTTTGGTATACGAGGGCTTGAGCGAAGGCTTCAAATTGCTGCGGCACTTGGCGATTCCTTAGAGTGCGTCCGGAAAGGCATGCCTTCGGGCTTGACCCGTAGGTGCGAAGCGGTTTTCCGGTAAGACGCACGGCAAAACAAAGACCTAGAGCCCCGCTTTTGATTCTATCGAAAGCGGGGCTCTAATCCCGCAGCAAAGTCGGGCCTTGACGGGGGATGCGAGAATGTTGTCGTACAGACGCTTGGTTTGGTTCACGGTTACGGTTTTTGGTGCTGCATTTTGTGCGCCCGCGATGGCGCAATCGCCTGAGGCCGAGGTCAACGCATACGCGGTCAAAGCGCCCATCTCCGGGTTGCCTAAGGCGCCCTATAGTCAATGGACCGAAGCGCAAAGGCAATCGGCGTTTGGCCACATCCGGGGGTTCTGCCAATTCCTCTGCGTGGACAAATACGCTAATATGTCGTTCCACGACCGCCCGGCAGCCGAACGGGCCGCATTCCAAGCGAAAGTCTGCCTCGGGGCCTGCATTGCCGGTCACTTGCCCGCCGATTACCCCCAGCTTGCCGATCTGACGCGGCAGTTGCACGCCGACTATGACAAAGCCAAGCAACTCGGCTCCTCCATACCGTGGCCGCTGCCAGGCAAGTAGGCGAACACCATGCAAAGCGCGCTGCGAATCCTGACAGTCACCGTGCTTTTGGCAGCGGGGTTTGCCGCCGATACTGTCCATCTCGCTCTTGCCGGCGTTTGCCTGCCGGATAGCACGCGCTTCACCAGATGCATTGGCGGCAAGGTGGCCGAATGCACCCGCTCGCGGGACATAAAGTGCAAGAAGCGCGAAAACTGCGTCCAAACCGGGCAAAGCTGCAATCTGCTCGCGCCGATCCGCTGACGCCAGCCTGGCCAACTGCGGCGGGACTTTCCAAATCGCGCCATAGTTTCACCCCTATGCGAAGCTGCTGATAGACAAGTCGGCCAAGTTCGCCCCTAACGGCCTTCCCCGCCCGAAAGCAAAACACCATGCTTGCCACCGCCGCAAACCTTGCCCATAGCTTCGCGCAAACGCATTTCCGGTGATGCATGACACGGAATCCGGTTGATTGGTTCGCTCAGCGGCGTCATCCCGGAAATGCCGGAGGCATTATCCGGGATCGTTACAAACGCCGGCGCCTGTTACGATCCCGGATAGCCGCAAGCGGCTTCCGGGATGACGGGCGCGGAAAGCTTCAACCGGATTTGATATGAGCCTTTATCGCGGTTTCCTCACGGTTGGCGGCCTGACGGCATTGAGCCGGGTCTTCGGATTCCTGCGCGACGTGCTGCTCGCGGCGGTCATGGGCACGGGCTGGGTGGCCGACGCCTTTTTCGTCTCGTTCCGCTTCCCGAACCTGTTCCGGGCGCTGTTCGCCGAAGGCGCGTTCAACTCGGCCTTCGTGCCCATGTTCACGAAGCGGCTTCGCGCCGAGGGCCAGGAGAGCGCGCGTACCTTCGCGGAGGAGGCGCTCGCGATTTTGCTCGTTGGCGTGATCGCGACCACAATCGTGGCGGAAATCTTCATGCCCGATCTCGTGAGGGGCCTGGCGATGGGCTTCGAGGGCGAGAAGTTCCGGCTCGCCGTTTTTCTCACGCGCATCACATTCCCATATCTCGCTTGCATGGCGTTCGTGGCGCTTACGGCGGGCATTTTGAACGCGCTCGGTAAGTTCAGCGCGCCCGCAGCCACACCCATCCTGCTCAATCTCGTTTTGATCGCGGTGACGCTGTTCGCCGCCGCTGCCGGCTTTTACAGTCAGCCGGAGGCGGGTGTCATCCAGGCTTGGGGTGTAACCATTGCGGGCTTCGCGCAGCTTGCTTACGTGGCCTATGCCGCGCGCCAGGTTGGCATGGATTTGGGCTTCCGCCGGCCGCGGCTGACGCCCAGCACCCGCCGGCTGCTCGTTCTTGCCGTGCCCGGCGTCATCACCGGCGGCATCAATCAAGTGAACCTCTTCATCGGCACCACGATCGCCTCGCTGCAGGCGAGCGCAGTGTCGTTCCTCTATTATGCCGACCGGATCAACCAGCTGCCGCTTGGCATGGTGGGCATCGCCATCGGCGTTGTGCTGCTGCCCACGCTGACGCGCCACCTTGCCGACCACGACGAAGCGGGCGCCATGGCGAGCCAGAATCGTAGCCTCGAATTCGCCCTCATGCTCACGCTGCCCGCCACCGTTGCCCTGGTCGTGATACCCAAGCCTATCGTCCAGGTGCTGTTCCAGCATGGCTCGTTCACCGCTTCGGACACGATCCAAGTCTCCATCGCACTCGCCGCTTACGCCTGCGGCCTGCCCGCCTATGTCATGAACAAGGTGTTCCTGCCGGGCTTTTTCGCGCGGGAGGACACCGCAACGCCGATGTGGTTCGCGGGCGTTTCGGTCGCGGTGAATATCGCCGGCTCTCTCATCCTGTTCCCGATGCTGGGCCATGTGGGCATCGCGATTGCAACCTCGCTTTCCGGCTGGACGAACGCCCTTCAGCTCGCCTTCACCCTCATACGGCGCGGGCATTTCCGCTTCGACGCGGCACTGGCCCGGCGTGCGCCACTTCTGGTGCTGGCGAGCGCCATGATGGGCGCGGCTCTTTATGCGGCCAATCTCGGACTCGCCCGCTTCTTCGAGGACGGCAAGGGCGCCGTGATACATGTGGCGGCACTCGGCGCGCTCGTTGCCGCGGGCCTCGTTGCCTACGCCGTGGCGGCGCAGATTACCGGCGCGATGCGGCTTTCAATGCTGCGCCGCGCCATCTCCCGCGCGTAACGCCAGACGCCAAAGTCCCCGGCGTTTGCGGTCCTGGTTCGGTTCAAGGCGATGCCCTTTGCAATGACGCATGGCAGGAACATAGGGTAATCGTTAACCTTATTCTTGCGGTTTTCTTGCAGGACATCGCGCAATCCATCTGGTTCTCTTTAGGAGCCATGATAGCAGCAATATCTTTTCAAATTATTAAGACACCCACTAACGCCTTGATAAGACACGCGAAACATAACTTGCATCGCACTGCTTGCCCGCGCAAAATGCGCCGTTTCATGGTTAAGATTAAAACTGTCCGTATATTTAATAGGATTTTGGAGTCGCAGAAATCGACCTAAAGCGGGAAAAGATTCGCAGAAAGACGGCGGCGGAAAATATACCGGGCGTGCGTTTACTATACGCGGATTAACTATAGTAGGCGCCTACGCGAAACGAACGGTTCGTTAAGGTGGAGTTTGCGGGGTTGCCCTGGACGCCCGCGGCGCTCAAGAGCCTCGCGACGACGTTGAGGGCCGGAGTTGAGGGGGTTGAAATGGACGGTGTCACGAATCGCCCCTCATCCTGTCCTTCTCCCGGCAAGCTCGCCTCGGCGAGCGTGCTGGGACAGAGTGAGGCGCCTATAAGGTAGGCCCGGGGAATTACCCCGAGCCCTCGCTGAGATTAGGCAAGGTCGAAGCGGTCGAGATTTATCACCTTGTTCCACGCAGCCACAAAGTCACGCACGAAACACCTGCTGCGAGTCGTCACAGGCATAGACCTCCGCGATGGCCCGGAGCTGGGAGTTCGAACCGAAGATGAGGTCGGCGCGGGTGGCGGTCCACTTGAGTTCGCCGGTGCCGCGATCGCGCCCCTCGAACACGCCTTCGGATGTAGAGGACGCCTCCCACTTCGTGTTCATGCCGAGCAGGTTCACGAAGAAGTCGTTGGTCAGCGTCTCCGGCCGTTTGGTGAAGACGCCGTGTGCGGACTTCCCGAAGTTGGCGCCAAGGGCGCGCAGGCCGCCGATGAGAACCGTCATCTCGGGGGCCGTCAGCGTTAAGAGCTGCGCCCGGTCCACCAGCAATTCCTCCGGCGCTCTCGGGTCTCCCTTCCGGAGGTAGTTGCGGAACCCGTCTGCGATGGGCTCCAGGACGGCGAACGAGTGCGCATCGGTCTGCTCCTGCGAAGCGTCCGTGCGCCCCGGCGAGAAGGGAACCTTCACGCCGTGCCCCGCCTTCTTCGCAGCTTCCTCGACGGCTGCGCAGCCGCCCAGAACGATCAGATCGGCAAGCGAGACTTTCTTCCCGCCGGACTGCGAGCTGTTGAAATCCTTCTGGATCGCTTCCAGCGCCGGCAGGATCTTCGCCAGTTCGGCCGGCCGGTTGACTTCCCAATCCTTTTGCGGCGCGAGGCGGATGCGCGCCCCGTTCGCCCCTCCGCGCTTGTCGGAGCCGCGGAACGTGGACGCCGACGCCCAGGCCGCCGTGACGAGTTGGGGGATGGACAGGCCAGTGCCAAGGATTTTCGCCTTCAGAGCAGCAATGTCCTGCTCCCCGATCAGAGGATGATCCACCGGGGGAACCGGGTCCTGCCACAGCTGGGGCTCGGCAGGAATGAGCGCGCCGAGGTACCGCGAGAGCGGCCCCATGTCGCGGTGCGTGAGCTTGTACCACGCGCGGGCAAACGCGTCTGCGAACCGATCCGGATTCTCGTAGAAGCGCCTTGAGATCTTCTCGTATACCGGATCGAACCGCAGCGAGAGGTCCGTGGTCAGCATGGTTGGCTCGTGCCGCTTGGATGGGTCGTGAGCATCCGGAATGGTGGCCGCAGCCCCTTTCGCCTTCCACTGATAGGCGCCGGCCGGGCTCTTCGTGAGTTCCCATTCGTTGTTGAACAGGTTCTCGAAGAAGTGGTTACTCCACTTCGTTGGCGTCTGCGACCAGGTGACTTCGGGGCCGCCGGTGATCGCGTCGCCGCCTTTGCCGGAGCCATAGCGGCTGATCCAGCCCAAGCCCTGCGCCTCTATGGGGGCCGCTTCGGGCTCGGGTCCCACCAGCGTCGCATCGCCTGCGCCGTGGGTCTTGCCGAAGGTGTGACCGCCAGCAATCAGGGCGACCGTTTCTTCATCGTTCATCGCCATCCGCGCGAACGTTTCGCGAATATCCTTCGCCGCAGCGAGCGGATCGGGGTTTCCGTTTGGCCCTTCCGGATTCACGTAGATCAGACCCATCTGCACGGCGGCGAGAGGATTCTGAAGATCGCGCTCGCCGGAGTAGCGCTCGTCCGCCAGCCACTTGCCTTCGGGGCCCCAGTAAATGTCTTCTTCGGGCTCCCAGCTATCCTCGCGCCCGCCGCCGAAACCGAAGGTCTTGAAGCCCATCGACTTAAGGGCAACGTTGCCGGCAAGAATTCATGAGGTCTGCCCAGGAGATTTTCCGGCCGTATTTTTGCTTGACCGGCCACAGCAGCCGGCGCGCCTTGTCGAGGTTCGCGTTGTCCGGCCAGCTATTGAGCGGGGCGAACCGCTGCTGGCCGGCGCTGGCGCCGCCGCGGCCGTCGCCGATGCGGTACGTGCCCGCGCTGTGCCACGCCATGCGGATGAACAGGCCCCCGTAGTGGCCGAAGTCGGCCGGCCACCACTCCTGCAAGTTCGTCATCAAGGCGCGAAGGTCCTTAATCACGGAATCGAGGTCGAGGCTCTTGAATTCCTCCGCGTAGTCGAATCCCTTGCCCATGGGATTGGACAGGGGAGAGTGCTGATGGAGAACATTCAGGTTCAACTGGTCCGGCCACCAGTCGCGGTTCGAATGGACCTCAGCAGCCTTACGTACCGGGCACTTGCCTTCGCTCGCCATGTTTTTTTTCCGATCGTGTTCAGCTTTTTTCCTGTTCCGTAAACAAGGTTCATGGATGCTTAAAAGCTGATCCACCTTCATGGCCAGAGCGATGACAAAGAGCAAGTCACAATGTTCTGATCGGGAGGAAGATCGAGAACGGCCATCTCGAAGCTGCCATCGGAATTGACTGTAAGCGAAGCTAAGCAGAGTTTCCCAAAAGTGGCCACCGGTTTTGGGCGGCGCATGCGCTTCGCGCAGATGCGCCACTCAAAGTGCTCCAACATGCCAAGGCATGTTGGACGAACTCTGCGAAAACAAAGGACACTACGCAAACATTCGGTGGGCGGTCAACGAATGTTTGCTTAGAGTGCGTCCGGAAAAAGTGTGCAGTCTGCTGAAAAATTCAAAAAGCCTGCCGCGGCGGTTTGCAGCATCGGCGCGAGCGCGATGCCGGCGGCTTGAGGCGCGTCTCTAACCGCGCGCGCCACCTCTGCGGCAAATATCGACGCTTAATAGTTCTGCCGGGAAGGTATCACGCCGCGAACGCCGCCTCTTGGATTGGCGGCATCGCCCTTATAGCGCGGGATCAGATGGAGGTGGACGTGAAATACCGTTTGGCCGGCCGCCTCGCCAACATTAACCCCGAGATTGAAACCGTCCGGATGGTGCTCCTGAATCAACCAGGCGCGCGCTTCGTCTGCGAGGGCTAGTAGGTCGCGCCGCTCATCGCCCGTTGTTTCGAACCAATCGGCGACGTGGCGCCGGGGGATAAGAAGCAGATGTCCCTGCGTCACCGGGGAACTGTCGAAGAGCGCAAAGGCGAGGGTGTTTTGAAATACACCCGCGCTGGGACGGCAAAAAGGACAGTCCTCTCCCATGGTCACGACCCTATTCGAGGCTTTCAGCCAAACATCCGTTACAGAATCTAATCCTCGCCATCAATTCTGTGTAGGATTGCCCCGTGGCCGGGCTTTTTGTGCTCGTCGAGGCGCTCCAGCCCGCTCGCGGCCGCGCCTGCACCTGTTCGCCGGTATACCGGCACGCGCCCTGTAGCCCGCCGCCGCCGATGGATCCTCTCAGAGAATCAGCCTGGCTCAAGGTTACTGCGCTATCTAGAGCCACGTATTGAACGGCATCAGTTAATTATCGATGTGGGCAAAGCTATGATTTTTTGCCAACGGTGTTTTTGCGCCGCGGAATACTACGCGATGGTGCGCCGCTACTGCCGCCCTGCGAAACATAGGGCTGGGACCGCGGCGTTAGAGTTTGCGATGGTCGCTCCTCTCCTACTCGCCATGATAATGGGGGTGGTCCAATTTGGGATGCTTTTCAATAACATAACCGTTTTGACGAACGCCACCGCCGCAGGGGCGCTGCTGTTTTCGCAAGGCCGCTCGTTCACCTCACCTTATAGCTCGGCTGTGACCGCGGTTCAGAGCGCGGCGGGTTCCCTGACCGCAGCGAATTTGACGATTACCACATCTGTCAATGGCACAGTCTGCACGAGCGACGCCGCTTGCCTGACGGCGTTTGGGCAAGGAGGGATACCGGCGACGGTAACAGTGACCTATCCTTGCCCGTTGGTCTTCTCCGCGGCGACCTTACAATGGATCGGGATAAATAGCGCCCAGTTTTGTCCTCTGAAGTCATCGATGACGGCGCTTGTGCAATGAAACGGGATATTGGCTCTTTTTTTCACCTGCTCGCCAGCGAACGGCGCGGCGTCGTTGCCGTCATCGTAGGGCTATCGATGCTCATGCTGTTGGGTTTCCTCGCGATTTCGATTGACGTGGGCTTTCTCATTTACATCAGGAACAGTCTTCAAGCCTCCACCAATATAGCGGCGATTGCGGGAGCGCGGTACATCACAGCCGGGACAGCAAGTTCAGTGGCGATTTCCTATAGCGCTCAGGCGGGAGGCAAAAACGCTCTTTCCTCGCCGGCAGTGACGGTGACGGCGACAGCTACGCTGCGCTGCCTTACTACCGTGGAAAATCTGACAAGTGGGGCAATTCCCTGCAACACCTACGGTTCCCAAGCCGCTGCAAACGCTATTCAGGTGACGCAAACCGCGGTCGTGCCGACAATCTTCGGGGTTGTGCTCGGCGTCCCAAGCGTGAAAATCCAGGCAGTAGCGGCCGCGATCCCGCAGGGCAGCGGCCCACCTCCACTCAATGTAATGCTGATCCTCGACACAACGGCCTCGATGAACGATGCCGACCAATCGTGCACGGGCACAGGGAAAGTGAATCCATCGAGGCTCGACTGTGCGCTCCACGGGATCCAGGTTCTTCTCGGCCAGCTCGCGCCGTCGGTGGACCAAGTCAGCTTGATGGTGTTTCCAGGCCTGACAAATACGAGCCAGGTCCCATCGGAATACGATTGTTCATCCGGAACCTCACCAAAGATTGCGGCGTACAATGCGAGTCCGGTGTACGGGATCGTTTCGTCATCTGCCGATTACCGCACCGGTTCGCCGCCGGCCGCCGGTCTGAATACCAGCTCCAACCTCTCGAAAGCGGTTGGGGCAGGAGGATCCAGTTGCGCGGGTTTGATAGCCGTGGGTGGTGTTGGAACCTACTACGCGGACGTCATCGCCGCTGCCCAAACCGCCCTCGCGGCCAGCCGGCAGGCGGCCCAGCAGAATGTAATAATCATCCTCACCGACGGCGACGCGAGCGCTTCGTCTGGCGATGTGGGGTCTGGTAAAGCTTCGAAGCAATGCCACCAGGCGATAACTGCCGCCCAGGCGGCCACGAACGCAGGAACCTGGGTTTACTCAATTGCCTACGGGGCCTCGACAAGTTCGTCAGGCAGCTGCGCAACAGACACGCCGCCTATCTCCGCGTGCGCCGCATTGCAACAGATTGCCTCCGATGAGACGAAGTTCTATTCCGACGCCCCATCGGTCTGCGTGTCGGTTAACGCTCAATCCGCCTTGAGCGATATCTTCAACGGAATTGCTGGCAGTCTATCGAAAGCACGGCTGATCCCCAGCAGCACCACGTAGGTCTTCGTTTAACCGTGCGTCTTCTCGGAAAAACCGCTCACACCTCCGGGTCAAGCCCGAAGGCATGCTTTTTCCGGACGCACTCTAAGTCAGGATGCCGCAGAACTTTGCAGCATCGGCGCGAGCGCGATACCGGCGGCTTGAAGCGCGTTTCTAACCGCGCGCGCCACCTCTACGGCTCCCGGCTCGTCGCCATGGACGCAAAGCGTATCCACTTCCAGCTTCAACCGGGTGCCGCTTGCGGTGACGATCTCCTTGTCCCGTGCAAGGCTAAGGGCTTGGGACGCGGCAGCATCGGGATCGCCGATCACCGAACCTGCCATCGAGCGCGGCACAAGGGTACTGCAATCCACATATAGGCGGTCGCAAAACCCCTCCCGCGCAAAGCGCAGGCCGCACCGTTCCGCCGCTTTTTGCAGCTCCGATCCGGGCAGTCCAACCAGGATTAGGCCCGGCCCCGCGGCCTTGACTGCGCGCGCGATGGCGCCTGCGTAAGCCTCGTCCTTCGCGGCCATATTATAAAGCGCGCCATGCGCCTTCACATGGCGGAGCGGTGCGCCCGAATACGCCGCAAACGCCTGCATGGCGCCGATTTGATAGGCCACGAGATATTCGAGATCGCGCGCGTCCATCGCGATGGGCCGCCGGCCGAAGCCCCAGAGGTCGCCGAAACCGGGGTGCGCGCCGAGGCCAACGCCGAGCTCTGCCGCGCGCATGGCGAGTCCGTGCATGATGGTGGCGTCGCCCGCGTGGAATCCGCAGGCCACATTCGCGGAGGTTACGATGCCAAGCAGCTCGCCGTCGTGCCCCATTCGATAGGCGCCGAAGCCTTCGCCCATGTCCGCATTCAGATCGATCCGCATCGCCGGCCTCTCCTGGACCTTCGCCATCAGGCTTACATGGCACCCGCGCGCGAAGCTTGCGAGCCCTACCGCCCCCCGCGGCCGCTCAAGCCCCCCTAGTACCCGGAGTCACGATCCGCAAAACGCGCATCACCCCTCACCCTGTCCCTCTCCCAATGGGAGAGGAGACGCCTTCTCAACGGCTGCGGGCGAACCCCTCTCCCAGGGGGAGAGGGCTGGGGTGAGGGGTGATGCCCTATGACTCATCCTCAGCGGTCGAGAAGCGCCATCATCCGTTCCGCGTAGCGCTCGCCGGCCGCCGCGCCGCGTGGAGCCGCTGCCTCCAGTGCTTCGAGGTCCTCCGGCGACAGTTCGATCGCCAACGCGCCAACATTCTCCTCCAAATAACTGCGCCGCTTGGTGCCGGGAATTGGCACGATATCGGGGCCTTGAGCGAGCAGCCAGGCAAGTGCGATTTGGCCAGGCTTGGCACCCTTGGCACTCGCAACCGCCTGGACGGCCGCCACGATTTTCATATTGCGGTCGAAATTTTCGCCCTGAAAGCGCGGCTGCATGCGCCTGAAATCGTCTTGCGGATAGTCCTCGGCGCGTTTGGCAGCGCCCGTGAGGAAGCCGCGCCCGAGCGGGCTATAAGGTACGAAACCGATGCCAAGCTCACGGCACACGGGCAGGATTTCCTCCTCGACCCCGCGCTCCCACAAAGAATATTCGCTTTGCAGCGCGCTGATCGGGTGCACTGCATGCGCGCGCCGCAGCGTTTTGGCCGACGCCTCGGAAAGGCCCAGATAGCGCACCTTGCCTTCCTGCACCAGGCCGGCCATGGCGCCTACGGTCTCCTCGATGGGCACGGCCGGGTCGACCCGATGCTGATAGAAGAGATCGATGGTATCGAGCCCGAGCCTCTTGAGCGACGCGTCGCACACCTCTCTTACGTGCTCCGGCCTGCTGTCGGTTCCTGGCCCGCCGCGCGCCAATCTTGAAGCCGAACTTGGTTGCGACCGTCACCTGCTGGCACTTTCCGGCGATGGCCTTGCCAACCAGGATCTCGTTCGCGAAGGGGCCGTAGATTTCCGCGGTGTCGAGGAAGGTTACGCCGAGCTCAAGCGCGCGATGGATCGTGGCGATGGATTCCGCCTCGTCTTCGCGCCCGCTGTAAGCAAAGCTCATTCCCATGCAGCCGAGCCCCAGCGCGCTGACCTCCAGTCCCTGGCGGCCCAATTTACGCATCTCCATGGCAATCCTTTCCGTTTCCGCCAGTACCGCTGGCAGACAATAGATAGGCAGGGAGCGGCCCTGAGGGGAAGGGCTAGAGTGCGTCCGGAAAAAGCATGCCTTCGGGCTTGACCCGGAGGTGTGAGCGGTTTTTCCGATAAGACGCACGGCTAAACAAAGACTTAGAGCCCCGCTTTTGATTCCATCAAAAGCGGATAGGCTCTAACGCAATTTTGAGGTTCAGACCGGCCGCAAACGGCGGGGAGACGGCGCTAGCTCGACAATCCTATGGATGCGCCGGCACACGCCGATGACCTGCGCCGAGCCCGAATTGGAAATCCGCACAGTCCGGAAGTTCGCGTTAAGCGGTACGAGATCGGCGATCATCGATCCGTCCCCGGCCCGCCCCACCTCGCGGTAGAGCCGGAACAGCGCCGAGTGCTCCTCGGGTACAAGCGCCAGCACGAAATCGGCTGGTGCCGGCACCGCATCGAGGTCGATCATGGCCTTGTCGCCCGGCTCGAACGATATGGGCTCGTTCGCGTTGGACATCGATTTATCGTTGATTTCGATGAAGATGGCGCGCTCTGGGAGCGTCTCATCGATGGAAACTGGAATCGTTGCAGCAAGCATAGGCTCAAGCCCGGAAGCAATACGTTGAAGTTCCGTTACATTTTCGACCCCCACAAGGGGGATACGCCGCACAATTCTGGACGTTAAAGGTAAAGTCCTTTCGATTTGATTTAAACCATCACCTTTTCCAAAATAAATATAATCGACAGTTACGCCGAACGCGGAAGCGAACAGGATGGCCTGTTTCGGCGGGATCGCGCGCTCGCCGTTCTCGTAGTTCATGTAGCGGCTGTAGTTCCAGCCGAACTTCCGGACAGCCTCCGTCGCCCGCTCAAATCCCGCATGTATGCGCGCGCGGCGGAGGCGCTCTGCAATGGATCTAATTTCTTCAGCCGTCCAATCCCGCATAAGAATGAAGCCCCAGTCTACACGGCCCGTGTAACTACTTTCCCGCCAGGAGATAAACGACCGATGAAAATGCCCTCAATCCTTGTTCTGGGGAAAAATAATTAGTTTGTCGAGCATTTTTGTGATCGCATCGCCACATTAATCGATCCTGCCAAGCCGGCACGGCCGCGCATGCAAACGCCAGAACGCGTTGCATCTTCAAGGGGTTTCTGACCTAGATAGGGCCGCGTCAGGTTGCGTTAAGACCATCCACTTTTTTTCGCGAATTTAGGTAAAATTGAGGAGTTTCGTTTACCCGTTTCGTGTAGCTATCGCAATTGTTCCGTGGAATCTCTCTTCACAATCGTGTTTTTTCCACAGACAGTTAACCAGTTCAGCGTCAGCGAGACAATCCGTGTTGCACCATTCTTCTCACACCTCGCACCACACCACCACATCTTGCGTCTCGCTCCTGCGATTCCGCCGCCTAATAGTGAGGGCCGCCGGCGATGGACGACAGGGAGAGCTCACCGAAATTGTCACCGCGCTGGCAATGCTCCGCACGAACGACATCGCACACACGCTTGGCGTCAATCCGAAGGCGCTGCGCTCCGCCTTGCGCCGCAACGGCATCAGCCTTCGCGCGATCCGGCAGTACAACAAAAAGGAAAACGCCCCCGAGGGGCTTGGGGTTTGCCGTTCGCCGCTCTACCGCGGGGCCATCCGCCGTCTATGGAGCGGCGGCACTCGCCATTCTCCCCGACGGCGCCTGCCGCTGGCCGCTCGGCGATCCTTCGAAGCAGGATTTCGCCTTTTGCGGCGCCCCGAGATTCGGCCGCGCCTCTTATTGCCGCCATCACTTAGCCAAAGCTTTCGAACCGGAGGCGCCCCATGGCCGCTAGGGCAAGAGACACAAAAGAAGCAGCCAAGGCCTGAACTCGCCGAGGCTCCGAACGAGCATCGCCGCCAGCACACGCCCTTTACGCGCGATGTGCTAACACCTCCCGGTGCACCCACTGTGGCGCGGCATCGGACGCGGACGCTGCTGACGCCGCTTGCGGTCCGGCGCGCCATCATCGAGGAAGCAGCCGACCAAGCCGGAGCCGGTTCGCGTGCGCTCGCTTGCGCCGCCGCCTGACGGCGCTCGATCGGGCCCTGTACCGACGATGAGGCGGAGGCGCTCGACCGGCTGACCTCTTGCGTCTGCAGTCTTTCGAATATCGGCTGCGTCAACTATTTGAGGTCGGAGGTGCGTTCGAGCCCGGACGGGCGGCTTCCTTTTAGCGAAGGCAGGCGCATCGAGATCGCGGCGATGAACGCGTGCTGAGGGGCTTAAGCGCGCCACACAGATCGGCGGTGCTGGAGCTTGCCGTTCTGCTCGATCCAAGCCATAGCGGCTCGTTCAAACCGGCGGCCGAGTTTGTCGCTTTGCTGCAATCCGCCGCTGGAGTAGCCGTTGCTCTTTATAACGAGTGGTTCCGGCAGCAAAAAAGGCCCGTCAACGCAGGCGACGCTGCTTAGGAAAGCCCCCTCACACCGGATCCGCTGGAATACTTCCGCCACCGTCATCGCGAGGCGGCCCTTGCCGCCGCGGGCGTCCAGAAGCAATATCCGTGACTTGTATCTGGATTGCTTCCGGCCGCGCTTCGCTCGCCGTCGCAATGACGCTGCGGAAGCGATCGAACGGATCTGGTATTGCTCTGTCTCTCGCACCGCAAGCTCGCCAAGGCCAGCTTGCGGGCAGAAGAACGGGATGAGGGCGTCTTTCGCGGCAGCTGGAGGGAAGCAATCAAGCGGATCCGGGGGACTGCAATAAAATTGTCTCAAATGGAACTGTCACCCCCATCTTGCCTTGAATCTGCATCTAGTGCGTTTTTGGAGGCAGAAATGCTTAGGCGCTTTTGGGTGATAGCAGCCAGTTGCCTGGCTCTCGGGGGCCTTATCTTAGTTCCGGCGGAAGTTCTTGCGTTCCGTGGCGGCGGCGGCGGGTTCGGCGGCATGCGCGGGGGCGGTGGATTCGGTGGCATGCATAGCTTCGGCGGCATGCACGGCTTCGGAGGCATGCACAGCTTCGGCGGAATCCGCAGCTTCGGGGGCACGCATTTCGGCCGCTCTTTTGGCGGCCACCATGCCTTCGCCCGCGGGCACGTTACGCATTTCGCGCGCAGCAGCCATTTCCACACGCGAACCGCAACTGGCAGGCACTTTACCAACCACCATTTTGCCCAAAACCGCGTCGCAGGAAATCGCCTAGCAGCCCAGCGCTTCGCGAGGAATGCTAGGGCTAACCGCCTGGCGAACCTCGCAGGCCATAACGCCAATCTGCGTGCCACTCGCGCCAATTTCAGAGGCCGCAACGCATTTGCGAACGCGAAGTGGGGCGGGCATGATTGGCGCCATCGCGGCTTCAGGCGCTTTTGGGCTGGCGGCGTGTTCTGGCCCTACTTCTTCGGCGACTATTTCTCCTACGCCTTCTGGCCCTACGATTACTGGGATGGATTCTGGGGCTGGGGCCCGGACGTTCTGCTTTGGAGCGCGTTCTGGCCTTACTACGATTACCCCTATTCGGACTACGGCTATTACTCGGCAGCTTATCCTGCGCCGGTCTATTCGGGCGACATTTACAGCGCCTATAGGCACGCCTACCTTCGTCCTGAGCGTTATGCCGGCATAACCCCCCAAGAAGCGGCGGCAACCTGCGCCGGCATCGCGCCCGGCGTGGGCGGCCTGCCTTTCCAGCGCATCGCCGCGATTATCGAACCGGCGCCCGATCAGCAACAGGCGTTCGATGAGCTGAAGGCCGCCATGACCAAAGCGTCGCAAATTCTCAGCGGCGCTTGCCCCGGAGAGACCCCCGCAACCCCAGTTGCGCGGCTGGATGCGATGGAGCAGCGGCTTCAGGCGATGCTGCAGGCTGAGGAAATCGTCCGCGATCCGCTCGAAAGGCTATACAGCCTCCTGAGCCAAGCGCAAAAGCGGCGGCTGGATGCCACGGCAGCAGCCGGCGGGCGCCCTGCAAATGGACGCCCAAACCTTGCGAAGCTTTGCTCAAGCGAGGCCGGATTCGCTAAGGTTCCGGCAGAAGATATCGCAAGGACAATCAGCCTGAGTTCGCAGCAAAGCGATGATCTGGACGCACTCACGCGCGCTTCGGATAAGGCGGCAGATATGCTTCGTGACGCCTGCCCCGCAACTGTGCCGGAAACGCTCAGCGCAAGGCTCGATGCCGCTGACGCGCGCCTGCGCGCCCTGATTCAGGCGATAGAGATGGTACGGCCGGAAGTCCGCACCTTCTTCGCCTCTCTTACGCCCGTGCAGCAGACGGCTTTGAATTCCGAAGCGCCGCGGGTCAGGACAGCGTCCCGGCGTCGCTAAATAGCCCGCCGGCGGCTTGGCGAACCCAAGCCGCCGGAAAATTTCCTTCGCGAAAAAGCTGGCTTAGCGGCCCTTGCGCTGGCCGAGGCCCATCTTTTTGGCCAGGGTCGAGCGGGCTTCGGCGTATTTGGGCGCAACCATCGGGTAGCCTGGCTCCAGCCCCCACTTCTCGCGGTATTCTTCCGGCGACATGTTGTAGTGAGTGCGCAAATGCCGCTTCAGAGACTTGAATTTCTTTCCATCTTCGAGGCAGATGATGTACTCCGGCGTCAGCGACTTCTTCACCGCCACAGCGGGCTTGAGCTCTTCCTTCGGAGCTTGGATCATATTGGAAGAGGCCCGGGTAAGCGCGGTATGGACATCGCCGATCAGCGCCGGCAGGTCGCCCGCTACTACAGAGTTATTGCTAACATAGGCGGATACTATGTGGGTGGTGAACTCAACCAGCTCGTTATTTTCAAATCTTTTCTTCAATCATTTGGGGGCTCCTAGAACGGCCTTGAGCTGAACTGTCCAATGTTTTGTAGGAATTGCCCTGGATCTCGGTTTTGTCAAGCCAGCGCGCTTCGCTCTTGCGCTTTCCGGCCAGATCCTTGACTCTATTTGCTTGTTTCACAATCGTTTGCCTTTCGAACTCCGGTAGGGAATACACTTCATATATCACAGAAGCGCAACCACTCAAGAATTCTGTGGGAATACTGCCATCTTACTTTAGTTTCAAGATAGGGGGTGTCTCCCAAAAGACATGCTCTCTTTTGCTCAATTAGCGATTGTGCTTTCTTTTTAAGAAGCCACGGGTATAGCAGCGAGACGAATTCACAAGCTGCGTGCGGGCAACCGACGTGGCGAAAATAGCGATTTGCGATGCAGGGGAACAAGCGGCTTCGCGCCGGGAGACCGCGACTTAATAGTTGCGGCTTGCTTTTAACAGCGGGAACGCACCCAGCATTAGACGAGTGAGCGGGTTTCATAATATGCTAAAGAAATGAAGTTAAGCTTCTCTCCGGCACGAAAACCTCGAACCCGGTTCTAGAACCGCCCAGCCGCCAGCGCCCGGCGTCAAAGGCTCCACGGTTGGGAAAACCTGCAACCTAACCTTATCTGAAGCTGTATAAACCAAAGCGCAGCCCCGCAATGCGACCTTCTTTCACATTCTTCGATTGCGCAGAAAGTGCATTGCTTGTGGATTTCGGCGAGAATTACAACAAAAGCCTTAGCCTTGTGGTTCTCGATGCAGGCGGGCGGCTTGCCAACACGGGCTTGCCGGGATCTGAGGGAGTGCATTCCCGCCCTTTCTTCCCTGACGGTCTTCTACGATCCTTTGCGGCTTCAAAGAGAACGGCTTGTGCAAGAAATCGTAACGCTTTTCGATATTTCACAACCGATCCAGGACCGCGGGCGGACCTTCGAGATTCCCGTTATATATGGCGGCGAAGATGGACCCGATCTCGATGACGTGTCCGCAAACGCCGGTATCGCACGCGGAAGAGGTGGCGCGCCTTCACGCAAGCCAGCTCTACTATGTTTACATGCTGGGCTTCTTGCCTGGCTTCGCCTATCTGGGCGAGTTGCCGCAGCCTTGCGTCTGCCCCGCCGCGCCACGCCGCGCGCCAGGGTGCCCGCCGGGTCGGTCGCAATCGTAAGCGGACATGACCGCGATCTACCCGCTGGAAAGCCCTGGCGGCTGGCATCTTATCGGGTCCACGCCGGTGGCGCTCTGGAATATGGCGCGGCAAGAGGAGCCGCTGCTCAAGCCCGGCGACCGGGTGCGCTTCGTGCCCGTCGACAGCGGCGAAGCAGCGCGCTCCGCGAGCGCGCCGCGGCCGGCTGGAAGCCCGAACCGGTGGAGGCGGATGAAACCGGCCCTCACAATTCTCGAACAGGGTGCCGCGGCGAGCCTGCAGGATTGCGGACGCCATGGGCTTTCAGCGCTTCGGCGTTCCGGTCTCTGGCGCGCTCGATACCGTCAGCCTGGCCATCGCCAATATCGTCGCGGGCAATCCGCTGGGTATCGCCGCCGTCGAAATCCTGGGCGCGGGGCTAGCCTTCGAGGTCGAGGCGGAAAGCGTAACGCTGGCGCTGGCCGGTATGGCGGAAGGTCTCACGCTGCATGGCGGAAAGGCCCCCCTGCGGTCCCCGTCTTGCGCAGCTTCAACGCCCGGCGCGGCGACATCGTCCGCATTTCAGCACCGAAGGGCGGAGCGGTCTCTTATGTCGCCGTGCAAGGCGGCTTCGATATCGCACCCGCACTCGGCAGCCGCTCCACTTACCGCAGGGCGGCGCTTGGCGGCTATCGGGGGCGGCCATTCCAGGCGGGCGACCGCATTCCGCTCTGCCTTGCCTCCTCCTCCCGCGCGGCCGTGCGCCTCAAGGCCGATATCCGCGCGCCGCGTCCTACTGCGCGTCATGCGCGGCCCGAATGCGGAGTATTTCAGCGCCAGCGCTTTCGAAACGCTGTTCGCCTCGCCTTCACCGTGGCCCCCGCGTCCGACCGGATGGGCCTGCGCCTGCAAGGCCCCGGGCTCGATCGCGCCAAGGGGGGCGAGCTGCCATCGCAAGGCACCACAGCGGGCGCCCTGCAAGTGCCGGGCGATGGACAGCCTATCCTGCTGCTGGCCGACCGCCAGACAACCGGCGGCTATCCGCGCATCGCCACCGTGACCGGCGCCGATATCGCTGCCGCTGGCAGGCTTGCCTCCGGCATGAGCGTGCGCTTCAGCGAGGTGGGCCGCGATGAGGCCGTGCGGCTTCTCAAGGAGCAACAGGCTTGGCTTGCCTCGCTCCCCGCCGCGCTGGAGCCGGCCGGACCGGCCGCGCTCTCAGCGGAGCAGCTCTTGAGCTGCAATCTGATCGGGGGCGTCACCGCTGGCATAGCGGAAGAGTGATGCCGAAGCCTGCTTTTCAGGCTCGTTGAAGAGGATGGCAAGCAAAGCTGAACTATCGATGACGATCATCGCTACTCCGCCGCGCGGGGTGCGATTGACGCGAGGTCCGCCTCGATCTGGCGCCGCCGCTCCATCAGGTCGAAATCGCCCTGTAAGCCCAGAAAGAAGCCCTCCGAAACCCCGAAATAGCGCGCGAGCCGCAAATCCGTGTCCGCCGTCACCGCGCGCTTGCCCAGCACAAGCTCGTTGATGCGGCGCGGCGGCACGTGAATCTCCCGAGCCACGCGGTTTTGGCTCAAGCCCATCGGCTTCAGGAACTCTTCAAGCAGGATCTCGCCCGGATGCGGGTTCGTCAGCAGCTCATCCTCCCGGTCAGTGATAATCGGCGATCTGGACATCGCTCGCTCCTCCTTCATGCCAAACGAAACATTTTCGTTGGCGCTACCGCCCTTCGGGCTACTTGAGCGCAATGCGCCACCGATCGTCGATCCTGATGCCGTGCTGCCCCTCGCGATCCCCTCTCAGAGCCTCCAAGCGATTGCCCGGCGGAACGCGCAGATCCTCCAGAACGCGGGCTTGGTTCAGCATGCGCAGTTTGCGCAATGCACTTGCCTGTATGTCCGAAGGCAGTTTGCGGCTTCGCTTGCCGGTCCAAATGAGTGCGGTCTCGCGGCAGGCGAAGGATCGGATCATGACCGGATTATAACGTGAGGCGTTATAGCCTGCAAGAGTTTACCGCGCTATCGACATCCCCAGGCTCGCCTTTTCCTGCTATAGCGACAGGCGCAGCGCCGTATCCGCCCTGATGCCGCGCCGGTTGTTGATAATCTCGGCGATCCGGTTGGGTGAAACGCCGATAGCACATGCCAATTGGCTCTGGGAGAGGGAATATCCCTTGAGGAATTCCTCCTGGAGAATCTCGCCGGGTGTTACGGCTGCAAAAATGCCGTCGTCCATGATACGAGCCTAAGGGTAATCGGTGACTTCGCGAGCATTTATGCTTGCAAGGCTTTCTGCACGGCCTCTGGTGCGCGGTCGATAACGAGCAGATAAGCCCTCGTTGGACCTTCCGGCTGGCGCGAACCTTGTTCCCAATGCCGCAGGGTATTGACGAGAAGCCGAACCGGCCCGCAAATTCCTCCTGCGTCATCTCCAGCGTGTCCGGATCGCCTTCACGTCGATCTGCTTAGGAACATGGACGCGATAGGTGCTCGCGTCCGCCGTACCTTCCGCGATAGGCTACCGCCTGCTCAAGTCCCCGGCGGATGCTTTCGGCCACGGTGCTCATGGCTTTCTCCTTTTGAATGTTCCAACCAGCAATGCGGTCAACTGCCGGAAATCGTTGCGGTCCTGCTGGCTCAAATCGGCCCGCTCGTTCTTTGCGTAGGCGGTGAGCGCGAAGAGCGGCATGCCGGCGTCATGATAGAAATAGATCACCCGCGCACCGCCACGCTTGCCCCGCCCCTCCAGCCCCCAGCGCAGCTTTCGAATGCCGCCTGTGCCCTGCACGAGATCGCCTGCCGTGGGATTATAGGCGAGATAATCCACCAGCAACGCGCGCTCTTCATCGCTCATGAGCTTGCGTGCCGCCGACAGGAACTCCGGTGTCTCGACGACACTGACGGGAACCGTTCCAGCCATATGGGGATACTACTCCATTGGATTAGTAAGAGCAATCAAGAAGTCGCCCAATGGATTACCTTGCTGCCACCAGACGACCCCACCGTGGGTGCATAAACGGTAAGGTTGTAAAGATTAACGATTTAAGTCCTGCCAACCCAGGCCCACGCGGAAACCGACATCGTAGTTCCGGTAGACGGGGCCGCTGCTGCTGCGGTACGCCGCGCGGAGATACTGCGGATCGTCGTTCCACGAGCCGCCGCGAAGGCCACGAGTTTTGCACTCTCCGGTTGTCCATGCCGGGCCATCGCCGGGTGCATTATGGTAATCTTCGTGGTAGCAATCCTCCACCCAATCGTAGACGTTGCCGTGCACCTGATAAAGTCCCCATGGGTTCGGCTCGAAGGATTTCACCGGCATGGTCTTGTCCCGGTCGATGCCTTTCGCACCGCCATTATAAGTATAATTGCCATCGTAATTAGCCTGCTCAGGGCTAATGGACGCCCCCCACCAGAACGGCGATTTCTTGCCCGCGCGGGTCACGTATTCGCGTTCTGCCTCCGAAAGCAGCCGGTAATGCCGGCCGGTTTTCTCCGATAGCCATTTCACGTAAGACTGGGCATCGTCCCAGCTCACATTGATGACCGGCATATTGCCCCGGCCCCAGCCGTTATCGCCCGGCTTATAGCGGCCGCAGCCGCCATCGCCCGCGCAGGCGTCCCATTCCGCGAACGTCACGGCGAACCGCCCAACCGCGAACGGCTCGGCAATGGTCACTTTATGCTGCGGGCCTTCGTCTTTTTCGCGGCCCGGCTCGTTCCCCGGCGAGCCCATGGTGAAGCTGCCGGAAGGCACCACCACCATCTCGGGGCAGTCCGGGCAATCCTTGAAGCTCTCGCCCGAACCCGGCTTGATGCAGGGCTTTTTGCCAACTGCCACTGCCACGAGCAGGCCATCGCATGCTGGCTCGGGCGGGCTCGCGGGCGGCGTCTTCGGCGCAACAACCGCTGTTTGCTGCCCTGCCGCCTTCGCCGGTTCGGGCTTCGAACTCGAAGACCACGGAAACGATCCCCATGTGCCTACGCCCCATTGCGGGGTCTTCTCCTTCAACGCCCCGGCACGCTGGCTGGCGAGCCTGTCGTAAAACGGGTTCTCCTTGCCGTATTGCGCGCGGAACGCCTCGATTAGCGAAACATCGGACAAATCCTTGATTTCGTCCCACCTCTTGCCCGCCTCGCTCGTAAGCGATTGCGGCGCTTGCAGCACAGCGCCGGACGTTGCAGGCAGCAAAATCAGCTCGCTTTGCAGCCGCGATAGCCGCTCGGGCTGCTGCTTGCCTTTGGTCGCACTCAGCACATCGGCCGTCACCCGCTTGAACAGCAGCTCGATTTCGAGGCCCCTCGTTTCGAGGTTGGCCAGCAGCGCGGTTGTGAACGGGCTGTTGCGCTGGCCGGGGCCGTCGCTCGCCGTCTCGCCGGGTACGGTCGCATAGACGACCAGCGTGTTGCTGCCGATCACCGAAGGCGGCGGCAGGCCCTTGGCCGGGGCGATGTCCCGGTTCCGCTCCTGCGCGATGCGCCGGATGCGCTCCTGCAATGGGCTGTCGCGGCAGGCGTCGAGCACGATCACCGTCACCTTGGCCGCCCTTTCGATGCGCGACACCACCTCCTGGATGGCGACCAGCTCGCGCAGCGCACTGCTTTCGGTTTCGGCCTTCACATCGATGGGGGCGAGGAAGCCGCGTTTGTCGATCTGCACGCCGTGGCCGGAGAAGAAGAACAGCGCGGCATCGGCGCCTGTGGCTGCGGTTTCGAAGGCGTCCACCGCGCGGTCGAAATCGCGGACGGTCAGGTCTTTGCGCTCCGTAACTTCGAATTGCAGACGCCTGAGCGCCGCGGCTACGTCGTCCGCATCGTTTTGGGGATTATCGCAGCCGGCCCACCGCCTCGTAGGCCGAATTGCCGATGACGAGGGCCACGCGTTTTGCGGCAAGGGCTGCCCCGCCGGCCAGGGCCAGCACGCATGCAGCCAGCAAAATCCGCAAAGCCCCCCGCACCATGGCGCGTACCCCACATATTTGACCGCACCATGCAATATGGCAGGCAGTCGCGCAAGCTCTGGGGCGGAGTTTCACCTTGCTTTGGCCTTCCCTGCGAGGCGTGGCGCGGAGCGGTAGCGGCAGCGTTGCCTATGCCTTCCACGGGTATCGCCTGCCTTACCGGCGTAGGCCGGCTGGATAAGCAGCCGTAGCGGCCTACCATGGTTAAAGTTCGGTTGGTTAATGGGCACGCTCCATCTTTTCCGCCGCCGTCTTTCTGCGAATCTTTTGCCACTTTAGGTCGAATTCCACGATTCCAAAATACCCGTTAATATTAGATTGTTGCGCGGGTTAACCACGAATCCCAATCTTCGGTTGCAGACTTAGTTAACGGCAATCAATGGTTATTTTTGTGCTTTCAATGACTTAGTAGTCCGTATACGTGCGATGTTCTGCCGGAATGTTTTCTTCTTGGCAGCGCGCCGGAGGAAGAAGAAAGTCAAGCCCGCGGCCGTGTATTAGCAGAAGATATGGGTTTGCGGGTATTTAAAAAGTGCGGTCGCCACAGCATGCACGGAAGACTATTCGCAGGGCAATGCCTGCGCCGCTGGCTTTAATAGCCAGTGCGGGCCGGGCATGGCAAATAGAAGGTGGGCTCTTGTAAGATTTTGCATTGGTTCCTGTGCTTCGTTTCTTCCTCCAATCGCTTGCCGCGTTTCCGCAGCGTCATTCCGCGCCGGGTGCAGACTCGCAGCGTCATTCCCGCGAAGGAGCGTGTGAACAAATCGAAATTGCAGACTTTGGCGCGACTCCGCAGCGTCATTCCCGCGAAGGCTGGAATCCATTTCTGACGCTAGAACAAGATCTTAGCGTGGGTCCCCGCCTTCGCGGGGACGACGCTGCGGCCCTGCGATCCGTGGGGGCGGAAAACCTCATCCGGCTGGGCAAGCGATTGCCCTGTGCGGCGTTAGCACATCGGTAAGGAGCTATGGTCCACCATTGCGCTATGGGAAGGTGCTGGCGCGGTCAGGAGGCGCTACGATGGCGTTATTTGCAGGATTTGAGAGGGGGGCCTGGGTGGTTGCCAGGAGGCAGGCGGCGGGACCGGGCAGCGCCGGCCGGGAAAGCCTCCGGCGCGCGCCGCTTGCGCCAAAAAGTAAACGCGTGGAGCTGCACTCAGGCGCCCGGCACGGCAGGATTGGCAGGCCATACCTATCGAACGTGACTAACGCACTGCTAAAAACTCAGGGCAAGCGCAGCCTATTTGATGTCCTCGCGGAATTGGGCGATCACAAAAATGCTCAAACAAATGCTGCAGACAAAATACATCATGATGGTTGCAGCCCAGGCCAGGTGACGCTCCGAAACTCCGTTCCCGCTCCGGGGCAGGAAGCGCAGCGTCTCCTCAAGGCCGGGGGCGGACGCGACGGCGAGGTAATGTGCTGCCGTCAGGAGCAGGCCGAGGGCGATGGCGCCGCCTAGCGTCAAGACTACGCCACGCGGCTGGAACAGAAACACGAGCAGCATCATCCCGCTCTGCGTAGCAAACACGGCGCAGATCGACGCCAGAAACCACGAGAGCTCGATTTCCCGGCCCGCGACCGAGGCAATGCCGAGGTAGCTCGTGGCGGAAATCGCAATGCCGAACAGGATGATCGCCGGCGGCAGCCGCGCGGCGCTAACCCCTTTCGGCCACAGCAGAAAGAGGGCGGCAGCCGTGCCTATGAAGGAAACTGCCGCAGAACCGCCAAGCAGCAGCGGATCGCGCTGAAGATCGACCGGCGCCTCCATCGAGAGCAGCCCGACAAAATTCATAGCCCAGATGCCGCCGCCAAGCGTCAGCGCGGCCATGACGATGCGCATCCGGCCTTCGCCTCGTGAGAGCGCGCTGACATTCGAGGTCATGACGGAGGCGGTAAAAGTGCCCAGTATCGCGATCGTGATCGAGAGAATCACCAAGCTCGGATCATGTGCTATCATGGGCGGAGCCTAAGCTAGAGGATTGGGAAAGCTGGAGCTTTAGCGAATCGACTAGATGCCGGTAATGAGCGATTATGGCATAAACCGGCTGAAATCCCAGGACTCGCCTGAAAAATCCGGCGCGCCGTTAGAGTTCTCCGGCCAGCCAGGCCATCGCGATCCCGACCCATTCCTTCGCGGCCAGATCGAGCCGCCTCAGACCTTCCGAAGCCCTGGGAAAAGGACGCCACCAGCCATCGAAACCGTTCGTCCTGAAATCCACCGGCCGCGCCAGCACCTCGAAGCCCTGCCCCTCGAAGAGCGCCTTCGCCCGTGGCATGTGGAAGGCCGAGGTGACAAGAATCCACTTCTGCCCGGGTTTAGGCCGCAGCGCCTTTGCCGACTCCACCGCATTCTCGAACGTGTTCCGCGAGCGCTCCTCGAACCTAACCCGCGGCGGAGCAAGGTTGAAAGCCTTCGAAAAAGCGCAACGCGAGCGCCGCTTCCGTGTCGGCCTCCTCCCGCGGGGAAAGTTCCCCTTTCCCGCCTGAAAAGAATACGGGCAAGGAAGGATAGCGGGCCGCAAGACGCAGAGCTTCAATCATCCGGTCGCCGAACTCGTTCAGATGCGGCGGGCCGTCCCCGAGCGAGACCGCGCTGTCGATGGCGCCGCCCAGCACGATTATGCCCGCCGCGCCATCGAGGTTTTGAGCCGCAACGGCTTTGGCGTTGAGTCTCAAGCGGCGCCAGCACCCAATTTGCCAACGGCGAAAAACCGAAAATGGCATAAAGAACGGTCCCCGCCGCGAACAGGCGAACCGCCGCCCTGGCCGTTCCGGACAACGCGAAAAGCACGCCCGCGGCGAAGAACAGGATGAGCAGCGAGGAAGGTTGAAACAGGCCCCAGAGGATTTTGGACAGGTAGAACATCATAAGCGGGGCTCGACGCCCCCGCCGGCCTCAGCGCAGCAGCTCATTCAGCGCATCCTCGGGAATAGCCTTGCCGATATTGTTGAATTGGCCGAAGGCGAGCAACTCCTCCGCGTTGTGGCGAAGAGTACCCAAAAGCGAGCGAAGCAACGCGGGTCCCAGCGCCACGCAAGCGGCCCCGGCAGCCTGCAATTCCTTGACGCTCGGAGCGGGCGTCAGCCCGATCGTGACGCATAGCGGTCCGTCGATATGCGCAGCCAAGCCGCTCGATAAGCTGGATATGCTGCACGCCGGGTACGAAATACAATCGGCGCCGGCCGCGAAATAGGCTTCCGCCCGCTCGACCGCGGTCTCGAAGGGAGACGCCTGGGGCGGGTCGAGAAGGAAGGCCTCGGTCCGGGCGGTGATGACGGCGGGCACCTTCGCCCTGAGCGCGGCGGCTTTGGCGGCTTGTATCGCCGCCACCATGTTCTTGACCGGAGCAATGCCGTCGCGGCCGTCGCGACCGCCGTCGCCGAATACGACGCCCGCGCAGCCCTCGGATATCACCGCCTCAACCGCTTGTCCGGTCTCTTCGGGACGCCGTCCAACGATGCCTTCGAGGTCCGCGTTAACCGGCATCGCCGAAGCCCCGCGCGATTGCCTGAGCGGTTCCAACCAGCATTTCCAGCGTAAGGCGCTCGTCTCTTTTCAGACCCTGCGCCCAAGCAACCGCTTTGGCGGAAATGCCGATCAAATTGAACCCGGCATCGCCCATCACCCGCGCGGAGACTACGTCCCAAACTTCGGGCAGGATGAAGGTTTCGCGCGCGTGCAGCCTTTTCCGGAAGGCGCGCACCTTTTCCTTTTGATCTTTGAGACGTTGCTCATCGGGCCCGGCGGCCTGCACGGAACCAAGAACTGGGTCATCGGCCATATTTTTACGCTGCACTCAGTGTTGGTTGCTCTCCGGCCACCGCCGCCGGAGCTCACCTCTGCCATGGAAGCTTCTGCTTAAGTCCGCACTGCCCAGGCTGCAAGCAAAAAAGTGTTCGCGCTCCAAAACAAAAACTTTCCTGCGCCAATCTGCAGCATGGGAGCTTCCCGGCGCTGAAATCCATCACCAACCTCAGGCTTGCCAAGCGTTAATTCCACAACCCGATGAGGCTTGCTAATTGCTTGATTAACCGCCGGATTAGTCCCGCGATCGGCCGGAATTGCACGGGCGGAGCGCCTTCGGGAGGCATCGCAAAGGGCCGCTGCACATTTATGAAGTGTATACGGGCCACCAGAGCCACTTCGAGAGAAGAATGCCGCCAGCCAGAATTAGCCATACCGTAATCCAAGGAACGGCAATAATAATAAGCCATATAATTCGGGCAATCGCCCACACCAGAACAACCAGCAATGCGAGCATGAGTATGAATTCAAACGTCCACCATATTCCGTGGAATTCAATTGTATAATAGAGCGCTAGGCCGGCCGCTGGAGCAAACACCAGCGCAATTCCCGTCCATAAAATTTCACCGAATAGAAACTTTCTGAGGTGTGCCTTAAACCTAAATCTGCCGGTAGTGACAAAGGTTTTCCAGACATTGTAATTTACCCATACGAGTATGAATAGAAATATAACGACATAAATAGTGGGGCGTACGGAGTTATCCCCAAATCCCACTCCAACCATTTCATAGGCGTGCGTCAAGCCGTCTCTTTCGTATAGCTTTCGTTAGCAGAATAATAACACTAGATGACATAGGCTGTTCCATGTTAGTCTTTTATGCTACTGCCGCGCTTAATCCCTGAGACCAGTTGAACTTGTTATCGTGTATTTAGCTACATGACGGCTGGTTGTTCTCTACGTCGCGAGACGCGTGGCCGTGCACGACTTACGCTCTGCCGGCCACACCTTCGAAACGCGGAGGATCGCTTTGAATTGTAGGCGCCAGCGGCGGAAGCCCGCCCTCCTGCGGCGCGCCACACCGCGCTGCCTCCAAAGGCGGCGCCGCGCGCTACTAAACAGAAAGGATAGATACAAACGCCGCCTGTCGCATTAAATCAACAGGCTCACGAAAACTGCATCCGGCCGGTTGTTTACCCTTCAGCCCAGGCCCATTTCCATACTATAAGTAAGTTGTGCATACCTTTCAGTACAGGTGCTTCATGCTGCGGATCGTTCTCGCGCTGTTGGTTCTTGGGGCGGCCGCTGCTGCGCATGCAGCCACCAGCGATTACGACTGCGCCTACGATCCGAAGACCACGCATCTGTCAAGGATCGTTGCGGCGAACTCGACTGGCGGCCCGATTTACGGCGTGACGATAAACGACTCCGAGAACAAATCCCAACGCCGGACCCTCGATCTGCACGACCATGAGATCGTGCTCACATTCGACGACGGGCCGCTCGGAGCGAACACGCAAAGTATTCTCGATACGCTGCAAAGGCATTGCGTGAAGGCTATATTCTTCTCCGTCGGCAAGATGGCGATGGCCCAGCCGAAGCTCATACAGGAGGTCGACCGGCGCGGGCACACGATCGGGTCGCATACCTGGTCCCACCCGCGCGCCATGCACCAATTGTCACCGGACGACAATAAGCTTGAAATCGAGAAAGGGTTCACCGCCGTCAGCGAAGCGGTGGGCAAGCCAATCGCGCCGTTCTTCCGCTTCCCGGGCTTCCGCGATTCCCGCGCGGCCGTTACCTATCTCGCAAGCCGCAACATCAGCGTGTGGGGAACCGACGTCATTTCCGGCGACGCCGATGCTGGCGGGGTGAGCGCGGCGCGTATCACCAGGACGTACTTAACCGGATCCATCCGCTTGGAAAAGGCATCGTGCTTTTCCACGACATCAAAAAGCCCACGGCGGAGGCGCTCGACGGCATCCTCACCGAGCTCGAAAAGGAAGGATATAAGTTCGTCCAGGTCGTTTCGAACACGATATTATCAGCCCGACCCGCAGTTGGTCGCGCGTACGGACGTGTTCCGCAACACGCCCGAAACCGCGACGATTACGGGGCGGTGGCTTGCCTCTCCGAAAGAGGAGGTTAAGGACGGCAGCGTCGATGTCATGCATACGGAATGGATCGACCTCGACGCCGAGATTGCAAATGAGAAGCTGAATGGCGCTGGCGCGGGCGTCGCACAGCCTCACGCCGAGGCTCAGCCGGGCACCATGTATACTGCTAACGGATGGGCAGCGTAGCCGCCAAGTGCATTGACCGGCGATAAGGGCACGCCGCTCGGGAACTTTGAACGCCGCGCGTGCGCTCCGGATTTTTCGGCGTTATGATACGAATTCTCGATGAGTCGTTGACCGTTTCCGTCATTGCGAGGGCAAAGCGGAAGCAATCGGCCGGAAAACCGCAAACGCGGCGCTGTTTCTGCCGTTCGTCCACGGCGGTCGGGAGCCGCCTCGCGATGACGGGGCTGACAGGCTTGCGATTTCGCTGCCCGCGCCGCCCAAGGAACATGACACAAGACGAAGCTCTGCAAATTCTGAAGACCGGCGCCAACGTCTTTCTGACCGGCGAGCCAGGCAGCGGCAAAAGCTACGCCGCCGCCCGCTATGTCAGCTATTTGCGCCGCGAAAACATCCCCGTGAGCATAACCGCATCGACGGGCATCGCCGCCGCCCAAATCGGCGGCACCACCATCCATGCCTGGAGCGGCATCGGCACCCGCTCGCACATCTCGCGCTCGGATTTGGACTCCATCGCCAAAAACCGGCGTGTGACGGATCGCATCAAAAAGGCGCGCGCGCTGATCGTCGATGAAGTCTCGATGCTCTCGGGACAAACGCTTACCGCGGTCAGCCAGGTTTGCCAATTCGTCCGCAAAGCCAATGCCCCCTTCGGCGGCTTGCAAGTGGTGCTCGTGGGCGACTTTTTCCAGCTTCCGCCGGTCGTCCGCCGCGACGAGCGAGCCAGCGCCGAAATGGACAGCCAGGACGAGGAAGACAACTCGCCGTTCGCCTACGCGTCGCGGGCCTGGCGCGACCTCGATCCCAGCGTCTGCTATCTGACCGAGCAGCACCGGCAGGCCGACACCGAGTTTTCGAGCCTCCTCGGAGCGATCCGCTCGAACCGCTTCGGCAAGGCCGATGCCAGCCTGCTTGCCAGCCGGCGCTCGCGCAAGATAGCCTGCCGCGCAGCGTCACCCGGCTTTTCACCCACAATATGGATGTCGACCGCATCAACCAGGCGGAACTCATCAAGCTTCCCGGCGAGGCCAACAGCTTCTTCATGACCGCGATGGGCGACAAGCTGCTCGCGGAAGGTTTGAAGCGCGGCTGCCTTTCGCCCGAGAAACTCGATCTCAAAATCGGCGCGGTCGTGATGTTCACGAAGAACGATCCCGACGGCCGCTTCGTGAACGGCACGCTGGGCGTCGTCTCGGATTTCGACCGCGAGGACGGCAATCCGGTGGTCGTTACCAAGAGCGGCCTGACGTCTTCACCAAACCCGCCGAGTGGAAGGTCAGCGAGGACGATGCCGTCAAGGCTGGCATCGAGCAGAATCCCGCTGCGGCTTGCCTGGGCGATCACCGTGCACAAGAGCCAGGGCATGTCGCTCGATGCCGCGGTGATGGACCTGTCGAACGCCTTCGAATATGGCCAGGGTTATGTGGCGCTGTCGCGCGTGCGATCCTTAAGCGGCCTGCATCTTTTGGGCTGGAACGAGCGGGCGCTGCGCGTCCACCCGCTGGCTTTGGAAAAGGATGCCTATTTCCGCCGCGCCTCCGAAGCAGAGCGGGAGCGGCTCGCGGCCAGGCGCGGCGAGGCGGAAGCCCTTCAGTCCGCTTTCGTCAAGGAACTAAACGGCCCCGCGCCCGCGCAACCGAAGCGGGAAGCGGCGGGGAACGCCAGCACCGGCAATGCCTATAAGAAGTGGACCGCTGAGGACGATGCGGACGTTGAGGCCCGCTACAAGCGCGGCGAGAGCGTCAAGGCCATCGCCGCCGCGCTGGGCAGGCAAGCGGGCGGCGTCCAGGCGCGCCTCGCCAAGCTCGGCCTGATCCTGAAGTAACTGGAGCGGATGCGACCAGGCACATTGCCGGCCAGGCCTTGCGGGGTGACAGAGGGCGCATTTTCTGTTTTCTATGCGAACCTCTTTGAATCGCAGCCTGGCCTCATGCACCCCATCATCTCCGTCTCGAACGTCACCAAGAAATACGCCACAGGGCTTGAGGCGCTGAAGGGCGTGAGCCTTGACATCCGGCGTGGCGAGATTTTCGCGCTGCTTGGCCCCAATGGTGCGGGCAAGACCACGCTCATCGGCATTATCTGCGGCATCGTGAACGCGAGCGCCGGCACGGTTACGGTCGATGGGCGCGACATTAATAAGGACTACCGCGCGGCCCGCTCGCTGATCGGTCTGGTGCCGCAGGAGCTTGCGACCGACACGTTCGAAACCGTCTGGAATACCGTCTCCTTCAGCCGCGGGCTTTTCGGACTGCGCCCAAGCCCAGCGCATATTACAAAGGTGCTGAAGGATTTGTCGCTCCTGGACCGCCGGAACAGCAGGATCATCACCCTCTCCGGCGGCATGAAGCGGCGCGTCATGATCGCCAAGGCGCTCGCCCATGAGCCGCAAATCCTGTTCCTCGACGAGCCGACCGCCGGCGTCGACGTCGAACTGCGCAAAGGCATGTGGGAGCTGATCCGCGAGCTGAACGCCAGCGGCGTCACCATCATCCTCACCACTCATTACATAGAAGAAGCCGAGGAGATGGCCGGCCGCATCGGCGTCATCAACAAGGGCCAGATCGTGGTCGTGGAGGAGAAGGCCGAACTCATCCGCAAGCTCGGGCGCAAGCAGTTGACACTCGATCTGCAAAAGCGGCTCGATGCGCTTCCCGCCGGGCTCAACGGCCACCGGCTGACGCTTGCCGCCGATGGCCATCAGCTCATTTATACCTACGACAGCCAAAGCGAGCGCACAGGCATCACCGCGCTCTTGAACGATCTCACCGAAGCGGGCATCCGCTTCAAGGACCTCAGCACACAGCAAAGCTCGCTGGAGGATATCTTTGTCGGCCTGGTAAGCCAGAAATGAGCCACTTGCCACTAACGAACGGTACCGCCCCTCACCCCAGCCCTCTCCCCATGGGAGAGGGCGTCCCGTCGCAGCCGTTGAGGGGAAGTTCCCTCTCCCATGGGGAGAGGGACAGGGTGAGGGGAGATTCGCCCGGAAATTGGCACAATAATTGGAAAACGCAATGAACTGGCGCGGCGTTTGGGCAATCTACACATTCGAGATGGCGCGCTGGCGGCGCACGCTGATGCAGAGCGTCGTTTCGCCGGTCATCTCGACCTCGCTCTATTTCGTGGTGTTCGGCTCGGCCATCGGCTCGCGCATTACGAGCATCGACGGCGTGAGCTACGGCGCGTTCATCGTGCCGGGCCTCATCATGCTGACGCTGCTCACCAACAGCATCGCGAACGCCTCTTTCGGCATCTATTTCCCGCGCTTCACCGGCACGATTTACGAGGTCCTGTCGGCGCCGGTCTCATCGTTCGAGATCGTGCTCGGCTATGTCGGCGCGGCGGCCACCAAGTCGGTCATCCTCGGCCTAATCATTCTCGCCACCGCCGGCTTTTTCGTGCCCCTAACGATCGCGCATCCCGCGTGGATGCTCCTATTCCTGGTGCTGACGGCGGTGACGTTCAGCATGTTCGGCTTCCTCATCGGCATTTGGGCCGACAATTTCGAAAAGCTCCAGGTGATCCCGCTGCTCGTCATCACACCGCTGACCTTTCTCGGCGGCAGCTTCTACTCGATCCATGTGCTGCCGCCATTCTGGCAAAAGGTGACGCTGTTCAACCCCGTCGTCTACCTCATCAGCGGCTTCCGCTGGAGCTTCTACAGCATCGCCGATGTCAGCGTAAGCGTAAGCCTCGGCATGACGGCCGTGTTCTTGGGCGTCTGCGCCATCCTGGTGTGGCTTATCTTCAAGACCGGCTACCGGCTCAAGACCTGAGCGGTATAAGTTGCGTGACACTTGGCAGCTCCTTGTGATACTAGCAGCTTAAGCGGTAGATAGCCGCGTCCACACTGCGAGCTGCGCCTGTGCCATTCCTTGGCACCAAGGGCACGTTGTCTCCTGGATTTTTTTCTCGTTTGCCGGCGGGAGATTTGCTTATGGCATTACGCGAACCCCGAATAGGGCCACTCAACCATGCCGTTTGCGCAGGCGCCTGCGCCGTTAAAGCCATAACCGGCAAACTTCGCGTAGCGAGCTTTGTTTTAGGCTTCGCTGCCCTATACGCCTTTTGCATCGTTCCCGGCGCAGCCGGCGCCGGCGAGATCGAGGGAGGTCTTGAACTCGAAAAGGTTGCCGACCTCGTGAACGTGATTGTTGCGTCGAACCGTGAAGCGTATTCGCAAGTCGTCGTCAATCGCCTGATGGTGCAGGAAAAGGTCCTTAAGGCCGACGAGCAATACGCCAAGAAGAAGGCCTTGCTTCTACCCGCGCAGTTCTTCCGGGCAGTAGCCGAGATTGCGGGCAAGAAAAACAGCCGCGCCGTTTACTCGCTGCAGTCGTTTTGGTCGATCCGCCCCCAAAACTTCCCCAAATCGGAAATGGAAAAAATCGGCCTTGCCAGGGTTCTCGGGGGAAGCGAACATTTTTATGGGACCGAAACCGCGGGCGGCTCAACATACTTCATCGCGGCCTATCCGGACGTAGCGACGAACGAAGCGTGCGTCACATGCCACAACAACCATCCGGAGAGCCGGCGCCAGGATTTCGCAATAGGCGACGTTATGGGGGGCGTCGTAGTCCGGATACCCCTGGGACAGGACATCGGCGGCGCTGCGGCCGATGCCGGAGCGCACCGCTCCGCAAAGATGAGTTACCGCGATGTTGCCGACCTGGTTAGCGCCATCGTTGCCGCGAACCGTGAAGCCTACTCAACTATGATCGTCGACCGGCTGGTCTCCCAGGAACACGTAATCGCGACCGATGAACACTACATTGAGAAGAAATGCTTGCCGTTGCCCGTGCAGCTTTTTAGTCTGGGCGCCCTGCTCGCAAACGCGAAAACACGCACTGCAACCTACGGTCTCCGGTCGACCCGGCCATTGAACGGGAGCAACCTGCCCGCGTCAGACGTAGAGAGGAAGGGGCTTGCTGCCGTCGCTGCAGGTGAGGATCGCTTTTACGGCATAGAAGTCTCTGGGGCTGCGAAGACCTTGGTTGCCGTTTATCCCGACAGGGCGCTCGGCGAGAACTGCGTAGCATGCCACAACGCGCATCCGAATAGCCCTCGTAAAGATCTCAAAACCGGCGACATCCTGGGTGGCGTGGTTGTGCGTATCCCGATGTCCAACTAAAGATCGTTGGCTGCCCGCCCTCAACCGCCGGGTTAACGGGAATACTTAAAGTCCACTGCCCTGCAGTTGCAATCATGCACTTTTTTTGTCCTTAATGCAAAATATTTTGGCAATTATGGCAAGTTCTGCTTCAGATTGTCACGATATTTGCAAATCTTTAATTCAAATTGCGTTTGCAGTGCTGTGATCACTGCGCGCAATTGGAGGGTGAGTATGGATCTCTATATCAAGCAGCTCGAGTCTGAACGTGACGCGCTTATAGAGAGGTTGAGATCGCATAGTTTTCTACAACGTTGCCGCGACGGCTCGGCAACGCTTGACGAGCTCAAAATATTTCTGGTCCAGCAGGGCCTATATGCAACGAATTTCACGAAATATCTGTGCGCGGCGATGTCTAATTTGCCGAGCAATGACGAAATACGGCCTCTCGCGCAAAATCTTTTCGACGAGACCGGATTCAGCGGCACAAAACCGCACGCAGTCATCTACGACGACATGCTGGGAAACTTCGGCCTCAGCCTGAAAAATGCAGCGCCATTGAGCGGAACGGTGAAGCTGATCACCGCGATGTTCCGGAATTGCCGCGACGAAAATCCGGCGTTGGGAACCGGCGCGCTTTGCCTTGGCGCCGAGGCGCTGGTGCCTGCCCTCTATACCGACATCGTCAAGGGCTTCGTACACTGCGGTGTGAACGAAGACCAGCTTGCGTTCTTCACGCTCCATATCACGGTTGACGACGATCACGCCACGACGCTAGGTGCGATCATGCAATCCATCGCGAAGGAAAAGCCCGAAGAAATCGCCAACATGATCGCTGCCGGCAACGATCTCGTGGACGCCCGGCTCGCCTTCTTCACATCCGTCGAGGAAGCGTCGAAGCCCCTTTCCGCCACCGGCTGACATAACCGCATAAACGTGAGGCATACCAATCCTAACGTCTGAACCCTGGGGATGGCGCGCAAAGGCTTGCGCCCTGTCCCCTACCCCAATTTCACCCCTGCTTACGTGGAGGTATTCGTGAGCCAAACCGCAACGATGACAAAACCGGAGCTGATCGACATCGCCAAGCAGAGAATGCTGCAGCATCTCTCCATGCCTGCGTGGTCGGCGCGCCAAAAAATCGCCCTTACCTGCCGCATCCTGCACAGCAAAGGGCATGAATCGGGCCTGGCTGGGCAGATTTCCGCGCGCGGCGAAACCCAGGGAACCCTTTACACGCAACAATTGGGCCTTGGCTTCGACGAGATCACGGCCTCAAATCTCCTGACGGTCGACGAGGATCTGAACGTTCTCGAAGGCGACGGCATGGTGAACCCCGCCAACCGCTTCCACACCTGGGTCTACCGGGCGCGGCCGGACGTCAACTGCATCATCCACACGCACCCGTCGCATACGGTGGCGCTGGCCATGCTGGAGCGGCCGCTGAAGATCGCCTATATGGACGTTTGCGTGCTCTACGACGACGTTGCATTCCTGCCGATTTGGACCGGCGTTCCCGTCGGCAACGAGGAAGGCAAAGTGATCGCGGAAACGCTTGGCGGCAAGCGCGCGGTTCTACTCTCCCATCACGGAATGCTGGTGACCGGCCGCACGGTTGAGGAAGCCTGCGCTGTCGCGGTGATGTTCGAGCGCGCCGCGGAGCTGCAAATTCTGGCCGAGTCCGCGGGCACCATTAAGGACATTGAGCCAGCCCTCGGCCGGCAGGCGCACGACTGGATCCTCCAGGAGAAGCGCTCGCAGGCGACGTTCCACTACTACGCGCGCCAGCTTCTGCGTTCGCTGCCGCGCGGCGACGGCCACCCGCTCAGCTGATATTGTGCGGCACTGGCAGCGGCGCCGCGTTCGTCCCGCGGCGCCTGACCGGGGTGTTAAGGGACGCTGGGCGTGCCATGCTCCAGGGGAATCTCCCCTCACCCCAGCCCTCTCCCCATGGGAGAGGGAGTCCCGTCGCAGCCGCTGTGAGGGCGTTCCCTCTCCCATCCGCATCCGCTGGCGGATGCGGATACTCGAGCGGCAAGCTCGCCAAGGCGAGCTTGCAGGGAGAGGGACAGGGTGAGGGGTAAGACGCTTGTTCGTTTCGCCTACCTGCAGGGCTGCCTCGAACCGCAAGAAGCGAGAATTCCGGGCGATACCCGTTGTCCCAAGTTGTTCGCCTTTGCAACTTTGCCTGGACTGCACGATAATCGCCGCAGCGGTAGAAGCTCTTATTGGGAAGCGCGATGCGGCGAAATATCATTTTTCTAATAATTGGCTCTTTCCTTTGCATTTTGGCGGCCGCCGGCGCTTCGAGCGCCAGCGAAAGCGACCGCTATATGCAGAACGGCCACTTCAAGGTCGTCGGCGGCTCCCATGCCCTTCTTAGCCAATGGCCGTCCATGGGCACCTTGCGATACTACGACTCGGTTAGCGGCCTGTCTGGCCATGTCTGCGGCGGCACAATGATCGCGCCAACCTGGATGCTGACCGCCGCTCATTGCCTCGCAATTCACAAAGAGTCGGGCTCCCTCGAAGGCTGCTATCCCGACGATCAGGGCGCCACGCGCTGCGGCATCCTCGAGGCGGTGCTTGACCGCGACGATCTTTCCAAAGAGGTAAAGGAGTCCGTCTACGCGATCGCGGAGATCGCCGTGCATGAGGACTTTATGGCAGCCTATCGTAAAGCCCGGTCCCTGGGCTTTAGTCCTTACGAGGCCAGCGACAGCGCCGCGATGACGTCCGGGCACGATATTGCGCTGGTGCGCCTTGCGCGCCCGTGGTTAGGCTCTCTAGCCCGGCTGTCGCTCGACACCCGCACCGACCCTGCTGCGTACAATCCCGATTTGCGGGTCGCGGGTTTCGGCTATTTCACGCTACCCGGAGAAGCCAGGCGTCTGCGCCGCTATGTCCGGGCTGGAAGCCAAACCTATTTTGCCGGCTCCGATGTTCTCCTTAGCGCAAAGGTTCCGCTCGCAGACACAAACCGCTGCCTGGAGCGCTACCGTACAGTGCATCCGGATGCGACGATCGGGCTTGCGCAAATTTGCGCGGGAACCGAAGCTGGGGGCACGGATACCTGCCAAGGAGACAGCGGCGGCCCCTTGGCAGCTTACGACCTCAGGGACGAGAAATATCAAGTGGGCGTCGTAAGCTGGGGAGAAGGCTGCGCGGAGCCGGGCTGGTACGGCATTTATACCCGGATTTCCGCGCATGCTACCTGGTTGCGAGCCCATGTTGGCGAGCTGACCGCAGTTCCGGCAGATTTTGTCCAGACTAGCGCAACCAGGGACGCAAGCTCTTCTCTTTCCGCCGCCGCCATCGGCCAGATCGACGATCTGCTCGAACCGGCGCGGGGCCGCGTTACGGTCTCGATTGCAGGCGGCCCGCGTGTCACCCTCCATGACCGCTACCGTTTCGAGATCGCCTCGGCCGTCGCGGGCCGTCTCATCGTTGTGGATATCGATGCCATGGGCAAGCTGACGCAAATCGTGCCCAACGCATACATGGCGCAGGCGAACGCCGCGGATATGGCTCGAATCGCGGCTGGCGCGCGGATCACGGTTCCACCGGCTGACAGAAGCTGGCACTTCGACGCGTTCCAGGCCGCTCCCCCGGTTGGCAAAGGCCGTCTCCTGGTTCTTGTAGTGCCGGACAAGTTTCCCCTCTCCGCGACCGTCTGGCCGGCGGACCAGCGGGAACGGTCCGATGGCTTCCAGGAGCCTCCTGCATCTCCTTATCTGATGAATCTTATCGATCAAATCGCTACTACCTTGAAGGCGGCGCGAACCGCTGGCGATAGCGCGGCGCTGGCGGGCTGGGGCTGGGCAGCGCTCGACGTGGAAATCGTCCCTTGAGATCTTGAGCATCCATTAATACCAGCGGCCAAAAGTTTTGACCGCTCTAGCGTCATTCCCGCGAAGGCGGGAATCCATGTGTAAACAATGCACCAGCCTGCGGAAAGGTGGGTCCCCGCCTTCGCGGGGACGACGCCGGAGCGGTCAACAATTACGCCCGGCGCTGTAAGGCCTCGCTCAGAAAAAAGCGTCTTGGCATCGGGATGCGGGCCTTAACAAACTGTGCGTCTCGCATAAGGCGCTACTATGCTTAATGCGCAAATGGTAAATGGGCACGCGCCATCTTTTCCGCCGCCGTCTTTCTGCAAATCTTTTCCAGCTTTAGGCCGTATTCTGCGACTCCAAAACCCTATTAAATATATTTGCAGTTCGCGGATTAACCCTTTTGCGCAGGCTTCTCGAAGCCACTTTCACCCGAAATATCAATAGCTTACGTGCTAACACTTTATAAAAACATTTATGCTATATTGGCTAAAGATCGAAAAACGGCGCAGGCCATGCCGATATACAGCGCAGATGGGTTAAGCGGAGGCAAACAGCCTCCGCATATTGGGACATGCACCGCTGCCTTAGCGGGGCGCCATGCGCAGTGCGCCGTCCAGGCGGATTTGCGCGCCGTTCAGCATCTCATTTTCGCAGATATGACGCACCAGTGCGGCGTATTCCGCGGGCTGCCCCAGCCGCGAGGGGAACGGCACCGTGGCGGCAAGCGCGCGCATGGCCTCCTGGGGCAGGCCCTCGAGCATCGGCGTGCCGAACAGGCCCGGCAGGATGGCGTTGACGCGGATGCCGTCGCGGGCGAGGTCGCGCGCCACGGGCAGGATCAGCGCCGCCACGCCGCCTTTGGAAGCGGCATAGGCGGCCTGTCCGATTTGCCCGTCTTGGGCGGCGACAGAGGCGGTGCAAACGATGACGCCGCGCTCACCGTCCGGGGTGATGGGATCGAGTGTCACCATCGAGGCTGCCGCGGCGGCGATCATGCGGAAGGTGCCCGCGAGATTGACCGCAATCGCCTTTTCGAAGGCGCTGAGGCTATGTGCCACAACAGCACCGGTGGCCTTGTCGCGGCTGATCGTCTTCTGGGCAATAGCTACTCCGGCGCAGTTCACAAGGATGCGCTCCGGCCCGTTTGCGGCCCGCGCCTCTTCGAACGCGCCCCGCACCGCGGATTCGTTCGTCACATCGCAATAGCAGAAGACCGCGCCGAGCTTTTTGGCCATCGCCTCGCCCGCCTCGCGGTTCACGTCGAAGATCGCGACCTTGCAACCGGCCTCCACCAGCGCAGCGGCCGTCGCGGCGCCAAGGCCCGACGCCCCGCCCGTAACGGCGGCTGCGATATTTTTCCCAAGTTTCATGCTGCCCCTCGTACAAGTGCCGGAATGAGCGGGCCGCTATTCACCCGCGATGAAATTGAAGCCTGTCCCGTAAACCGTGACGCTTGCGCTGCCCGCGAGCATGTAGGGGCTCGAAATACGCACCCCGATCACGCCATCGTAGCCAGCCGCCGCGGCCTTTTCCTTGAGCGCCGCGATGGCCTGCCCCGTAACCCGGTCGAGCACGCCTTCGTAGCGGCGCAAGCTGCCGCCCAGCGCATTCTGGATCGCCTCGCGCACGTCGCGCAGCAAATTGGCGGCCAGAACCGCGTTGGCAAAGATCAACTCGCCTTCCTTGATGCGGCGCCCGGACAAGCTTTCCACCGTGTAGATGTGCATATGCCCCTCCGGAAGTTATTTGCGCCGTTCTTTGACGATGACTTGCGGGCGGCCGAAAAGAAGCCTGCGCAGCCAGGACAAAAGCATAAGCGCAAGGAAGCCCGCAAGCGCAATCGAAGGCCAATAGCGCTCCCAGAACACCCGGTAGCCGACTTCGCCATTGCGGACGAGTTCGGCGTCCTTCACGATGCGGCCATAGCTGAAGAGGCTGGCCTCGCTGTGGATGACCATGTTCAACGCGGCGGACTGATCGCGGCTGCTGAAAATCGCGCGCTGCAGGCCCTCGCTGGACAGTTCTTGCATGACGCCCGGCGTTTCGGTCACGGCGCGCAGCAGCGCCTTCGCTGCGACAGGCTCCAGGCGGCGCTCGTATTCGGCGAAGGCGGCAAGCTCCCGGTCGCTCATCCTGCGGGCAAAATCGCGCATCTGGCCGCCGGGCAGGCTCAAAACGAAATCGCGCTGTTCCGGCGTCAGATTGCCGATGCGGCCGAGCGCGATCTTGTCGTTCACCGCCAGAAGCTTCTCAAGCGTCTCATGGCTCAGGCCATCGGGAGAGAGCCAGCGATAAATGCCGGTATCCACCACGCGCGGCAAATCCTGACCTGCAACGGCGGTCCAGCGCAGCCCATCGGCGACCGACTTCCGTTCCGCCGCGATTGCAAGCCCAGCATCGTCGAGATCGAGAAGGGCTTTATTCAGCGATCCATCGGCGGCGCGCTCGAAAATGCGGCTTTCGCCTTCGCTGCCATAGAGGATTTCCACAATCTGGCCGAGTTTGCTCAGTTGACCTAGGCGGGCATCCTTCAACACTTCTGCGAAGGCGGGGCTTTTCTCGCTAAGAGAAAGAAGAAGCTTGTATTTCTGCTTGAAGTCGAGCCAAACCGAGTAAATTCTGTCCGCGGTTTCTTGGGCAATATTTCCAACTTGCTGGGTTATGTCGGTCTGGATCGCCTTGCCCATTTCATCCTTGATGAGCGCCTTCGTCTCATCCGACTTCATGCGGTCGGCAATAATCGGAAAGACGCCCTCGCCCGCCTCGTAAAGATCTTTCGCGATAAGGATCAATCCGATGAGCCCCGCCACGGACGAGACGATCCGGGTCGCCACCACCCCCGCGATCCGGGTGCCGATACTTTCGACCAGCGACGCGATGACGTCGCGGGTGACGATCAGCACGATCCCGGAGATCGAGGCCGCGTTGTTGATGACGAGATCGGCGGTGCCGATTTTCACGGCAGGCTGCTCGGCCTTCGCCTCCAGGTTCTTCTGGCCCTCCTGGACGAAGACTTGCGCGATAGCCCCGCCGTACCGCGATTGCAGCGCCGTCTGCACGCAGGCGATAATGGGGTTGGAAACCTTCGCGGTCGCCGCCTCGATCTGCGCGCCGGCATCCCTGGCGACGCCCGTGGCAAGCTCGTCGAGCGCGGCCTTGAACCCTGGCGAGTTATAGGTCTTGTCCGCGACCGCGGTTGCGTAGCGCCCGGCCGCCGTTTTGCTTACAGTGGAATAGGCACGGTCGACCCAGCTCGAATCGGCGCGGATCGCCGCAATGGCCGTGTCCACCTCGCGGTCCATGCGCTCGCCCACATCGGCCTTGACCCAATGCTTATTGACCAGCGCCGCATAATCGATGGCGGTAAGCTCGGTCTTGAGGTTCGTGGCGGCAAGCTCGCGGATGCGGTCGCGCACATCCGTGTCGCTCAAAGCGCGGCATTCATCGATAGTCACAATGGGCGCAGCGGGCGCAGGCTGGGCGAGGGCTATGCGGGGCGCCTGGCACAAGAGCCCCGCGACGGCACCCCAGGTCAGCGTCCAGGCAAAAAACTTACGCATCATAACCCCAGGCTAAAGCGGTTAAATAAGTGAATGCACATCCCGGCTACGGGCCCTTAACATAGAGGCGGAATTGAGAATAAAAACCAGTTCTTTCGCCGGCCTTATTCGCGGATCCCGGCTTCCCCGCCCTCCAGCATCGCTTGCTCCCAAACCGGGCGGAAACTGCGCCGGTGATGGCAGCAGGTGCCGTGCAACTTTAGCGCCGCCGCGTGCTCCCGCGTGCCGTAGCCCTTGTTGCGCTCCCAGCCATAGACGGGAAATCCGCATGCGAGCTCGATCATGAGCCGGTCGCGCGCCACCTTGGCGATAATGGATGCCGCCGCGATGGAAATCGACAGCGCGTCGCCGCCAACAAGCGCTTCGGCTGGCATATCGAATTTCGGATAGCGGTTTCCGTCGACCAGCACCGCCGACGGAGCGACGCAGAGCATCCTGACCGCATCGCACATGGCAGCATGCGTGGCGTGGTAGATGTTGATTTCGTCGATCGTTTCTACGTCCGCGACGCCGATCCCGACATGCGCAACGGCGTGGATTTTGGGGTACAGCACCTCGCGAGCCTCGGCGCTGAGCTGCTTGGAGTCGTTGATGCCCGGCGGCGGCTTGCCCACGAAAATAACGGCCGCGGCAACCACAGGCCCCGCCCAAGGCCCCCGGCCCGCTTCGTCGACACCAGCGATCAGCCCGCCATACTTACGCTGAAGCGCAAGATCCGGGCGCCGTGTGGGTTTGGAATATTTGGCGGCAGGCTGCATAATCTGCTTTTTAACCGCCACGCCGTCTCAATCAAGCGTTGAAATAGCGAAACCTACAGCTTTCTTGAGCCCGAGGCAGCGACCTGCCGCGGTTACATCGGCCGCCGTCGTCGCGAGGCGGCCCTTGGCCACCGTGGGCGCCCAGAAAACTGTCGCTGCGTCTGCGGGCTTCGCCCCTCGCGATGATGACGGAGAAATGTCAAAACAGGCTCAGTTGCGCGGCGCCCGGTGGCCGGAACAGGTCTGTGCGCAGCGTAAGGTGCCGCTCATTCAAGCCGTACCGTTTGAGCGCAAGCCGGAAGCGCGCCGCGATTTGATCCGCGTAGGGCCCCGTGCCGGTCTGCCGCTCCCCAAACCGCGATACGTAATCCTTTCCGCCCCGCATAGAGCGCAGGAGCGACATTACCCGGCCGGCGCGCTCCGGAAACTCAGCCTTGAGCCACTCTTGGAACAGCCCGCCAATCTCCAACGGCAAGCGCAGGAGCACGTAGCCCGCCTCGCTGGCTCCCGCGGCAGCGCACGCCTCCAGAATGCGTTCCAGCTCATGGACGTTGATCGCCGGGATCAACGGCGCGGTTAGGACCGCTACCGGCACACCTGCCGCCACGAGCCGCCGTATGGCCTCGATCCGCTTGTCTGGCGTGGCCGCGCGGGGCTCCATTTTGCGCGCGAGCTTGGCGTCGAGCGCTGTCACCGACAAGGTGACTTTGGCCAGGCCCCGCCCCGCAAGCCGCGCCAGAATGTCGACGTCGCGCACCACGAGCGCCGACTTGGTCACAATCGCCACGGGGTGGCCAAAGCGGTCCAGCACTTCGAGTATGCCGCGCGCGATCTTCCGCTCGCGCTCGATGGGCTGATAAGCGTCGGTGTTGGCGCCCAGCACCATCGTTGCCGGGCAATATCCAGGCCGCGACAGCTCCTTTTGCAGCGCCTCCACCGCATTCACCTTGGCGGTGAGCTTGGTCTCGAAATCGAGCCCGGCCGAGTAACCCCAATAAGCGTGGCTCGGCCGCGCGTAGCAATAAATACAGCCGTGCTCGCAGCCGCGATAGGGATTGATCGATCTGTCGAAGCCAAGGTCCGGCGAGCAATTGGTGGAGATAATCGTCTTCACCAACTCCTCGCGAACCTCCGTCTTGAACGGCTCCAACTCGCCGGGGCTCTCCCAGCCATCGTCGAAACGCTCGCGCCGCTCCGGCTCGAAACGCCCAGCCGCGTTGGACACGGCGCCGCGCCCGCGCCTCCGGCTTTCCTCAACCTGTTCGGCCTCGCTTGCGCGCCTTGCTTCTTTCCACGCCATGGCGCTAAGATAGCCCCAGCACCAGAACATTTAAAGAACATTTTGCGGCTTTTGCACGCTCTCCTCAGGTGACGCGATGATCTCGGTCGTTATCCCAACCCATAATGCTGCGCGGACGCTTCCGGCCGCTCTCCGGTCGCTGCTCGATGCCACCATCGACGGCCTGGTCGGCGAGGTGATCGTGAGCGATTGCGGCTCGACCGATGCCACGCTCAAGATCGCGGATGCCGCGGGCGCCACAGTGATCGCGGCCTGCCCCGGCCACCAGCTTCTCGCCGGCGCCCAAATTGCGCGCAAGCCATGGCTCCTCTTTCTTGAGCCCTGTTCCTCGATGGAACCGGGCTGGGAGGAGGAAGCGCAAGAGTTCATCGCCAAGGGCGGGAACAGCGCCGCCGCCTTCCGCTTACGCCTCGCCGGCGCTGGACTAAGGCCCCGGCTGCGCGAAGCCATTGCCGCGATCCGCGCCCGCGTCTTCCGGCTTCCCAATTGCTGCAACGGCCTCTTGGTCCCCGCAAAACTTCTCGATGCAGCGGGTGACCTCAGCACTCCGCCATTGGAAGAAATCGACCTGTTGCGGCGGCTTGGCCGCGGGCGAGTTCCTGCTGAAGGCCGCGGTGATCGCCAAACCTGGACGTGCATGAGAGCACGGGCTCTAAGCAGAGTTCGCAAAAGTGGCCTTCCCGGTTTTGCGAAAAAACTCTGCGAAAACAAAAGAATCTAAGCGCCCCGCATAAGCTAAAGCCGCCTTAAGGGCGTCGGCTACCCGACAGCGGCGGACGGCGGAGGGGGCTAGTACAGCCGGCCGGAAGTTCGCACACCATTTGCCGCACGCTCGCAAGCGAACTTCCGGCCGGTAAGCTGTACTAGCAACAAAAATCTGCTAGTACGCCTTATCCGCGGGAAATCCTGTCAGCGCCAGCCGCACATGGGTCAGGATTTCCCGCGGGGCGTACTAGTATGCCGCCGGGCCCAGCAAGCTTCCCCGTTACGGCCGGCACCCAACTAA
>CAWAVJ010000055.1:0-17205 GCA_963785355.1 uncultured Alphaproteobacteria bacterium
GTCGAGCCCGGCCATGACAAAAGGCTAGAACATGTTCAAAGCGACGCGCGCCTCGTCCGACATGCGCGACGGCTCCCAAGGCGGCGTGAACACCATCTGGACGCGCGCGGCGGCGACACCCCGGACCGAGGCGACAGCGTTCTCGACCCACGCCGGCATATCGCCTGCCACCGGGCAACCGGGCGCCGTGAGCGTCATCTCGATGTCGACCTCGCGGTTGTCGTTGATGTCGACCCTATAAATGAGGCCCAGCTCGTAAACATCAACGGGGATTTCGGGGTCGTAGACCGTCTTCATGGCCGCGATGATGTCCTGGGTGAGCCGCTCCAGCTCCTCCTCGGGGATCGCGGTTCCGGTCTTGAAATCCTTGGCTACCTCGACCGTATGCGCACAAGCCTCCGGCAAATGATGCGGGTCTTGATGATGCGCATCGTGATGTGCGGGCGGGTCTTGCGGTGCGTCCCATGGCGCCATGTCAATCGGCATTTTTCTGTCGTCCATCGTTTCCGTCATTTGAAGAACCGCTCTGCTTTCAGCAGGGCCTCCGCCAGCGCGTCGACCTCGGCGCGCGTATTGTATAGCCCGAAAGACGCCCGGCAAGTAGCCGTAAGGCCAAAGCGCGCGAGCAGCGGCTCGGCGCAGTGCGAACCGGCCCTGACCGCGATGCCCGAACGGTCCAGGATGGTGGCGGCATCGTGCGCGTGCGCGCCTTCCATCGTGAAGGAGACGATAGGGCCCTTGCCCGGGGCTTGGCCGATGATTTTGACCGAGCCGATCCGCTTCAACCGCTCCTCCGCATAACGGCGCAGGCCGTCCTCATGGGCGCGGATGCGATCCTTGCCGATGCTTTCGACATAATCGAGCGCCGCGGTCAGCGCAGCCGCTTCGGCGATTGGCGGGGTGCCGGCCTCGAACCGGTAGGGCGGATCGTTGTAGCGGACCTCGTCAACCGTCACGGTTTCGATCATCTCGCCGCCGCCCTGGTATGGCGGCATGGCTTCGAGATGCTCGCGCTTGCCGTAAAGCGCGCCGATGCCGCTCGGCCCGTAAATCTTGTGACCGGTGATGGCGTAGAAATCGCAATCGATGTCCTGCACATCGACATCGAGGTGAACCGCACCCTGGCTGCCATCGACGAGAACGTAGGCGCCGTGGGCATGGGCGATCTTGCACACCTCCTTCACCGGCGTGGCCGTGCCTAGCACGTTCGACATATGGGTGATCGCGACCATCTTGGTGCGCGGCGTGATGGCGGCCTCAAAGTCCTCCAGCTGGAACTCGCCCTGCTCCGTCACCGGAACCCATTTGATGACCGCGCCGCGCCGCTCGCGATGGAAATGCCACGGAACGATGTTGGAGTGGTGCTCCATGATCGTGAGCACGATCTCGTCGCCGGGGCCGATCGCCATCCCGCCAAAGGATTGCGCCGCGAGGTTGATCGCCTCGGTGGCGTTTTTCGTAAAGACGATTTGCTTGGCGTCTGGCGCGTTCAGGAACTTTGCCACCCTGGTGCGGGCGCCTTCGTAAGCCTCCGTCGCTGCGTTGGCGAGGTAATGAAGCCCGCGATGCACATTGGAGTATTCCTTGGCGTACGCCTTCATCAGCGCATCGAGCACGGCTTGCGGCTTCTGCGCGCTCGCCGCGTTGTCGAGATACACCAGCGGCTTGCCATAAACCTGCAGCGCCAGCGCCGGAAAATCGCGCCGTATCGCCTCCACGTCGTAAGCCGGAGCTTGGATGTTTTTTTCTATCAGTGTCATCGTCCTTCTCCGGGCCTTCCGCCCCTCACCCTGTCCCTCTCCCAGCAAGCTCGCCTTGGCGAGCTTGCCACTCAAGTCTCCGCATCCGCAAGCGGATGCGGATGGGAGAGGGGACGGTGTTGCACGCTCCAAGCGCCATTCAGGCGTCCCTTCTCCCATGGGGAGAAGAACAGGATGAGGGGCGTGACCCCAGTGTCACTTCGCAGCAAGCCAGTCATCCACTTTCTCCTGCAGCGCGCTGCGGAGAGCCTCGTTTTCGATCTTGTCCAGAGCCTCGCCCAGGAATGCGGCGATTAGAAGCGCCCGCGCCTCGGCCTCCGGAATGCCCCGCGCAAGCAGGTAGAACATCAGATCCTCATCGATCTGCCCCGCCGTCGAGCCGTGGCCGCACGCGACATCGTCGGCGAAAATCTCAAGCTCGGGCTTAGAGTCGAACTCCGCCTCGTTGGAGAGCAGCAGCGCGTTGGCCATCTGCTTGCCATCGGTCTTCTGCGCGCCGCGCTCCACAATCACCTTGCCCTGGAAGACGCCGCGCGAGCGCCCGTCCAGCACGGCCTTCACCAGCTCGCGGCTCTCGCAAGCCTCGGCCGCGTGATCGACCACGAGCGTGAAATCGGCGTGCGCATGTCCGCGCAGCATCATCGCCCCGGCGTAGTGGCAGCCGGCTTCTGGGCCTTTAAAGTGGATGTGCATCTGCGCCCGCGTAAGCGTGCCGTCCACGGTCATTTGCAGCGGCGCATAGTGCGCGCGCTCGTCCAAAACCACCGGCGCCGAAGACAATTGCTTGCCGCCGCCGTTAACGCGGACATGGCTCAAGCGGGCATCTCTGCCAACCGCGAGCTGAGTGTGCGAGAACGCCTGGGAATTGCCCGCAACGGCATGCGTTTCGATGAGCGTAGCTTCCGCGCCGTCACCAATCACTATCGCGCTTTGCGTGGCCACGAGCTTCGGCGCGCCTCCGCCCGCGATAAAGATAAGGTGGATGGGCTTCTCCAGCCGCGTTCTTGGCGAAATCGAAAGGATTGCGCCGTCCGTCGCGAAGGCGGCCACGAGGGCCGCAATCGCATCGCGCCCATCCTCGGCTTGATGCGCAAGCGCGTGCCCGGGGCCGCAATCCTCTTCGAGTTCGGCACGGAACGGCTCGAATGTCACCCCAGGCGCATCCTGCACCGTCGAAAGATCGGGGCGGAACAGGCCGTCCACAAATACGGCGCGGTAGGCGTCCAAATGCGCGAGCGCTTTGCCGATGGATGCTTCGACGCTAACATCCGCCGCCACCGCCGGCATAAGCCCAGCGAGCGGATGAACCTCCGGCATCAACGCCCGCAGGTCCGTATATTTCCATTCCTCGACGCGGCGGTGCGGAAGGCCCTGCGCGGCAAACCGGTCCAGCGCCGCCTCCCGCCAGGCGCGGACGCGGGCGTGACGCGCGCCGGGCAGGCGATCCCCGGCGCTCGCATAGAGGTCGAGATATCGCTGCTCTGCTGGCGTCAGCGCCGGGCGGATCGTGGTTGCATGAATGGTCATCGCCGCCCCTTAAGCCGCTTCCGCGCCAAAGGCCGCGTAGCCGTATTCTTCGAGCTCCAGCGCAAGTTCCTTGCCGCCCGAGCGCAATATCTGGCCGCGCGCCATGACATGCACCTTGTCGGGCACGATGTAATTCAAAAGCCGCTGATAGTGCGTGATGACCAATATGGCCCGGTCTGGCGAGCGGAGCGCGTTTACCCCTTCGGCGGCAACGCGGATCGCGTCGATATCGAGGCCGGAATCCATCTCATCGAGAATGCACAGCGTGGGCTGCAGCAGCGCCATTTGCAGGACCTCATTCCGCTTCTTCTCGCCGCCCGAAAAGCCGGTATTCACGGGGCGCTTCAGCATATCGAACGAAATGCCAAGCTTGTCCGCTTCAGCGCGAACCACGCGCATGAAATCGGGGATCGAGATTTCGCGTTCGCCGCGCGCCTTGCGATGGGCGTTCAAGGCCGTACGCAGGAACGTCAGCGAGGCCACGCCTGGAATTTCCATCGGGTATTGGAAAGCCAGGAACACGCCGGCATGGGCGCGCTCGCTGGGCGTCATCTCCAAGAGGTTCTTGCCGTCCCAGGTGACCGAGCCTTGCGTGACCTCGTATTCCTCCTTGCCGGCAATAACATAGGAGAGCGTGGACTTGCCCGAGCCGTTCGGCCCCATGATTGCATGCACCTCGCCCTTGGGCACGGTGAGATTGAAGCCGTTGAGGATTTCCTTGCCGTCGATTTCGGCGTGCAGGTCTTTGATTTCGAGCATTCGGTTTCCTTACTTCTCTTTCCTCTCGGAGCCCCAGCGCCAGCGCCAGTCTCCCTCGGTTTTTTTCCAGACAATCCGAGCAAATAGCGCCAAGAGGACAACCAAAGCGCCGAGCTGCATTAGCAGCGGTTGGCCGGCCATCGCTAGCCTTACGGCGGCTGCCAGAATCACAAAGAGCGCAATCGCGACCCAGCCCTTCCAATTCGCAGGGCTCGCGCCGTAACCATATCGCTTTGGCCTGAACCAAGCACTCATGACGGCCTCCTCCATTAGAGCGAGCCCCGGCGCCAGCGCGAGGCGCCGCTCCACAAAAACGCCCGGATAAACAGCGCCACGGTGGCGGCCAGCGCGGCAAACCGGATCAGAGGCCAGCCGCTGAACAGGCCGTGGGCGAGCGCGAAGGCCAGCACCGCGAAGAGAGCGGCCGCAACCCAGCCCTTCCAATCCCAGGGCGTTGCGAAATCCTTGCGCCTGTATCCGTAACTCATGAAGCCTTCCGCACCAGAACCAGACCCAAGATCAGCGAAAACGGCAGCGTCATCAGGTGCCGCGCGGCGGCAGCGTAGCCAAGCGCCTTGCCCGCAATCGCGAAATCGCCAACCGGAACGATTGAGGCGATCAGCAGCACTGCGCCCAGCGCCCGCGCTTTCCGCATCGCCGCCAGCGCAACGATCATCAAGCCAATCGCCAGCTCCCGCACGCCCATCCCCGGCGCCAGCCCGATATCGGCCATATGCGACGGGTCGATCCCGAACGCCTGCACCGCGCTGAACGGCGAGGCGATCAGCGCGACGCCAATCAAGCTCAAAAACACTCCCAGTAATGCAGCAAGTACCAGCGCCATTTATTGCCTCTCCGGTTGCCGCACCGTCCCCTCTCCCATGGGGAGAGGGACAGGGTGAGGGGCGGAACCTTCGATCATTCTCTCCGCCGCTTGCAACTCTTCGCCTATCGCAGTCAGAACCCCATCCGTATTTGCCAGCACATCGTTATTCCAAAACCGCAGCACCAAAAACCCAGCCTCATTGAGTGCCTTCGTCCGGCGCGCATCTTTTTCTTCCTGTTCCGAATGCTGGCCGCCGTCCAGCTCCACAATCAGCCTCGCGTCGTGACAAAGAAAATCGGCAACATAACCGCAAACGGGAACTTGCCTGCGGAACTTGAGCCCGTGAAACTGCTTGTCGCGGATGCGGGACCACAGTTTACGCTCGGCATCCGTTTCCTGCCGCCGGAGTTTGCGGGCTAAACCTGTTCGCGGGCCTTCCTTCTCATCCACGGCGTTACGCCCCTCACCCTGTCCCTCTCCCCATGGGAGAGGGAACGCTATCGCAACCGTTACAGTCAAAACCTGCCCCATAGTCCTCGGCGCGTCACTCCCGCGTTTTTCCGCGCACGCTCGTATTCTTCATTAGTGCACGACTTGTACTGAACAACGATCCAGAAAGCGAAGAACCACAGCGCACCAAGCACTCCCTTCTCGGCCTCGGAAACATGCAGATCTAAATGATCTTTTGTCAGAACGACCCAAATGATAGGCGCAGAGAAAAAAACAGCGGTCGCAGCCCACCCCGCGCCGTTGATCGGGAACAGGCCGAACCCGTTCGAACTCCGCACGAACCACGCATCTTTCACGGCCATCGGCATTGTTAGCCCACGCTGCCTTCGAGGCTGATGGAGATGAGCTTCTGCGTCTCGGCCAGGAACTCCATCGGAAGCTGCTGCAGCACGTCGCGGACGAAGCCGTTCACGATCAGCGTCACCGCCTCCTCCTCCGAAAGCCCGCGCTGGAGGCAATAGAACATTTGGTCGTCCGAGATTTTCGAGGTGGTCGCCTCGTGCTCGAACTGGGCGCTGGCGTTCTTGGCCTCGATGTAGGGCACGGTGTGCGCGCCGCATTTATCGCCGATCAAGAGGCTGTCGCATTGCGTGAAGTTGCGCGCGCCGGTTGCGCGCCGGTGCGCGGAGACGAGCCCGCGATACGTGTTGTCGGAGTGGCCGGCCGCGATACCCTTCGAGATGATGCGGCTCGACGTGTTCTTGCCGAGATGCACCATCTTGGTGCCGCTATCGACTTGCTGATAGCCGTTCGAGACGGCGATGGAATAGAACTCGCCGCGGCTGCCGTCGCCGCGCAGGATGCAGCTCGGATATTTCCAGGTGATGGCCGAGCCGGTCTCGACCTGCGTCCAGGAAATCTTCGAGTTGCGGCCCCGGCAATCGCCGCGCTTGGTCACGAAATTATAGATGCCGCCCTTGCCGTCCTTGTCGCCCGGATACCAGTTCTGCACGGTCGAATATTTGATCTCGGCGTCGTCGTGCGCGACCAGCTCGACCACGGCGGCGTGAAGCTGGTTCTCGTCGCGCATCGGCGCAGTGCAGCCTTCGAGGTAGCTCACATAGGCGCCCTTGTCCGCTATGATGAGCGTGCGCTCGAACTGGCCGGTATTCTTCTCGTTAATGCGGAAGTAGGTAGAAAGCTCCATCGGGCAACGCACGCCCTCGGGCACATAGACGAACGAGCCGTCGGAATAGACCGCCGAATTGAGCGTGGCGAAATAGTTGTCGGAGGTGGGCACCACGGAGCCCAGATATTTGCGCACGAGGTCTGGATGCTCGCGGACGGCTTCCGAGATCGAGCAGAAGATCACGCCGGCCTTGCTCAGTTCCTCCTTGAAGGTCGTGACCACCGAGACGCTATCGAACACCGCATCGACCGCAACGCGCGGGCCGGTTACCTTCGCGCCCTCGACGCCCGCGAGCACGGCTTGCTCTTTCAGCGGAATGCCGAGCTTTTCATACATGCGCAAGAGTTCGGGATCGACCTCGGCAAGACTTTTCGGCCCCTCGCTCGATTTCGGCGCGGAGTAATAATAAAGATCCTCGTAGTCGATCTTCGGATAGTGCACGCGCGCCCATGTGGGCTCCTCCAGCGTGCGCCAGCGCCGGTAAGCCTCAAGCCGCCATTCGAGCAGCCATTCCGGCTCGCCCTTCTTGGCCGAGATGAAGCGGACGATGTCCTCGCTGAGGCCCTTGGGCGCCCTTACGCTCTCGATATCGGTCGTAAAGCCGTACTTGTACTTGTCGACGTCAATCTCGTGGACGCGCTGGATCGTATCGCTAACTGGCGTGGCCATATCTGCTCCTGCGGTTCATCGCGGGGCTTCCTCGCGATGTCACAAACGTTACACAGCATGCCCGGCGTGAGGACTTTCCCCAGGGCTGCTGCAAATCCCATGCCGGGCTGTCCGGCTCTCGCAAATCTTGGACAGAACGGCCAAAAACCGCTCGATATCCGCTTCGGCCGTGGTCCAGCCAGTGGAGATCCGGATCGCGCCGCGGCTCAGCTCCGCCGGAACCCCCATCGCGGCCAGCACATGCGACCGTTCCACCTTTCCCGAAGAGCAGGCCGAACCCGAGCTCACTGCGACGCCTTCCAGGTCCAAAGCGATCAAGGCGAACTCGGCGCTCTTGCCAGGGATTGCAAAGCAGGTGGTATTCGGCAGACGGCCGGCACGAAGCTCGCTCCCCTCATCCTGTCCTTCTCCCCATGGGAGAAGGGACCCCTGAATTACCCGCAGCGCGATTTCTGGCGTTCCCTCTCCCATCCGCATCCGCTTGCGGATGCGGAAGCTCGAGCGGCAAGCTCGCCAAGGCGAGCTTGCGGGGAGAGGGACAGGGTGAGGGGAGATTCCCTCGTTCAGGGCACCGTCGAGGAATGGCGTTGCGGCCTGAGACGCCGAAGGCGAACCGAAAATGACCGCGTCCGGAGCGATGCCGCGAAGGCCGCTTTCGAACTTGTCCCGCAAGACCTTCGCCTTCGCCGCAAATGCAGCCTGCTCCGAAACGGCAACTTCAAGTGCGGCGGCCAACCCGGCAATCCCGGGCACATTCTCGGTGCCCGAGCGCTGGCGGCGTTCCTGCCCGCCGCCTCTCAGCAGCGGCGCGGGCGCGAAATCCGGATTGCGGAAGATCGCAGCGCCGGCGCCCTTCGGCCCGCCGAACTTGTGCGCCGAAAAGAAAAGCACATCCGCACCCTTAAGCTCGCGAAGCGGCAAGCGCCCTACGGCTTGCACCGCGTCGCAGATCAGTACCGCGCCTTTCGAATGCGCGATTTCAGCGATTTCCGCAGCCGGCTGGACGACACCCGTTTCGTTATTCGCGGCCTGCACCGCGGCAACCGAACCGGGAGAAAGTGCAGCCTCAAGCGCATTCAGATCGATGGCACCATCTTCGAAGACGGGAATGACCCGGAGCTTGACGGCTTCGAAACGATGCCCGGAAAGGACGCATGGGTGCTCCACGGCGGAAACTGCCAGGGTTTCGGCCCCGCGCGGCTGCAAGAGCCAATTCGCGGCCTCCGTCCCGCCGCTGGTGAAATAGACCTGCGATGGGGCAACCTCGAAAATCCCGGCAACCGTTTCGCGCGCGTCCTCGACGATGCGGCGCGCGGCCCGGCCCTCGGCGTGGATCGACGACGGGTTGCCGATGCAATCGAACGCCCCGGCAATCGCGGCCCGCGCTTCCGGACGCAGCGGCGAGGTGGCATTATGATCGAGATAGCAGCGCGTCTTCATTGCGCGATCTCCGCCCCAGCCGCTAGCTTGCACAGCAACAGCTCCTGCTGAGGCACGGAATAGCGGCCGTAAAGCACGTCCCCAAGCGTTGCGGTCGCAAGGAACTGCTCGATATGAGCACCCAGGGCATCCCAAAGAAAATGCGTGTTGCAGCGATGCGTGGCCACGCACCCGCTATCGGTGTCGCAGCGCGTCATCTTAAGGGGCTCGTCCACGGCCGACATGATTTCGCAGATGCTGATGGCGTAAGCGTCGCGGCCCAGCACATAGCCGCCGCCGGGGCCCCGCACCGACTGCACCAAGCCATTGCGCCTGAGCTTCATGAAAAGCTGCTCCAGATAGGCGAGCGACAGCTCTAGCTTAGCCGCCACGTCCCCAAGCGAACGCGGCTTCGAATCGCCTTGCTTTGCGATTTCGGCCATTGCCATGACGGCATACCGCCCCTTGGTACTCAGCAGCATTTACGATGCCTCGCTCGGCTTTCGCGCGAAGGTAATGGAAATTTGCGCCCGTGATATGATATGCGTCTCTAAATGCCGCACCCTCGCCCGAATCGGGGCTTGAACGGGCTACGGCCTCCCAGAGCTACATAAATATGATTTCCGACTGCCTTAGTCAAGTATTACGCCGCGAGCGCAAGGGCAGTTCCGGTCAAGAAGAGGTTCCTGCAAATGCCTGAAGTCATCATCAACGGGCCCGCCCGGCCGCATCGAGGGACGCTACCACCACGACGCCACGGCAGCCGCGCCGATTGCCATTATTCTTCATCCCCACCCGCAATTCGGCGGGACCATGAATAATCAGATCGTGTATAGCCTTTATTACACCTTCGTTAAACGCGGATTCTCGGTGCTGCGCTTCAACTTCCGCGGCGTCGGCAGAAGCCAGGGCATTTTCGATCAAGGCCCCGGCGAGCTTTCGGACGCCGCCACCGCGCTCGACTGGCTGCAACTCGCCAATCCCGATGCGAAATCCTGCTGGATCGCCGGTGTCTCCTTTGGCGCTTGGATTGCGATGCAGCTCCTGATGCGGCGGCCCGAAATCGACGGCTTCATCGCGGTGGCGCCACCGGCCAATCTCTACGATTTCAGCTTTCTCGCCCCGTGTCCTTCCTCCGGCCTCATGATCAACGGCGACCGCGACCGCGTGGTGCCCGTGAACGCCGTGAAGACGCTCGTGGACAAGCTCAAGACGCAGAAGGGCATCGTCGTGAGCCACGAAGTCGTGCCCGGAGCGAACCACTTTTTCGAAGACAAGGTGGAAGATCTCACCGTGTCGGTCGAACGCTACCTGGACAAGCGCGCGACCGTCACGCCGAAGCCTGCACGTAAGGAAAAGGCACCCCAGGTTGAGGCGGAAGAATAGCCTCCGGCCAAGGAGCTACCATGATTGACGTTTCCAAAGCGGCATTTGTGCATCCCAGCGCGCTCTTTTACGGAGACGTAGCACTCGGGACTGGCACATCCGTCTGGCCCTATGCGGTCGCGCGCGCCGAGATGCACTTCATCGCCATTGGCGACTACACCAATATCCAGGACTTCACGATGCTGCACGTTGGCTACGATACGCCAACGGTGATCGGCGCCTACTGCTCGATCGCGCATCGCGCCACGCTGCATGGCTGCACCGTCGGCGACAATTGCCTCATCGGCGTCGGCGCGACGGTCATGGACGGCGCCATGATTGGCAAGAACTCCATCGTCGGCGAGCACGCGCTGGTGCGGCCAGGCGTAATCGTGCCGCCGAATTCCATCGTGGCGGGCGTGCCGGCCGAAGTCATCCGCAGCCAAGATAACCGCGCTGCCAACCGCAAGAACGCAGTGCTCTACCATGAAAACGCGCTGGGCTACGCGCGCGGGAACCATCGCCTCTGGGCAGACCCCGCTTGCGCCGCGCGGGTCGCGGCCCGGCTCGCGGCGGAGGGGTAGGCGGCGCTTGCCTCACTGTTGCATACCCTTAATACCTTGCGCGAGGATCTGAATGCCAACGCAAAGCAGCAGGAAGGCCGAGAGCCGCATGACGGCGCGCGCACTTCCTTCGCCAAGGAACGCGATAAGCCTATGCGCCGCGCCGTAGAAAACGGCCACTGACGTAGCCATGGCCAATGCGGCCAGCGTTGCGCCCAGGACAAAAGCGATGGCCTCCGTAGCGCCTATTGGCCTGGCGCTCCCCAAAGCGATGGCAACTGCGATGGTTCCTGGCCCCGTTGTGAAAGGGACGGTCAGCGGGTAAAACGCGTCCGCTTCGTTCGCTGCGAGAGCATCCTTCGGATCGTCTTCCAGCATGCGCCAGGCCTGGGCCGCGACGGCAAGGCCCCCGCCGATCCGAAGCGAATCCGCCGCGATGCCGAAAAAGGACAAAACGAGGCCGCCCGCCCACATTGCAGCGATGAGCACGATCCCGGCATTGATAGCGACGCGCCGCGAAAGGCCGGCACGCTCCCATTGCGCAAGGTTCGCGGTCATGTGCCCGTAGATCAGCGCACAGCCGATTGGGTTCGAGACGGCAAAGAGAGCGCTGAAAGCGGCAACGAAGCTTGCTTCTACATTCGAGACAGGGAACATGCCGGCCGTACTTGCTACGCTGCGCCAGCGAGCGCGCCGGGGCCGGGGACGATGGCGGCGAAGCGGTCGGCGAGCGCGGCCAGGGCCGCGGCTTGCACGATTTCGGCGGCTATGACACCGCCCTGCAGGGCAGGCAGATCCCGTGTGGCCGTTGCGCTCGCCACGACGGTGGCCGGAATACCGAGATCGAGTGCGGCGCGCGCGGTCGAGCTGACGCACATATGCGTCATGAAACCCGCGAGGATCAAGGACTTGCGCCCGGCCTCCCCCAAGCGTTCCAGGCTCTTCGCAAGCCCGGTTCCTGCAAACGCGTTCGGCAGCGTCTTTTCGATCGCCTCCTCGGATGGAAGCGGGGTCAGCTCCGGCACGATGCCGGCCCCGTGGGAGCCCTGCGCGAAAACCGGCCGCCCCGGCGCGGCGTGGTGAACGATGTGGATAACCGGCGTGCCCGCCGCTCTTGCCAGGGCAAGCAGGCGGGAGGCTTCCGCGATTGCCGCGCCGATGTCCTTAAGAGGCAGTCTTCCGCTCACATATTCATTCTGGGCGTCGATCAGAACGAGGACGGACTCTTTGAGCGAAGCCGCACGGAGGGCGCCGCCGCCGATTTCGAAGAGGGTCTTGGGAAGGATGGTCATGTTGGAAACTCCGCGGAGGATGCCGCTTTGTCCCATGTCGCAACCTGTGAGACAATTCGCTATAATCGATCCATGGCCGATCGAAAACGCACAGGGCAGATCGACTGGGAAGATGTCCGCTATTTTCTAGCGCTATCGCGCTCGGGCACTCTTTCCGGAGCGGCGCGGGCGCTCCGCGTCAACCACGCGACTGTCGCCCGCCGCATAAAAGCGCTGGAAGCCGCATTGGGAAAGGTGCTGTTCCACCGTAGAGCGGATGGCTATGGTTTGACCCCTGACGGCGAGGCGGCTCTTGAGATCGCAGCAGCAATGGAACGCTCCGCGCTTGCGCTGCCGGAAAGCGTCGGGAAAACGGCCTTCCAAGGATTGGTGCGCCTCACCACGGTCGCTTCGCTCGCCAACCACGTCCTAGCCGGCGGCCTCGCCGGGTTCGCCCGCGAGCACCCGGGCATTGTCCTTGAAATCCTGACCGATATCCGTGTCATGAGCCTCGCGCGCCGGGAAGCCGATATCGCGCTCAGGCTGGGGCGTCCCAAAGATAGCAGTTTGACCGGCCGGCATCTCGCGAGCGTGCATTATGGTTTTTATGCCGCCCCCGGTACGCCCGGCGATGGCGGCTCCGCTCCCTTCATCGCGAATGACGTTGACGCCGCCGGGATTGTGGAGGCCGCGTGGCTTGCCAAGCGCCTGGGTTCGCGCGCCGTCTCGTTCCGGTCCAACAGCGTCGAGGCGCAAGCCGCGGCTGCGCGGGCGGGACTAGGGATTGTCCTGCTTCCGCGCTACATGGGCGATGCGGACAAGGCGCTGACCGAAGTGCGGCCCATGGAGCCGCATCCTCCTCGCGAACTTTGGCTCTTAAGTCCGCGGGAACTCGCCCAGGCGCCGCGCGTGCGGCTTGTCATGGATGCGATTACCGCGATAGCCGCTCAGAATAGAGACCTTATTGAGGGCAAAACGTCCCTTCATGCCTGGAGATTCGCCGAAGCGTGTCATTTGAACCCCGATCCCCCAGAGATGCCGGCCGGCTGAATAGTACCTAATCTTTTAGAGCGGAAAGCGGGCTTCAGCGCCCCTACCGGCGCACCAACGCGCGTCTTTAGCTCTGTTCGCGGTCCCTTTGCCTCCGAATTGCCATGCGAGCGTGCGGCAAATGGGGCGGCAATTGCGTAGTTTGAGCCGGCGCGGCCAGGGTAGCCGCAACGGATAGCGCCGGGGGCGGATTGGCGGAACGGCGGAGTTAGAAAGATGGTAGTGGGGGTTTATGCTAACAATCGCGAAAAGCAATCTAGCTAGAGGGCTAGCTAGGGCGGGTGCGCCCTCGCGTGTGCGTCGCCACCCGGCAGCTCCCGTCTCGCTCACTCGCCAATCCCTAATGTTCGTGGCCTTGGTTTCCGCCCTGGTTCTCGCCGCTTGCTCTTCCATTCCGCGGGATAGTTTCACCGCGGCCGAACAATCCATGGCGAAAATTCCAGAAATCCCGGGGGCGCGCTTCTGGGTCGATGGCACCCGCGAGGAGCTACGCGATTTCATGCGGGGCTCAGCCCCCTTATCGCCAGCTTCGGCCGCCGACGGCTTCGATGTGCTGGCCCTGTCGGGAGGAGCCTATGACGGGGCCTATGGCGCGGGCGTCATCAATGGCTGGACCGCAGCCGGCAGCCGCCCGAAATTCACGGTTGTAACCGGCGTCAGCGCAGGCGCGCTTATTGCTCCGCTTGCATTCTTGGGCCCGGATTACGACAGGGAAATCCACGAAGCCTTCACCCAAAGCGCGTCTCAGTTTCTTGGGGATTTGGGAAGCCTGTTCTCGCTTCTGGGAGGTACGGACATAAGGCGAAACTCACTCGTCGACTTGGTAGATAAGTTCGTCGATGCACGTCTTCTCAGGGCCGTGGCCGCCGAGCACGCCAAGGGACGCCGGCTCCTTATCCTTACGACAAATCTGGACGCGCAACGCGGCGTTGTCTGGAACATGGGCGCGATCGCAGCGAGCGGGCACCCGAATTCCAGAGAGCTTTTCCGGGATGTGCTCGTTGCGTCGGCCAGCATTCCTGGCCTGTTCGGCCCCACCTATATCGAGGCCGAGGCTAATGGCAGGCGTTTCAAGGAAATGCATGTCGATGGCGGTGCGACAATGGAAGTCTTCGTCCTGCCCGACGCCCTGCTTGCAGACGGGATGGGGCACGCCAATCCGAAGCGGCCGGCGCCTCGCATCTGGGTCGTTATCAACAATCGCGTCACGCCCCAATTCGAGGTTGTCGAAGCCGGACTGATCCCACCGCTATCGCGTTCCTTCTCGACATTGATCAAGGCTGGCTCCAAGCAAACGCTCTTTGCGACAGCCGAGTTCGTCGGGCGCGACCGGTTCAATCTTACGTTCATCGACGATGCTTTCAGCGACCAGCTCAAGGCCCGCTACGGCTCCGGCTTTACACCGGGATTCAATGCTCCCTACCTGACGGCTCTCTACCGCTATGGCTACGATAAGGCGCGCTCGGGCCATCTATGGACCCATGAAGTCCCGCTCAGCGGCGGGGCAACGCTGCGGCGTACCGGGGGTTAGGGACGCTTGCAGATTTGAGTTCGCCAGTGTGCCAGGGGTTGCCACAGGTTAACGCATCCTTCGTTTCGCGTAAGGCCCTACTATGGTTAATGCGCGGATGGTAAATGCAGGCCCGGCATATTTTCCGCCGCCGTCTTTCTGCGAAATCTTTTCCCGCTTTGGGTCGATTTCTGCGATTCCAAAATACTATTAAATATACGGACAACTTTCGGATTAACCCTAAAACGGTGCATTTTTGCCCGGCAAGCAGCGCTCGCCTAGCGTAATTTATTCAACCGAATCAGTTGCTTAGGGGGGTGCTTAAGCCTTTCGCAAGGTGCATCGCCTATAGTTGCTTCTCATATGAACAGCGCATCGCTGCCGGGCGCTGAGCAAAAAGGCGAAAGAATGAGGTTAACCGCGGGTTACCGCCGCTTCGGCCCGGCGATCTCAGGCTCTGTACCGACGATGCGATTCTTCTCATCGACGCGCACCACGATGGGAGGCGGCGCATCCGCGGCGCGCTCGACGAAATGATAAGTCGCGACGATAACCAGGTCGCCAGTATGCACGAGATGCGCAGCCGCGCCATTGACGCAGATGACGCCGCTGCCGCGCTCCGCCTCGATCGCGTAGGTGGTGAGACGCGTGCCGCGCGTGACGTTCCAAACGTGCACCTCCTCGAACGCGGCGATGTCCGCCGCATCCATGAGATCGCGGTCGATGGACAGGCTCCCCTCGTAATCGAGGTCCGCCTGCGTCACGGTCGCGCGGTGGATTTTCGCGCGGAAGAAGGATCGCATCCAATTCTCCAGGAAGGGTTTCCAGCATGGTTTGAAGCAGCCAAAGCATTCCCCCCGCGCCCGGTCAAGCCCGCGGCCGTGCAAAGGCGCTGCTTTTCGCCATCATTTATGGCGCGAGGCCCTTGAAACAAGGTTCTGGCAGCGTTCCGGGCAAGCGCGTAAGCGTTAACCAGACTTGCGTCTTTGCCGTTTACAACATAACGTGCGGGAGCCGGGAGTCGCCCGAGCCGGTGTGTATGCCTGTGCTTGGGAAACGGTAGAATTTTCCAGCCTTTGCGGCAGGTGGAAAAGGTGAGACCCCGCGGACTTTTAAATAAGTACCTTCGGGGGGCAATAGAGGTTTGGAATGATCGCTAGGACAGTGTTCGGCTTGGGGCTCGCGGCTTGCCTCGCGGGCGTTTCATCCCACGCCATGGCGCAGGATGTAGGGAAGCCGGAAGCGCAAGCCGCCGCGGCTTTGAATGCGGCAGCTCCCGCTGGCGCTAATACTGCCTCAGGAGTTGCTGCCCAACCGGGGGCTCCGGCACAGAAGGCGGCGCAGGAACCGGCAAAGCCGGCGGCAGCGCCTGCCGCACGCTTGGAGCCCATACCGGCTGCCGCAACACCCGATCCCTTGACGCCGCCCGAGCCGGCTGGCCCGGCTCCGAAAGCACCCGGCGCGGAGCAAGCGAAGCCTGCCGAAACCGCCCAGGCGCCGGAGCTCGATCCCATCGCCACGCACATCCTCGCCCATCTCGCCAAGGCAGGCGGAAAGTCCGATGCCCACCACGAGGATATAGCCGGAGCTTCCGCATTTTATACTGAGAAAAAAGGCCAGCCCATTTGGGCCGGCACAGAGGGCTTCAACCCGAAGGCCCAGAAGGCTATCCACGAAATTCGTAATGCCAACGACTGGGGCCTCGAAGCGTCAGCGTTCCAGCTTCCATCGAATCCGGGCGCTTCGGCAAGCCCCGAGGTCCTGGCCGAGGCCGAGATCAAGCTGAGCCTGGCCGTATTGAAATATGCGCGGTACGCCCGCGGCGGCAGGCTCGATCCTACATCGATCAGCCCAATTATCGACCGGCGCCCCCACATCTATGAGCCAAAATCGGTTCTCGAAGGGATATCGGCCGCCGAATCCGCGGACGCCTATTTACGGGGCTTGCATCCAAAGCACGAGCAATTCAGGCGCCTGCGCCAAGCGCTTCTCGCGCTGAGCAAAGGCTCAGGCGGCAGTTTGCCGGCACGCATCCCCGCCGGCCCGGAACTCAGGCCAGGGGACGACGATCCGCAGATCGCCCTCGTGCGCAAGCGCTTGGGCGTAAATGCCCAGGGAGCCAGCGAGACGAACTACGATGAAGCCCTGCTCGAAGCGGTAAGCCGCTACGAGGAAGAACACGGCCTCGAAGCCACTGGCGTTATCAACAGGAGGCTCAGGGCCTCCTTGAACGAGACGGCCAGCAGCAGCAGCAGCAGCAGCCGCAGCGGCCGCGGCGGCGGCAGCATGGAGGAGAAAAGGCAGCGCATCCTCATAAACATGGAGCGCTGGCGCTGGATGCCCGAAAACCTGGGCGAATTCTATGTCTGGGACAGCATCACGGAGCAATACACCCGCGTCTTCGATCATGGGAAAATGGTGCTTCAGGAGAAGATCGTCGTCGGCAAGCCTTCGACAGCGACACCAACCTTCTCGGCTAGTATGGAGTTTATTACCTTCAACCCCGAATGGGGCGTGCCCGAAGGCATAAAGGTCAACGAGATCGCGCCAAGGCTTCGGAGTTCGGGCGGCGGCGGAGGAGGAAGCGGTTTCCTCTTCTTCGGCAGCGGTGGCGGCGGCGGAAGCAGCGAGACCCTTCAGCGGCTTGGCGGCCTGCGCGTCAGTCTGAACGGCAAGCCTGTCGATCCCAACTCGGTGGATTGGTCGAGCGTGGACATCCGGCGCTACCAGTTCACCCAGGGTGCGAGCGGCAAGAACGTGCTGGGTGCGGTGAAATTCCGCTTCCCGAACAAGCACGACGTTTACATGCACGACACTCCGGACCACCATCTGTAGCAATTGGTGGTG
>CAWAVJ010000056.1:0-3393 GCA_963785355.1 uncultured Alphaproteobacteria bacterium
AGCCGGGCCATGACAACCGAGTTCAATGCCGGCGCCGCTGTCATGGCCGGACTTGATCCGGCCATCCAGTAATATATTGAGCGCGTTGGGTTTTTCCTGGATGGCCCAGTCAAGCCGGGCCATGACAACTGCGTTTGCTGCGCTTGCCCTGCCCGGCGTTAGCGCATCGGTAAGGAGCTATGGTCCACGATTGCGTCATGAGAAGGCGCGGGCGCAGTCAGGAGGCTTGCCATTAGCTTTATTTGCGGGATGGAGAGGGGCGCCGGGGTGTCTGTCTGGAGGCAGGCGGCAGCGCCAGGCATTGGGAGGCGGGGAGGCTTCCGGCGAGCGCCGCTCGCGCCAAAAGGTAAACGCGCGGCACTGCGCTCGGACGCCAGAAATGGCGGGATTGGCACGCCATTCCCATCGAACGTGACTAACAAACCGCTAACCCGGACCGCTCGCGGGTTCGGCGCAATGCCCTCCGCGGCGGCCTTCCTGCGCGGCTAATGGCGGAAGTGCCGGATGCCGGTGAACACCATGGCGAGGCCGCGTTCGTCCGCCGCCGCTATGATCTTGTCGTCGCGCATAGAGCCGCCGGGCTGGATTATCGCCGTGGCGCCCGCATCGGCAGCCGCAAGCATCGCATCCGGGAAGGGGAAGAACGCATCCGACGCAACAGCAGTACCCGCAAGCACCTCACGCGGGTCCTTGTTCGCGGCCCTTGCCACCTCCCCGGCCTTCCAGACCGCAAGCCGCGAGCTATCGACGCGGCTCATCTGGCCGGCGCCCACGCCAACCGTCGCGCCGTCTTTCGCAAAAACGATGGCGTTCGACTTGACGTGCTTGGCCACGCGCATGGCAAAAATCATGTTGGCGCGCTCTTGGGCCGTGGGCTCGCGCTTGGTGACGGTCCGCATCGTATGCTCATCGAGCCCGGCAGCGTCGGCGTCCTGCACCAAAAATCCGCCGGAGAGCGAGCGGATATACGGCGCGCGCCCCTCGCGCGGCAAGAGGCCGCCGGTCAGCAGCAGCCGCACATTCGGCTTGGCCAGGAAGGCCTGCTTAGCCTTCTCGCTGGCCGAAGGCGCGATCACGACCTCGGTAAAAATCTTCAGAATTTCCCGGGCTGCTTCCTCGTCCAAAGCCTCGTTCAAGGCCACGATCCCGCCAAAGGCGCTGACAGGATCGCAAGCCAGCGCCTTGCGGTAAGCCTCCAGCACCGATGCGCCGGTTGCCGTGCCGCAAGGGTTGGCGTGCTTGATAATCGCAATCGCCGGCTGGCCTGCCGGGAACTCCGAAATCAGCTCGAAAGCCGCGTCCGCGTCGGTGAGGTTGTTGTAGCTCAGCTCCTTGCCCTGGACGAGTTCCGCGCCGCACGAGGCTCGGCCCGCCCCTGGCGGCGGATTCGTAGACGGCGGCGTTCTGGTGCGGGTTTTCGCCATAGCGAAGCGATTGCCGCAGCTTGCCCGTAAGAAAGAAGGTGGAGGGAGGATTTTCGCCCGCGGCCGAAGAAAACCAGGTTGCGATGGCCGAATTGTAAGCGGCCGTCCGCGCGAAGGCTTTGGCCGCCAGCCGCCGCCGCGTGGCAAGCGTGGTTGTCCGCGCCTCGCCCGACAGCTCGTCTAGCACCGCATCGTAGTCGGCAGGGTCGGTGAGCACGGTCACGAAGGCATGGTTCTTCGCCGACGCCCTGAGCAGCGCCGAGCCTCCGATGTCGATCTCCTCGATCATCCGCCCGGCATCGGCGGCGTTCTTCTTAACCGCTTCCTCAAACGGATAAAGATTGACCACCACAAGCCCGATAGGCGCGATCCGGTGCGCCGCGAGCGTCTCCCGCGTGGCGCTATGATCGAGGTTGGCGAGAATGCCGCCGTGAACCGCAGGGTGCAGCGTCTTGACGCGGCCCTCCAGGATTTCCGGAAAGCCCGTCACCTCCGATACCGGCAGCACTGGAATGCCGCTATCGCGCAGATGGGCCGCCGTCCCGCCTGTGGATACGATCTCGATGCCAAGAAGCTCAAGCTTCTTGGCGAACTCAGCCAGTTTCGATTTATCGGAAACCGAAATGAGCGCCCGGCGAACCGGAAAATCCTGATGTATGGTCATGGCTTTTTAAGTGCTCGAAATACGCTTCGAGGTCAAGATGCCCGCCTCGGATTACCGTCCGAAAGCACGGGCCTTTGCTGCGCCACCTTTTCCAATTTCCAGTGGACCGACGTCGCCTTGTTGCATTGGCCTTTGAGCACGATCTGCAGCGAGCGCCTCAGGCAAATCGGATCGGCGAAGAAAATGCTCTCCTCGACGTCGATTTCGGCGCCCCCTGCGATAAAGCGCCAAGTTTGGCCGCCGGGCGTGGTCAGGTTGACGGCGCTGGTGTTGCGCGCAAAATTCGCCGAAATGCGCGGATGCAGATGAAAGCGGATCGCAAAGCGGCCGATGGCCTGAAGCTCGCTGCTGTTGCTGACAGGCTGGAGGTGGTCGTGGCCTTCGAGGGTCAGCCCGGACTTGAGCAGCGTTAGCCGCCGGCGATGGATGTAGCCGAAGCGGTCGCGATAGCCGTCGTGGCTAATCCTGACGCTGACGTAGTTATCGTCCTCGGCAACTTCATGCTGAACGTGCCCTGGGCCCGCAAGCCAGAACAGCTCGCGGCCCGAAACAGTGCCTTGCGCTTTGATAAGCCGGGCCGAAGACAGGTCCTCGATGGTCAGCGTCGAATGCGCGGCAGTGGAGCGGGAGACCACATACCAATCGCCGGTCTCGTCCGGAGGCGCCCCGCAATTGGTGACGATCGGCTCGAGGTCCGAACTCATCTCGAAGGAGCCGCAGCCGGCATGGGCACGGTCGCTCAGATACATGGGCGGGGCGCCGCCGCCATCCGCGAGCACGATGGTGCCGCCGGCCGCAAGCCGGGCATAGGCCGATTGCGGGGCGAGCACGCCTGACAGGGTTCCACCCACGTCGTCATAGGCAAGGACGGTCGCCACCTGGTCGAGTAGCGTCGGCCCCATGCCGTTGAAATGCGCAAGGCTGCCGTCGCCCAGCCGCAAAAAGCGAAGCATCGGGTTCATGCGGTTGATCGCAGTGTACAGCGCATCGGGCGGGTCAAGCTGGCGCGCGACGAAGCATTGCTTCAAGGGCAGCAGCTCCAGCAAAAGTTCGATCAAGTCGCCCGGATCGCGCGAGACGTGGCCGCCATCCTCAAGGATTTGCCGCTCAAGCTCCGCGCAAAATACGGACTGGTAGGAGGTGAGGTAGGTTTCCTGCTCGGCCACGCAGAGCCCCGCGAGCAGGATCGCGGTGAGCGCGCTCAGCTTGGCCACGCCGGAAGCGTCGGCATAGACCACGGTCAGGTCGTGAACGTCGCGGCTCAACAGCTTCAGCAATACGTAGATGGATCGAGCACCACATACA
>CAWAVJ010000057.1:0-8519 GCA_963785355.1 uncultured Alphaproteobacteria bacterium
GTCAAGCCGGGCCATGACAACTGAGTTCGATGCGGGCGCTCGCTGTCATGGCCGGGCGCGACCCGGCCATCCACTAATGCATTGATCGCGTTAGGTTTTCCTGGATGGCCCGGTCAAGCCCGGCCATGACAATTGAGATTGCTGCAATGCGTTGCGTGGCATTAGCACATCGGTAAGGAGCTATGGTCCACCATTGCGTTATGGGAAAGTGCTGGCGCGGTCTGGAGGCTTGCCATGGCGTTATTTGCAGGGTTGAGAGCGGGGACAGGGCGGCCGCCTGGAGGCGGGGCGCGCGGGATCGGGCAGCGCGGGCTGGAGGAGCTTCTGGCGAGCGCCCCTCGCGCCAAAAAGTAAACGCGTGCCGCCTCGCTCCGCTGATGCAAAACGCAAGACTTGGGAGACTCACCTTATCGGGCATGGCTAATAAATTGCTAAAAAACTTATCGGCATAAGAGGGTTTTTTGCTGCAGCTAGAGAAGCAATCAAGTAGATCCGGTATGACGCCCGCCTGGGCGTCCGGAGGAACGATGGGATAGAACGCACTCCAGCAGGCTGAGCTGCCAGGTCAGCTATCGGATTCGATGAGGCGCAGCTTGCCTGCCGGCGTTTGGTCCTCGACCGCCTCCGCGCCGTCGAAATCGAGCCCCTCGATCTCCGGCAGCGAGCGCCCGGCGATGCCCTGCATATCGCCCCACATGCCGGCCGTGGCCTGCACGATCACCTGGATTTGCTGCTCGCGCTTGGCCCAGGATTTCTGCATGGCCTTGCGCTCGCGTTCGAGGTCGGCCTGCATGTCCTGGAATTTCTCGACGATGGCCTCTACGCGATGCCGGAAGCGCGGCCCCGTAAGGTAGTGGTACATCGCCTCCATCTTGGTCTGCTGGCCTTCGCCGGATTTGCGCGCCATCGCCACCTCGATAAGCGCGTGCCGGATCGCCATCGCCACCGCAATGGCGCATTTGGGCGAGGCGATCCAAACGCCGTCGATCTGGCCGAAGACGTCGATGGTTTTGGGCAGCGCCTGCGACACGAGAATGGCGGCATCGGCCTTGGCGGCGCGCTGGTCGTCGCGCAGCTTTTGCAGCCAGCCGTCGCTCCAATTGCGTGTGCGCTTCGATTCCCAGAGGATTTTGCCGCATGGCTGGCCGTACGGCGTAGTCACTTGCTGCACCGTGTCGCCGCCGAATTCGCCCTTGGGAACCGGCGTGATCGTATCGTGCGGGAAACTCCCGCGTAAGAGCGCTTCGAGCTGCAACTCCTGCACCTCGCCCTGCAATTGCTGCGAGCCCTGCTCCGATTTGCGCTTCAGCTCCTCGATCTGCTTTTGCATACCGAGGATCGTCTGCTCCTTCTCCTGGACCTTGAGCCCCAGCGCCTGCTCGGCTTCGGCCTTGGCCCGCGCCTGGATTTCGGCCTGCTTTTCGCCCACGCGCTTTTCAATGGTAAGGTCCAGCTCGCGCTTGGCGTCATCGAGCTCCCGGGTTTTCCGTAACGCTTCGGCTTGCGCTTTCTGCGCCTCCTCAAGCTTGGCTGCGCGCTCGGTGGCGAGCTTGTTCGCCTCTTCGAGCAGCTGATCCTTGTGGTGGAGATCGAGCGAGAACTTGGCCGCCGCCTTCTTCTGCTCCTCCTCCGCGACCTTCTTGCGCTCGCCCTTCAGCTTGTCCGCGACTTGTGCGTCGATCCCGTCCTTGGCCTCCTTGATCGCCTCAGCTTGCGCGCGGATTGCCGTCTCGCGCTTGGCGATCTCGGCCTCCTTCTGGCGCAGCTTCGCCTCAGAATCGCGCTTCGCCGCTTCGATCAGCGGCGCGGCCAACGTCTCGGTGAGCTTGATCTCAGTCCGGCAATTCGGACAAACGATAGACGGTTCCAAGCGCGACCCTCCCTAAGAGCTTGCGCTGAGACTAGCGCGAGTCGATGCGAGGATCGCACTCCAAATTATAGAGCTTTATAGGGCTTATGCACTCATCTGCCAGGTTATCGTCTGGAATCGCACGAAGTGCCTGGCTCCCAAAGGGACCGCTCGCGCGGCCCCTTTGAGATAACCGGCAGGGCTATCAATAGTAGCAATAGGGATAGTTATAGGGCCATGCGCAATAACCATAGCCGCCATAGCCCCAACCGCCACCATATCCCCAGCCCCGTCCACGACCCCATCCGTGGCCAAAGCCACGATGGGCGAACGCGCCACGGCCGAAGCCGCGACCAAGCCCGAAGCCGCCACCGCGGGCGAAGCCACCACCACGGGCGAAGCCGCCGCCACGGGCGAAGCCGCCGCCACCACGGACTAACGTCAGCGCGCTATCGGTCTGCGCCTTGAGCGCAGAAGCATCCTGTGCCACAGGCCCGGCTGCGGCTGTTTGGACGGCGAGAGACAAGCCCAAAGCCATAACTGCGCCCGTAATCGAGTATCCTAATTTCATAGCACCGCATTCCTTGACTGACTTCACCTTATCCGTGGCCAGGAAATTCCGGCGTACTATTCCGGCGTTCTGACCGCAAAACCGCAGTAAGGAGCTATTCCTTTGCGCAAACTAAGATCTGGCCCTAGTTTTGGGAAACAGAAGCGTGGTTTTGTTTACTTTTTTGATACCATTGTAAAGATAAGTTCATATTGACTTGAAACGCTTAAGCTTTACTATCAATTCCGCCATAACTACTCCCGCTTAGCCTCCTCGCTAAGCGGATGAAAATCGAACACGGTCTGCTTGAGCCGCTCCTCCATCACATGCGTATATATCTGCGTGGTGGAGATGTCCGCGTGGCCGAGCAGCGTTTGCAGCACGCGCAGATCGGCGCCGCGGTCGAGCAGGTGGCTGGCGAAGGCGTGGCGCAGCACGTGGGGAGAAAGCCGCTCCTCGTCGAGGCCCACCGTCGCGCCCATCGCCTTCAAATCGCGGGCGAATTTCTGCCGGGTGAAGTGGCCCGCCTCGCCCCAGGAGGGGAACAGCCATTTCAGCGCCGCCGCAGTCCGGTTGCCGGCCGCCGCCTCGATATAGCGGTCCAGGGCTTCGCGCGCCTTCCCGTTCAAGGGGACGATGCGCTCGCGGCCGCCCTTGCCCTTTACCGTCAGCATGAGCCGGTCGCCCTTGAGCGCTGCTATGGGCAGGCCAACCAACTCAGAGACACGCAAGCCCGTCGCATAGAGCAGTTCCAGAAGGCACGCGAGGCGAAGCGCGCGCAGCCGGGCAGCTTCCGGGGCTTTGGCGGCAGCTTCGTGGGCGGCGTTCAGCAGCAGCTCGACCTCGCCCGCCGATAAGGTCATAGGCAAGCGGCGCTTTGCCTTCGCGCCGTCGATGAGAAGCGCCGGATCGCTTTGGCGTTTGCCCTCGGCGTTAAGGAACCGCGTGAAGCGCTTGAGACAGGAGAGCTTGCGCGCGGCGGAATTGGAGCTTAGGCCCTCCTTGGCGCGGCTCGCGAAAAAAGCTTCGAGATCGGGCCTTTCGCAACAGAGAAAGCTCAAATTCCGCTCCGCCAGGAACCGGGACATCTCGCGCAAGTCCGAAGCGTAGGCGGAAATGGTGTTGAAGGAGATACCGCTTTCGGCCCGCATCATATGCAGAAACGCATCGATCAGCGCTTCGTCGGGGGCTTGCGCGCGCTGGCCCGCTGGGCGTGGCATCGCTATTTGACTTTGACGTCCCGGATGGACTTCGTCATCTCGTGCTGCGTAGGCTCGAAGAAGTTTGCGAGCACGAACATGGAGCCGTAGAACAAGCCGGCAAGGATACCAACGACGGTCAAAAATCGGAGAAGGGTCGGCATGGCGGATCCCGGACGCGTTTGCACGATATGGCTGCAGCTCTTCGCGCCCGTTGTCAAGGATGCGATGAGCGCCTAAGTTGCGCACCTATGGGTCCGGAGCTTGCAAGGTGAGCGGATTGTGACGGCGGAAGTTGTTGGCGCAGCGGCGAAACGTTTGGCCCGGGAAGTGCGTGGCGCGCTCGGGAAGCGGAGTATTGTGCTGGTCGGAATGATGGGATCGGGCAAGTCGTCCATCGGGCGGCGGCTCGCGGCAATTCTCGAATTGCCGTTCAGCGATGCCGATACCGCAATCGAGCAGGCCGCTGGCATGCCGGTCGAAGAGATATTTGCCACTCACGGCGAGCCCTACTTCCGGGATGGAGAGGAGCGCGTCATCAAAAGGCTCTTGCAGACAGGTCCGCAGATCGTCGCAACGGGGGGAGGCGCCGTGCTCTCCGCCAGGACCCGCGCTGAGTTTGCAAATAACGGGATTACCATCTGGCTCAGGGCGCCGGTCGACCTGCTGCTGCAGCGGGTTTCGCGGCGCGATAACCGGCCTTTGCTCAAGACCCCCGATCCGCGTAGCGTGCTGACACGGCTGCTTTTGGAACGCGAGTCGTACTACGCCGAGGCCAATTTGATCTTCGAAAGCCGCGACGGCCCGCACGAGGCTGCTGTGGAGGAGATTCTGTCGCTGCTCGCTTCATATCTTGCCCGGGGCGGTGCAACTGCTAAGCAGGATGCCCCGGCAGCGGCTAACAGAGGTGAGGAACGGTCATGACAGGCAGCGCTGAGATCAACCGGACGTCTGGCGAGGTGACTGTTACGCTCGGGGCCCGCAGCTATGACATCGTCATCGGAGCCGGGCTCTTGGCTTCGGCGCCGCAGCATCTCATGCAGGCCCTGCCCGGCACGCGCTTCGCCATCGTGGCGGACTGGGCACTCTCGGCTTACGCCCAGGACCTTGAGCGCCAGCTGCAGGAGCACGGCCTTCTCCTCGGCGACATTTGCTTCGTGCCATCGGGCGAAAAATCGAAGAGCTTTTCCGGGCTCGAACGCGTTTGCAACGCCCTTCTGGACCTCGGGATCGAGCGGAAGCACGCGGTCATCGCGCTTGGCGGCGGCGTAATCGGCGATCTGGCAGGTTTTGCCGCCTCCATCGTAAAGCGCGGCGTGCGGCTCGTGCAGGTGCCCACGACACTGCTGGCGCAGGTCGACTCCTCCGTCGGCGGTAAGACCGGCATCGACACGCACCAAGGCAAGAACCTGATCGGCACCTTCCATCAGCCATCGCTGGTGCTCACCGACCTCTCGACGCTTGAATCCCTGCCTGACCGGGAGTTCCGCGCCGGCTACGCCGAGGTGGTGAAATATGGCGCGCTCGGCGACGCGGTTTTCTTCGAATGGCTCGAAGCGAACGGCGCCAGCGTCTTCGCGCACGACGGCGACGCCCTCACGCACGCGATCCTGAGAAGCTGCCAGATGAAGGCCGAAATCGTGGTCCGCGACGAGCTCGAAACCGGCGACCGCGCGCTTTTGAACCTCGGCCACACCTTCGGCCACGCAGTGGAAGCCTGGGCCGGTTACTCCGGCGCCGTGCTGCATGGGGAGGGTGTGGCGCTCGGCATGGTGCTCGCGGCGAAGTTTTCGCAAGCGCAAGGGCTCTGCGGCCCCTCGGTTGCCGCCCGGCTCAAAGCGCATCTTTCCGAATTCGGCCTGGCCGCCGATTTCAAGAGCCTGCAGGCCCAGGTTGGGCGCCGGCCAACCCTCGAAGAGCTGCTCGCCTTCATGGAGCAGGACAAGAAGGTGCGGGACGGCCAGCTGACGCTCGTTCTGCTGCGCGGCATCGGCCAGGCGTTCGTCGCGCACGACACGCCGCGGGAGGCGATCCGCGACTTTTTGCAAGCGCAGCTCATAAATCCCCGCTAGGGCTCGACGCGAAACAAACGCATCATACTCGATCTCGATCCGTTTGCTTACTTCCCTCTGGCTGCAGCAAAAAGACCCCTCTCATTCCCATAGGTTTTTTGGCAGTTTATTAACCACGCCCGATAGGGCGGGTCTCCCAATCCTACGATTTCCGCACGCTGAGCGCGGCGCCGCGCGTTTACCTTTTGGCGCGAGCGCGGCTCGCCGGAAGCTGCACCGGCCCGCGCTGTCCGATTCCGCCGCCTCCCTTCCGGCAGCCGCTCCGGCCCCGCTCCCAACCCTGCAAATAACGCCATTCAACGCCTCCCGGCCGCGCCCGCGCCTTCCCATAACGCAATCGTGGACCAATGCTCCTTACCGATGTTCTAACGCCGCGCAGCACAATCGCTTGCCCAGCCAGATGAGGCTTCCCGCCATTCCCGGCAAGCGCGTGGAGTCAAAACTCGAAGCGGCGGAGCCCAGGTATAGTTTCGCAGGAGTCCGCTTTCTATTTTCCACGCGCGGCTCGCACGCCTTTGGACCCTGCGGGCAAGAGCATTTCCATGCAGATAATCTGCCTTGCATACTGCGGTGCTCGCATTTTTTAAATACCCGCAAACCCATATCTTCTGCCAATACATCGCCGCTGACCTGACTTTCTTCCTCCTCAGGCGCGCCGCCAAGAAAAAGCAATTCCGGCAGCGCATAAGCCGATACGTATTAATAAGCCATTGAAATCACACAAATAACCATTACTTGCTGTTAACTAATTCTGCAACCGAAGATTGGGATTCGGGTTACACCCGCGCAACAATCTAATATTAACGGGTATTTTGAAATCGTGGAATTCGACCTAAAGTGGCAAAAAATTCGCAGAAAGACGGCGGCGGAAAATATGGCGCCTGCCCATTAACCAAGCGAAAATTTACCATGGTACTGCCCTACAGCTATCTATCCCGCCGCCTAGGCCGGCAAGGCGGGCGATAAGCGCTCTTACGAACGCACGATCCTGGAAACCGCACCAGCGATCGAAATCTGACGCTCGATGCCCTGTGCCTTAAGTCGTAGTTGGGCCGGAACCGGCTGTGCGGGGTTTCCCGCGATCCAATGCACGCCATGGCGGGAAACTCACCCTAGCCGCCATCGCGGTGACTACCTCAACCGCACACCCGCAACCAACCGAAAATCGACAGGCGAATCGCGTTTGAACCTACACCACGTTCGGGCACACTAACTTTAGCATATCTCGCTAGGTATGCGCTCAGCGATCTTCTCATCAACAGGAGAATCCTACTGAAAAAACGTAACTCCCCAGGTGGGTCAGGCGGCATTGATTTTGGCGATGAGCGTATCGGGTTTTTCCTGAAGGGTCTCGATGAGGCTCCAGCCTTGCTTCCGGGCGGTGGAAAGCACGCTGCGTAGCGTAGCAAAATTCTCCGCGCCGGTGGCTGTACGAAAGCAACCCGAGATTTTCTGCCTGACCTTCATCATACGCAGGTCCTGCTCAGCCTGATTGTTGGTAAAGGGCACGCTGGGATCGGTGAGAAAGCGCAGCACATCGTCCTTGCGGTTTTGCAGGCGCAAGAGCAGGTTGTGCCCTGTCCGGCGGCGTTGAGGGCCTCTCCGTTTGCTTCTCTGCGGGGAGGGCGGCGGCTGGGCCTCGTGGAACGCCAGACCCTGGGCTACGATGCGGTCATAGCGGGCCTGCATCCAGGCGAGGAAGCGCGGCTCAAGCGTCAGCTCTTTGCGGCGCGCGATATTCGCCGCGTGACAGGCCTGGCGCAGGAAGCGGTACATGGCAAACGCCCAAGCCTCTTTCTCGATCTCCATCAGGGCCTTGAGTTCCCGCAGGTGATGGGCGTTGCAAAGCGCGTGGAGAACGCCGTCCATGGTAAAATACGGCTTCCAATGATCGTGCACGATGGTGCCAATCACGCCTGCCAGGAGCGCACCGCGCTTAGCCGAGGTCCGGTAAAAGGTGAACAAGACCGTTGCCGCCACATGCAGCCACTGGGTCATGCCGCTCACGCGATAGCCCGTTTCGTCCATGTGCTTGACGGGGGCCTGCTTCACCTTCTCGCCGATGACTTTGGCCACGGGAGCAAGCTCCTCTGCCTTGCGCTGTTCCATAGCCGCGATGGTTGCCGTCGAAATATCGATCCCGTAGAGGTCCTTCAGGAGTTCCGCCAGGCGATCCTCGGGAATGAACTGACAGTTCCGCAGATAGACGATCTGCGCCGTAAGCCGGGGGCCGTATTGTACCGGCGCCGTCACGCCGTCAGGAAATCCAGCTTGCGTCTGTGCACCGCAACATGCGCAGCCGCAGGCATGCGCGCGATGCTCTGTAACCGTAAGCCCCTGCGGTTCCGGCAAGTCCGCCACCTGCCGCTTCTGGTGGGATAGGCTCGCACCGGCCATGCCGCCGCATTGTCCGCAACAAACGGGATAATGATCGATCACGGTATCGGGCGTTGGGGTCTGCCGCAGCGTCTCGCCTTTGTGGCCGCGCTGTCCGCCGGAGTTTTTGCCCGATTTCTCCCGCAAGCTCCCGGTGCGCGCAGGTCTTTTCAAGCCATCGCTCGATGGCGGCTTACTGCTGTTTGAGCTGTCCAAACCGAGCCGGCGTTCAAGTTCAGCCAGCCGGGCTTTCAGCAACGCATTCTCCTGCCGCAGATTTTCTATGATCGGCAGCAGCGTTTCGATTGTCTGAGACTGTGGCGGCTGATTCGTTTCCTCCATGGGAAGCTTAAATCACGCCAATCGGCCCGGCCATAGCGCAAATAACCTATTCAAACCCAAAGGGCCGTGCCCTGTGCCATTCCTGACTCACCCGCCCACCTGGGGAGTTACTAATTATCTAAGGTATCAAC
>CAWAVJ010000058.1:0-113538 GCA_963785355.1 uncultured Alphaproteobacteria bacterium
CGCGCGGGTTCTTGAGGCCCGTCACGCAGGTATTTCCCTGCAAACAGTCTTCGTTGAATATTGTGGCAGCCGCATTTTTTAAATACTCCTAAACTCACATCCTCTGCCAATACATCGCGACGGGTTCGACTTTCTTCCTCCACCGGCGCGCTGCCAAGAAAAAACAATTCCGGCAGCATCTAAGCTGAATACGGACTAATAAGCCACTGATATTGTTGCGTTAACTAATAGTTGCTGTTAGCCAGTTCCGCAACCGCAGGTGTTGATTCGCGGTTAATGCAGGCAACAATCTAATATTAACGGGTATTTTGAGAATCGTGGAAATCGACCTAAAGAGCGAAAAGATTCGCAGAAAGACGGCGGCGGAAAAGATGGAGCGTGCCCATTAACCAAACGAAAATTTACCATGGTAAGCCCGTACGGCTGTCTGTCCCCGCCGCGCTGCGCCGGTAAGGCGGCGAGGGGGCGCGCTCTTACGAACGCATGTTGCCCGGCTCGTAGGGTGGCAATGGGTCGGGAACCGAAGTTCAAGATCATCGAACGAAATTCGGCTCATACAGAGGAATCGGCCAAAAATCTTGCGCCCAATGCGGCTACTTTCTTTTTGTCATCCCAGCGCAAGCCCGGTTAGCGGGCAAATTCCAACCTCCGCTTAAATTCCAACCTCCGCTTATGGGTGCAATTTCTTTCTACGTCCTTCTTTGTCTGCAACCCAGAAACGTTGTTGAACATATCGTTGAACGATATGCTGGCCGGGGGAGGCTCGATTTTTTGCCGGTTGGACAAACGTAAATCGCGTACACAAGTAGATCTTTGCTTACTTTTTTCCTCGAGTATCCCATAAAGATATTCTTGTGCTGGAGAAATGTTTTCGTGGAGCTTTTTAATATACAAATCTGTTGACATACTTATTTCTGACTTGCTTGCGTATTTGCCGCAGTTCGCCTCGATCCATTCGTCGAAGCTTGGAGAAACAGACAAAGCGTTGATGTGCTCTTCTATAGTAGTCCAGTGTATCTCGGCAGAACTTGTTGACACCATCGCGTCGGCAAAAGCCTTTGGAACCTCCATTTCCTCAAGGTAGCTATTTATTAACACCAACGCGGACTTATATGCTTCTTCTGCTTTGGCGGGCGTCAGGTCTTTGAAGGACGAATCTTGGATCACGGGCCTATGAAGCCCGACTTGTCCCGACCTGGCGGGAGCCCCGAACCAGATAAGGGCACAGGAGCTGGCACAGATACAATCCCCTCCCTCGCAAAGACCCTCGCATGAACCAACAGACAGGCTGCCCCGAAATCCTCTGATATCCGGGTCGGGGTCACGGCGCGGTGCCCAGGCACCGAGGGAGTATTTTCTGAAAAGCCGCCCGATCTTGATCGCTTCCTCAACATCGCCCCCAGGCGATTGAAGCGCAAAATGCCACAGAAAAGGGTGATGGTACCGATAGAAGGAGCTTAAGCGTTCGTAATCGCCCTTGACGATTTCGCCTTTCAAAAATCCGGTCTCGCAACGGTCTTGATGCTGAGAGGAATATTCCGCACAACTAATTTCGGCGCCACGGCAGGGGGCAGCAACGAGTAGCAACAAAAACGCCAATATACGCATGCAATGCCTCGCATAAAATACATGCCTGAATTTTTTAGCCTCTCCTGCCACTAAATGCAAGCATCGCGTGCACCGCCGAGGCTCTCACCGACGAAGCAAGACCGATAAGGTGGATCGAAGCGTGACTGTGGGGCAAAACTCCACACATCTGTATATTTACACACAACTGTGTAGGGCCATATTCTATGACATCGGCCGAATTGAAGAAGCTGCTGGCCAAACATGGGTGCACCTTCGAAACTTATCGCGGCGGTAGCGGGCACGTCACGGTCCGGTTTCAATGATTTTGCGCAACGGTCAGGCGAGGCGAGCGGAAAACGGTAATGCCTGTACATGGAAGCCGCAGGGAATTGGGAACGGGACTGGTCAGGAAAATCCTGAAGGACTTAGGGATCGAAAACTTAGCATGTGGTACGAAGTCGTTCTCCAAACCGATGACAACGGCGCTTTCCTGGTGACCGTTCCCGCTTTCCCCGAAATCACGACTTTCGGGGAAAACGAGCTTGATGCGCTTCATAACGCTAGAGACGCAATCGAAGAAGCCATTGCTGCCAGAATTGCGGAAGGCAGCGAAGTTCCCAAACTGACAAGAGAGGCGCCGCCGTTGAAGGTGAAGCTTCCCTGGCTGACGTTCCTCAAAACCGCTCTCTACATCGTGTGCCGCGACAAAGGGATCACCAGGGCGGAGTTGGCACGCCGGCTGGAATGGAACCGCGAACAGGTCGAGCGGCTTTTCAAGCTCGATCACAACTCCCGCCTCGATCAGCTTGAAGCGGCCTATCGCGCTGCGGGTCTCAATGTGACGCTTTCAGTGCCCGAGGTTGTTGAGGTAGAAGTAGCTTAAACCTGGGCGGGCGCGACGTGCCGATCGCGCATAGCGTGTTTGGGCCGGGCCGATGACCGCTAGCTAAGCCGTTGTCCTTGAGGACCGGTTGATAGCTCTTTCCATTTTTCAGATGCTTTCTTCCAGGTGTCAAGCTTCTCTTCAATAGTTTCAGGCGTTGCTTGAGAGAGAGCTTCAAAGGCTTTTTGCGCGTCCAATGCGGCTTCCGCTTCGGGACTAGAAACATTCCAAGGCATAGTGAAGTGAACTCCTACAATTTAATCATATTGAATTTATGTGGCCAGCAGGTGAGCCGCAAGGTGCGGTTGGCACCGCATTTGCGGTTTTCCACTCCCGCTTAGCCCCAACAAACAGGCAGGTCCACCGGTAACCCGAATTACCGCAACCGGCCTATCGCTACCCAATATAATGCTGGCGGGCTTGCTTAGAGAAGGACAGAGTCCGCACCAGCGAGGGAGGGTGATGAGGGGAACATTGTGAAGCAATCGCACGGATTCGGTATGAATGGTTTTGGCCCGGCTCAAGCGCTCGGGACTTCGCCCCCGGTCAAGAGGATGCCCGCGTGCTTGGCCTTGCTCTCGGGCTCGATATGGATCGCGACGCGGGCGTCGTCGATCTTTTCCTGCAAGGCGCTCTCGATGCGGTCGCAAATCTCGTGCGCCGCCGCCACCGTCATCGGAGCCGGGCACGACCAGGTGAAACTGAATGAAGGTCGCCGGCCCGGCATGGCGCGTCCGCAAATCGTGCGCCTCGATGGCGCCTCCCGCCGCTTGTGCGATGCAAGCGACGATGGTTGCTTGCGTGTCCGCGCCGGCCGCCTCGTCCATGAGCCCGCCCACGCTCTCCTTGATGAGCCGCCATCCCGAAATGAGGATGTACACGCCAGCGGCGGCGGCCACCAGCGCGTCCAATTGCAGCCAGCCGGAGAGCACCGTTGCGATCACCCCGGCAACCACGCCGGTGGAGGCGACCGCGTCGGCCATGACGTGCCGGCCGTCCGCGTCGAGGGCTGGCGACTTTTCGCGCCGGCCGATCTTGACGAGCTGCCAGCCCCAAACGGCGTTTATGACGGAGGCGAACACGTTAACGGCGACGCCAAGGGCGGGCGCGTCGAGCTTATGCGGCTGCAAGAAATGGATCGCCGCCTCGCGGAAGATCGCCAGCGCGGCCACCGCGATGAGCGCGCCTTCGAGGACGGCGGAGAAATACTCGGCCTTGTGATGGCCGAAGGGATGTTTGGCGTCGGGAGGCGTCGAGCTGACGCGCAGCGCCACGTAGGCAGCGCCGGCGGCTACGACGTTGATGATGCTCTCCAGCGCGTCCGATAGCAGCGCGACGGAGCCGGTCACCCAGTATGCGGCGGTCTTTAATGCGAGGACCACTAAAGCCACGCCAAGGCTTTGGATCGCATAACGGCTTACCGGCCTCATGGTGCCCCTTTCATCTTCCTCCTGTGTCCTCAGACAGCTATGAAAGGGCTTTCGCCAAAGTTACAAGCAAAAATTGCCGCATCGTTGGCGGGACAGGCGGCGGGGATACTATTCCGGCTCCGCCCCCTTCTTCGGCCTCCGGCGGCCGCGCAGCGTGTCGCGCGCTTTCTCGACCGCCTCGCTTTCTTCCTGCATCTGCTTGAGGCCTTCGCGAAGGCCACTAAGCTTTTCCAGAACGTGTTCAATCTCGCCGATAAAGGCTTCGAATTTGCTCATGGACCACCTGTTACTAAGCAATTCCGAATATAGACAGATCTGGGGAAGAGAAAAGGCAATTATTTTATAGGCTTAACCTATAAAAATGTCAGATAACTGAGCTATTAGGTCACGCATTTTCGAATAAACTTGTGCTTTACCGTCATGGCGCGGGCGGGGCGCGCTTGCGCGGCGCAGGCGGTCGGCGATGGCCTCGCCAAGCCCGAAGCGCGGGATGGGCATGACGGCGATTTGCGAAGGTCCCCGGGCGTCGAGTTCTCTCAGGTACGCGAACAGGTTGGCGGCGGCCTCGCGCAGGTCTCCGGCGGGGCTGAGGTTCAGGGCGACTTCCGGGGCGAGGGGCCCGAAAGCGAGGAGCAATTCGCCCGGCTCGCAGGCTTGGGCGTCGAGCCTGAGCCTGGCATGCGGGGCATAGTGGCTTGCGAGCTGGCCGGGGGAGAGCACGCCCGCTTGAGCGTAGTCCTGGAGCCGGCAGCCCAGCGCCGCCTCGATGTCCTCGCGTGGCTGTCCGCCGGGGCGGAGCAGGGTAGGGGCGGGGGAGAACGCGACGATGGTGAATTCGAGGCCCGCTTGCGTGGCGCCGCCATCGAGGATCATGTCAACGGCAGCTTCCGAGGTCTTCCTCGACATGGCGCGCGCAGGTGGGGCTGACGCGGCCCGAAAGGTTGGCGCTGGGCGCGGCAATGGGAACGCCGGCGGCGGCGAGAAGCTGGCGCGCAGCCGGGTGCGCGGGGACGCGGACCGCAAGCGTATCGAGGCCGGCGGTGACAAGCTCGCTAATGCGGCAGGCCGCGCCGGGCCGCTTCGGCAGGACAAGCGTCAGCGGCCCCGGCCAAAACTTCTCCGCCAGGGCCAGCGCCTCGCCGTTGAACTGAACGAGATCGCGCGCGGCGTCGAGGCTTTCCACATGCGCGATCAGCGGATTGAAGCGCGGCCGGCCTTTCGCCTCGAAAATGCGCGCAACCGCCGTTCCGTTGGTGGCATCGGCGCCCAGGCCGTACACCGTCTCGGTCGGAAACGCGACGAGGCCGCCGCCGCGCAGAATGCGCGCCGCCTCCGCGATTGCACCGTCATCCGCCTCAACGATCATCCCGAAACCAGTTGTTCGGTTGCGGGGATGTTGAAACTTGCGGGGATGGGCTGAACCGTCATTCCCGCGAAGGCGGGAATCCATCTCAGCCAAAAATGTATGTCTGTGCATGTGGTTACCATGGGTCCCCGCCTTCGCGGGGACGACGCTGCGGTCTGCTCATTTGAACGCGGCGAGCGGATAGACCTCGGCGTCGCGGCCTTTGAAGAATTGCGGGTTCTGCTCGCGCTGGAAGGGCTTGGCCAGCTCGGGCACGCGGGCCTGCAGATAGTCGTTCAGCTGGACGGTGTCCACACGCCCGCTCTTGGCGCTGTCCGCCGCGCCATCCGGAGGCCCTCCACCAGCGCTTGGGTGAAGAGCCCATGCTTGAACGCGCGGCTTTCGAGCGCCTCCTGGTCCCAGCGCGCCGAGGAGTAGGCCAGGATGTTGGCATAGTAGGCCGCGTTGCCAAGCCGCTCGTTGTAGGCGCCGGCCGCATGGCAGGTGTCGATGAACAAGAGCCGCCGGCCCTTGGCGCTGTCGATGGCCTCCTCGATGGCATACCACGGCACCACCGAAGCGGGCTGGATCGTGCCGTCGCGAAGGCGGCGTCGGTTGGGACGAAGCGGTAGTTCGGCCCGTCGTTGATGCCGTGACCCGCCAGGAACACGGCCACCGTGTCGTTCGCTTGGCGCGGCCAGGATGCCCAGCGCGTTGATAATGTTGGCCGCGGTGGGCGCGCCGTCGCTCTTGCCCTCGTTCACCAGCACGCGCCGCACCACCCTGCCGCCAAACATCGCGCCAAGCGCTGTTCCATGCTATCGGCGAAGGCGATGGCGTCCACGCCGGTGTAGGTCCAGGTCGCAGCTTGGCTTCGGCTTGCAGAGAGTGGCGATGCCAGGATATTTGGTGACGCCGACGGCGAGGATGTAAAGCGTGCCGCGCTTATCGAGGTCGCCGCTACTCTCACTCTCAACCGTGAGCGTGCCGTCTTGCACCTTCGACCAGCCGATTTCGTTGAGCGCCGTCACGACGATGGTGTTCTTGCCCTTGGCGAGCGGCACGTTGAAGCTATGCTGGCCGGGCTCGAACTTCGGCCCATTCCCGGGCAGGAAATCGTCGAGCTGGCGGCCGTTGACTTGGATGCGGATGCGCGTCACTGGGTCGGGCGTGTCGTCGAGCACGGCCTTCACGGAGATGCTGCCCGGCAAATTCGCCGCCCTTTCCCCCGCGCGCGACAGCAGGATGCGCAGACGCGGCGCGGGCCGGGCGAGCAGGTCCGAAAGCTTGAACTCCGTGCCGTGGGAGCTGCGCACGGCCTCCGCGGCGGAGGCGAGCTGGATGGCTTTCGCTACAATATCGGGCCGGTTCAGATGCTTGCGGAGCTGCTCGGCGGTGACGTAATCGGCGGTTTTGTCTACGCCCTTGTTGACCTGCCAGCCCACGAACTTATCGGCGCCGGGTGAGCCCGCGTAATAGCCCTGCGGTGTCCACATCACCCATTCGCCATCCGTGCCCCTGAAGATCGTGACGAGCAGCTCGCGCGTTTTGAGGTTCCACAGGCGCACGGTCTGGTCGTCCGAACCCGAAACGAGAAAACGGCCATCGGGCGAAGCCGCGACAGCCCAAACATCGCCCTCATGGCCTACGAAATTGCCAAGCTTTTTGCCGTCGAGGCCGTACACGGTCAGCCAGCCATTGCCGCCGGAGGAGACGAACTGCGTGCCATCCGGTGTGAAGCTATAAGCGAGATGCCGGTAGCCATTGGTTGAATCACGCTCGACAGAGGCCCCTGTAAGCTTGCCGTCCTTCAGAACGTTGAGGATGGCATCGTAGCCGTAATTGCCGCCCTTGCGGTGCTGCAAGGACAAGGCGCCGAAGCTTGCCTTGGCACGGACCCAGCCTTCTTGGCTTTTGACAGGCTCCGGCTCGGCTATTGCCGCACCCGCGCCAGGCAACCGCAAGCTCATTTCCAGCGGGCCACGGCTGTTGTGCTCGCGATAGCCGGAGGTGTTCCCCCAAACGATGCTGCTCCCATCCGCCGAAAAGCCCACTGCCCAAGTCTGGCGGCCGGTGCCTTCCAGCACCGCTTTCGTCTCCCCGGTCACCGGGCTCCAGAGGTTAATTTCTCCATCGGAACTTGCAGTCGCAACGAGCCCGCCATCGGCCGGGAAGGCGCTCGCGATCACGATATTGCCGTGCTTCTTCGGTTGCAGCCTTCTCTTCCCGGAGGAAACGTCCCAAACGATTTGCGGCTCCTTCGAGCAGGGCGGGCCGTTTCCGCAGGTCGAGACTAAGGTTTCGCCGTCTGGCGAGAAGCTTAGCGAGCCTATGCCGCTATTTTGCTTGGCGAACACTTTCTTGAGCAAGCCGGTCTCGCCGTCCCAGAGGCGGATTTCGCCGCTGTAATCCCCGCTGGCGATACTGCCATCCTTGGGCGAGACGGCGAGCTTGAATACCTTCTCGCTATGCCCCGTCATCTCTTGGATAAGCGAGCCATCGGCCACGTTCCAAAGCCTGAGCGTCTTGTCGTAGCTTCCCGTCACCGCCCGCGCGCCATCGGGCGTGAAGCCCACGGCATAAACATCGTCGCGATGGCCTGTGAGGCGGTGCAAGACCTTCTTAGTCTCTAGATCCCAGATGATCACACTAAGGTCTCCAAGACCGCTGCCCGAAATTAACCGCCTGCCATCGGGCGAGAAGGCAAGCCCCTTTATGACAGAGGTATGCCCCTTCAATATCGCCTTCAAATCGCCGCTGGCGAAGTCGTAGAGGCGGATATCGCCGCAACAGGGGACCGATGCGCCGGTTCTATCCATCCACCCCCCAACCGCAAGCCAGCGCCCATCGGGCGAGAGCGCGATAGCGAAGTTTTTTCCCTCCTCTCCCGGTCCCGATTGGCCCCGGATGGTTCGCACGGTTTTTCCGGCACGCCAGTCCCAGATGCGGATCACCTTATCGTCGCCCGCCGAGACAATGAACCTGCCGTCGGGCGTGAAGGCAAGGCCCCTGACAAGCGCCATATGCCCGCCGGAGTCGAGCTGCAGGATTGGCACATCCTTCGGCTCCGCGCGCGCCTGCTCCACCGGCCGCGCGGCGCCGAGCGTAACCGAAAGCCGCTTCTCCTTGCCGCCGCGCAGCAGCCGGAGCTTGATTTCCACGTCCGGCCCCCTGCCGCTAACCGCCGCGACAATGGCCGCCTTGTTCTCCACTTCCACACCATCGAGCGAAAGCAGAATGTCATCGGGGAGGAGCCCCGCCCTCTCCGCGGGCCCGCCGGGAAACGGCTTGACGACCTTCGCACCGCGCGGGCTTTCCCAGCCGAGCGCGTCCGCCTCCTCCTTCGTCAGGTCCTTGATCTCGACGCCGAGCCAGCCTCTAGACTGCTGCTGCGCACCCGCAGCGCCGCTCAGCGCAAAACAAAAAAGGAGAATGGCAAGCGCACGCATCGCAATTCCTCCAAACAACGATCTCCCGCACCCTACCACAAGGCAGCTGGGAAGGCATCCGAAGTCAACTGTCCGGCATCAATGTGTGGCGTGCTCAAGCGCCTCCCTTATGAAGCCGTTCAGGCTCTTGCCCAAACGCGCCGCGGCCTCCGCCACCCGCCGGTGCAACTCCGGCGGCATTCGCAGCGTCAAGTTACCGGAATAGGGCCGCTCTGGCTCCTTGCCGCGCTCGCGGCACCACTCTTCGTAATCCGCGACGGTGTCCGCGAACGCCTGGGTCAGCTCCTCCAGAGAGCGCCCTTGAAAGGTGAGCACGTCGCGGGTGTTGACCACTTCGCCGTGGAAGATGCCGGCTTCCGGGTCCGCCTCGATGGTAGCGATGTAGTCCTTATGTCTAAGCGTGGTCATGGCTTGATTCCTGCCTCACGAAGAAGCCGCCGCACCGATTTCAAGGCGCCTTTGTCCGTTTCCGGCCGGGGATGCGGACGATGAAACACCGCATCCACTCCGTTAAGCGAAACATGCACGCGGGAGCCGCGTCCTTCGGAAACCGCTGCGCCGCAAGCAATGAAAAGCGCCTCGATATCGTCCCAGCGCACGTCAGACTTGACGGGATCGGCAAAAATGGCCGTGAGCGTCTTGCGGTGTTTCCCGTGCATGTGACTTGATACCATAGAATGGTGTCATCCATCAACCTCCCCTTTCGAACGCGCGCCTGGACGCTTCGGGCTTTAGCATTGCGCGTGGGATAGAAGCTGCCTAACTCAGTACGGGCGGTACAAACACATTTTACACCGCCAAATTTCGGATTACTGTAAAGCTTCGTGCGCTGGGGCGCCGCCGGACGCCATAAAGGCGGCGGCGCGCCCTCATCAAAGCAAAGCCGACTCTGGGGAGGATCGATGACCTATCGCGCGCCTGTCGCCGATATCGCCTTCACGCTCAACCACATCGCGGGACTGTCGAGCATTGTCGAACGCGGCCTGTTCGAGGACTTGGACACAGACACGGTCAATGCAATCTTGGAGGAAGCCGGGCGCTTCGCCACGGAGGAGATCGCGCCCACCAACCGGGCCGGCGATACCCAAGGTGCCAGGCTCGTGAATGGCGAGGTGCTGATGCCGGATGGCGTCACGGAAGCCTACCGCAAGTGGGTCGAGGCCGGCTGGGGCAGCGTGTCCGTGCCGAAAGAGCATGGCGGGCAGGGCCTGCCGTTCGGGCTATCCATGGCGCTCACCGAGATGTGGAACAGCGCCAACATGGCGTTCGGGCTCAATCCGCTGCTGACACAGGCGGGCGTCCACGCGATTGTCGCGCACGGTTCGGCGGAGCTGCAAAAGAAGTACCTGCCGAAGCTCGTGACCGGCGAATGGACCGGCTCCATGCAGCTCACCGAGCCGCATGCGGGCTCCGATTTGCGCTTCCTCAAGACCCGCGCAGTCCCCGCGGGCGATGGCAGCTACAAGATTACCGGGACCAAGATTTTCATCACCTATGGCGAGCACTCGCTTGACGGATAACATCATCCACATGGTGCTGGCCAGGCTGCCCGATGCGCCCGCCGGCACCAAGGGCATCTCGCTGTTCCTGATCCCGAAATTCCTCGTGAATGACGATGGCTCGCTGGGCGCGCGCAACGACGCCTACGCGGCAAAGCTTGAGCACAAGCTCGGCATTCACGGCAGCCCAACCGCCGTCATGAACTTTGGCGACGAGGGCGGCGCCGCCGGCTGGATCGTTGGCGAGCCGAATGGCGGGCTCAAGGCCATGTTCACCATGATGATCGAGGCGCGGATCGGCGTCGCGACGCAGGGCGCGGGCATTGCGGAGCGCGCGTTCCAGCAGGCGCTTGCCTATGCGCATGAGCGCAAGCAAGGTGCGAGCGAAAGCGGGGCGCCGGATGCTTCGGTCGCGATCGTCGAGCATCCCGACGTCAAACGGATGCTCATGAACATGAAGGTGAAGACGTCGGCGGCGCGCGCGATTTGCTACTCGACCGCGGTAGCGATGGATATCGCGCACCATTCGCCGGACCCGGACGAGCGCGGGCGCGCTCACGCCGAAGCAGCCCTGCTGACGCCTGTTGCGAAGGCATTTTCGACGGATATCGGCGTCGAGGTGGCTTCGGAGGGCATCCAGGTGCATGGCGGCATGGGCTTCATCGAGGAAACCGGCGCCGCCCAGTATTACCGGGATGCGCGCATCGCCCCGATCTACGAGGGCACGAACGGCATTCAAGCGATCGACCTCGTTACGCGCAAGCTGACCTCGAATGGCGGCGAGACCGTCCAAGCCTTCATTGCCGGGCTGAAGGAGACGGTGCGCGCCGTAAAGGCATCGAACGAGCCCGCTTTCGGGAATATGGGCGAACGCATGGAAGCCAGCGTCGCGGCGCTGGAGGAGACGGTTGCTTGGATGCAGCGCCAGCTCGCCGCAAACAAGGCCGCGGCCCTTGCCGGGGCTACGCCGTTCAACCGGCTTTTCGGCCTTGCGGCGGGCGGCGTTTTGCTCGCCAAGGGAGCGCTGGCTGCCACGCGCGGCGGCGATGGTGTGGATGCGAACGCGCACGCGCTGGAGGCTCGCCATTTCGCCGAAAGCTTGATGTGCGATACGGACGGGCTGAAACATGCGGCGACACACGGATACGAGACCGTAATGCAGGCCAATTCGATCCTGGGAGTGCGATAGCTATGAGCGGTCATGTCGGGATCGCGGTTCAGGGCGCCGTACAAACGGTCAGGCTCAACCGGGCGGAGAAGAAGAATGCGCTGACAAGCGAGATGTACAAGGCGCTGGCGGAGGCACTCCGGGCCGGAGATGCCGCCGATGGCGTCGCCGTTACGGTCATTCTCGGCCAGCCCGGCATTTTTTGCGCCGGCAACGATGTGATGGATTTCCTCACCGCAGGCCAAGGCGGCGGCGGCCTCCACGGTTTTACCTTCCTTCAGGCGCTGGCGGAGCGCGAAAAGCCGCTTATCGCCGCGGTCGACGGCCCGGCTGTGGGCATCGGTACGACTTTGACGATGCACTGCGACCTGGTATTCGCCAGCCCTCGCGCGGTGTTCCAGACGCCCTTCGTCAATCTTGGGCTGATCCCGGAGGCAGCCTCCAGCCTGCTCGGGCCAAGGCTCATGGGCCACTGCCGCGCGTTTGAGCTTCTGGTCATGGGCGAGCCGTTCACGGCGGACCGTGCGAGGGAGGCGGGCCTCGTCAATCATGTCGTGCCGCCGGAAGCGCTCGAAAGCACGGCGCTGGCGGCGGCGGAAGCGCTGGCTGCGAAGCCGCGCGAGGCGGTGCGGATTTCGAGGCGGCTTCTCAAGGGAGATCCCGCGCCAATCAAGAGCCGCATGGAGCAGGAAGGCGCTCTTTTTTTGGAGCGCATCAAATCGAAGGAGGCCATGGCCGCGTTTGAGGCGTTCTTGCGTAAGACGCCGAAGACTCGAATAAGGAAGACCCCCTCACCCCAGCCCTCTCCCCAAGGGGAGAGGGGAAGAGGCTGCGGCCTCTCGTTGAGGCAAGAGGACAATTCTAGGGTCCTCTCTCCCAGCCGCATCCGCTTGCGGATGCGGCCACGCTGAGATGCCAGCTCGCCAAGGCGAGTTGGCGGGGAGAGAGACAGAGTGAGGGGGGACTTCGATAAGGAAGACAGGGAATGGGAACGCTCAACAAGAAGACACTTTTCATAACCGGCGGGAGCCGCGGCATTGGCTTGGCAATCGCGTTGCGCGCCGCCAAGGATGGCGCGAACATTGCAATCGCCGCCAAGACCGGCGATCCAAACCCGAAATTGCCGGGAACCATCCACACCGCCGCAGCCGAGATCGAGCAGGCGGGCGGAAAAGCGCTGCCGATCCTGTGCGATATCCGCTTCGAGGACCAGGTGCAGGCGGCCGTCGAGCAAACGGTCAAGCATTTCGGCGGCATCGATGTCTGCATAAACAATGCGAGCGCGATCAGCCTGACGTCCACGGTGCAGACGGACATGAAGCGCTACGATCTGATGCACCAGATCAACGGCCGCGGCACTTTCCTGACCTCGAAACTGTGCATCCCCCATCTTCTGAAGGCGGCAGAATCCGCATATTCTGATGCTTTCGCCGCCGCTCGACCTCAATCCGAAATGGTTCGCGCCGCACGTCGCCTACACCATCGCCAAGTACAATATGAGCCTCTGCGTGCTCGGCATGGCAGCCGAGCTTAAGGTGCATGGCATCGCGGTGAACGCGCTTTGGCCGCGGACCACCATCGCGACGGCGGCCGTCGCTAATCTGCTTGGCGGCGATAGGCTCATGCGCGCAAGCCGGAAAGCCGATATTCTCGCGGATGCCGCACACTTGATCCTTAGTAAGCCCGCGCGCGAGTTCACCGGAAACTTCTGCATCGACGACACGGTGCTCTGGGAGAACGGCAAGCGTGACTTCGACCATTATCGTATAGACCCGAGCGAGGATTTGGCCCCTGACTTCTTCGTACCGGAGGACAGCAAGCCGCCGGTCTCCCTGAAAGCTCTGGTTAGCAAGCCCGCCGGTTGAGGAACTCGATGTCGACGCTTTACATTACTCACGATTCCTTCCTGGACCACGACACCGGCGAGTGGCACCCGGAACGTCCAGAGCGGATCAAGGCAATCGACAGGGTATTGTCGGGCGAGACGTTCCAAAATCTCCATCGCGTCGAAGCGCCGCGCGCCTCGCGCGAGCAGATTGTGCGGGCACACGCGGAGCCCTATTTCGACTTTCTGGAGCGCGCCCAGCCGAAAAAGGAGCTTATTCCGCTCGACGACGGCGATACGGTTATGTCGCCAGGCTCTTGGAATGCCGCGTTGCGTTCGGCGGGCGCCGGTATCCAGGCCGTCGACGAGGTGATGCAGGGCTTGGCCGCGAACGCCTTTTGCCTTGTGCGGCCACCGGGCCATCACGCCGAACCTGGAAGGGCCGGCGGTTTCTGCATGTTCAACAATGCCGCGATTGCAGCGTTTCATGCGCAGGCGGCTTACGGAGCCGAGCGCGTGGCGGTCGTCGATTTCGATGTCCATCACGGCAACGGCACACAGGCGATGTTCTGGGCGCGTCCGTCCTTCTTTTACGGATCGACCCATCAGATGCCGCTGTTCCCGGGGTCGGGCAGCATCGCCGAACGTGGCGAGAAGGGCAATATCGTTAACGCTCCGCTTAGGGCGGGCGACGGAAGCCAGGAGTTCCGCGAGGCTTACGAATCAGTCATCCTGCCCGCCTTGCGGCGGCACGGGCCCGACCTGATCGTCGTCTCCGCCGGATTCGATGCACACCGCGCGGACCCGCTCGCCAACATCAACCTCATCGATGAGGACTACGCTTGGATAACCCGAAAGTTGATAGATGTGGCCCGGGAACGCTGCAGAGGACGGATTGTTTCCCTGCTGGAGGGAGGCTATGACCTTGCTGCGCTCGCCCGCTCGGTGGCGGTGCACGTTCAGGCGTTACTAGAAGCATCTTAAGGAACGGTCATGCAGAACAGTGTAATCAAGGAGCCGCCGGCGCCCAAGCAGGCGCGCAGCCCCTTCGCGGACATCAAGGGCATGAGCTTCGAAGCCGCGTTGAAGGAACTCGAACAGATCGTAACGCGGCTAGAACGGGGCGACGTGGATCTGGAACTTTCCATCGAGATTTACGAACGCGGCGAGGCGCTGCGCGCCCATTGCGATCAGCTTCTGAAGCGCGCGGAGGCGAAGGTCGAGCGCATCACGCTCAGCGCCCAAGGTGTGCCCCAAGCTATAGCGCCGCTCGATCCGGGTACGAACGGTACGCCCCCGGCTTAAGCTGTTCCAACATGTCATCGCAAGGCACTTCGCCCCCCAACTTCATCGTTAGGGGCCCTGCAAACCGCGCAACGACGGAAGCGCGCGCAGCTTGAGCACAGCCGTTTTTTGGACGCCTCCCGCGCCTATTTTAGCCACTATTTAAAGAATGATTACAACAGCGGGCGGATTTCTAGGGTTAGGAGTCCATGCTCATATTTTTCTTGCACTGTTGCCTTGTTACGCGGGAAGGTTGACGTTCCCCAATTGCGACAAAAATCCGGCGCCCTGAAAGACACGGCAGCTTAAGCTAGAGACAGTGGATACCGAAGGAAACAGTTGAAGTGACTATCAGCAACCGCACCCCGCTCCTCGATACCGTCCACACGCCCGAGGACCTTCGCAAGCTCGATCCCGATCAACTTCCCCAGCTTGCCGATGAGTTGCGCAACGAAGTTATCGACGCGGTCTCGGTAACGGGCGGCCATTTGGGCGCCGGGCTGGGCGTGGTCGAACTGACGGTCGCTATTCATTATCTGTTCAACACGCCCGAGGACCGCCTGATCTGGGACGTCGGACATCAGGCCTATCCTCACAAGATTCTCACGGGGCGCCGCGACCGTATCCGCACCTTGCGCCAGCCGGGCGGCCTGTCCGGCTTCACGAAACGATCCGAGAGCGAATACGATATCTTTGGCGCCGGCCATTCCTCAACCTCGATTTCGGCGGCGCTCGGCATGGCGGTTGCCCGCGACCTCAAGGGCGGCGACGGCCGGCATGTCATAGCCGTGATCGGCGACGGCTCGATGAGCGCGGGCATGGCATACGAGGCGATGAACAACGCGGGCGCGATGGATAAGCGCCTTATCATTATCCTGAACGACAACGACATGTCGATTGCGCCGCCTGTCGGCGCGCTATCCGCGTATCTGGCGCGCATCACCTCCTCGGAAACCTTCCTCAAGGTGCGCGATTTCGGCAAGCAGCTCGCCCAAAACCTGCCGCCGTTCTTGGAGCGAAGCGCCGCCCGCGCCGAGGAATTCACACGGCACCTCTTCACCGGCGGCACGCTCTTCGAAGAACTTGGCATCTACTATGTCGGCCCGATCGACGGCCACAATTTCGATCATCTCCTGCCCGTGCTTGCCAACGTGCGCGATGCGGATGCTGGCGCGGTTCTGGTGCATTGCGTGACGCAGAAGGGCAAGGGCTACGAGCACGCGGAAAATTCCGCGGACAAGTATCACGGTGTGTCGAAGTTCAACGTCGTTACCGGCGCTCAGGATAAGGGCAAGTCCGCGCATCCGAGCTACACCAAGGTGTTCGCGGAAAGCCTTGTGGAGCAAGCCCGCAAAGACACGAAGATTGTGGCCATCACCGCGGCCATGCCGGCGGGCACGGGGCTCGATATTTTCGGCAAGGAGTTCCCGGATCGCTGTTTCGACGTGGGCATCGCCGAGCAGCATGCCGTTACTTTTGCCGCCGGTCTTGCCGTCGAAGGCATGAAGCCTTTCGCCGCCATCTACTCGACGTTTCTGCAGCGCGGCTACGATCAACTCGTGCACGACGTGGCGGTGCAGCACCTGCCGGTCCGTTTCGTGCTCGACCGGGCGGGCCTGGTGGGAGCCGATGGCGCGACGCATGCGGGCACGTTCGACCTCGCTTATCTTTGCTGCCTGCCTGGTTTCGTAGTCATGGCCCCCGCAGACGAGGCCGAGCTGAAGAACATGGTCGCAACTGCGGCCGCCATCGATGACCGGCCCAGCGCGCTCCGCTATCCGCGCGGCGAAGGCTATGGCGTCGAGATGCCGGCGCAAGGCGTGCCGCTTGAGCTTGGCAAGGGCCGGATCGTCCGTGAAGGCTCCGCCGTTGCCATTCTCTCGCTCGGGACCCGCTTGCAGGAAAGCCTTAAAGCCGGGGAGAAGCTCGCCGCGATGGGCCTGCCCGCGACCGTGGCCGATGCGCGGTTCGCAAAGCCCCTGGACATCGAGCTAATCCGCCAGCTGGCCCGGCACCATGAGGTTCTCGTAACCGTGGAGGAAGGCTCCTCCGGCGGCTTCGGAAGCCATGTCCTGGAGTTCCTGGCGCGCGAGGGTCTGCTGGATAACGGGCTCAAGGTCAGGCCGCTTGTGCTTCCCGATGCCTTCTTGGATCACGGCAAGCCGGAAGTGCTGTACGAGGCGGCCGGCTTGAACGCCAGCGGCATCGTCAATGCTGCCGTCGGCGCGCTCGGCATCGCCCACGCGGTCCCCCGCGACGGCCGCGCTTAAGCAGCTCCAGTCACCGGAAAATATGCGTGAAGGCCCCCTCTCCCCAAGGGGAGAGGGAGTCTCCAGCGGTTGAGCAAGCGTCCCTTCTCCCCTTGGGGAGAAGGACAGGATGAGGGGGTCTTCGTGAACCAATCAACCGGATTCGGGGTAATTAGGTCCCGGAAAGCGCTTCAATGTTTATCCGGATGACGCCTGCGAATTGAAAAGCGGTCAACCCGATCTGTGCGATCTGTTTTCTGATTTGACTGTAAATTTAATTAGTTACTGCTAAGACAACGTTAGTGAAATCAAGTTAGCCTCTTTTCCGTTATGCGTGGCCCGAATCAAGGGCGTATTCCGCGCCACCTTCTTAGCAAGGGTACTCAGAACCCCCACTTTTAAAAGTAACCGTTCGCATGGCGCCCGCATTCTAAATCTAATCCCAGACTAAAGGAAACTACCATGGCCAAATCGCCGCAACCACAACAACCGCAAGAAGCGCCGCCGCTGGATCTCTCAGTCCACTCTTTCGATGAGCTTTTGAACCTCAAGAAAAAGATCGATGGCGAAATCGAGTCTCGCAAAGCCAAGGAAATTGAAGAGCTCCGCGCGAAAGTAGCTGAAAGCGCACAGACGCTCGGTGTGTCAATTCATGAGCTATTCGGCCTGTCACAACAGCCGGCCAAGCGTGAGACGAAGCATCCGCGGGGTAAACAGCCTCCCAAATATCGCGGACCCAACGGAGAAGAATGGAGCGGCAGAGGACCCGCGCCGCGCTGGATGAAACCCTTCCTCGCGAAGGGCAAAACCAAGGCGGATTTCCTGATTAAATAGGCGCGGCAAGAAGTTTCGAAGCACAGGACGGAACTAATACCGGATCCGGTTGAAAGCTTCACTGCTCATTGGCGTCATCCTGCTTGCACTCGGACTCGATCCGGGTGTGCCTGCCGTAGCATGCCATGCTGCTGCGCAGACACGGGAACTTTGCAAGCGCAGAGGCCCTTTAAGATCCCGGATACGGCGCAAGCTCCGTTTCGGGATGACGGGGTGAACCGTTCAACCGGTATTGGTACGAGGCTTACCGATAATCTTTTGAGCGGCTTCTGCCCGCAGCCAAGTTTTTCGTCCATGCGACACTTGTACATGCGGCAGGACTTGCAGTCTCCCGAAAATGGTGCTAAGAATTAACCTATCCCGGAGACCGGGATTGAAGACCTGTTTGCCCAACAGGCATGCCGCCCTAAACAGAGGCGATTGCAAGCCCCGGAGCGGCTGTAGAACTCTGCTAAAAGACCGGCCTCCCTATTCGGAGGCCGGCGCAGTTTAAACACCCAACAGACTGTAATTAATCTCAGCGCCCGGCAGAACAAGCACCGCAATCTTGCGCCATTCCTAGCCCCAGGCTTAGGGTTGGCGGGGGTTGGCTTCATGGATCGTTGGTCGCGTTTACTTGCGGGGCTGCAAAATCGTTGGGTGTTGCCGTAATACCATAATTTTGGCTTTGTTATCGGCAACCTGCCCGGCATGACAACGAATTTCACACGGCGCGGCGCGTTTGGCGTGGCCGCGGGCGCTTTCGTGGGCCTAGCACTGGGCGGCGGCGCTGCAGCTCAATCGGCGCGCATGCCTTTTGCAACCTGGGTCGAGGCGTTCCGCGCCCGCGCCCGCGCGAAGGGCATCTCCGATGCGACTTACAGCCGGGTTATGGCCTCGCTCAAGCCCGATACCTCCGTTTATGAGCTGGACCGCGACCAGCCCGAATTCCAGGAAGAAGTCTGGCAATACCTCAACCGGCGCGCCTCGGATTGGCGGATCATCACCGGCAAGGAGCGCGCAACGGAGAACGCGGCGCTTCTGGAGCGTGTCGAGCGCGAATATGGTGTTAGCCGCTACACCATGCTGGGCCTATGGGGGATGGAGTCGGCCTATGGCGACCTCGTCACCAACCCGAAGCACATGCGGCCAATCTTTCCGGCACTCGCGGCCTTGGCCTGGGGTGAGCCGCGCCGCCGCTCCTATTGGGAGCAAGAGCTTCTCAACGCGCTCGTCATCGTGGAGCGCGGCTGGGGCACGCCGGAAGAGATGATTGGCTCCTGGGCGGGTGCGATGGGCCACACGCAATGGATGCCCGAAGTTTGGCTCAACATGGGCGTCGATTTCAATGGCGATGGGCGTATATCGCCCTATGGCCCGCCGGACGATGCGCTGGCAGGCACCGCCAAGTATATCGCCGAGCGCGGGAAATACCAGAGGGGCGAAGGCTGGGGTTACGAAGTGCGCGCCCCCGCCCGCGCCGCCGCCAGGGCGAGGGGCATGCGCACGGTCGCAAGCTGGCACGCCGCCGGTGTGACGCGCGCGAACGGCAAGCCCTTTCCGCGTCTGCAGGAGCACGCGCGGCTTTGGCAGCCCGTTCCCGGCGGCCCGCTCTTCCTCTTAACGCGCAACTTCGATGCGGTCAGATCCTATAACCCCTCAAACAACTACGCACTCGCCCTTTGCCATTTGGGCGACCGGATTGCCGGCGAAGGGCCTTTCGTCCAGGAGTTTCCCGGCGGAGAGCCCCTTCCAACGCTGGCCGAAGTACAGGAAATTCAGCAGCGCTTGACCGCGCTCGGCTACGATAGTGGCGGTACGGACGGCCGCGTAGGCAAAGACACGATGGCCGCCGTCCGCAAGTTCCAGCTCAAGGTTGGCATGAAGCCCGATGGCTATGCCGGCCTTAAGCTTCTAGCGCGCCTGCGCGAGGCGGCGTGAGCCGCCTTCAGCCGCCACTATTACCGCCTCTAACCTGAGAGTACGCATGATTGCTTTTGCCAAAATCCGCCGCGCTTTAACGGCGCTGGCCGCGATCGCCTTGGCCGGCCTGGCCTTGCTGCCCGCAACCGCCGGCGCGGCGGAGCTCGTCGTTTTCGGGAGCGCGCGCTGCCCCTATTGCCTGGCATGGGAACGCGAGATCGGGCACAGCTACGCAAAAAGTGGGGAGGGCCAGCAGGCTCCCCTGCGCCGCATCGACATTCAAGCGCGGCGCCCTGGCGATCTGGCCTATGTTGAAGACGTGCACATTACGCCAACCTTCGTTTTGATCGACCAAGGCCGCGAGGTTGGGCGCATCGTGGGCTATTCCGGCGGCCAGTTTTTCTGGCCGCAACTGCACAGGCTTCTCGCCAAGCTGCATCCGAACGCATCGTAGTACAGCCGGAGGCAAGTTCGCACCCCATTTGCCGAGGGCTCGCAAGCGAACTTGCCTCCGATAAGCTGTACTAGAATCATCGAAGTCGCTAGTACGCCTGATCCGCGCGAAGTCCTGTCCGAGCTAGCCGCATATGGGGCAGGACTTCCCGCGGGGCGTACTAGCCGCGCAATTCCTCCGTTCGCCAAACGTTGTTGAAATCGCGGCCGGCGAGCGCCGGAGCACTGCCGTTTGGGCGCAACACTTGTCCGCGCAATTCCTGTCAAATTCCAGCTGCGCCCGATTTCCGTTGCAGCCGCCCAGCTTCACCTCCTATGGTGGCTGCGTCCCCAAGCCGCATGGCTGGGGGGCGGATTCGAACGTCGAACGATTGGGGCTGGGCCAGTGGCGCGCGAAGCGATTATTCAAGAAGACACGGTAATCAAGGGCAAAATCCGGAATTGCCGGCAAATGGAAATTCGCGGCTATTTCGAAGGGGAGCTCGCGGCCGAAGAGGTGAACGTCCATCAGGGCGGGACCTCTCGGGACCTTGAAGAGCGACCGGGCTGACGTCGCGGGTTCCGTTCAAGGCGAAGTGTTCGTGAAGAACCTTATCAGTATCCGCAGCTCGGGCTCGGTCAACGGTCAGGTCCGCTATGGGCAGCTTGCCATGGAAATGGGCGCGGACCTGAGTGCGGAACTGCGCAACGTGCCGCCGCGGCTCGAAGGCGATCTCGACATCAGCGTCAAACGCGGAAAATCCGTCATCATCACCACCGAGGACATCACCGCCGTCGATCCGGACGATACGCCCGACCACCTCACCTACACCGTCTCGAACCTGGTCAACGGCTTCGTCGCGCTCTCAAAGGATAAGGGGACGGCGGTGGAGCATTTCACGCAGGCCGATATCGAGGCGGCGCGCGTTCTTTTCGTGCATAACGGCGCCGGCGGCCAAACCGCGAACTTCGACGTCATGGTGGCCGACGATAGCGGCGGAACTTCCGGCAAGGCCCTGACCGTCACCGTCCACGTCAGGGATTAGAGCCTATCCGCTTTTGATGGAATCAAAAGCGGGCTCTAAATTTTTGTTTTATCGTGCGTCTTATCGGAAAACCGCTTCGCACTTTTCCGGACGCACTCTGGTGTGGCGTCCCGGAATTGCCTATGCGAGCCTAATTATACCAACCGTCAAAAGTCCTGACCGTTTGGGCACACTCCGCGTCGTCGCGAGACCGCCTTGGCGACCGCGGGCGTCCAGAAGCAACTTCAGTGACTTGCCTCTGGATTGCTTCGCTTCGTCCAACTTAACGCACGGCGCTCAGCACGAACTCTGCAATGCCACCGTAGCCGTAGAGTCTCGGCTTGTTATAGGCTTTCGCCGAAAACGTAACCCCGCTAGTGAGGAAGCTCCCAATCGCCGGGGTGAAGTTATAGCTCGTCTCCGCAATGACGACGGCTTGGTTCGGGCTGGCGAGGCAGGCCGGCAGCGAATAAGTACCGCCCTGGCTCAAGGCGGCGAGAGTGCCTGGGGCGGCGTAGCTCCACTGCACCGTCGCATTATTGGCGCTCTGCATCACGACGCTGACGCGAAGGCCGGCAATGGAGGCCGAGTAGGAATAGGGCGCAACAATCGTCGCGCCGATCTTCGAGATGTCCTGTAAACTGGAGGTGGTGACGCAGGAGACCTGGGCCACGAGATCCCCCGCGGTGCTCGCCACTTGCGCGTTCCGGCGCTGGACCGTAAACGCCTCGCCAAATTCCACCATGCTGAAAAGCATGAGAATCAAGACCGGGAAGGCGATAGCTGCCTCAAGAAGGATGGAGCCACGGCGGTTTCGAAGAAAGTTGCTCATTTTGATCAGCATGCCCCATAAGGCTCGGTCTTGAACACCGCCGAGGACTGCAAAAGGCGATTGCCGTCGGCAAGATTGCTAAGCAGCCCCAGGGCCGCAAAATCTACCAAGGGCCATTCGTAAAAGCTCGTGACGAGATTGACCGTGCATGGCGCGCCGGGCTGGTAAGGGAAGCTGGTTGATAGATTTCCTTGACCGTTTAGCGGGTTGGGCGGCGTAACTTGGGTGAAATCGGTGAAGCTCTGGACGTTCAGTTGGAGCTTGCTGGTGCAGTTCGAAAGGATGGCGACCTGGCTGCAAATCTGACCGACCATATCGGTTTGGCTCATAGGGGTCATCTGAGCCTGGCCGGTGCGTATCATTCTCGCCGCGCTCAACGTCGCATTATCGAGCTCGTAGCTGCCCCAAAAGATCAAGCCAGCTTCGAGCATGCCGAAAACCAATACGAACAGCGGAACGGCGACGATCGCAAACTCCAGCATCGATACGCCGCGCTCGCCGCGAATACCCGCAGCAATGCGGAGCTTCAGTTTTGCATGATCGGTCTTCACGTTCGTTCCCCGCTCACAAATGCCCGCTCCGGCAATCGCCCACAAATTCATTGATTGTGTCCCAGAGCAAGCGCTATGTTCTGGTCTAAATATTCTTGCTTGTAAATCAAGCTTGTTTTTGCGGAGGGGGCATGTTCCGGAGCGTTTGGGCAAAACTATCTGCTTTCAAGGCCGGCACAAGGGGAATTGTACTCTATTTGGTGGCGCTGCTCATAGTGCCCTTCGTGGTGCTAATCGGCGTGGCCGTGGATATGGGCCAGTTGCTGCTCGCCAAGAACCAGCTTAGCCTCCGCCATCGATGCCGCCGCGCTCGATATCGGCGCAAATCCTTTGCTTACACAGGCTCAGGCCCAGACGCAGGCCCAGGCCTACATAAATGCGAATTTCTCCACGCAGTATCCCAACGCCACGCTCACATCGTTTACAGTCACACTGCCGCAGGCCCAGGCCAGCGGCAGTTGCCCTGCCAACACCGTCTGCATCACCGCCATCTTATCGGTGAACACGTCGTTCCTGCAAATTATCAATTATACCACGCTCACTTCGACCGTTTCGACGCAGGTTACATCCGCCGCGAACAAGCTCGAAGTCGTGCTCGTGCTCGACAACACCACTTCGATGAACTCGATGTATGGGAGCATGACAGGGATAGGTGGGTTGAGACTCGCTGCCACAACCCTCGTCAATACACTCTTCGCGGCTCCTAATGCGCAGCAATATGTGAGAGTCGCCATCGTGCCGTTCACCACTGCTGTGAACGTAGGCCCGCAATACGCGAATGCCTCCTGGATCGACAATACGAACAGCGCGGGTTCGTTGTCTCAGGAGAATATCAACGTCCCTACCGGAACTTCACTTATTACTTTTGCCAGCAACCTTGCAACCGCAACGGGTAACTCAGTCTGGAATTGGGGCGGGTGCGTCCGGCAGCGCAGGGAGCCCTACGATCTTCAAGATGTAGCGCCTGCCTCCGGCGACACGCTTTTCACGCCTTTCTTCGCGCCCGACGAACCCGATTGCTGCTCGACCCCTGGCAATACCGCTACATTTTTTAATAATAGCTACTTAGCGGAAGGCCCAGCCTATAGCGAATACGTCACGGCGGCGAAGGCGTGCACCGGGACGGCAAAGTGGCCATATCCAGACCAAACGACAGAGAGCAACGTTCAGATGTGTACCGGCAAGTACACCACCAGCCCCAAAGCGATGTCGAATACCGGTTCGCCGCAGCCCTACCAAACGACCAACGGTTACCAGGGCCCCAATATGAATTGCACCGTCGCGCAGATCATTCCCCTTACGAACGATCAGAGCGCACTCCTCAATGAAATCAATACCATGACGGGGTCGGGCAACACCGTCATACCGGCAGGCTTGGTGTGGGGCTGGCATGTTATTTCTCCCAATGTCGCTCCGGCCGTTTTCCCTGGCAACGCCTACCAGCCAGTTCCCTATTCCGACACCAGTACCATCAAAGTCATCATCCTCATGACCGACGGCCAGAATGACGTTTGGAAGGGTTCCGTCGGGAGTTATACCTGGAAGGGAGCCGCCGGGAGCTACAACGGATTTAATGGATCTGTCTTTAACGCTTATGGGTATGGCAACGGCCCGCATCTCAGCACGCCTACCATTCCATCGAGCTTGCAGTCAACTCAAGACCAACCAGACTATGTTCTAGATCAGAAAGAAATAGCGCTCTGCAACAATATAAAGGCTGTCACAGACGCTAATGGGAAGCCGCGCATCCTGGTTTATGCGATTGGGTACGGGTCCGCGGTCAACAACGCCAGCTTGCAGATGCTGCAGCAATGCGCCACCAACGCCTCAACCTATTTCTACGAACCCACAGCGGACGAGCTCGTCACCACATTCCAGAATATTGCGGTTGGGCTGAGCAAGCTTCGCATTTCGAAGTAGGACGGCAGCCGATTGCGCCGCGTTCTTCGTCATTGCGAGCGAAGCGAAGCAATCCAGGTGCAAGTCACTGAAGTTGCTTCTGGACGCCCGCGGTCGCCAAGGCGGCCTCGCGATGACGGGGAGTATGCCGGAACGGCCGGGACTTTTGACGGTTGGTATTACGCCATGTCCGCTCGATTGCTTCCGCAGCCGTCATCCCGGAAACGCCAACGGCGTTATCCTGGATCGTTACGAGTGCCGGCGACCTTTACGATCCCGGATACGGCGCTTGGTACCGTTCCGGGATGACGGGCGCGGAACTACTCGATCGGATTCGGTGTCACGCTATTTCTCTAGCGCTTTTTTCCGCCGGGCATGAGCTGGCCTTAGCTAGAGGCCAATTCGTCCCGCTGTGTGGGTCTCCAGCGCCAAGGCTTTATGTCCAGGAGCGGCGTGCCGTCGAGGCAGTCGAGACCACGGACAAATAGTGAACCGTTTTCGATGGCAATCAAAGCTGCGATGGATACCGCGATTGGGTTCGGCCGCAAAGGCGAGCGCAGCGCGAACGTTCCGGTTGGGCCGATGCCGGTCCGGGGCGCCTGCACCAAAAGATCGCGCCGCGCCTTGTCCATCCAATAGAGGACCTGCAGCTCGGAATGAACCTCCAGCCCCTGCATTGCCTGTTGCCAGGGCTCATGGATCTCGATCCGGCATAGGGGCCCGCCGGTGTGCCCCTGCCGCGGGCATTCCTGCAGGGACTGGAACGGTGTGCGGATGCGGCCGATGAAAATCAGCGTGGCGTCCGCGCAGTCTGGCGTGCGGCCAACGATCTCCCCTGGCCTAATCGAAGTCTCATTCATGGACTGCCGTCTCCCTGCCCTCCGCCATGGTCTCTATATGGCGGCCGGTCCTATTCGCAACCGCTTTTTCCCGGGAGGCATTCGTATGTTGGCGCGCCGTGGCTAGAGTGCGTCCGGAAAAGCATGCCTTCGGGCTTGACCCGGAGGTGCGAAGCGGTTTTCCGATAAGACGCACGGCAAAACAACAAGCTAGAGCCCGCTTTCGATTCCATCGAAAGCGGATAGGCTCTAGATTCAGAGAGGCGCTGACTTCCGTATGGAGTTAGCCGGGTATATCAGTCCTGCTGCTCCCCTCCATCGAGTTCTCGCTTGAGCCGGTCCAGATCGGGTATGGAGATTGCGGAGGCGTTGAGACGGCGGACGATGCCATCGCGAATTAGCCCGGCGACGACCGTGGAGACGGACTGGCGGGTCGCCCCGATCTGCATAGCGAATTCCTCGGCGCTGGGCGGCTTATCGAGGACTAGCCCCTCGCCGCTCTCGCGGCCATCGCGGCCGGCGGCTTCGCACAGCGCCCGGATGACACGGTATTTCACGCCCCGGAACACCATGTCCTCGATCATTTGCCCCGATTTCTGCAGCATCCGGTCGATGGCCGGCATTGCGGAAAGCGCTAGATCGGGGTGTTGCCGCGCCAGATTCCGGAACGCCTTCCCGCTAATGATGACGATCTCGCCAGCCTTCTTGACCTCGAACATCGAGCCTTCGTGCAGCGGCATGGCATCGCCCGCATCGAGCGTGAACAGCGTCAGCTCCTTGCCATCGCACGACGCGAAGCACCGGAGCCGGCCGCTGCGAACCATCAGCAGGCCCTGCGCCATGGCTTTTTCCTCGTCCGCCCCGTATATGAGCTGGCCCGCCTTCACGCGCCGCACGTCGAGTTGGCGTGCCGAAGGCCCGCTCAAGATCCGGGCAACGATCTGCCGCAGCGCCGGTTCGTCTCCCGTTTCCTGCGAGCCCGGATGCGTGCTGCTAGCGAGCGCCTCCGCAGGCGACCAGCCAGCATGCACACGGCTCTGCGGACGCATGCGGGCGAACAGGGTTTTGCCTTCTTTCGTCCGGAGGATGCAATCGTCGGACGCCGGATTGGTGTTAACGCTGCCCTCCTCGAGGGTGAACAGGTCGTCGAAACTCGCTCCCAGTAACGGCCGCCTGGGGCCCAGAAGGATAACTCCCTTGCGGTTGGCTCCGGCGATGCGGCCCTCATCGAAAGCGAGCATGCCTTCGTGCGAACTGCCGATCAGATAGGGGTCGGAGTGGAAGTGCATCTGTTCGTGCCCGCGGAACCGGTCTTGGAACAGGCGGTTCTCGATCTGCTCCACGGCGCGGTTCACGAGCGCAAGCGTATGGGTCTGCGGCACATCGGATGGCTGTGTCAAATCCAATATGCCAACGATCTTGCCGCACGGGTCGAAAAGCGGTGCTGCCGAGCAACTGAGAATGCGGTGCATGTCGAAGAAATGCTCGCCGCCGGACACCGAGATCGCATGCTGCTCGGCAAGCGCCGCTCCGATGGCATTGGTGCCGGCCGCTCGCTCGTTCCACGCGGCGCCGGGCCGCAAGGCCACGCTAGCCGCCTCGCCGGCAAATTTGCCGCTGCCGAGAGAGTGGAGAACCACCCCTTGCGGGTCCGTCAGGATGACAATGCCACCAATCGCGCCGGCATCGCTGAACAGCTCCTCAAGCTCCCCGCGTGCCGCGCGCACCAGCGTCTCGTTGCGCTCTTGTACCTCGCGCAGTTCCTGCTGCGACAGAACGCTTATCTCTGGCTTGGCCTCCATGTCGAGGCCCAGCTCCGCGCTGCGCTTCCACGATCGCAAAATGGAGAGGGGGATGTCCGCTCCTGGGAGGGCGCCTTCGCTCAGGAACCGGCGCCGCGCCGCAATCGCCAACTCACGAACCCGCCTCCTTACCATGGCCGCTCCCGATTCCCTGCTCAGCTTCGACGGCGGAAGATGCGTTGCCTCCGCCCTGCCCTCGCTTGGATACGCTCGCCACGGCCGGACTTCTTCGCCAGCCGGTACAATTTCTGTTAAATTATCTCTCTCTGTACGGACAACACCCGGCCATAAGTTGAGCGGTTGTCCCATGATCGTCCGTTTGCCTAGTCCAAGCCTGCGCATTCTACAGATTTCCTTGCGGCTCGCCTATTGAATTCGCTTGGCACTCGCGATAGGACACCCGCCAGACTAGGCGCCGCTGGTCAAATACTGGTTGCGCCAAGGACATGCACGGTTGGGCCATCCCGCTTCCAGTAGATGACGTTTAAGCAGCCGGGAGGCTGAGCGAGCCGGAAAAGATTACGCAGCGGCATGCCAAGGACATGGCAAAGGATTACGCGGTTCACTCCGGCGTGCGCGGCGATTGCGATTGTGGTTTCCGCATTTTCCGCGGTGAGGCTCTCCCAAAACTTGAGCACGCGCATCGCAAGGTCCGCAAAACTTTCGCCTCCGGGCGGGCGGAAATTCTCGATGTCGCGCCCGCGCCGCTCATATTCATCGGGCTGGTGCCCGGCGACATCGCGCCGGGATAGCCCCTCCCATGCACCCAGGTTGATTTCGCGCAGCTCGGGTTTGATGCGGAGCGGAATCGCGCGTCCGTGCGCCAGCAGCTCCGCGGTCCGGCGCGAGCGGACGAGATCGCTGCAATAGATGGCATCGGGCGTCATGCGGCCACTAAGGCGGGTGGCAAGCTCACGAATTTGTGCTTCGCCGTTCGCGCTCATCGGCAGGTCAGTGTGGCCAATGAAGCGGTGCGCGGCATCCCCCCCGGCCTCGCCATGGCGGATCAGCAGCACGGTGCGCATGGCGCATCCTCCTGTATGAGCAATCGCCGCTTCCCGCCGTGCCGGAAGACAATCGCTTCGGCGAACGCGGCCTCGACGCGCAGCGCACCGGTACGGATCGCTTCGCCGACGACTGGTGCGGCGGCAAGGCGTGCATCGGCAGCATCGAGCACGGCCGGGGTGCACATGTTAACTGGCGTCGCAATTGAGAGCCGCAGCGTCGCTGGCGCGCCCTTCTGAACCGTGGCGATGAAATCGGTCACGCCCTCGATTGCAAAAAGCGCCTCGTCGAGGAGCGGCAGCGTCAGCGCTCCGCCTCCGGGCAGCGCCACGCCCGCGCCGGCGCGCCCCGAGACGGCCCCAAGCCGCCGCAGCACCGAACCGCAAGGGCACGGCTCTTCGATCAGGCGGACAAGATCGCCGGTGCGATAGCGCAGCAGCGGCACGCCACGCCTGCGCAGCGTGGAGACAACCAACTCGCCCTGGGCACCGGGCGGCAGCGGTTCGCCCGTTTCCGGATCGGCCACCTCGGCAAAGAATTCGTTCTCGCGCAAATGGCAGCCAACGTGGTACGCGCAATCGACGGCTCCGCCGTAGCCGGTCTCGGTCATGCCCCAGTGCTCGAAAATTTCCGCCCCGCAGGCCGCAGTAATTGCGCGCGCAAGGCTTACTGCCACGTAGCCGGAGCTCAAGAGCATTGCACGGACCCGCAGCGGCGTGCCTCCATCGCTCATGGCCAGGCGGGCTGCTGCGAGTAGCGGCACAGGCGGCCCGGCGATGACATCGGGCTTCGCAGCCCGCAGCCATGCAACGAGTTCGTCCGGGCCGGAGGAGAGAGGCGCCACCAGCGGCGTCGCGCCAAGACGGCGGAGCGCGGTCGCGAGCCCTTCGCCGATACCGCCGGGGCGGCCAGGCCGGAAAGGCGATAGCGGCTACGTCGCCTGGCCGCGTGAACACGGCCATGCCATGATGGAAAAAATCGATGGTCGCTTCCAGCTCTTCGGCCGTGAAATAAAGCCGTTTCGGCGGTCCGCTCGTGCCGGACGTATCGAGCGTCACGGCGCGTGCGATGGCGCTCTGCGACAACGCCAGAAGCGGCGGATCGTTGCGGACCAGATCGGCCTGCTCTGTGAACGGAAGCCGCGCCAGATCCTTGAGTTCGCCGATCTCGACATCCGGCCAATCGGGGCGCGAGCGGTAGAATGGGCTAGCGGCACGGGCGTAGGCAATCGTCTCGCGCAAGCGCGCGAGCTGCCAAGCCTCAAGCGCCGCCCGAGTCAGCGGCTGCGCCAGCCCCATCCGTTCCGCCATCCAGCCGTCCAGGTGCGCCAGCGTCATGCCCAGCCCCGATGATTGCTTCTGCAAAAGTCCCCCCTCATCCTGTCCTTCTCCGCGCCAGCTCGCCTTGGCGAGCTGGCATCTATTGCTGCCGCATCCGCAAGCGGATGCGGACGGGGAGAAGGGACCCCTGAATTACCCGCAGCGGATGTTCGAGCGTCCTCTCTCCCAGCCGCATCCGCTTGCGGATGCGGAAACGCTGAGTTGCAAGCTCGCCAAGGCGAGCTTGCTGGGAGAGAGACAGAGTGAGGGGGTCTTCTGCAGAAGCAATGAAGCGGATTCGGTATCATCCGGCACCCTGGGCGGGGGCTTGCGGCCGGTAAAGCGCACGGCCCTCGCAGTCTGTGAGATTATAGGCGCAGAACGGAATAACGCGCCGGTCTGGGGCAACAACGTGGATATGGCATTGGCGTAAGCGTTCGAGGTCGAGCGTCCAGGCATCCTGAAACGCCATGCCCGAAAGACCGAGCGTGCGGGTTCTCCCAGCCAGGAATTCATCGAAAGCATCGAGCCCGGCCGCCTCCCGGCCGCCGCGGTCCGGGCGCGTCCACTGACCGGCCACGTAGCGGCGTTCGCGAGCAACCTCCAGGCTTGGCCTTGGGGAACCGCAGCACCCTCCACTCTCCTGTTTGGCGGGGACGCCGCAGCAGGAGCGCGGTTCTTCGGCCACTGCCTGCAGGCGGCCGCTGGCGTCAATGACGAAGCGTCCGCTGAACGAGCAATAAGGGTTCTCCGCGGAGCCTGGGTGGAAGTCATCGAGCCGGATCGTCCCGCCGCTATAGCCGATCAGCGCTTCCATGACCTCGGGCAAGGTGATGCGCGAAGCGTCATCCGGCGGTGTCACACTAAATCCGGTTGAGTGCTTCGCGAAGTCCCCCCTCACTCTGTCTCTCTCCCCGAGGGGAGAGAGGACGCCAGAATTATCCGCAGCGGATGTTCGAGCGCCCCCTCTCCCAGCCGCATCCGCTTGCGGATGCGGCCACGTTGAGCTGCCAGCTCGGCAAGCCGAGCTGGCGGGGAGAGGGCTGGGGTGAGGGGGTCTTTCGCTGGCGCAATCGTCTGGATTCGCTTTCAGCCAACGGCCGAAGTAGCTTACCGGTTGGAAGTGCACGGCGCGGACGGCGGGCGTCTCCCGGATCGCGAGATCCACGATGGCGCCGATCTGGCCGGCGTTGACGCCCGGAACGAGAGTGGGCGTCAGCACAACGCCGATCCCGGCCTCTCCGCAATTGCGGATGGCGAGCGTCTTCAGCCGCATGAGTTTCGCGCCGCGCAGGCGTTGATAGACATCGTCCGTGACACCGTCGAACTGGAGAAAAACGCAGTCGAGCCCAGCTTTGGCGAGCGCGTCGAGATATTCGGGCTCGCGCGCAATACGCACGCCGTTGGTGTTCAACTGCACGAACTCGAAACCGCGGGAGCGGATCAGCGCAACGATTTCGGGCAGATCGTCGCGCACCGTGGGCTCGCCGCCCGAAAGCTGGATGTGAACGCGCCCGCCCTGCTCCGCAAGCGTGTCGAGCCAGCCGCCGATTTCGGCCAGGCTCGCATCGGCTCCGTGCCGGCTGGCGGAAGCATAGCACACCGGGCAGGCGAGATCGCAGCGGGAAGTCACTTCAAGCAGTACGCAACAGCTCTGCTGCCGGTGATCCGGGCATAAGCCGCAATCGTGCGGGCAGCCGCGTTTCACCTCCGTCGCGCATACCGGCGGCTGGGAAAAGGCTCGCGGGGCTTCCCCCCAGCGCAGATAAGAGCCGAGCCCGCGCCAGACCGGCGTCGAGGTGGTCCCGTGCTCCGGGCAGGTCTTTTTCAGGTAGACCGTCCCGCCTTCCGCGACCCGTTCTGCGGGGATAGTGGCAAGGCATACCGGGCAAACGCTCTCGGTCAGGCCAAGTTGCAGACGGCGGTCGCAGCAGGTCATGCAGAGCCTCCCGTTTCCGTGCGCGGCGCGGGTCCGGTTTGCGAATCCAGCGGGCCGATCTGGGCCTCGACAGCTCTGAAGATCGCTTGCGCATCGGCGTACCGCCGCTTAGCGCCGGCAAGCGCCTCTGGCTCGCTGGCAAACCGCGCAAATCCCGGAGCGAAACGCGTTTCCAGTGAGACCCGTGTCTCTCCCTGAACGAGCTTGTCGGCAAGGTAGACCACGGCGCCTTCGTCGATGCTGTTGCCATCGAATTCTATGGTCTGATGGCGGGCAGCCACGTCCGCGACGGCGGGAAAACCGAATTCGCGCACCAGCGCCGCTCCCGCCTCCGCATGATCCGGCCGCCCTTTGGCGATGTCGTGTACGAGAGCTGCGGCTTGCACCAAATCCACGTCAAGACGCTCGCCAGCTTCTTTCAATTGCCGGGCGAGGTGCGTTGCGAGCGCGGCAACCGCGCGGCAGTGGCGCCGGACGGGCTCCGGCGCTGACGCCGCTTCGAGCATGGCTTCACATTCGTCCGCATCGGGCGCGTGATGGTGTGGTAGCGCCGCCAGGAGCCGGCGGTAGTCGTCCGGACAGTCCATGTCCAGCAGGCATCCCCGGTCGAAAACCGCAACGCTGGCCGCTTCGTGCTCGTGCCGCGCGAGGATGGCGCGCAATCCGCCGTCCCCATCGCTCTCAACGATTTCGCCGAAAAGCGCGCGGCCGATGAACGGCGGGTGCCCGCGTTCGCCACCAAAATATGGGTGTACGGCGGGTGTGCCCGCCGTAGCCGCCTTGCCCAGCACACGGCGAACCGTGGAGGCACGGATCAGCGGTACGTCCACCGGCAACAGAAGGAAGCCCTCTATCTCAGCCGGCAGGGACGCAACCCCCGCCTGCACGCTCGTGAACATTCCTCCGGCGAAGCTGGCGTTGTGTACACGCGTAGTATTGGATTCGGTTGAGTATTTCTCGAAGTCCCCCCTCACTCTGTCTCTCTTCCCGAGGGGAGAGAGGACCCCAGAATTCCCGCAGCGGCTAGTGCAGGCGTCCCTTCTCCCCTCGGGGAGAAGGACAGGATGAGGGGGGACTTCGCCGAAGCAATCATCCGGATTTCCAAGCGCCGCCAGTTCCAGCGCCACCAGCTCCGCCTGATGGCCGGTTACCACATGGATATGGCGCACGCCTGCCTCCCGCAGAACCGCCACGACATGGCCAAGAACGGTCCGCCCGCCGAAGGGCAGCAGCGGCTTGAACGCCCCCATGCGCGAGGAGAAGCCCGCAGCCAGCACTATCGCGGCTATGGCGTTGGCAGGCGGCGCCATGGTCTAGTCTTCCTCGAAGCTGGTTTGCGCCGGCAGCGCAATGTCCACTTTGTGCTTGGCGAGGATTTCCTTGGCCTTCAGCCAGCAGTCGAGAATGATGCCGGGGCAGCGCTCCTGCTTCAGGGCCGGGTCGAAATGGATGATATCCTCGCAGTCGATCCCGCCGTATTTTTCGGTCATTTCGCTCTCGAACCAGGCCGAGAATTCTTCGAGCATGATGTCGAAGCGCGGGTGCCCCGGCTGGTTTTCATCGCTCCGGCCGCCGTAAAGGCCAAGAAGGCAGCACCCGCCCGAGAGCGAGCCGCAGTTGAAGCCCTGGCCCATGCCGAGGGCGAGGCCGGCCATGGCGCGGACGAGATCGGGATCGTCGCGCCCCTGCGCCTCAAGCGCCAATTTCACGAGAATCTGGCCGCACGTATGGCCGTCGAGCAGCAACTCGGCGATCCGGAAGGATTCGTCGGCCATAATTATCCTCCTATCGGCGGTTTTCCGCCCGGCTTGAGTGCGATCATCAGGTAGTAGCCGGGCATGGCCTTACGGACGGTCCCGGCATCGAGCCCGCCTGCGCCGCCCCAAAGCGCGTCCAGCGAGCCGTATTGGAAAATGAACCGCGCCGCCCAGCTCTTCAGCACAGCCGAACGGTCCCCGAACCCCTCGATGTGGAAGCCTGTTGCCACGGCAGCGTGAAGCAATTCCGCCTGCGTCTTCAACAGCCCTGTGTAATGGCCGGCGCTCGCGCGGGCGTAAACGTCGCTCACCGCGAGCCGCCCGCCGCGCCGGAGCACGCGGAACCATTCGCCAAGCGCTTGCTGGTGATCGGGCATCGCCGACAGGCTGCATTCGGAGAGAATGCCGTCGAGGCTTCCGCTGGCAAACGGCAGCCGGGCGCCGTCCGCGGCAACGAATTTGGGCGCGTCACCGCTTGTGCAAGCGGCTCCCAGAACCAGCAGATCGACGCCGATGGCCGTGATACCGCGCCGGTTCATCAGCCTGATGGATGCCCCCAAGCCGCAGCCGATATCGGCCACCGTGTCGCCTGGGCGGAAGCCCGCAAAATCGAGGAGCGTTTCCGTGAGCGCGAGCCCGCCGGGGCGCAGCGGCGCGCCCTCGGCGTCGCGGATGAAGCCGCAACCGTAAAGCCCTTCGGAATGTTCCGGCGCCGGGCACATCATACTAAATCCATTTGAGCGCTTCCGAACTCCCCCCTCATCCTGTCCTTCTCCGGGCAAGCACGCCTTGGCGCGCTTGCATCTGTTGCTGCCGCACCCGCAAGCGGGTGCGGACGGGGAGAAGGAACCCCTGAATGATCCGCAGCGGATGTTCGAGGGTCCTCTCTCCCAGCCGCATCCGCTTGCGGATGCGGCCACACCAAGATGCAAGCTCGCCAAGGCGAGCTTGCGGGGAGAGAGACAGAGTGAGGGGGTCTTCGGAAGCGCTCAACCGGTTCTGGCATCATTTGTCCTCGAGCGCCTGCTCGACCTTCAGCATTTTGCCAAGCGCAAGCTCTTCCGAGATATAGACGAACCCGCAGGATGGACAGCGCGGCAGCTCAACCGGGAACCGCTGGCCGAGATAGGTGGCCTCGACCTTGCCCATCTCCAGCGGCACGTTGCAGGCGGCGCAGACAAGGTCCGCAGCATCCTGCGGTGCGGGTGTGTTGGCCGCGGCGCTCAAAGCTTCGCCTCCACTTGCATGCGATGGCCATAGGCCCGGTGGACCACGATGCCGGCGGGCGTCACCTCGTATTCGGCCCAGCAGGTGAACTCGCCAACACGGTGCGTCGCGATCAGATGGCCGGTTGCCTTGTTCCTAAGCTTCTTGCCTGTAGCCTCGGCCTGGGCGATGGCGCGGGCCACGTCCTCGACAAGGATCAGCTTGCGCTCCATATCGGCGCGCACAGGTTCGGGCAAGATCAGATCGATTTCTGGTGTAGGCTCGCTCATCTCTTCTCCCCACAAGTCGCGCACCAGCCTCGCCTTCAGCCGGACCCGGTTGTCGCGGCGCCGGGAGAAACCGGGATCGGGCCGCGCGGCTGGATCGGCGTCTCCGGGCGCGGGAAAAACGAGGTCCAGCAAGTGGACGGAGCCTTTGCCGCGGCGGGCAAAATTATCCCGGCACATGGCGCAGTAGGTCAGATAATCGTCCGCGCTTTCGCCGATGCGCCGGTCCACGATCTTATCCGTAACTTCGGGATTGGCAAAGGACGCTAAGCCGCCGAAGCCGCAGCACGTGGTCAGCTCGGCGCCGCTGAGCTCGCGCACCGTCGCGCCAAGCCCGGCAGCTAAGCTGCGCACCGCGCGCTGCACCTCAACCGCGTGCCGCCCGGTGCACGGATCGTGGATGGCGAAGGGGCCTGCGATTTGCGGCCTCGCGCCATCGGGCCAGCCGGTTTCGGCGATCACGGTCCAAAGCGAGCGAGCCTTCATCTCCGGGTGGAAATCGCCGAGCATCTTGAGGCAGGTGGAGCACGCCGTGACGATCTCCGGACGCCCAAGGCTCTCCCACTTCTCGCGCAACCCCGCTTTCACCTCGTCATGCAGGCTCTGCCTCCCGCTCCAATGCGCGGGCGCGCCGCAGCAGTCGATCATAAGCCCAACGCCACCGGGGATCTTGGCTCTGAGATGCGCGTAGACGCGTTCGACGTGCCAGGGCGATGAGGCCGATAGCTGGCAGCCAGGGAAGAAGGCCATGGCACTGGCCGCGCGGCCCGGCTCGTGGCGCGCGAAGGCCGCCGCGTCCGAACGGCTGTGCGCCATGTCGCGCAGGGCGAATTCGTGATGGGAGGCGGGCATATGGCCGGTCTCGACCATCTCCCGGCGCGCCTCGAGGCACACCTCGCCCATGCTGAGATCGTTCGGGCAGATCGCTTCGCAAAGGCCACACAAGGCGCAGCTATCGATCATGCGGTTGGTCTTACGATTCCCCAAGACGATGCTGATATTGTTGTAGATGTCGCGGACGTAGCGCTTGGGGTACGAGCCGTAGTGCTTGAGATATTCGCACGCCTTGACGCATTCCATGCAGCGGCATGGGAAGCAGCGCGCGGCTTCGGCCATCGCCTCGGACGGGCTGTAGCCGCGATCCGGCGCGGCTGGCTCTACAGGCGGGACGGGCGCATGGGCGGCGGTGTTTACGAACAGGCAGGAGCCGGTCCCTTCATCGGCGCGGATTGCCGTAAGCGAGGCGCCCTGCAAAAGCCGGTCTATCGAGGCCGCGGCGCGCCGGCCGTCATGGGCCGAGCTTATGGGGGAATAGGACGCGCCCGGGCCTCCATGAACGCCGCCGCCGAACACTTTCGGTTGGCTGCTGACGCGGGTGGCGGGGTCGATTTCAATGTAGCCCGCGGGCGTCCGGCCAAGCGTGGAGCCAAATTCAGGCGCTGGGTTGGGGCCTAGCGCGAGCAGCACGGCGTCGTAGCCGGCGATCAGCGTGTCGAGTCCGGACGGGCCGTTCCCGGTGACGCGCGTCCCGCACTGGATTGTAACGCCGAGCTTCGTCAATGCGGCGATGTCGGCGTCTATCGCGGAAGGCGGCAGAACCGCGCCGTAATCGCGATAGAGCCGCTCAAGCGGACGCGCGCCCGCCTCGAAAACCGTTACGGCATGGCCTTTCATGGCAAGGTCGAACGCCGCGGTCAGCCCCGAAAGCCCCGCGCCGGCAACGGCAACGCGCTTTGGTTTGCGGCTGGTTTGCGGTGCGCGCCGGATGCTGGCGTAAGCGTTCTCGACGCACGCCTTCTCAAGGGCCGCGATGCGGATGGCTCCGCCGGCCTCCGCTCTGCGGCAAGCCGCCTCGCAGGGGTGGTCGCAAATCCGGCCGAGGATGGCGGGAAAAGGAATGACGCGGGCGTATAGGGCGCAGGCGCCGGCGAAATCGCCGGTCTTCGCCTTCGCCAGCATGCTCCGGACGTCGACGCGAAGCGGGCAGGCCATGCGTACAGGCCGGCGGCTGCTCTTCGATGCAGCGGGCTTCCCACTCCTTGACGCGCTGGCCGTCCATTTCTGGTGCTCCTAGTACGCGGAATCAGCGATCCGCACATAGCGCATTACCCCTCGCCCCAACCCTCTCCCACAGGGAGAGGGAGTCCGCTCGCGACCGTTGAGAGGGCGTCCCTTCTCCCATGGGGAGAAGGACAGGATGAGGGGTAATGCCCTATGACTATGCCTCACCCCTCAGCGATAGTGGGCACAGGGCTGCGCTAAGCGCGCAGCCCCATTGTGTAGCGAACCGCTCCTAGAACAGAGACAGCGGCCAGCGGCGGTGATGCTCTGCTTTCGCTTCGGCCGTGACAGGCTCCTGCGAGGGCGAGCCTTGCCCTGCCGGCGACGGGGTCTGAGCCCGCTTCGCATCGAGTTGCAGCTTGATGACTTCTGCCAGCGCCGGGACGCGGAAGATGCGTACGCCGCAGGCATTATAGATGGCGTTGAGGATGGCTGGATGGGGTGCCGTCAGCGGCGCCTCGCCAACGCCGGCTGCGCCGAACGGGCCGTCCCCGCGCGGTGTTTCGAGATAAAGGATCTCCATATCGTCGGGGATGTCCTTCGGATAGGGGATGCCGCAATCGCGCAAGGTGGTGTGCAGTTCCAGATCGTCGAAGTCTTCGGTCAGAGCAAGGCCGACGCCCTGCGCGAGACCGCCATAGATCTGGCCGTCCACCGTGGCGCGGTTGATAATGGTGCCGACGTCCACCGCAGTAGTGAACTTCACCACCTTGGCCTCGCCGGTCTCCATATCGACCTCGACCTCAGGCATGAACACCTCGTACATATACACCGGGAACGGGTTGCCTTGGCCCGTCTCCGAGCTGCACGCTGAGCAAGCCGCCGCAGCCCACTTGCCGTCATAGACGAGCGGGACGTTCTCGGCGACCATCTCGGCATAGGTCCGGTACTTGCCGTCCGGCTTCTTCATCGCATTCAGCAGCATCTCCGCCGCGATCCGGGTAGCGTTTCCGGAGAAGACGTTGGAGCGGCTGCCGCCGGCCGGACCGGAGTTCGGCAGGGTGGTATCGTTCATCACGAGCTTGAACTGCGTGGGCTTGAAGCCTGCCTTGCGCAGTACCTCGTGCGCCATGGTCAGCGTGCCGAGATCGGCGCCCTGGCCGTGGTCTTCCCAGGCGTTGTAGACGGTAACGCCTTCCGGTGTCAGCTCGACGCGGGCTTCGGAGCTATCGGGGCCGTCCAGGCCGCAACCATAGATGCCAAGCGAGATGCCGACGCCGCGCTTTTTCTCAGGCGTCGAGAGTTGGGCGCAACGCTTCTTGGCCTCCAGATATTTCGGCCGGATCAGGTCGAAGAGCTTGCTGAGAACAAGCACGTCGGGCTTCTGGCCGGTCGGGGTGGTCGAGTGTTCGTTGTAGAGGTTCTTGTAACGGAACTCGAACGGGTCCTCGCCCATCTTTTCGGCCAGGATGTCCATGGCGATTTCGGACGCCAGGAACGATTGCGGAGAGCCATAGGCCCGGAACGCCGATCCCCAGGCGTGGTTCGTGGCAACGGTCCGGCCGTGGCCGCGGATGTTCTCCAGGTGGTAGCCCGCGCCGATGAACTGCGCCTGACGGACTGTCAGCAGGTCGCCGAACTCCGAATACGGACCGTGATCGATCCACCAGTCGGTCTCCATCGCCGTAAGCTTGCCTTTCTCGTCGCAAGCAAGCTTGATGTTGACGTTACCGGGCGAGCGTTTACCGGTGTAGGTGATGTTCTGGAACTGGTTATAGACCAGAGACACCGGTCTGCCTGTGGCGAGGGCCGCTACGCCAAGTAGCGCTTCCATGGTGGGCGAGAACTTGTAGCCGAACGTACCGCCCGCCGCGTTCTGGATCAGCCGCAGCTTCCCGGGCTCAACGCCGAGGCCGGGGCAGATCATGGCGTGATGCAGATGCACGCCGATGCTCTTCGACTGGATGGTGAGCACGCCATCGTCGTCGATATAGGCGAGGCCGCAATCGGGCTCCAGATGCAGATGCGGCTGGCGGCTGCAGTAGGTTGTGATGTCCACCACCGCCTTGGCGCTGTCGATGAGCGGCTTGGTATCCTCGCCCTTCGCCACGCCTTGCTCATAGTAGGCATTCGGCGTGCCGGGATGGATTTCCATCGCATCGGGGGCCAGCGCCGCGAAGCCCGACATGTAGGCCGGCAGCACTTCCAGCTCGACCTTGACCTTCTCGGCCGCCGCGCGGGCATGCTCCTCGGTGTCGGCGGCGACGATGGCGATCGCGTCGCCGAACTGGAACACCTTCTCCTTGCAAAGGATCGGCCGGTCCCAGCCATCGCCCTTGTTGGTCGGGAAGGTGATAAGGCCGGTGATGGCGTTCTTGCCCTTCACATCCCGCCAGGTGATGACCTGTGCAACGCCGGGCATCTGCTCGGCTTCGCTCCCGTCGATGCTCTTGATGAGAGCATGGGAGACCTTCGCCTGCACCAGCGCTAGGCGCAGGGTATTCTTCGGCATCTGCAGCGCAATGTCGGCGCCGAAGTCCCAGGTGCCAGTGACCTTGGCCAGGGCCGACGGGCGCTGATACTTCGTGCCGAGGATCGAGCCGTCCGCCTTCGGCTTGGCCAGCACCTGCTCGGCGGTCTTCTCGCCGCGCATCATCGCCGCCGCGTCCATCACGGCGTCGGTCAGCGGCTTGTAGCCGGTGCAGCGGCACAGGTTGCGGTTGCGGTTGAACCAGCCGCGCACTTGTTCGCGCGTTGGCGACTTGTTGGTGTCGAGCAGCGTCTTTGCCGACATGATGAAACCCGGCGTGCAGACGCCGCACTGGGCGCCGCCATGCGCCATCCAGGCGATTTGCAGCGGATGCAGATGCTCAGCCGTGCCAATGCCTTCGATGGTGACGATCTTGGCACTGGGCGCCAGCTTGTCCATCGGCTGCTGGCAGGCCCGGTTCGGCTTGCCGTCGACGATGACGGTGCACGAGCCGCACTGGCCGTCCTCGCAACAGACTTTGCAGCCGGTGAGCAGCATCTGCTCGCGTAACACATCGGCGAGCGACGCGGTTTTCTCAGCGACGACCCAACGGTCCACGCCGTTTACGTTCAGGGCTATTCGCTTCATTTTAGTCTCTCCTCCAAATTGCGCGTTCTCGAAAGCGCGCGGTTCCATGCACTTTACAGTTCATGCTGCAACGTTACGGTTCTCCGTATTCTCCTGCTTCTTTTCCTGCTGGATGCGCCGCACCTTGGCCACTTCAAGCATGTTGCGCATGAGCGGGCGCGCCGCCGCCGCATTACGGATGCAGGCAACCATCTCCGCGGCGACGGCTATGGCGATTTCCTCGGGCGTGGTGGCGCCGATATCCAAGCCGACGGGCGCGTGAACCCGGTCGAATTGCTCTGGTGCGACGCCTTGGGCCAGAAGCTCGTTAAAGACGGTGATGACCTTCCGTTTCGATCCGATCATCCCGATGTAGCTGGCGGGCGTGCCGGCCGCCCACCGCAATATGAACCCGTCGATCTCGTGGCAGCGGGTGGCGATGAAGATCAGCGAATGGGGGTTCGGCCGCAGCCGCGTCATCGCTAATCCAAAGTCTTCCGCATGCACTTTCCGTGCATCCGGAAAACGCTCCTTGGTGGCGAATTCCGGCCGGTCGTCGATCACCTCGACCTCAAGGCCGGCAAGGCGGGCCGCGCGAGCCGTCAGGACACCCACGTGGCCAGCCCCGAACACATAGAGCACCGGCGCCGGCACGATGGGTTCGACGAACACGTCCAGGTTCCCGCCGCACACCATGCCGGTGTCCAGCTTCGGATTTCCATGCAGGTTGAAGGAAACCATTTTGGGCTTGCCAGAGGCGAGAACCTCCCTGGCCTCCTCGATTACCTCCGCTTCCGGAACGCCTCCGCCGATGGTGCCAACGATGGTTCCATCTTCGCGCACCAGCATCTTCGCGGTCTCATAGGAGGGGATCGACCCCACGGCGTTAACGATGGTCGCTAGAGCGCAAGCGCGGCCCTCGTTCCTTTCGCGTACCAGCTCTTCATAGACATCCATGATTCGAAACTCCTCCTGCGCGAGCCGGGGCGGGCCGCGTTAAGCCCGGCCGTGGCTACACCCCCATCAGGACTCCAGCTTGACGCAGCTGCCCGACTGGCAGACTTCGACGCATTGCGGGCTGTCGAAGCTGCCCACGCAGTCCTTGCATTTCTTGGGATCGATCTTGAAAATCTTGCCCTTGTGCGAGATCGCTTTGTTTGGGCATTCACCTTCGCACGCGCCGCAGGACGTGCAGGTTTCCATGAGGATCTTGTGGGCCATGGCTAGTCTCCTTTCTGTTTTCTGCCGCAGGCCGTTTGTGTGGGCCTGCTTTGAAGTTTCAGCGCTCCGTGCAGGAGACGCAGGGATCGATGCTGTTCACGATGATGGCGATGTCGGCGATCTTGGCGCCCCGGAACATGAAGCGGAGCGCGTCCCAGTTCATGAAGCTCGGCACGCGCCAGCGCACGCGCTCGGGTTCGTCGGCGCCGCTGGTCTTGAGGTAATAGATCAGCTCGCCGCGCGGGGCCTCGCATTTGGCAACCGCCCGGCCTTCGGGGATGTCCGGCCGGTCGTCGAGGTGGGTGGGGCCGTCCGGCAGGGCGCGCAGCGCTTGGCGGATCAGGTCGATGGCGTTGCCCACTTCGGTGAGCCGGATCATCGCCCGCGACCACACATCGCCATCGGGCAGCACCGGCACCGGCACATTCAGGCGGTCGTAGGCCGCGTAAGGCGCCACCACGCGCACGTCGTAATCGATGCCCGATGCGCGCGCGACCGGCCCCACCACGCCGCAGGCTAACCCCTCGTCGCGGGTCAGCACGCCGACACCTTTGGTGCGCCTCAGGATCGTGCCGTTGTTGCGGAAGGTCTTGGCGAGCGTGGCAACTTCCGGCGCCAGTTTGTCGAGGGCCGCCGTGAAATACGCCGTTGTCTCGGCGTCGAGATCGTAGCGCACCCCGCCGATGCACAGCGCCGCAAGGTCCATGCGGTTGCCGAACACCGTCTCTTTCAGGTCCTGCACGATCTCGCGCACCTGCATCGCGTGCATGAACAGCGTGTCGTATCCCGTGAGATGCGCGAGGATACCGACGTTGAAGAGGTGCGAGGCGATGCGCTTGACCTCGGCCGAAATCACACGCAGGTAAGCCGCCCGCTCGGGGATTTCGAGCCCTGCGATCTGCTCGGCGGCCATGCAGAAGGTTTCCGGATGGCTGTTCGAGCAAAGCGAGCAGATGCGCTCGGTCAGCACGACGTTTTGATACATCGTGCGCTTGGTGGCCAGATATTCGATGCCGCGATGGACGTGACCCGCATTGATGTCGACGGCGCGAACCGTCTCGCCATCGATGTCGACGCGGAAGTACATCGGCTCTTCGAGCGCGACGTGAACCGGGCCGATGGGGAGTTTGCTAGCGGTGGTCATGATGCACCCCCTTTTGCGCTCAGAACCTTGTCCCAAAGCGCCTTGGTGCTGGCGGCGTTGACGAGAACCGAGTACGGGATCAGCCGCTCCAGCACCGCCTTATCGATGGATGGATCGACGAACAGGCGGCGCGGATCGGGATGGCCGGAAACGGCGATGGAGTACATTTCCATCATCTCGCGCTCGGGCCAGTCGGCTGGGCGGAAATATGGGGTGAGCGAGGCGATGGAGCCGCCGGCGGGCACGTAGGCGATCACCGTCAGCGTGTCGCCGCCCAGATCGAAGTGATAGTCGATCTCGTAGGACGTGCCGTCCAGTGGCGTGCCGCCGAAGGTCTTTGGAGGCACTTTTTCGGGCTTGGCAGCCTCAGCCTCGCCTTCCGCGGCCTCCTCCTCCTCCTCTTCCTCTTCTTCGGGGGCTGGCAACTGACGCGCGGACACCATCGAGAGGCGTGCGCCGAGTGCGAGCAGCTCCTTGGCGACAGGCACCAGATCCGCGCTATTCGCGAGGCCGCACCACGCGGAAACGACGCCATGCTGCGTGGCCGTGGAGGAGTAATCGATCCCGCCCGGGGCGGCGGTGTCGAGCCTTGCGGCTAAATCTTCGGGCAGGCGGGTCATGGTTTCTTCCCCCTGTTCTTAAGGAACTTGGCGCGGCATTTCGGGCAGCGCGCCCGCAGTTGCACGAGTTCGTCCGCCGAGAGCGGGGGCTTGATCTTGGCCGTGTTGGGCACCGTGTTGAGGCCCTTGCCGCCGCAGTCCGCGCAGACCAGGTTCGGGATCAGCCCATGCTCGGTCATGCCGAATTTCTCGGCCTGGAAATGCGCCAAGTGCCAGTCGTTGGTCTGGTGGATCGCCTTGGTCGGGCAATAGAACTCGCAGGTGCCGCAGAACACGCAGGTCGGGTGCCAGCAATCGAAGGTCATGCCATCGGGCGTCCGGGTGAACTTGATCGCGCCGGAGGGGCAGAGCTTCTCGCAAAGCAGGCAGCCTTCGCATATCGCCGTATCGAAGGAGATGCGGCCGCGCAGGCGTTTGGGCGTTGGCGAGGGTGGGCCGAACGGGAAGGGTTCCGTGTACGGGCCCCGTCTCAGATTGCGGGCGAAGAGGGCTAGAAAGTTCATGGCAACCTCCTCAAAGCCGCTGCCGCCAGATTTCAAGGGCTTTGGCGACGCCCTCGATGATCGCAGGCGGGCGCGGCGGACAGCCGGGCACGTTCACATCGACGGGGAAGTATTGGTCGATGGGCGCACAGACGGCGTAGCTTTCGCGGTAGATGCCGCCGGAGATCGGGCAGACGCCGACCGCGACGGTTACTTTCGGGTCCGGTATTTCGGCATAGATGCGCTTTACGGCTTCCAGAACGTGCTTGGTCAGCGGCCCGGTAATCAGCACGATGTCGGCGTGGCGCGGGCTGCCGCAATATTGGATGCCCAGGCGCTCGACATCGTAGCGCGGGATAAGGGCTGTCGTGGCAAGCTCGACATCGCAGCCGTTGCACGAGCCGGCGTTGATCCGGTAGAGCCACGGAGAGCGCGAGGCGAAGTCTTTGAGCTTGGCGAGGACGGTCATAGCACACCTCCCGCGGCGAAGTAGGCGACGGCGGCGACGCTCACGGCGGAGAGCAGCAGCGGCCACTTGAGGAAGAAGACGAAGGCCTGGTCGATCCGCATGCGCCCGGAAGCGACGCGCACCGCGGTTACGCCGATCAGCACCAGCGCGAGCAACTGGGCTGCCCAGCCGGCCAGGCCCGCCACGCCGCCAACAGGCAGCGGCATGAACAGCGCGATACCGAGGCTCAGGACCACGACGGCTTTCAGCGCCGACATGACCTTGAACAGGGCGAGAGCGGGACCCGAGTATTCAAGCAGCGGGCCTTCGAGCACTTCGGTCTCGGCCTCTGGGATGTCGAAGGGCACGATGCCGAGATTGGCTGGATAGAAGAAGGCGAAGGCGGCAACCGCGGGCCACATCACGGGGTCGAGAATGAATGCCCCGTGCGCTTGCTGATACTGCACGATTTCGGCAAGCGAGAACGTGGGGAAATGCCCCTCGGCAAGCCCGGTACGCATCGCCACCGCGATGACGACCAGCACGATGGGCCCTTCGTAGGCGAGCATCAGCGCCATTTCGCGGGAGAAGCCGATGGCACCATACGGCGATCCGGAGGCAGAGCCGGCGACCATGAGGGCGACGCCAGGGATGGCGAGCAGATAAAGCAGGACCAGGAGATTGCCGATTTGCGGATCGGGGCTGTAGACGCCCGCGATGGGGATCAGGGTAACCGCGAGCAGCATGGAGGCGGTGCCCACGAGGGGGGCGGCGAGGAACACCGTTTCGCAAGCCGTGTCCGGAACCATGGTGCGCTTGAAGCCGAGCTTCACGATATCGTAGAACGGCTGGACGAGCGGCGGTCCGACGCGGCCCTGAAGGCGAGCGGCGACGCGGCGGTCGGCGCCTTTCAGCGCAAGCCCGAGTGCCAGGGCGAAGAGCCCGCCGGGGAAGAGCAGCACCGCGATGAGTATGGCTTGTGAGTTTGCCATGATCTTCCTCCCTTAAGCCTTTTCGCTTTCGCCGGCGCGCTCTGGCACGAATAGGGCGCGCCGGATAATGGCATCGGGTGTTTCGTACAGGCCTGCCGTACCGGCCCGCATCGCCTCGGCGTCGACGTCGGTGACGCCGCAGAGATGGACGCTGGTGCGGACGATGCCCGCCCGGTGGCCAAGCCGCAGCCAGGGCACCAGCGCAGCGGCGAGGATCAGCGTCAGCACGGACAGAAGGAGCGGGCTCCAGCCTTCGAGACCTGGCAGCGGCCCGGCAAGCGTGGCGGCGACCGGCTCCATGCCAAGATCGGCCTGGATTGCGGCTATCGGCACAAGCAGCAGCCCTGGGAAGAGCCCCACGGCCACACTGGCCGCCGTCAGCACGCCCATCGGGATCAGCATGGCGAGCGGCGCTTCCTTGGCGGCGAGCGCCTTAGGCGTGGGCGTACCCATGAAGGCCGCGTGCGCGAACTTCATGATGGCTGCCAAGGTCAACAGGCTTCCGATCATCGCCGCGGCACCGAGCAGCCAGTGGCCGGACTGGAAAGCCGCCATGAAGATCAGCCACTTCGATGAGAACCCGTTCAGCGGCGGGATACCGGCCAGCGACAGCCCGCAGAACAGGAAGATGCCGAAGGTGATGGGCATGCGGCGGCCCAATCCGCCCAACTCGTCGAGCATCGTGGAATGGTTCGCAACCATCACGGCGCCGGCCACGAGGAACAGCGTGTCCTTGAGGAACATGTGGTTGACGAAGTGCATCAGGCCGCCGGCCACGCCGAGCGAGGTGCCGAACGACACCGCCATCAGCACATAGCCCAGCTGGCACACCGTCGAGTAGATGAGCAGCAGCTTGATGCCGTTCTGTATGGCCGCCATCGCGCCGGCGTAGAGGATGGTGACGCCCGCGACGATCGAGATGACGTAGAGCAGCAGCGGCTGGCCATGCACCTGGCCGCCGAGCTTGTCGAAGAGTGTCGCGCCGCCGAACAGCACGAACAGCTTCAGCACGCCCCAGGGTCCGCTCTTGAGCAGCACCGCGGAGATGTAGCCGGAGACGGGGGTCGGGGCGAGCGCCGGGTGCATCTGGTAATCAATGCGCAACGGAAGCATGGCGGCCTTCATCACCAGCCCAAGGAACACCAGCACGATGGCGGGCGCGATGGTGGCCGGCGGAAGCTGCATCAGTGCCGCGCCAACCTTGGCCAGTTCGAACGTGCCGGCCTCAGCCGCAATCAGTGTCAGGCCGAGGAACAGGAAGCTCGCGCCAACGGTGTTGAAGATGAAGTATTTGAAGGCTTCGCGCCGGGCAGCGGCGGTTTCTTCGTGGGCGATTGCCGCCCACAGCGCCCACGAGCTCATCAGCTCCCAGAAGGCGAAGAAGCTGAAGATGTCCTTCGCCTGCGTCATGCCGAGGAGGCCTGCGATCATCACGGTGAACGCCGCGAAGAAGCGCCCTTGTGCATGGCTGTGCGCGAGATAGGCGGTCGAGTGCAGCATATTGAGCGCGCCCACGCCCGCGATCAGCACTGCGAAGCAGAAGGACAGAAGGTCGTAGCGGCCGGCCTCGAAGATCACGCCGCCAAGGGCCGCGAGCAGCACCAGAACCGCAAGGCGTCCTGCCCAAGCAACCGAAGCGCGGCCAACGAGGAGCACCGCTACAGCGCCGGCCATGGCTACGGTTGCGCCAATCGGCCAATCCGTCACGAGGCCCGGCAGCGGCAGGTTTGAAAGCGCGCTGCGGAGTGCGGCGAGATCGCCAACCGGAGCGATGAGGCTCAGCTGGTAGCCGGGTGCGAAGCCGCCGAAGACGATTGCCGCGGCGAGCACGCCCATCGCTACCAGCATCGTGGCCGGAGCCTCGCGGACGCCTTGCTCGCCCTTATATGGATAGTAGAAGAGGAAGCTGACAACGCGGGTGTAGTAGACCACGCCGACGATGCCGCCCAGGAGCAAAAGCGCGGCGACGGCCGCGTAACCGCTTGCAGCAGCGGAATAGATCATCAAGAACTTCGACACGAAGCCGGAGAACGGCGGCAAGCCCATGATCGCGAAGCTTGCTAGCGCGTAACAGCCGGCAGTGAAGGGCATCACGCGGCCTAGGCCAGCGAGGTCTTCGATCTTCCGCCCGCCGGTCCTAAGGATAAAGGCGCCTGCGCCATAGAAGAGGAGGGTCTTCATCACAGCGTGGTTGGTGAGGTGCAAGAGCGAGGCATCGTTCGCCAGCGCCGTACCGATGGCCAGGATCGCGGTGATCTCGCCGATCTGGGCCAGCGTGGAGAACGCCAGCATGCGCTTCAGTTCGGTCTCAAAGAGCGCGCGGATCTCGCCATAGATCAATGTGAGGCAGCCCAGCACCATCAACACGGTGCTCACATCGATGCCTTGGAACGCGAAGCGCGTGAGTGCTGCGGCGCCGAACACCACGTAGAGCACCTTGACCATGCCGAACAGGCCGGCCTTGGTGAGGATGCCCGACAGCGGGCCGGAGATGGACGACGGCGCTTCGGGGTGCGCAAGCGGCAGCCAGCTTTGCAGGGGCACGAGGCCCATCTTCACAGCGAAGCCGACGAAGAAGCAGGCGGCGATAACCGTACCAACCAGCGGCGGGATCGTGCCGGCCTTGGCGGCAAGCGTTGCGAATTCGAACGAGCCGGTCTGAGCGTGCACCAGGAGGATGCCGAAGTGCATCACATAGGCGCCCGCCGCACACATCAGGAAGTAGACGAGGCCGGCGCGCAGCGCTTTCGGCGTCTGCTCGTGGACGACCAGGAAGTAGGACGTCCAGGTCATCAGCTCCCAGAAGACGTAGAAATTGCCGAATTCATGCGCCGTGGTCAGGCCGATCAGCGAGCCGGTCATCAGGAAGGCGAAGAAGTAATAGCGATTGGCGGTTTCGGTGCGCCCGATGTACCCGGTCGAATAGACGATCATCAGGCCGGAGATGCCAGCGAACAGGATCGCGAATAGCTTGGAGGTTGGATCGAGGCTCGCATCGAGCACCACGGCGGCGGCTGTCGCAATCGCCAGCAGCACCGCGCTCACGTCGCGCAGGCGTCCCGATATACGGCCAAGAAGATAAACTGCGAAAGCGCCGAGATACGGCACCAGCACGGGCAGCGCCCATGGCGTTTCGAATTGGGGCACGCCCGAAGTATCGCTAAGCCCGGCAAGCTTGGAGGCGAATTCCACGAACGGCGCAGGCCAAAGGCTGATTACAACCGTCAGCGCCGTCAGTACATAGGCAAGCGGCAAGGCGAGCGGCGGCGCAGGCGCCAGCGCGATTTGCCGCCCGGAACGCTCCAGGCAAACCCGCTGAATGACCAGCATGTAATAGACCGCGGCAACGATGGTCGCGAGCGTCCCCGCGATGGCCACAAGCCAGTATCCCCGCTCGATGGCCGCATAGAGAATGATGAACTTGGAGAACGAGCCCTTGAACGGCGACAGCCCCATCACCGAAAATACGCCGAAACCGAATAGCGTGGCGCCAAGCGGCATGCGCTCGCCGCTGCCTGCCAGATCCTTCAGCTTTGCTGAGCGTGTGCGATGGATGAGATACCAGCCGGCCATAAGCACGAGGCCGCGCATCGCGGCCTGATAGCCGAGGTGCATATAGGCGCCGGTATCGCCTGCGGGGCCGCCGAGGCTGAGCCCGATCAGGATGTAGCCAGCTTCGGCAACCGTCGAGATCAGGAAGACCCATATCAGGTTGGGCAGGCACAGAAGTGCTGCAATTTCGCCGAGCAGAAGAATGGCCGCACCGGCAAAGGCGAGCGTTTCGGGGGATGCCATCAGCTGAGCGAGGAGATGGTCCAGCATGAAATGGGTCCTTTCGCTAGAGCCGCACTTCCACTATTGCCGCTGACGCTAGCGCTGGCCTTGGCATTTCGCTGTCGGGTGGCTGACACCCAAGCACAAATGCCGCAGGGTCTGGCCGGGTATTCCGGTGGGCGCGGCGCTTCCGTGCAAGCCGGCTGGAGCGAAGCCGGCGGCGAGGGGCTCGCCATCGCCGCCGTGGCTGGGCCTCGCCATTGCTGCTGCTAGATGAAAGTAATCAAGCAGATTCAGCATTATGTTTGTTCTAGCCGTCAAAGTCTAACGCTTGGTGCCTATAGGCCTGAACCGGACTTGGCGCACTTCAATAGCCACCATCCGGAGGACAGCTGCTTTCGGATCTTGAAGCGTGCAACCTCGCGATTTACCGCTGACTAGCCGGGCTGAGAGATCGCGTTTCTTCCAACGAATTCGTCCTGCCATCCAGTTTTAAGGCGGGCCAAAACCGCAGGCGAAAGGTTGGGCGCATTCCTGCCAAGCAAAACACTTACTCGTGGATATCAATCGTGGAAATGCGTTGCAAATACCAGCCGGACGGTTTTGCCATTGAGACGCTCCCTCTGCAAATCGACGTCATCCGGGCCAGGTCCGATCAGGTCACGCCGCAACGTACGAACGAGGCGCACGCGGATTTCCACGGATGTTGGGAAGTCATGCAATACCCCCTTCGCGTTGGGAAATTTCAGCGAGCGTGCGGGCGAGCCAATCGCTCCGGTAGGCGCCTTTCAGCGGCGTTTTGGGGCGAAAGCCGGCATCGGCGAACAAGCGTTCAAGAGCAATAAGACGGTCACGAAAACCAAGACGTACCCCCATGCGCAAGCTGGCCTTGTCGGGACCGCAAAGAACCCAGGTGTCCGGGCGCGCAATCGCATGCGCCCAAAGCGCCTTTTCGCCGGTATCGAGGGTTGCGATCTCGCTATCGCGGAGTAACGCGGCGGCCATTTGGGCGTCTGGAACTGGGTGTACTGCACGCAGGCCTTTTAAGAGCGTCGCCTGATCGATGCGCTGTTCGGGGCGGCGGTTTTGGTATCCTGTCTGGGTCTCCGTCACGCAGTCTTCGACGGTTTCGAGACCGTAACCGCCACTAAGCGCGCGCCATGCATCGGTTCGCCATGCCTCGATGATGACGTTCGTATCGATCAGAACCGGCCCCCGCCACCGTGCCATGGCTGCCTCACAAGTCGTAAGGCGCTCGGACGCCATATACTTCAAACAGCCCACCCAGATCGTCGACGGTAAGACCAAGCAGACCGGCAATTTTGCGTGTAGAGACGCGGCCTTCATCTACCGCACGGGCAACGATCTTGACGAAGCGCTTGGAGAACAGAGGTGGCGCTTTGTGTTGAACCAAACGGCCGTTGTGGCGGATAGCATCGGCGGGGACAGAGCGCGCCTCGACCTTATTGAGGTAACCAAGTGCTACGAGCCGCCACAGGAGCGCGGTTGCTGTCACCTGGAGGTGATCGGCTGTGGAATTCAACGCACGAACGAGGGCTTTGTCGCGGAGCGACCGCCAATCGGCGCGCTTCTCCACCAAGCGAGCGGGCATCAGCAACGCCGAAGCGAAATTGTTGGCGAGTTGCTCAACCCGCGAGCCCCCTTCCTCCGTGGCATCCTCTGCGTGGTCAGGCTTTATGGCATCCCAGGTGAGAATGTGAAAAAGTTCATGGGCGAGGTCGAAGTGCCGCTGGCCGGCGTCTCGTCGCGGTTGATGAGTACCACGTCGAGATCGGGCAGGCGGCACGCAGCCCCCGAAATGCCGGTATGATTGGGTTTTACCACAAGCACAAGGATGTTGAGGTGACGTTCCATGACATCGGCGAGACTTTGTGCAGGCGTATCCCCGAGGCCGTGCTCCGCGGCAAAACGCTCACCCGCCTTGGACGCATCTTCAAAACGCGAATTCTTTGTCAATGTCAGAGAGCTGCGAAGCAGGGGGGGCTTCTCGCCGAGATCGGCTCCGAGCGTCCGGAAAGCGGCGATCAATTGACCGGCAATGCGTTCATAGTCGCAAAGCGCGGCAGCAGGAACGTTTGTGCGGCGCCAGTTGAAATGTCCTTCGCCGGCGAGGCGGAACGGATCGGTAAAATATTCGAGCGATGCCCCGAGCTTCTGCACTGCCAGCAGCAATTCGTCCGCTGACAGGCGCCGCTCACCGTTCTCGATAGCCGAAACTGTCTGACGATCCTTGAACCCGAACAGACGTGCAAGGTCATCCTGCAAGAGCCCCTTCTCCTCCCGCAGCGCTTTGAGACGCTGGCCAATAAGCGCGCTAGACATGATCGCCTCCCTTTATGGTTGCATGTTAGTCTTGCAAATCGCAGAATGCAAGAATATATTGCGTTCAGCCAGACGTCCTGGGAGGTCCTGGCGGCATTGAAGCAATGGAGCTTCCCATGAGCGACAACAGGTTATTCATTGAGCGGCGCCCCGAAGAGCAAGATTATGCGGTTCGTAAACCGGGCTCGAAGAGGGCGAGCGCCGTTTTGCCAACACAAGCGGAAGCGATTGAATGGGCTAAACAAAAGGAAGGGGACATTTTTGCCGAGCGCGTACGCAAGACAAAATGCGGAAATTCGGACAAGTGGCGCAGGCCGTAATTAAGGGAAAGCGGTTTAATCCACTTCTTCATCAGCGGGGTGACGGGCTTGCCGGAAAAGGCCGCTTTAGGAACCCGAAGCCGCCTTGGCGCGCGCAGCATCGAGAGAAAACCGGCACGCCCGCATCCAACCCACAGCGACCTAAATTGCATCTGGTACCAAGCGTCAGATTTTGACGACTCCGGTGCGATTTCCAGGAACCCGCATCCGTAAGAGCGCTTATCGGCCGCCCTACCGGCGTAGAGCGGCAGGGATAGCCAGCCATACGGGCGTACCATGGTAAATTTTCGGTTGGTTAATGGGCGCGCTCCATCTTTTCCGCCGCCGTCTTTCTGCGAATTTTTTGCCACTTTTAGGTCGAATTCCACGATTCCAAAATACCCGTTAATATTAGATTATTGCGCGTATTAACCACAAATCCAAACCTGCAGTTGCAGAAATGGTTAACGGCAAGCAAAGGTAAATCACGTAATATCAATGACTTATTCGTCCGTATTGCGCATGTGTGCTACCGGAATCGCTTTTTCTTGGCAGCGCGCCGGAGGACGAAGAAAGTCAGGCCCGCGGCGATGTATTGGCAGAAGATATGGGTTTGCGGGTACTTAAAAAATGCAGCTTCTACAGTAATAAAGAGCGATTATTTGCAAGGAAATACGGCCGCCGCGGGCTCCAAAGGCGTGCGCTGGCCGCGCCCAGCAAATGGAAAGCTAACTCTTGCGAGGGATTGCTTGGGCGTAGCCGCCTCTACTCTTACTCCTGGCGCTTGCCCCGTTTCCTCTCGGCAGTACCCTATACTGTCATGGCCGGGCCTGACCCGGCCATCCAGCAACACACTGATAGCGTTGAGTTTTCCATGGATGGCCCGGTCAAGCCGGGCCATGACAATTCAGGTTGCTGCGATTGCCCTGCGCGGCGTTAGCGCATCGGTAAGGAGCTATGGGCCACGATTGCGTCATGGGAAAGCACGGGCGCGGTCAGGAGGCTTGCCATGGCTTTATTTGCAGGACTGAGAGCGGGGCCGGGGCGGCTGCCAGGCGGCTGGCGGCGGGGCTGGGCAGCGCGGGCCGATGCAGCTCCCGGTGGGCGGCGCTCGCGCCAAAAGGTAAACGCGTGCCACCGCGTTCAGCCGCTGAAAAACGCAGGATGTGGAGATCCGCCCTATCGAACATGGCTAACAAATTGCTAAAAAACTTATCGGTATGAGGGGTTTTTTTTGCTGCAGCGAGAGGGAAGCCTGGCTCGGCTTCTGGCTGGCCTGGCTCAAAAGCTCCAGCGGTACAGCGGAGCAGGATCAGCCCCCCGTGAGGCTCATCTGCCGCGTGAGCCGCGGCTTCTGTCCACGCATACCCAAGGTGAAGCTGTGCCCCTTGGGCTTGCGCGCAATAGCCTCGCCGATTGCCGCATGCAGCGGCTCGTCTGACATGCTGTTGCGCAGCGGGCCTGCCAAATCTGCGGAGTTTTCTTGGCCGAGGCACATGTAGAGCCTCCCGGTGCAGGTCAGACGCGCGCGGTTGCAGGTTTCGCAGAAACCGTGGCTTAGCGGCGTGATGAAACCGAGCCGTCCGCCAGTCTCGCGCACGCGAACATAGCGCGCAGGGCCTCCTGTGCAATGGGGGATGCCGTCGAGCGTGAAGCTGTTCATCAGGCGCGCCCTCACTACAGAAAGCGGCAAGTATTCGCTCTCGAATTGGCTTTCCATTCCGCCGAGCGGCATGGTCTCTATAAGCGTCAAGTCCATGCCCTCGCCATGGCACCAACGGACCATAGACTTGATCTCATCCTCGTTTACACCGCGCAAGGCAACCATGTTGATCTTGACCGTGAGGCCTGCTTTCCGTGCTGCCCCGATGCCCCCGGCAACCTTTCCGAAATCGCCCAAGCGCGTGATTATCTTGAATTTTGCCGGATTGAGCGTGTCGAGCGAAACGTTGATGCGGCGCACCCCGGCGGACGCAAGCTCATCGGCATGTTTCGCAAGCTGGCTGCCGTTGGTCGTGAGCGTAAGTTCGTTCAGCGCGCCACTCTCCAGGTGACGCGACAGCGCATGAACGAGGGACATGACGTTTTTGCGGACCAAAGGTTCTCCGCCTGTCAGCCGCAACTTCCGCACGCCTTTGGCGATGAACGCCGAGCAGAGCCGGTCCAGCTCCTCCAAGCTCAGCAGATCGGCTTTCGGCAGAAAGTGAGTATCCCCAGCCATGCAATAGAAGCAGCGGAAATCGCAACGGTCTGTCACCGAGACGCGCAAGTAAGTTATGCGCCTGCCAAAAGCATCTACGGCTGGATGTTCGCTTATTTGGGCCGGGATGGGGGTGATCATGGGCATCTTACAAGTTATGGTAGCCTCTACGGTCAGCATGCGGCGTCAGCTGAAAAGAGCGGCCAAATTTGCATCGCCGGCTTCACAGATCGGGCACATCGTAGCCACCGGGGTGCGGTTGAGAAATGGTCCAACACGGAAAGCCGTCCGCTCTTGAAGCCGCATTTCGACGCCTTGCTGCTTACGCTAGCGCTTCCCTTGGTGCGTTTCTGTCGGCGAGCCGACACGCGGCGCCAACGTTGGCGGCGATGCCAGAGCGCGTTCAGGGCGTGCTCGATGACCGCTTTGCGAAGAAGGCGAAGCGCGGCGTACACGGCTTCGCGTTTTCCGGGCTGATCGCCTGCCATGCTTGCGGAAACAACGGCAGCCGCCAGCTGCGTGAAAACTGACGGCGCGGCCAAATTACCGAAAACTGAGATTTGGCTGGGGAACCTGGATTCGAACCAAGACTAACGGAGTCAGAGTCCGTTGTTCTACCATTAAACTATTCCCCAAGTCCCCGGCGGTTGCGATTTTCTTGTTGCACCGACCCCGGCTTGACGTCCGGCCCGCGAGGCGCGGGCGGGCGCGGCGGGACTATGCTGCAATTTGTTCCCCGCGGCAAGGGGTGTGTTTGCACAGGCTTGCTTATCCGTCTGGCCGGTTCGCTGCGATCTCACGAATTGGTGAAAATGCGCCATTCCGTGGACTTCAAACGGCCACTGGCCATATAAGCAAAAAACGAGCGGTAAAAAATCGGACCAAGGAGAATTGCATGGCTATCGCCCCGGGAAGCAAACTGCCGAATGCCAAATTCAAGACAATGACCGGAACTGGGCCCTCGGAGATCACGGCGGAGGAGCTTTTCAAGGGCAAAAGAGCTGTTCTATTCGCCGTTCCGGGGGCCTTCACGCCAACCTGCCATATTCAGCATTTACCAGGGTTTTTGCAGCACGCGGCGGAGTTCAAAGCAAAGGGCGCAGACCTTATCGCTTGCACCGCGGTGAACGACGTTTTTGTTCTAGACGCCTGGGCCAAGACGAGCGGCGCGGAAGGCAAAATTACTTTCCTTGCCGACGGCAATGGCGATTTCGCCAAGGCAATCGGACTTGAAATGGATGGCGGCCCGATTGGGTTCGGCATCCGGTCCAAGCGTTATGCCATGCTCATCGACGACGGCGTGGTAAAGGCACTCCACGTTGAGACGCAGCCAGGAACCGCGCAGGAGAGCAGCGCCGAGCGGCTTCTCGCCGATCTATAGGCCGCGCTGACAGCCAGTCTGCAATCCGCACAGCGTCGATTACCCCTCACCCCAGCCCTCTCCCAGCAAGCACGCCAAGGCGTGCTTGCTGGGAAGGACAGGATTAGGGGTAATGTCCTATGGGTAGGCCTCAGCCACTGGCAGGGTAGACGCGCACCACAAGCGTGGCCGCGACAATTGGCCTTGCCGCGAAACATCGGGGCGTGGTATGAAAATCTGTTCAAATTATCATACCAGCCGGCGGCAGCGTGAAATCGTTACTCCAAGCGTCCCTGCATCTCTTTGACGACTCGCCGAGGGCGTACCGCGGGAAAACCGCGGCGCTCTATGCCCTTTTAGGAGGCGCAAACATCCTTAGCTGGGGCTGGGCCTGGCTTCTCTTCGCGGACCGCCCGGCGCTGCTTGGCACCGCCCTCCTCGCCTATGTTTTCGGCATCCGGCATGCGGTGGACGCCGATCACATCGCGGCAATAGACAACGTCGTCCGCAAGCTCATGCAGGAGGATAGGAGGCCTGTCTCCGCCGGCTTCTTTTTCGCGCTCGGCCACTCCACAATCGTCATCCTAGCTTGCATAGGCATCGCGCTCACCGCATCCGCGCTCCAAGGCGGGCCGTTCAGGGCGGTTGGCAGCGAGATCGGCACCGCCGTTTCTGCTGCGTTCCTGCTTGGCATCGGACTGATTAATATCCTGATTTTAAGGGATGTCTGGCGCTCCTTCAGGCAGGCGCGGCGCGGCAGCTTGGAGCAAAGCGCTTCGGACACGGACGTGCTGGGCGGAGGGCTCTTCTCCCGGCTTTGCGGCCCGTTGTTCCGCGCCATCTCGCGGTCTTGGCATATGTATCCGCTGGGCGCCTTGTTCGGATTGGGGTTCGACACGGCGACCGAAGTCGGCCTGCTTAGCATTTCGGCGGCAGAAGCGGCCCAAGGGCTCTCGCTTGGGGCCGTGCTCGTATTCCCTGCGCTGTTCACGGCCGGGATGGCTCTCGTGGATACGACGGACAGCGTGCTCATGAGCGAAGCCTATGGCTGGGCATTCGTTCACCCCGTCCGCAAGCTTTGGTACAATCTCACCATTACAGCGGCCTCAGTTGCGGTGGCGCTTTTCATCGGCGGCATCGAGGCGGCGGGGCTCATCGCGGACAAGTTCCATCTGGATGGACGAATCTGGAGAGTTGCTGCGAACCTCAACGCGGACCTCGCCAATTTCGGCTTCGTGGTGATCGGCGTCTTCGTCCTAAGCTGGATCGTGTCTGTGCTGATCTATCGATGGAAGGGCTACGACGAACTGGCAATCAGCGCAGAACCCGTGCCCGTCCGGAATTAGACGGCCATTACCCCTTTTTGCACCGCCGGTCGATTGACATCGAATAGTTACATCGATATCCGGGCTCATTAGAACCGGGGCTGACCGCTGGCCGATAGCTGAGAGAGTGCGATGAGTTTACCCGACAAGGACCGCGCATGGAGCATCAGGGGGGCGATCCTGCACACGCTTATCTGGGGGGGCATCGTTGTGGCAGGCGCCTGTATGCCAACCGGGATCGGGCCAGTTTTCGTGACCTTCAGCATACCGGCAAGCAGCATGATGCCAAACCTCAAAGTGGGAGATTTGGTCATCGTTTCCCGCCTTGCCTACGGTTATGGCCGCCACTCATTTAAGTTGTTCACTCTCCCCATAAAGGAGCGCTGGCCAGCGCTCGGGTTACCGCAGAGAGGGGACGTTGTGGTGTTCCTGTCGCCGCAAGATGAAAAAACTTTCTTCGTCAAGCGCATCGCTGGCCTGCCAGGCGACCGGATTTAGATGGTTGCAGGTGTCCTCAACATTAACGGCGTGCCGGTCAAGCACGAGCGAGCCGGCGAGGCCGCGGAAAAGACGCGGTGCGGGACTTTGAGTGTCCCCCAATACCGGGAAACTCTTCCCAACGGCCGGTCTTACCTTATCGAAAAAATATCCGAGGCATGTCCCAAGCATGATTTTGCGGGAGCTAATAGCACGGAAGTGTACGTAGTACCGCCCGCCCATTACTTTATGCTTGGCGACAACCGGGACGATTCCGCCGATTCCCGATTTCCCACGATGGGCTACATTCCGCTCGATCATATCGCCGGTCCCGTCGTGACCTCCTTTGACGGTGCCCTGCTGAAGAAGGTGTTCACCCAATAGCGAAGCGGCGAAGGCAAGCCGCGTTCAATGCGAGAACAGGCAAGGTGCCGTCATATGGCGCAGCATGTAGCGCGTTCCGCTGCCGCGGCTTAGGAGCGGATAGCCATATCCCCCGAATGCGCCCATGACGATCAAATCGGCAGCCTTGCCGGCGGCGAGGTTGAGCAGGGTGTCCATCACCCCAACCTCGGTGACCTGCATATAGTCGACATCGGTGTCGAGATTATGCGCCTTCAGATGCTCTCCCATACGCTCCGCGGATAGCTTCCCGGGCCCGGTTCCCGTTCCCACCGACACGATGGTAACTTTGGCGTTGGGCTGCATCAAAACCAGACCGTCGTTCAAGGCGCGCGCAGCGGCGCGGGAATCGGTCCAAGCCACAAGCGGCCGGGCGCCGGTATCGCTAAAATGGCCCGCATAGGGCACCACTAGAACCGGCCGGCCGGACTCGACGATAAGCTGCTCGATCAGCTCCCGGGGCACGATCCTGGGAGCGTCCTCGTCTTCCTGCCCGAGAATGATGAGATCGTAATGCCGCGCTGCCTCGGTCAAGCGATGCACGATTTCGTGGTCGCTGCCCCTGTTGATGTCGATCCACCGCGCATCCGCGAGCCCTGCAACCGCGGCCTCGAATTGTTGGCGGCTCGCATCGGCGGCTCGCGTATAGCTTTCGGGCGGCCACACTGCAACGACGCCCACCTGGTAGGCGTCCGCTCGCTGGGCGAAGACCCCGGCAAGCTTGGCATTGCCGCGCTTCGCAAGGTGGATCGCGAGAGCCAGCCGCTCGGCGGTTCTGGGGCCCGAGTTGAGATGGACGAGAATATCGCGCAGCGGCATGGTTTCCTCGTAATCGGGCTTATCCGTATGCCCAGCATTGTCACGCGCCTGCGGCTGAGGGGCCATTTATCTTTAGCACAAGAGCATTCCGCTTTCGATGGACTAAAAGCGGGCTCTAGCTTGTTGTTTTGCCGTGCGTCTTATCGGAAAACCGCTTCGCACTTTTCCGGACGCACTCTAGGGCAGCCTGCCGCCAAAGCGCCCGGCGGCCCGCACAGTATAGCGCCGCTTTCAGGCCCTGCAGGCCCTGCGGAAATATAGGCCCGGAAAAGCGCCCTGCAGGCTGCATTGCCCCGATGCTGCTGCGCCCATCCGGGCCGCTACAGCAACCCCATTCTCTCGTAATAGCGCTCCGCCTCAGCGATGCGGAGGAGATGATCGAAGCCTTCAGCGCTCATACTGTATTTCACGCAAACATCCGTGGATTCATTCATTAAGCGCCGCCACTGAAGGACTTCTTCCAGAGAGGGGAAGCCCGGTTCCTTAGTTTCAGGCTCGTTCATGGTTCCCTGCCTTGTTGAAATAGTTAGGTAGCGTGTGCCTCCGTTATGGCGCTATTGCGGAAACCCAGATGGCGCGGCATTATTACTCAGGTGGCGTCCTCATACCGCTGCCCAGATGGCCGTCAGTAACCGGAGTTTTCGGACGCGTGTAGCAACCGTAAGGTTTTCTTTGCATCGGGAAAACATTATTGAAATTTACTAAAGGGTCCTAGCGGTGCACATTAAACGGGAACAGCGCTACGAGCGCATCCGGCGCAGATTACGCGAGGGAACCAAGCCATGGACCAATCGGCACGCTATTCTAATCTCGCTCTCAAGGAGAGCGATCTGATCGCTGGAGGGCGCCACGTCCTCTGCGCGTACATCATGAAGCCCAAGGCCGGCTACGCCTACCTTGAGACGGCGGCCCATTTTGCGGCCGAATCGTCGACCGGCACCAACGTTGAGGTTGTAACCACCGACGACTTCACGAAGAGCGTCGACGCCCTCGTCTACGAGATCGACGAGGAGAAAGAGCTCATGAAGATCGCCTATCCGATCGAACTGTTCGACCGCAATATTATCGACGGCCGGGCAATGATCGCCTCATTCCTTACGCTGACTATAGGCAATAACCAGGGCATGGGCGACGTCGAATACGGCAAACTGTACGATTTCTACATGCCGCCGGCGCTGCTGCGGCTGTTCGACGGTCCGTCCACGACCATCAAGGACTTGTGGCGCGTGCTCGGCCGCCCCGTGGTGGACGGCGGCTTTATCGTGGGCACGATCATTAAGCCGAAGCTCGGCTTGCGGCCGAAGCCTTTCGCCAACGCTTGCTACGACTTCTGGCTCGGCGGAGACTTCATCAAGAACGACGAGCCGCAGGGCAACCAGGTGTTCGCGCCGTTCAAGGAAACCGTGCTCGCGGTGCGCGATGCCATGGTAGAGGCACAGAATAAAACCGGTAAAGCTAAGCTTTTCTCGTTCAATATTACTGCGGACGACTACCGCGAGATGATCGCACGCGGCGAGTTTATCCTTGAGAACTTCGGCGAAAACGCGGACCACATTGCTTTCCTTGTCGATGGCTATGTCGCCGGCCCCGCCGCCGTAACCACCGCGCGGCGGCACTTCCCCAAGCAGTACCTGCACTATCACCGCGCGGGCCACGGCGCCGTCACCTCGCCGAATTCGAAGCGCGGCTATACCGCCTTTGTGCTGTCCAAGATGGCGCGGTTGCAGGGAGCGTCTGGCATCCACACGGGCACCATGGGCTACGGCAAGATGGAGGGCGATCCGGAAGACCGCGTCATCGCGCACATGATTACGCAGGACTGCGCCGATGGGCCGTACTATCGCCAGGAGTGGCTCGGAATGGACCCGACCACTCCGATTATCTCGGGCGGCATGAACGCGCTCCGCATGCCGGGCTTCTTCGAAAATCTCGGACATTCGAACCTCATCATGACGGCTGGCGGCGGCGCTTTCGGCCATGCCGACGGCGGTGCGGCTGGGGCCTTGTCGCTGCGGCAGGCGGAGCAATGCTGGCGCGCGAAGGCGGACCCCATCGAGTTCGCGCGCGATCACCGCGAGTTCGCCCGCGCCTTCATGAGCTTCCCGAACGACGCGGATGCGCTCTTCCCCGGCTGGCGCGACAAGCTCGCCAGCGCGATGGCCTGATTCCAGGTCACGCCGGAGGGCCGTGGCTCCGCCCCCCAGAGCCACGGCCCGCGCCCCGGCTTGCCTAATCCCGGCGTCCGTAGCGGTTACGGCAGGAGCTTTCCGCTGCCGCCTGAATTTTTGCATTTGCTTTTACTCCATACTGGACTTTCGCCTGCCCGGCGGTAACTGTCTGTTTACCTCGACTTAGCGGATTCTTGGCCAATTCGCTGCAATAGCCGGGCTTTCCCTTAAGGCACTACTATAGGCAGATGCGCTTTTACAAAAAGTTAGCGCCGCCTAACGCATTGATTATGCAGGGCATTTTCCGTGGACGGCGGCCCGCCCGCTCAGACAAATGCATCGTTTTATGGTTAAGATTAAAGTTGCGCGTATATTTAATAGTATTTTGGAGTTGTAGAAATCGACCTAAAGCGGGAAAAGATTTGCAGAAAGACGGCGGCGGAAAATATGCCGGGCGGCCGTTTACCATCCGCACATTAACTATAGTAGCGCCTTACGCGAATCGAACGGTCTGTTAAGAACTCGCGATTTGATGCCAGCCGCCAAAAGTCCTGACCTCTCCACATCATTGCGAGTTCCGCACCGGCCGGGGTGGCCGGTCCTTCTGGATGAAACGGAATCTGAGGCCAAGTCCCCCTCATCCTGTCCTTCTCCCCGAGGGGAGAAGGGACCCTCGAACTATCCGCAGCCGATGTTATAGGGTCCTCTCTCCCCTTGGGGAGAGAGACAGAGTGAGGGGGTCTTCCGGCACTGTTTCTTCCCAGCGGCTGTTCATAGTTTTACAAGCTTATATAGATGATAGTAGCAAAACCAGCGGTGTTTTCGTGCAGGCCCACATCGCCGTCCCTGTCTAAATCCAATTTAACCCTATCTATTCAACTCATGGTTGCGATTGCGTGCCAAGATGGCGCGGCACTTTTGCAGGGCAAGACGTCAAGAGGCACGAAACGATGCTGGAAATTCAGCCCGCCGGCGGCCTAGCGCGCCAGACTGTCAATCGGCGTCGAACGTTGCTCTTCGGGTGGTATAAGACATGAACGTTTGCCACCCGGTTCCGGCCTCTATCAAGGCGGCTCCGCGAAGGCCACCAAACCTGCTCGGCATCACAATTCCCGAGGGGGCACTTTTTCTGTTGCTGCTTTTTGCAGTACATCTTACAACACATCATTACAACTATTTGTTGTTTCACACAATAGCTGAATTATTTAGCATTTTTATTGCCGTAACAATAACAATTATTGCTATTAATTGTTGGCCATCCATCGAAAACCGGTATATCAGTTTTACTGGCATCTCATATTTGTTCATTGGTTCACTCGATCTCGTGCATACCCTTTCGTATAAGGGAATGCCGATCTTCACGGATTACGATTATTACGCCCCCCAATTCTGGATTGCCGCGCGATACGTGGAATCCCTAAGTATGCTGGCCGGTTTTGCCCTTCTGGAAACCAAAAGGCGCATCAACCCATCCCTCGTTGCCGTCATCTATCTTGGCATCACGGCGTGGCTCATCGCCACGATTCTGTACTACAAGACATTTCCTGTGTGTTTTATCGCCGGACAGGGATTGACGCCTTTCAAGATAGTCAGCGAATACATTATCTGTTCGCTGCTCGTGGCGAGCATCATCCTTCTGTATGTTCGCCGGACGCATTTCGATGCGCAGGTCTTTCGCCAGATCCTGGCCGCGCTGGTGCTCATGGTCTGCATGGAACTGTGCTTTACGCTGTTTGTGTCGGACGCGATGAGCGACCCTATCAACGAAATCGGGCATTTATTGAAGATTTGTGCCTTCTATCTGATTTACAAAGCTATCGTCATCACCGGCCTGCGCGACCCGATCCGTCTCTTGTTTCGTGAACTGGCTACCGGCGAAACGCGCCTTCGCGAAGCGCAAGCTTTGGCCCGCCTTGGCCGATGGGAGTTGGATCTGGACACCGGGGCGTGGATGTGGACGGCGGAGGTGTACCGCTTTTTTTCCGTTGCGGAATCGACGGCGCCGGCACTCGCAGGCATGCTGACACCGCTGCAACCTCAGGACCAGCAGACGCTGTGCGCTCTGGTGTCCCGGTCGGCCTCTCTTGGCACTTCGTTTGAACTCATGCTCCGTATCGAGGCTGCGGCAGGGGAGGCCCGGTTCGCGCAGCTGCGGGGCGAGGGCTTGCGCGATGAACGCGGCAGAGTGACGTGTGTCGCTGGAACGCTACAGGATGTCACCGCGCAGCAATTGTTGATCGAGGGTCTGAAAGAAAGCACGGCTCAGCTCCAGGAGCGCACGGCGGCCCTGGAGCAAGCCAACAAGGAGCTCGAAGCCTTCTCCTATTCCGTCTCCCACGATTTGCGCGCACCGTTGCAGGCAATCGGCGGCTACTCGCGCATCCTAAAAGAGGAATATGATGGCGTCCTCGGCGAGGAGGGCCGGCGTTATACCGAGGCGATCAGCCGCAGCGCCCTCCGCATGGGCCAGCTCATCGGCGATATTCTCGCCTTCTCGCGCGCGTCGAGGCGGGAGCTCGCCATGACGTTAGTGGATATGAACGATCTGGCGCGGGAGGTTTATGAAGAGGTGCGCGGCGCGGCGCCAGCGGAGCGGAACATCGTTTTGCGTATCGGCGATCTGCCGCCTGCGCGCGGCGACCGGGCCACGCTCCGGCAAGTGCTGGTTAACCTCCTCGGCAACGCCGTCAAATACACCGGCGCGCGCGCCGAGGCGGTCATCGAGGTTGGCGGCACCACAGCCGCCGGGGAAAACACCTATTGGGTGAAGGACAATGGCGCCGGCTTCGACATGCGTTACGCGGACAAGCTCTTTGGCGTCTTCCAGCGGCTGCATAGCGGCCGCGAATTCGAGGGAACCGGCATCGGCCTTGCCATCGTCAAGAGCATCGTCACGCGCCATGGCGGCAAGGTGTGGGCGGAAAGCGAAGTGGACAAAGGCACAACGCTGTATTTCACCTTGCAGGCTATGAACGAAAAGGAAGGCAACGCCTAAAGCGCATGGCGCTCCATACCTCTCGTGCGAATGCCGGTTTTGGGTCAAAATACGCCGCCGGGGCAGTACCCGGAGCCGGCAGCCGGACCAAGGGCGCAAATTGCGGTCAGCCGTTTCACCCTAAATCCGGCAGTTGGAACCGGTCGAAACGCCGGTAACGCTGCCGCAGCGTCGTTCCCGCGCAGGAGCGTGTGAAAAAATTAAATCCAGAACCGTTGCAACACACACGGCCGTCATTCCCGCGCAGGCGGGAATCCATTTATCAATCTGGAACAGCCTCTTAGCATGGGTCCCCGCCTCCGCGGGGACGACGCTGCGGTCCGGATTTCATGCGTTTCAGCCAGTTCAGCTATTTTTTCACACGCTCGAAGGCGGGAACCCATGGTAAGTCCATGTAGGGCCTGTCCATTTTTGCTGGCATAGATTCCCGCCTTCGCGGGAATGACGCTGCGGAATGTTCGCTGGCCGTCCATCACCTTAAGGGTGAAGCCACAAATGCATCGAGGAGCTTGTTTGGGGAGGCGATTTTTTACCCGCAGTCCCCTCAACTGCCGGATTTAGGTTCACCTGCCGGGGGAAAGGCGGCGGGTACGCGCCGCGGGTGTCATTCCCGGCGCCAAAAGTTTGACCTCTCCTGCGTGGCACCCGTCATCGCGAGGTGGCCTTTGGCCGCCGTGGCGATCCAGAATTTTGCTTAGCACTTCCGGCCTCTGGATTGCGGCCACCTCTTTAGTTCCCGCATCCGCGAACGGATACGGAGGAGAGAAGGGGGGGGCATCCAAACGATGTGGATATTCAAGCCCAGCATCAGTTTCGCGCATGAGTCACGTGAGCTTCATAGAGGGGTGGCAGCTTGCGGGGTTCCAATAAATGCACATTCAACTTCCGGCGATTGCTGGCGTTCAACATTCCTTCGCCGCGTGGCGCGCGGAGCATCCGCAACTCGATGTCATGCTCAATCGCAAGACCCCGCCGGCGCGGGCGCTGCGATTTCTCGGGCTGCAGCAGTGGAGCGAGGGCCGGCTGGAGGCCGCCATCCGCTTGCTGTCGGCCGCAGCGGCCATCGAACCGGATTCCGCTGCGGTATGGGGCGATCTTGGCGGGGCCTACTATGCCATGAATCGCCCGGAAGAGGCGCGGGCCTGCATGGTGACGTCCCTCGATAAAGACAGCATGCAACCCTCTGGCTGGCTGCTCTTGGGGACGATCGATAGCGGCACCCAAAACGACGCCGAAGCGGAATTCGCCTTTCTGCGGGCTCTTTCTCTCGACCCGCAGCTTGCTGCCGCGGCGGCGGGGCTCGGGCTGATGTATTTCCGGCAACGCCGCTTCAAGAATGCCGCAGACCGGCTGGGGGCGGCAGTCCTGCTAGGAAGTCAAATCCCTCTGGTCCGTGCCTGCCTCGGCCAGGCACTATACTTCCTAGGGGAGTTCTCGAAAGCTGCCGGCATTCTTGCGATCGAGGCAAGTTTAAATCCCGGCGACCCGGGAATTGCAAAGAAGTTTGCGATGAACCGCTTTATGGACGCGATATTGCATGAAGACGTGCAAGCCGCGTTGGCGATTTACGCAGAAATTGCAGGGCCGCACGCGGAAGATCCGGTGGCCGTGACCCGTACAGCCTTCCACCTTCTGAGCAGCTATGGCCATCGCGATGCAGCAATTAAATTGGGACGCGAGCGGCTGTCCTGGGCTCCGGACGATCCGGTACAAAGCTACCTGCTGGCCGCATTGGCGCAAGAGCCCCTGAGCCGCGCTCCAGAAGACTATATAGTAGAGTATTTCAATCTTTTCGCGGAAACTTTCGACGCGCAGCTTGTCGATGTACTTGGCTACCGCACGCCTGAGGACTTGCACAGCCTGCTGGCCAAAACTCTGAGAACTTTCCCGCAAGTTCTCGATCTGGGCTGCGGCACCGGAACTCGCCGGTTCGCTTCTACGTTCTCTTGCGGGGACTTTGGCAGGCGTCGATCTGTCTCCAAAAATGCTGGAAAAAGCCGCAGCACGGCGCGTCTACGACTATTTGATCGAGGGCGAAATTGGAGATTTTCTCAATCGTCAGCCCGATAGTTTTGACTTGATATTCGCTGCCGATGTCCTGATTTATTTCGGCGATCTGGCCCAGTTGATGCGCAGCGCCGCACAGTCGTTGAAATCGGGCGGCTTATTTGCCTTTAGCATCGAACACGCGCGCTCGAAGCGCTACGCTCTGCTGCCAACGGGCAGGTTCGCTCATCATCCGTCTTACGTCGAAGAACTGGCGAATGACGATTTTCTCGTCCTCGAAAAAATGCCAAAAACAATTCGCCTCGAAGCCTGCCGGCCCGTCGATGGCATTCTTTATGTTTTGCAGCGCCGCTAAGCAGGCGCGCCTTGCAGATCGCTGATACCGATCCGATTGAACAATTCGCGAAGACCCCCTCACCCTGTCCTTCTCGGCAAGCTCGCTAAGGCGAGCTTGCAGCTTAGAGCACCCGCATTCGCAAGCGAATGCGGGAGGGGGGACGCCTTCTCAACGGCTGCGAGCGGACTCCCTCGGCCCGCGCTGCGGCGAACCCTTTACCCCTTCACCATGTCGCGGAGAACGCGCTCGATGCCTTTGGTGATGCGCGCCAGCCGCTCGTAATTGACCTTGTCTGGCGTATCGGTGGGCCTGTGATAGTGCGGATAGCGGAAAATGGCGGTGTCGGTGATCATCATCGCCTGAAAGCCGTGCTGTGCGAACGACCAATGATCGGACCAATCGATGCCGGCAATGAAACCGGGCGCGATGCCGCCAATCGACGGGAATTCCGTATGCCGCCGGAACGAGGCCATCGCTTCTGCTACCAGGGGGCGCGACCCTGGCATCCCGACAAAGGCAACGAAGTTCGCTTTGTTCGGGAAAACCGCGCCGAAAGGGGACGGATAGTGCTGGCTGCCCGGCGCGTCCGAGAAATAGCCGATGGTTTCGAGGGAGATCATCGCGGCGACGGTCTCTTTGCGCTCAGCCAGCAGCGAGGCATAACGGAAGCTGCCCATGTCTCCGGTCTGAAAGTAGGGCGGCTCCTCATTCACGAACAGCACCAGCCGGAGCCGCGTGTGCTCGGGGCGTAAGTCTTTCAGGAGGCGGGCAAGTTCGAGGACAGCCGCGGTGCCGGAGGCATTATCGTTGGCGCCCGGTGCATCGGCGATGGAATCGTAGTGCGCGCCGATCACGACGGTTCTTGTCCCCGGTCCGGTATCCGATGGCTCGATGGTGGCTTCCAGATTGCGGACGATAGTCTCCGCCACCTCGTAAGGCTGCGAGATGACGCGATAGCCCTCCGCCGTCAGCGTTTGCTCGATGTATTGCGCCGCTTTTTCGAGATTGGGGTAATGATCGATGTTGTGCGGCTCGCTTGCAATGGCGGCGATGTGCTGCTTCAGCCGCGCGGCGAGTTCGGTTTCCTCAGTTGTAGCTTGCGGCAGCGGGCCATTATAGGACCTGCCCGGCATACCAAGGCTGTACCAGAACAGAGCGGCGATCGCGATCGGCGTGGCAACCACCGCGTAAAGCGCCCCCCTCATAAAGTCTCGCAACATTTGCTTGCGCACCGCCGGACATCAGGTTGTCAGTAGACCCATGTAGCTTTCATTTCCGGTGAAAGCAGGGCCGGCGGTATTTGCAATGCGCGCCAGTGCAGCCGGCCGGAAGTTCGCACACCATTTGCCGCACGCGCCGCCACGCGAACTTCCGGCCGGTAAGCTGCACTAGATCCAATAAGTTGCTAGTACGCCTGATCCGCGGGAAATCCTGTCAGCGCCAGCCGCAAACGGGTCAGGATTTCCCGCGGGGCGTACTAGTATCTTGACGGCGATGCGCAGGCATGGTGACACCCGGCTACCCTGGGCCGCACTGCCGGTCTCAAATGATGGACAACTAATGCAGGTGGAATCCGAAGGCCATCGTTAACGCGCCTGTACCTGCGGTGCGAGACTGACGTTGCGCTGGGGCGGGCCTTCTTAAAAGCGGCTTTGCCGGGAGACTTGATGTCTTTGGCAGCTTGTTTCTCGGCCGCCTTTTCCGCTTCCTTGGCCAGGCGCAGCTGCCGCAGCCTGGCAGTCTTTTCCAATCGAAGCCGCGTTGCGTTATCGAGCTCCTGCCTGATACCGCGCTCGCGCTTTTGAATTTCTGCGTAACGTTCCTCGGCTTTCGATCTGGATGCGGTCATTTTTGCTGCCTTTGTTGCTCTTGCCTGGACCCTGACCGGCAAGAAGATGTTGCAGAGCCTTCCGGGAACCAACCGGCTCGCCGCAGACAAAATGCTCTGCGGCCGTAGAACATGCGCGGGCCGGAACAACGATAGCGCGTTTCATCGGCCAGCCCAGGTACAGTATAACATGGGTAACGCGAAACGCGTCCGCAAGACTTGGGAGCGGTCGAGCATATCTCAACGCCGGCCGGAACATGCCCGCAAAAAAGGCCTGACGCCTGCTGGTGCAAAAGAACCTCAGTTTAAGTCTGGGCAGGCCCAACCCATGTTAGCACGCACCGTGGCCGGCACGGCGATCCCGAAACGGGAAGAATTGCATCGCCTCGCAGCCGGCTGCTTTCCGCCCGCCCGCCGGACGGACACCTAGAAACACGGTGCGCAGGACGCTCCGCCAACCACAAGGCTATATAATGCATCCCGCGATCCCCGCGATCCACATCTCCTTCGAAGGCGTCGGGCATTCCGATGCGATTGAAAGCTTCATTCGCAGCGAAATGGAGAATCTTCGCGATGCCGGCGCCAACATAACGTCATCGACGATCGTTCTCGTCCCGCCGCGGGCCAAGCATTTCACAGGCGATCCGTACCGGCTTCGCGTCCGGCTTACGGTTGAAGGCGCCCCCGACATCAACGTCAATCACGATCCTGGTCCGGGCAAACGGCACGATGCGATGCAGATAGCGGTTCGCGACACATTCCGCATTGTGCGGCGGCGTTTGGAAGATGCTATCCGCAAGCGGACTTGAAGCTTCCGTGAACTCGCACGGGCGTCGCCGGGGACCGCGCATCCGGGCGCGGGTGCCTGCGGACTTGCGGCGTCTTACGCCGATAGCCTTGTTATCGGACCCCGTCTGGGTTATATAAGGGTATCGAATTTGGCCAGAAAACTAGGCTGTTTGACCTTGGCGTAGCCGGGCGCACTCCGAAATCTCTCCAAAAGTCGACGAAGCGGGCAGTGGCAGCGAATATGCGGCCATCCCTCATACGCACCCAGGTACGAAAAGGAAGCTCTATGACTACGGGCACCGTGAAGTTCTACAACAGCCAAAAAGGCTTCGGCTTCATTCAACCGGATAACGGCGGCAAGGACGTGTTTGTGCATGCAACCGCGCTTGAACGCGCCGGAATACGCAGCCTCGCAGAAGGCCAGAAGGTTACCTTCGACATCGAGGAAGATCGCCGCACCGGCAAGAGCTCCGCGAGCAACTTGCGGGCTGACTAGAGTACGTCCGGAAAAGCATGCCTTCGGGCTTGACCCGGAGGTGTGAGCGGTTTTTTCCGGTAAGACCCACGGCTAAACAAAGACCTAGAGCCTATCCGCTTTTGATTCCATCAAAAGCGGATAGGCTCTAAACCTGCGGCTGCCACTTCTCGCGCATGGTGACGAGTTCCTCCGACGCCGTCGGGTGCAGGGCGATGGTTGCGTCGAAGTCTGCCTTGCGGGCGCCAAGTTTCAGGGAAATCGCGAGCAGCTGCGCCATCTCTGCGGCATCGGGCCCCAGTATATGCGCGCCCACAACCTTGTCCGTCTCTGCGTCCACCACGAGCTTCATCAGCATACGCTCCGGGCGGCCCGAAAGCGTGTTCTTGAGCGGCCGGAAGCTCGACTTATAAATGTCCACCGCGCGAAACATCTCGCGGGCGTGCTCTTCGGTGTAGCCCACCGTCCCGATCTCTGGCTGCGAAAACACGGCAGTCGGCAGATAGGCAAGATCGACGGGCTTCGGGTTGTTCTTATAGTTCGCCTCGATGAAGGCGACGCCGTCGCGGATCGCAACCGGCGTTAGGTTCACGCGGTCCGTAACATCGCCCACGGCATAGATGCTGGGCACGGAGCTGCGATACCAGCCGTCGACCATGACGCGCCCGTTCCAGCCGCATTTTACGCCGAGCTTTTGCAACCCAAGGCCCACGGTGTTTGGCCGCCTGCCGGTCGCGAACATGACGGCGCCGCAGGCGATGCGGGTATCGCGCGTGGTGACAGCGGTGAGGCCGATGCTGGCTCTCTCGATGGCGGCCGGTTCTGTGTTGTAGGCGATCTTGATGCCCTGGGCGGTCATGATCTCCGCCAGCGCGTGCCGTAGATCGTGATCGAAGCCGCGCAGGATTTCGCTTCCGCGATACAGGAGCTCGACCTCGGCGCCGAGCCCGTGGAAGATGCAGGCGAACTCGATGGCGATGTAGCCTGCGCCCACGATCACGATCTTTTCCGGCAGCGCCTCGAGGTGAAACGCCTCGTTGGATGTGATGGCAAGCTCGCGGCCAGGTATCTCCGGGATGAAGGGGTGGCCGCCGGTGGCGATCAGAATGCGCTCTGCGCTGACGGTGCGGTCTTCGCTTACAAGTTTGACTTCGTGAGGCCCAACCACCTCGGCGCGGGTCTGGAAAACCGTTCCGCCAGCCTTCTCGACACCGCTGGAGTAGAGTTTGCTGAGGCGTTCGATCTCGCCGTCTTTATTCGCGATCAGGGTCTTCCAATCGAAGCGCTTTTCCCCCGTGGTCCAGCCAAAGCCGCGAGCGTCGTCAATCGCGTGGCCAAGCTCGCTCGCATAGACAAGGAGCTTCTTGGGGATGCAGCCGCGGATGACGCAGGTGCCCCCGAAGCGATACTCCTCGGCGATCGCGGTGCGCACACCAAGGCCCGCAGCCAGCCGCGCGGCGCGCACACCGCCCGAGCCCCCGCCGATAACGAACAAATCGTAGTCGAATTTCACCATGACCTACCGCGATTACTAACATAATGGGGGAATCTCCCCTCACCCTGTCCCTCTCCCCATGGGAGAGGGGATGTCCTCTCAACGGGCACGCCCAGGCGCCCTCTCCCATGGGGAGAGGGCTGGGGTGAGGGGAGATTCCCTCGTTCGTTACACTATCCGCTAATTTTAGCGCCTACGAGGCTAAGCCCGGCCATTACAACTGAGTTTTGATACGGCTGTTCATTCCAAGACGTTACGGGGTGCGCGGACAACACGATGCGCTTGCAGCAGGTTCTACGCTCAAATCGGCGCGCCTTCCTCTTTAAGGTCCTCCAAGGCGCGGTCGAATCCGGATCGCGTCTCGGGCGAGATGCGGTTCTTAAGGATTTCCGTCCACTTGTCCGCCAGCGCGTCCCACTCGGCCTTGATCTTAGCCTCCTCTGGGGCGCCGCGATCCTGGCCATTCGCCTTCTTTTCCAGGTCCTCAAAGGACTTCTTGGCTTCAAGAACGTCCTCTTTTGTCATAGCCGTTCCAGCCTTCACCGCGCTACGGACCAAGCCGGACAGCTTCGCGAAGGCTGGCGAAAGCACGAACCCGTGCAATACCTCAAGCTGATCGTCGCTCAAGGCAGCGGCAATCGCGGACGGCCCGGCTGCCATCGCCACCGCTTTTTGCATGTTATACATAAACTCGAATTGATCGGCCTGCTCGCGCAGCGCCTCCCTGTCCTCCTCGGACATGGGCGCGGTCTCCGCGTAGACGTCGCGTACAAAGCGATGCGCGTCCTCGACCATTTCATCGAAGTGCGAGATCGTGAGCAAATCGTTCATGAGCGCCTGCGCCTTGGCGATCTTGTGCCTGGACGGCACGGCCTCGCCGGGTTGCGGCATTCCCGGAACAGCCTTTTGCAGGTCGAGGTCCTGGCGGCTGGCCCAGGCAGAGAAGCCGGAGAACGTGCGGCTGTCCTCGTAGGAGAGACCGGTGAGCAGCTTGCTGATCGCATAAAAAGCGTCGAGGCTCTTGGTGATGGCAGGCAGTTTGAGGGTAGCGCGCACGTTATCGATGTCCGCGGCTTTGGCGGTCTTGGCCATTTGGCCGGCCACGTCGGAAATCATCGCCTCCCGGTTTTCGGAAAGGGCAACGTCGAGCTCGTCGCCCGCCTTGCGGGCATAATCCATGAAGGTAAGCAGCTTTGCCGCGGTGGCGGCTGTTTTGGGATCGGGGGTTGGGACGCCGGGCGAGTTGCCGGCCACGAAGTCGCGAAGGGCTGGAATGTAAACCTCGCGGAGTGTTTGGCGAAGATCGCTAAAGATATCGGCAGAGTGCGAAATTCGCAGCACTTCCTCGATAAGGCCGCGCGCCGCCTCTTTGACCTGTGGGTCCACCTGGGCTTCGGCGGCTGGCTTCGCCGGTGCGGCCGGCGTGTCCTGCGTGGCGGCCTTATCTTGTTCGTTAGGCTTGTCCTGAGCGATGCTCGCGGGAGCGAAAGCGCCTGCGAATGCCATCAAGAGCGCGGGTAGCAAAAATCTGAAGCGCATGCCTTTTCTCCTGCTTGTTCGTATAGCGGGACTGTCCGGCGGCCAACCCGGCGGCGGTGTTTGTATCCCCTGGATTGCTTCCCTTGGCTCGCAATGACGGCGAATCAAAGGGCGTTTTCATCCGCTCGAAGCACAGTGACGCCCGAAGGCCCAGCCAGGACGGCTTCATCGGCGATACCGATGAAAAGGCCATGCTCCACGACGCCTGGCACGATATCCAGTAAATCGGCTAGTAATTCCGCATCCTCGATGCTGCCAAAGGCGCAATCCACGATCAGGTGGCCGCCATCGGTGCGGAACGGTTCGCCATCGGGGCGGCGGCGAAGCACGATTTTACCTTCGCACTCCGCATCGATCGCGGCGGCCTCGATCATGGCAATCGTTGCAGCAAGTCCGAAGTCGACGATCTCCACCGGCAGCGGGAAAGCGCCCAAGCGCTCGACACGCTTGGAGGCATCCGCGATGATGCACACGCGATCCGAGGCCATGGCCACGATCTTCTCGCGCAAGAGTGCGCCGCCCCCGCCCTTGATGAGATTTAGCTGCGGGTCGATTTCATCCGCGCCGTCGACGGTGAGGTCTACCTCCGCAATGGTGCTGAAATCCGCGATTACGAGGCCGCATTGCTCAGCCAAAGCCTGCGTTTGCCCGGAGGTCGCCACGCAGCGCAGATCGAGCTGCTCCCGCTTCACCCGTTCGGCAAGCAGCTTCACAAATTCAGCCGCGGTCGAGCCCGTTCCAAGACCCAAGACCATGCCCGTCTCGACAAGCTTGAGCGCATGCTCCGCAGCCTGTCTTTTATAGTTTTGCGAATTCAATCCGAAAGTCCTCCAAGAAACATGTATTTCATTTCGAGGAACTCATCGAGCCCGTGCCGTGAGCCCTCGCGTCCGAGCCCTGACTCCTTTACGCCGCCGAATGGTGCGACCTCGGTGGCGACGATCCCCTCGTTTACGCCTACAATGCCAAATTCCAGCTTCTCCGTCACGCGCCAGACACGGGCCACGTCGCGGGAATAGAAATAGGCGGCAAGCCCATAGGGCGTGCCGTTTGCGAAAGCGATGGCTTCCTCTTCCTCTTTAAACCGGAAAAGCGGCGCGACTGGGCCAAAGGTTTCTTCGGCGGCCAGGCGCATGCCGGCATTCGCGCCGATGAGGACGGTGGGCTCGAAGAACGTGCGGCCGAGCGCATGCCGCTTGCCGCCTGTAAGGGCTTGCGCACCCTTGGCAAGCGCGTCGGCGACATGCGCCTCAACCTTCTTTAGGCCCGCCTCGTTGATGAGCGGCCCCTGCACCACGCCTTCCTCGTTTCCCGGCCCGACCTTCATCTTCGAGACGCGCTCGCTGAGCTTGGCGGCGAAGGCTTCGTAGACGCTGTCTTGCACGAGGATGCGATTCGCGCACACGCAGGTTTGGCCCATGTTGCGGAACTTGGATGCAATCGCGCCTTCGACCGCCTTGTCGAGATCGGCGTCTTCGAACACGATGAATGGCGCGTTGCCGCCAAGCTCCAGCGAGACCTTTTTCACCGTGGCAGCGCACTGCTCCATCAAGATTTTGCCAACGCGGGTCGAGCCCGTGAAGGCGATCGCGCGCACGAGCGGGTTCGAGGTAAGCTCTTTGCCGATGGCCTCCGCATCGCCGGTTACGACGTTCAAGACGCCATCGGGGAAGCCCGCCTCCTGAGCGAGCGCCGCTAGCGCCAGAGCGGTGAGCGGGGTGTCCGGCGCGGGCTTCACGATAACGGTGCAGCCAACGGCGAGTGCCGGTGCGACTTTGCGCGTGATCATCGCCAAGGGGAAGTTCCAAGGCGTGATCGCGCCCACGACACCGATGGGCTGCCTGTGGACGACGATGCGCCCGCCCTTTTTGAAGGTGGGGATGGTCTCGCCGTAGACGCGCTTTGCTTCTTCGGCGAAGAACTCCACGAAAGATGCGCCGTAGGCAACCTCGCCGCGCGCTTCGCCAAGCGGCTTTCCCTGTTCGGCGGTCATGAGCTGCGCCAGCTCTTCGGCATGCTGAAGTTGCAAATCGAACCAGCGCCTAAGGACGCCTGCGCGCTCCTTGGCCAGCCGTCCGCTCCAGCTTGGAAAAGCGCGGTGCGCGGCCTCGATCGCCGCCTTCGTCTCCGCCGCCCCGAAATTTGGAACGCGTGCGATGACCGCGCCCGTCGCAGGATTGAGCACGGCCGTTTCGGGTTCGCCTATCCAGCGCCCGTCAACCATGCATTGCTGCCGAAATCAAAGACGTGGAGACCTTATCCATGGCGGTTTTCCTCCGCTTTCAACATGCAGGCATCATGCCGTGCACCGTTGCCAACTACAAGCGCGGCCAAATTGCATTTGTTTGTTTCAAAAATATCACAATCCGTTGATTAAACCATCTGCAATTTATAGATGTGTTTGCTTATGCCGGCAACCCTAGGTTACCTATTAGGCAGGAGCAGTTTCAAGAGTGCTCAAAGGCAAAAGAGAACGATGGAGCCCGCAATGACCAGCGTTTTAACACCTATCCTGTCAGAGACTATGTCGCACAACCAGGCTCCTGTCGCCGATGCGGCAGCGAGCCTCGCTTTTCAAAAGCAGGAAACCAGAGAATACCTCGCCGATATGTTGAAAGAATTGAGCGCTATTGCTGCGTGGGCCGAACTCGACCACGCCCGGCATCATATCGACGCCGCCCTTCTAGAGGTTGAGGCGACAGAGGCCGCTGAGTAGCGCCGCATCCAGCCGGGCCTTCACTTATACCAGCGGCCATAAGTCATGAACCCAGAAACGGCAGTTGACGGCGATTTGCGGGTAAAAACGCATGCAGAACCAAGCCGCAGCGTCGTCCCCGCGAAGGCGGGGACCCACGCTAAGCATACGCAGGGCCTGCGTTTTTTGCTGCCATAGATTTCCCGCCTTCGCGGGAATGACGGTCTGGAATCTGTGCCACACGCCTTTCACCTCTGGGTGAAAGGGCATCCCCCAGCAACACGCTGTTTTGCCGGACATTTCCGCGTAGAGCCGGTTTCAACTGCCGTTTTTAGGATGACGCCTTTGCCCGCGGCAATTTCCCCGATGAGCCGAATTAAATACTTATATAGAAATGGCATTTTGCCAAACGAACCCAATTTGGGCGCCGGGCTGCGCCCCCAGGCGCGAGACCACGCCGGGGCCCATTCCGGCGCACTCCCGTCATCGCGAGGCAGCCCTTGGCTGCCGTGGCGATCCAGAAACAGGCACAGCGTTTCCGCCTCCTGGATTGCTTCGGGGCGATGCCCCTCGCAATGACTGAGAACGGTCAAGACTTTTGACCGTTGGTATTAGAAGATCGCTTCGAACGCTTCGGCGCGGCTTTGGTGGTTTTCCGCGCCGGCTTTCCATTGCGCTTTCGGCCGGCCTTGGCCAGCGCGGACGAGAAGCGCCCATCGCTCAGCATATCGAACCGGAGGGCGCCTGCCGCCGGGTTCGCTTCCACAAGCTTTACATCCACCTTGTCGCCGAGCCTGAAGCTTTCGCCGGTGCGTTCGCCGACCAGTGCGTGCATGTTCTCGACATGGCGGTAGAAATCGCGCCCGAGCTTCGCGGCGGGCACGAAGCCATCCGCGCCTGTATCGGCGAGCTTCACGAACAGGCCGAAGCGCGTCACCCCGGAAATGCGGGCCTGGAACGCGTCGCCGACCCGCTCCGCCAGATGCATGGCGATCAGCCGCTCGACGGTCTCGCGCTCCGCCGACATGGCCTTGCGCTCGCTTTGGGAAATGGTCTCGGCGATGCGGTCGAGCTTCGACTTCTCGGCGTCCGACAGGCCGCCCTCGCCGAGCTTGAAGGCGCTCACCAGCGCCCGGTGCACGATCAGATCGGCGTAGCGGCGGATGGGCGAGGTGAAATGGGCGTAGCGGCGCAGGTTAAGGCCGAAATGCCCGAGATTGCCCGGCCGGTACTCGGCCTGCGCCTGGCTGCGCAGCACCACCTCGTTCAGCAGCTCCTCGTGCTCGGTGCCGATGGCTTTTTCCAGGATGCGGTTGAATTGGCTGGGCCGGTTGAAGCCGGTTTTGGGCGCGTTGATGCCGATGCTGGCCAGGAACTCCGAGAGCGCCACCAGCTTTTCGGAGGCCGGCGCGTCGTGCACGCGGTAGATCAGCGGCGATTTCTTCGCCTCAAGCGCTTCGGCCGCGGCGACGTTCGCCTGGATCATGAACTCCTCGATCAGCCGGTGGGCCTCAAGCCGCTCCGGCACGACGACACGCTCGACGCAGCCCGCGTGCGTCGAGGACGATCTTGCGCTCGGGCAGATCGAGATCGAGCGGCCCGCGCTTATCGCGCGCTTCCTTGAGAAGGCCGTAGACCTGCCACAGCGGCCGCAGCACCGTGTCGAGCAGCGGAGCGGTCTTGGCGTTGGTCTTGCCGTCGATGGCCGCCTGCGCCTCCTGGTAGGAGAGCTTCGCCGCCGAGCGCATCGTGGCGCGCACGAAGCGGTGCGAAAGTTTCTTGCCGTTGCGGTCGAAGCTCATGCGCACGGCCAGGCAGGGGCGCAGCTCGCCGTCGCGCAGCGAGCAGAGATCGTTCGAAAGCTTCTCCGGCAGCATCGGCACGACCTGGTCGGGGAAGTAGACCGAATTGCCGCGCAAGGCCGCCTCGTTATCGAGCGCGGTTCCGGACCGGACATAGAACGACACGTCGGCGATGGCGACGATCACCGTCGCGCCGCCCTCGTTGGCCGGATCGGGATCGGGCTCGGCCCACACGGCGTCGTCGTGATCCTTGGCGTCGTGCGGATCGATGGTGACGAGCGGCAGGCGGGTCAGATCCTCGCGATGCTCCATGGTGAGCTTCGGCAGGGACTCAAGCTCGCCCAGCACATCCTCGCCGAAGCGGTCGCGCAAGCCATGATTGTGAATGGCGATCAAGCTGACCGATTTTTCCGCCTGCGGATGCCCTATGCGCTCGGTGACGCGCGCCGAGGGGCGGCCGGTCTTAGTATCCCGTAGCGTTTCGAAGCGGACCAGCTCGCCGTCTTCGGCTCCATCCATTTCGCCGTCCGCGACCGGCCACTCCTTCAAGTCCTTCTTGTCGATGGACTCGACGGCGAAGCCGCGCCCGGCCTTGCGCAGGATGCCGAGCTGGCGGGGCTTGTCGCGCGGAAGCCGCTTTATAGGCGATGCGACGAAGCCGAACTTCTCCTCGCCGTCCGTCTCTTCGACGGCTTCGCGCAGGCGCGCTAGCACGTGATCGCCAACGCCGATGGCCGGGCCCTGATATTGCCGCCTAATGTCGAGCAGAATGCGCGGCGGCGCGCCGTCCTCTTCGTCCCAATGCAGCGGTGTGCCGATGAGATCGCCGTTCTTATCCTGGCTGCGGACGACGATGACGCCAACCTGGGGCAGGGCTTCCTTGCGCATGTGCCTTCTTGAATCGGCGATGAGGCCGTCGGCCGCCAGTTCCTTCAAAATACGTTTGAGGTCTATTCTATCGGAGCCCTTAATGCCAAAGGCGCGGGCGATCTCGCGGCGGCCGATATTGCCGGGACTTGAGTGAATAAATTGAAGAATATCTTCTTTCGCCAGTTTCTTTGGGCGCGCTTCGGCTGCGCCCTTTTTGTTTGCGCTACCGCGCTCCGCGCTACTTGAGCGCGAGTTGTCTGTTTCCATTTTGTCTTTCTTGCGCGGCACGGGCTATGTAGCCTCGCTTGCCGCTTTCGTTGCTGTCTTCCGCGCCGGCGCCTTGGGCTTCTTGGCGCCCTTCGCAGGCTTGGCCTTCGCGGATTTTCCATTCGTGCCGGAGGTTTCCGGTTTGGCGGCCTTCGCCTTGGCCTTAGCCGCCGGTTTCTTCTTGCCGTTCTTGGCGCCAGCCTCTATGCGGGCGGCGATGAGCTTTACGGCGTCGTCCATGGTGACGGCTTCCGGCGCCATGCCCTTCGGTAAAGTCGCGTTCACTTTCCCGCATTTGACGTAGGGACCGTACCGTCCCGAAAACACTTCGACCTTTGCACCAAGCTCGGGATGCTCGCCCAGCACCTTGACCGGGCTGCCCGCTCCAGCCGCGCGGCCTTGCGTGCCAGCCTTCGATTCCGCGATCAAACTCACCGCGCGGTTGAGCCCGATCGTTAGAACCTCCTCGGCATCGATTTTGGCGTATTTGCCCTCGTGCTCAAGAAAGGGGCCGTAGCGCCCAAAGCCAGCCGTGATCGGCTTGCCGCTCTCTGGATGCACGCCAACTTTGCGCGGGAGCGTCAAAAGCTTAAGCGCGTATTCGAGGCTTACCGATACTGGCTCGATGCCTTGCGGGATCGAAGCGCGCTTGGGCTTATCACCGTTATCGCCTTCGCCAAGCTGTATATAGAAGCCGAAGCGGCCGTTCTTAAGGTAGACAGGCAGGCCCGTTTCGGGATCGTTGCCGAGTACGGTGTCGGCCGGTGCCGCGGTTGCCTCGCCATTGCCATCGCCGGTCTTGAGCTGGCGCGTAAAGCGGCATTCGGGATAGTTCGAGCAGCCGATGAAAGCGCCGTAGCGGCCCGTTTTCAGCGAGAGCTGGCCCAGGCTGCACAGCGGGCAAAGCCTTGGATCGCTGCCGTCTTCCTTCGCGGGGAAGATGTGCGGCCCCAAAAGCTCGTTCAGCGCGTCGAGCACCTGCGTCACGCGCAGGTCCTTGATCTCGTTCACGGCAGCCAGGAAGTCCCGCCAGAAATCGCGCAGCAGCTCTTTCCAGTCGAGCTTGCCGTCCGAAACCTGGTCGAGCCGGTCCTCCAGAAACGCCGTGAAATCGTATTCCACATAGCGCTTGAAGAAGGCTTCGAGGAAGGTTGTGACGAGCCGGCCCTTGTCCTCGGGTTCGAGCCGCTTCTTTTCGAGCTTCACATACTCGCGCTCGCGAAGCAGCGACATGGTGCTCGCATAGGTCGACGGCCGGCCGATGCCTAAGCGCTCCATTTCGCGGATAAGAGTGGCTTCGGTGAAGCGCGGCGGCGGCTCGGTGAAATGCTGTGTGGCTTCGACGCCGGCCTCGCGCACCTCCTGGCCGCGTTCGAGCTTCGGCAGGCGGGCGGCGTCCTCGTCCTCGGCGTCGTCGCGGCCTTCCTCGTACAGCTTGAGGAAGCCGTCGAACAGAACCACCGAGCCCGTCGCGCGCACACCGTAAGGGTGGCCGTCGCTGCCTTGGGCGCTGATTTCAACGGTGGTGCGCTCGAAATCCGCGCTTGCCATCTGGCTCGCGACCGCGCGCTGCCAGATCAGCTTATAGAGGCGCAATTCCTCGGCGCTGAGCCCCTTGAGCTTATCGGGGACGCGCCCGAAATCGGTAGGCCGGATCGCTTCGTGAGCCTCTTGGGCGTTTTTAGCCTTGGTCTTGTACATGCGCGGCGCGTTCGGAACGTAGCGTTTGCCGAACTGCGTCTCGATCTGGCCGCGGGCCTGCGCGATGGCCTCGGGCACGATTTGCACGCCGTCCGTTCTCATATAGGTGATTAGCCCTGTGGTCTCGCCGCCGATGTCGATGCCTTCGTAGAGGCGCTGGGCGATCTGCATGGTCTGGCGCGGAGAAAGCCCAAGCTTGCGCGACGCCTCCTGCTGCAAAGACGAAGTGGTGAAGGGCGGCGCAGGGTTGCGCTTGTGCTCCTTCGCCTCGATGCTCTCCACGCGGAAAAGCTGGCCGCGAATGGCGTCGCGATAGGCGTGTGCGGTTGCCTCGTTGGCAATATCGAACTTGTCGAGCTTCTTGCCGTCGCGCGCCACGAGCCGCGCCTGAAAAATATCGCCGCCCGCCGTCTTGAGGTTCGCCTCGACGGTCCAATATTCGCGCGTCTTGAAAGCCTCGATCTCGGCCTCCCGGTCGCAGACGAGGCGCAGCGCCACCGATTGCACGCGCCCCGCCGATTTCGCACCTGGGAGCTTGCGCCACAACACCGGAGACAACGTGAAGCCCACCAGATAATCCAGCGCCCGCCGGGCGAGATAGGCGTCCACCAGCGGCTCGTCGATTTTGCGCGGATGGGCCATCGCGGTGAGAATCGCGTCCTTGGTGACGGCGTTGAAGGCAACCCGCTCGACCGCGACGCCGCTCAACACGCGCTTCTGCTCCAGGATTTTCAACAGATGCCAGGAAATCGCCTCGCCTTCGCGATCCGGGTCGGTTGCGAGGATCAGCCGCTCCGAGCCCTTCACGGCCTTGGCGATCTCGTTGACGACCTTCTGGGAATCGGACTCGACCTCCCAGCTCATCTCGAAATCCTTGTCCGGCAGGACGGACCCATCCTTCGGCGGCAAATCGCGCACATGGCCGTAGGACGCGATGACCTTGTAGCCCGCGCCCAGATATTTGTTGATGGTTTTCGCCTTGGCGGCGCTTTCGACGATGACGATGTTCATAGACAGCGCTTGTTGCTTTCTGGCCTATTGGCCGGCAGTAAATTGGCCAGGAGAATCGATCCTTCAAGTGCGGGTGATGTCCCGGGCGCCGTTCGCGAGCGCCGCAAGCGTTCGCCAGCGCAGCGAAGTACGGCCCCTGGAATTCCGCCTAAGCCTTTGAAAAGGTGCAACTTCAGTTTTTTCGAACAATAGCAATCCCCCTTATAAAGCGGAAATCCCTCGAATCTTGCAACTTTAAATTTAAAGCGCCGCAGCGCAATCGCCCTCCTGCGCCTACTCCCGACGCGCCCTGTATTGCTCGCGGAAGCGCAATAAATCAAGCTTGAAGCAATTTTGCACAGCCGCAAGCGCTTTTGGCCCGAGAATACCGCCCGGTAATTTTTCACAAGCGCGGCCTATTGAGCGAATCCGCCTCCGCGTCCTCGAAACGGCCGCTTCTTGCGACGCCGGCGTTTACGATTTTGCCGCGCCGGGCGGCGCGAGGAGCGACTCCAGCTCCTTTTGCTCCTCGGGCGTGAGCGGCGGGGCCTCGCTCTGTTCCGATTGGCGGCGAACGGTGCGCGCGGCCAGCACGATGCCGCCGGCGAGGAGCAAGAGCGGCGATAGCCACAGGAGCAGCGTACTGAAATGCAGCCTGGGGCTCAGCAGCACGAACTCGCCATAACGGGCGACGATGTAATCGACCACTTGCCGGTCGCTCGCGCCCTTCTGCAACTGCTGCCGGACGACGAGCCGCAGATCCTTCGCGAGTTCCGCGTCGGAATCGTCGATCGATTGATTTTGGCAGACGAGACAGCGAAGCCCCGCCGAGATTTCCCGGGCCCGCGACTCGAGCTTGGGGTCTTTCAGTTGCTCTAGCGGATCGACCGCGAATGCGGGGCCAAGCGGAAGGGTGAGAAAAACGGCGGCCAGTAATGCGAGCAAACGGTTCCGCATGAGGTTACTCCGCTGGCGCTGGGGCGGGTGCCAGGGAAGGCTTGCGGGCACCCTGCGGCAGGCCGATGCGCAAGCGCCGGTCCAAAAGCGAGAGGAGCCCCGCGAGGAACATGATCGCCGAGCCGCCCCAAATCCAGCGCACGAAGGGATGGAAAAACATCTTGATCTGGTACGCGCCGCCGCCAGCCTCATCGCCGAGCACGACATAGAAATCGCCCCAAGGCCGGACGGAGATGCCGGCTTGTTTGGTTGCCTGTGGCGGCGCGATGTATCGCCGTTTCGAGGCGATAATCGTGCCGATCTGCCGGCTGCCGCTCTGCAATTCGAAGGCGCCCGCAAACTCGGCATAGTTCGGCCCCTGCCGCTCGAACACCTCTTTGAAGGTGACGGTATAACCGGCAAGCTCGACGGTTTCGCCCGGCTTCATGACGGTGAGGCGTTCCGTAACCCAGGCGCTTGCGCCGGCCACACCGATAACAGCGACGGCGAGCCCAATGTGGCCTAGCGTCGCGGCAAGCTGAGCGCGCCGCATGTTTCGCAGCCGGCGCCAGGTTTCGGATAGGGCCACGGTAGGGAACTTCGCGCGCCAGAGCACTTCCCAGAGGGAGCTGGCAAGCACCCAGGTTCCCAGTGTCATCGCAAGCGCGATTTTGATGCCAGAGCCTGCGGCGGCGGCTGCGGCACCTGGGGCGAGCGCAACCACGGCGGCTGGCCAAAGCCTGTGGGCCGCTTCTCTGAGGTCGCCGCGCTTCCAGGCCAGGAACATGCCGAAGGGCAGGGCCAGCAAGAGCAGCATGAAAACCCAAACCACGGTTTTATTGAAGAACGGCGCTGCGACCGTGATCGTTCTTGCCCCGGCCATGGCCTCCGACACGAGCGGATAAAGCGTGCCGAAGAGCACGACGCCGCAGCATACGCTCAGCAGCAGATTGTTCACGATGATGGCGCTTTCGCGCGAGACGAGCGAGAACACGCTGCCGGCGCTAAGCGTGCTTGCGCGCCAGGCAAAAAGCGCGAGCGCTCCCACGGTGAACGCGGCCACGATGACGAGGATGAAAACGCCGCGCGCCGGGTCGGAGGCAAAGGAGTGCACCGAGTTGATGACACCGGAGCGCACGATGAAGGTGCCGAGCAGGCTCAGGCTGAAGGTGAGGATGGCGAGCAGCACGGTCCAAGCCTTGAGGCTATCGCGCTTTTCCATGACGATGGCCGAATGCAGGAGCGCCGTTCCGGTGAGCCAAGGCATCAGCGAGGCGTTCTCCACCGAGTCCCAAAACCACCAGCCGCCCCAGCCGAGCGTATAGTACGCCCACCAAGAGCCCACACCGATGCCCAGCGTGAGGAAAATCCAGGCAGCGAGCGTCCAGGGCCGCACCCAGCGCGCCCAGGCCGAGTCGACCCGGCCCAGGATCAGCGCGGCGGTGGCAAAGGAGAAAGCCATCGAGAAGCCGACATAGCCCGTATAGAGCAGCGGCGGATGGATGGCGAGCGCCAGGTCTTGGAGGATCGGGTTGAGCCCGTTGCCTTCGGCGGGCGCTTCCGCGATGCGCAGGAATGGGTTCGATGTCGCGACGATGAAAATCAGAAAGGCGGCCGATATGGCGCCCTGCACGCCGAGCACTGTGGCGCGCAAGTCCAGCGGCAGGTTCGAGCCGAATAGCCAAACCGCGGCGCCGAACAGCGACAGGATCAGCACCCAAAGGAGCATCGAGCCTTCGTGGTTCCCCCACACGCCCGAAATCTTATAGAGCAGCGGCTTGGCGGTGTGCGAGTTCGCGTACACGTTCCAGACCGAGAAATCGGAGACCACATGCGCATAGATTAGGGCGGCGAACGAGAAGGCGATGAGCCCGAACAGAACCGGCGCCGACGCTTCCGCCACCTTGAGCAGCCGGGCGTCGCGAGCGTAGAGGCCGAGTATGGGGCTCGCGCACTGCACAAGCGCCACGCAAAAGGCGAGAATGAGGGCGAAGTGGCCCAGTTCAACGATCACGGTTCCGGCCTCCGCCCGAATTTACATAACGGTGTGGCGTTGCCCAAGCCCCCCTCATCCTGTCCTTCTCCCAGCAAGCTCGCCTTAGCGAGCTTGCTTCTCGAGTATCCGCATCCGCAAGCGGATGCGAATGGGGAGAAGGAACGCCTGAACCACCCTCTACCTTAGCGGTAGGGCCGCAGCAAACTCCCTCTCCCCTTGGGGAGAGGGCTGGGGTGAGGGGGTCTTGAGCCACTTTTAAGCGTATCAACTTAAGTTCCTGGCGCTGCCGCTTTCGGTTTTCCGCTTTGTTCCTGCCAATGCCCGCTTTTCTTGAGGGCGGCGGCGACTTCGGGCGGCATATATTTTTCATCGTGTTTGGCGAGCACTGTGTCGGCGTGGAACACGCCATCGGGCATGAGTTCGCCCTCGGCGACTGCTCCTTGCCCCTCTTTGAACAAATCCGGAAGGATGCCGCTAAAAGCGACGGGCAACGATTTTGAGCGGTCGGTCAGCTTGAAAGTGGATACGGTGCCGCCGCCCCTATGGAACGTGCCCTCTTCGACCAAACCGCCAATCCTGAAGCGCATTCCGGGCTTCGGCTGGCTCGTCAAGACTTCCGTCGGGCTCATGAAAAACGTCACTTGCGTCCGAAGCGCGCTCAGCACGAGCGCGGTGGCGATGCCGATCGTAACGAGGCCGCCCGCGATCAAAACGGCGCGGCGCTGCTTTCTGGTCATAATTTCGGTTGCTCCCCGTTGCCGTCCGCGGCCGGAATGCCAAGCTCACGCGCCAGCGTTTCGATTTGCTCCAGCGCGTGGCTGTCGGATGCGAATTGCTTGCGTGCCGAAGCAAGCGCATCCTGCACTTTGGCGTGCTCCTTCATAATCGTATAGGAGCGGATAAGCATCAGCCAGCCCTTCAAGTCCGAGCCATTTTCCTTAAGGCGCGCCGCGAGCCGTTCCACCATGCCGTTGATCGTCGCGCTCTGGCCGGCTTGGGGCTGCCCATTCTCCTTGCCTTGGCTTTCGGGTTCCGCGGAGATTGCGGCGAGCTGTTTATAGATAAGATTTTTCCAGGCGCTTGGGATGTCTTCGCCCAGCATCTCGCGGTAAATCTGTTCGGCGTCTGCTTTTTTTCCATCCTGAAAGGCTTGGATTGCAAGCCAGAACCGGCCGCGCAACGACTGCGGATTCTTGGCAAGCGCCGTCTCCAGAACCGGCCTCGCTTCGTCTGGAATGGCCCCCTCGTTACCGAAAGTCAGCGCTTCAAAGAGCCCCAGCAGTTTATCCTCGTCCTCACTGCCAAGCTTTATCGCTCTCCGGTAGGCGTTCGCCGCCTTATCGAATTGCGCGGTCCTGAAATACTTCTGGGCAATGCTGGCCCAGCCCGCCGTATCGTTCGGATTTGTCCGAAGCCGGCTCTCCTCATTCGCGATCTGTATGACGAGCGGCTGCTCGCTAGGAGGGGCGTTGAGCCGTGCTTCGAGCGGCTGATCGGGCAGGCCTGGCGTACCGTAAACGTAATAAAGTCCTATAGTACCGATGGAGATGAAAGCCGCCAGCGCAAAGAAAGCGATATTGGTATTGAGGCCGGTTTGCTTGCCGGGGAGAGCCGCAGCGACACCTTGACGGCTCGCCTTAAGCAGACGCCGCGAAATCTCCGTTCGCGTCTGCTCCGCTTCCTCTGTGCCGATCTCGCCAAGCTCCTCCTCGCGGGACAGTTCCGCGAGCTGCAGCTTATAGGCTTCGATTTCGGACGCATTGCCGAACGCCGGCGTGGCCGCACGCCCGAGCGGGCGCGCGACAGCCAGGACTACGCCAGCCGTCACAATTGCAAACAAAATCCAGATCATCACCCGCGACAGTTGCTCAACCGCGCAGTGAAGTCAACGGACTCTATTGGGGCTGCCAGGCTATCGCATTCGAGGATGGGAAAACTGGGCTAGGAGTTCAGTGTGGGAAAGCATTGCCCCATCCTGCCCGTTTAAGCTTTCCTTTCATCGATCCCTTCGATGGTTCCAGTTTTGCAATGTTAAGGGCAAGGCGGCACAGAAGGCCGATGTTTTCGGGGCCATGATCCTTGCGGTTTCTGGCTTGGTCTTCATTCATGGTCACGTCGAAGCACCCAATGCAGGGCTATTTTCGATCCCCCAATGCTGGCGGACAACGTCATGGAACTGTTCGGCGGAAAGGGGCGTGCTCAGAAGATAATAGGCTGTTTCAGTTGTTGTTTTTCTGGAAACCTCGCGAATGCGGGTGACCTTGCCGATGGCGGCGAGCCCCGGCCAGCGATGGTCTTCTTGCAGCCAGGCGATGTCCGTGGAAACCACGCCGATGCGCGTTTCGATCCTGCCATGATCGCTATCGGTTGCGGTATGGGTGCTACGTAAAGCTGATCGTAGATATGAACATGGGACGTGAGATTATGCAGCCTTCAGACCAGGTGCCATTGCCGCTAACAATTATTATCCCAACCTATAATCGTGCTGCGATCATGGCCGCTACAGTTGAGGATGTGCGCAAACAGTCTTTTACAAACTATGAACTCTGGATCGTCGACCAGTCACAACCAGAGCAAGCCGCTCAGGTCGCTTCGTTCGTGACTACCTTGTCAGACTCCCGCATTAAGTACCTGCACATATCTACGCCGGGCCTTCCAAACTCAAGAAATGAGGGGCTGCGCCGGGCGAGGGGGGAGATCATCCTCTTCCTGGATGACGACGTCATCCTTTTGACACCCGATTTCCTGTCCGCCCATCTGGCGGCTTACGAAGATCCCAAGGTCGGAGGCGTGACCGGCCGCCATGTCGAGCGTCTCGTCACGATGAATGAGGTGGCCCCGGACAGCCTGCTATGTGTCGTGGGGCGGGCGGACCATATTCAATCTATTCGGGACGGAAGCTCAGCCGATTGGTTCGTGCAAAGGCTCAAATATGAGCTTTCGCGCATCGGCAGTCGCTCAAGCTGGCGGATTTGACCGGAACACGAACCTGCTTGAGGACACCGATTTTTCCGTGCGGGTGGCGAAAGAGGGCTGGTTGCTGATGTTCGAGCCGGGGGCTGAGCTCGTGCATCTGTCGGCGAGCTCGGGCGGTGTGCGGGGGTCGGATCCGATGAAAACGGAGTTCACGCGCTTTTCCTCGACAGCCTACTACATCCTGAAACACCGCGGAGTGCCCGGAGCGTTGCCGTTTATAGCGACATTTACATTGATCGCGCTCTCGCGCGCGTTCCGCCATCGCTCGCTAAAAGCCTTTACGGGATGCATGAAGGCCATATTCGATGGATTTGCTCTTGCCCGCTCCGGAGCGGATCAACTTATTATTCCCGCAGATCGTAGCAAGCCTACGCAACGTAACGCCTCGCCTGGCGGCAATCCTATTTTATCCTCTGATTACGCAACCTGTTGTCTGGACATTTATCTGTGGGGGTCAATCGGCACCGGCGTTGTTGAAGTTGACATAGGGTAGCTGGGATGCGGCCCATTGCTCATCGATCTCGACGAGGATGGCGGAGGCGAGCCGGACGAGCGAAGCCTCGTTGGCAAAGACGCGTATTTTCTGGGTTCTGCGCTTCAGCTCCTGCTGGATCGAGCGCTCGATGGGGTTGGATGTCCGCATGCGGCGCCAGTGGTCCCTGGGCAGCTTGAAGACGGCCAGGCCTTCGGGGACGTTGTTTTCGAGCCAGGCGGCGAGCTTTGGCGCAGCCGTGCGGTATTTGGCCACGAGCCGCTTAAGCTCCTCCTCCGCGCTTCCCAGGCTTTGGGCGTCCCAGACGGCACGCAGTTCCTCGCCGATGGCCTTGCGAATGGCCTGGTTGGGGGCGTGATGGATGGCGTTCTGGGCAAGATGGAACTGGCAGCGCTGCCAGCGGGCGCCGGGCAAGACGGCTTTGCGGGAGCCTTGAAGCCCGAATGGTCGCCGGAGGGAGAACCATGCCCTCGGGCTTGCCCCGGGGGTCGACGCCCTGCAGGCCGCGTGCAACCAGGCTTTCGAGGAAGGCGCGCCAGTGCACTTCGGCCTCGGAGAACGCGACGGAGACGCCCAGCACCCGGCGCTTTGCCGGAGGGCTCGATGCCGATGGCGGTGAGCACGGCGCAATCGTCCGCGACGCCGTGCTCGCGGGTCTTCTCGTAGCGCGCGTCGAGGAAGAGATAACGGAAGCGGCCAAGCCTGCGGTTCCGCCAGGCTTCGAGTTCTTCATCGAGCATGGCCGCGGCGCGGCTGACCTGGGTCGAGGACAGCCCCTCGATACCGAATTCGGCCAGCACCTTTTCGACGCTGCGCGTGGAGACGCCCTTCACCCCCGGGTCGCGCTTCGCTTGCCCGAGGGCAGGCTCCCATCTCAGCGGCGCATAGCATTACGGCGCGGCAGGAGCGGCGCCCGCGTTCAAGGCTCTGCGGGAAGAACGGCTTGGGCGCGCCCGCGGTCTTGGGCACATCCAGGGTCAGCGTGCCGGCCTGGGTGTCGATCTTCTTGAGCTTTGTGCCGTTGGCATAGCCGCGCCGTCCGGAGCTGCGCTCATAGTGGCCTGCGCCTAGGAACTGGTCGCGTTCGAGCCGCATGGCAGCGTTCATGAGCGCGGTCATAACCTGCGCCATGGCTTGTGGACCCTCTGCGACGAGTTGTTCCATGACTGCGGCAATCGTCGTATCGTTGTTGGCCATCGGTGCTTCCTTCTTGGCGGTTGGAATACCGATGCGCGATTCGCTTCAGTTCCCCACGCGTGGGGAACTGAAGCGTCCACAGCCTTCCTCGCCCTGCGGGCCTCGGAGGTAATTTCCAGACATCAAGTTACACGGACCAACGGCGGGGGGGCGTTCCCGGCCGGTTCGCCAAACGCTCGTGTTCCCGGCCGTTCAATGATACCGAACACGAAAATAGATAGCAAAAGGAACCAACGCATCGCCTTCCCGCCCCCAACAACACCGCCTACCGATGAACAGGCGCCCCCATAATAAAGGGGAATTAGCGCAGGCGCCGCATCCCCCATTTGGGGGATGGGCCTCTCTCCGGCTCGCGCCCTGCCAGTGACCGCGCCGCCCAGAAACCCCAAAACGCAAACCGCAAATCGCAACAGCACAGCGCGCGCCCCACAAGACGATTTTACTATGACTGATAACAGACAAGCTTATGGTCCAGAAGCAAACTCTGCGTGAACGCCGCAGCGCCGCGATCCGCCCGCCGGCGTGACGCCAATCGCGTCCGCTTTCCGGTCAGGTTTTGTTGAGTGTGAACGGCCGGTTGTGGCCCCAAGGGTGAGTGCTTGCCAAATCTAAGTGTACCCGCTTTTGGAGGTTGAGCAGCCTATGAAATTTGGCATTCAAGTTCGCCTCGCTGATTTAATGCGTAACGCGGCCGATACTGTAGCAGCGCAGAAGCTGCCGGGTGCTGCACAATTCAATTTGCTCCCGCTTGAGCTATCATGCCATAAGACCGCCTCTCCACACTATTGACAGGAGGCTTCCATGACTATGAAACATACCATCGACGCGCTCTCTTCCTTTTGAAGCGATGAGCAAACGGCGCAAGTCGTTTCCATCCGAAACCAAGGTAAAGCGTGGTGTCCGCATCGTGCATGGCGATGTCGAGCTTCTGGAGAAGCTCGGGCGCAACGATCTTTGCCCTTGCGGCTCGGCGCGCAGATTTCAAGAAGTGCTGCATGAGGTCCAAGCGCTACGATGGCGTAGAGAAGGATGACTACTTTTAGGGAATGAGTGCAGGGTCAGGCCGTGCTGCGGCCTGACCGTTCTTCCGTGAGAAAGGAAATGCTCCCCGGCCATGCTGCTGACAATCACCACGGAGCACAGGCCCGCGACCGATCTGGGCTTCTTGCTGCATAAAAACCCGGCCCGGTGCCAGGAAGCGGAGCTTGCCTTCGGCCGCGCGCATCTGTTTTACCCGCAGGCCGGAGAGGAGCGCTGCACCTTCGCGCTGCTGCTCGATCTCGACCCCGTAGCGCTGGTGCGCGGCAAGGACGGGCCCGAGAGCGGGCTTTTCGACCAATATGTCAACGACCGGCCCTATGCCGCGTCGTCGTTCCTGTCCGTCGCGATGGCTGCGGCGCTGCGCACCGCGCTTAACGGGCGCTGCGACCTGCGGCCCGAGCTGGCCCAGCAGGCCATCCCTTTGGAGGCAACCGTGACGCCGCTACCGGTGCGCGGCGATGTAAACCTCGTTCAGCGCCTATTCGGCCCGCTTGGCTATGAGACGGAAACAACACCCATTCCGCTGGACGCGGCTTGGCCCGAATGGGGAGCAAGCCCCTATGTGACGCTGCGGCTCAAGGCGCGATGCCGGCTCGTGGACCTGCTCAACCACCTCTACGTGCTTATTCCCGTTCTCGATCTGCAAAAGCATTATTTCATCGGCCAGGACGAAATCGAAAAGCTGCTGGCGCGCGGCGAGGGCTGGCTTTCCGCGCACCCGGAACCGCGAGCTGATCGCGCACCGCTATTTGCGCCGGAAGCGCTCGCTTGCAACGGAAGCGATCATCCGGCTTGCCGAAGCCGATGCAGCCCCAGACGTGGAAGAGGAGGCGGAAGACGCAGCCGCGGGCGGCGAGGCGCCGGAATTGCCGAAGGACGCGGCGGAGGAACGGCTTGAGAAACCCATCCGCCTCAATGAGCAGCGGCTGCAGTCGGTGACGGAGGTCTTGACCGCATCGGGCGCGCGCCGCGTGGCCGATCTCGGCTGCGGCGGCGGCAAGCTGCTGAAACGGCTGATGGCGGAAAAGCAGTTCGAAGAGATCCTGGGCGTCGATATCGGCATCCGCAGCTTGGAGATTGCCGCCCGCCGCCTGCGCCTCGAAACGCTGAGCGAAAGGCAGCGCGGCCGGATCAAGCTTGTGCAGGGTGCCTTGACCTATCGCGATGCCCGCATCGAGGGCTTCGACGCCGTGGCGCTTGTGGAGGTGATCGAGCATATCGATCAGGAGCGCCTGCCTGCGGTGGAACGCGTGCTGTTCGAGTTCGCCAAGCCGGGGCTTGCCGCCGTCACCACGCCCAACCGCGAGTATAATGCGAAGTTCGAGGGGATGGCGCCAGGAACGCTGCGCCACGCCGACCATCGCTTCGAGTGGACGCGTGCGGAATTCGAAGCTTGGGCGAACGCGGCGGCCGGCCGCTTTGGCTACACAGTGCGGTTCGCGCCCATCGGCGAGGTGGACCCGGCGCTTGGCGCGCCCACGCAAATGGCCATTTTCGAGCGGGGGACGCGATGAAGATAAAAATCCCCGATTTCTGCCTCGTTGTCCTCATCGGAACCTCCGGCTCCGGCAAGTCGACCTTCGCGGCGCGGCATTTCAAGCCCACGGAGGTGATTTCGTCCGACGCCTGCCGCGGCATCGTTGAAGACGACGAAAACAGCCTCGATGCGACGGCGGATGCGTTTTCGCTGGTGCATTTCATCGCGGAAACGCGGCTTAAGCGGCGCAAGCTCGCCGTGATCGACGCCACCAATGTGCGTGCCGAGGATCGCGCGCACTTGGTCAAGATCGCGAAAAGCTACCACGCGCTCGCCGTGGCCATCGTGCTGAACCCTGGCGAAGACGTTTGTCAGGATAGAAATAAGGGCCGCCCAAACAGGCAATTCGGCCCGCATGTCGTCCGCAATCAAACGGCAAGCCTCAAGCGGAACATCCGCGGCCTGAGCAAGGAGGGCTTCCGCTATGTGCACGAGCTGCACAGCCCAGAGGATATCGAGGCCGTTGAGATCGTGCGCGTGCCGCTTTGGACCGATGCCAGGCGCGAATCCGGGCCATTCGACATCATCGGCGATGTGCATGGCTGCGCGGATGAGCTGGAAGAATTGCTGGCGAAGCTCGGCTATATCGTAGACGCTGGCAAGACCGAGGCAGGCGAGCCTTGCTACCGCGTGCTGGCCAAAAGCGGGCGCCGCGCGATTTTCCTGGGCGACCTGGTAGACCGCGGCCCCAGAACCCCAGACGTGCTGCGCCTGGTCATGGCGATGGTAGACGCCGGCGAGGCGCTATGCGTGCCGGGCAATCACGATGCGAAGTTCCTGCGCTGGCTGAACGGCCGCAATGTGAAAATGACCCACGGGCTCGATAAATCCGCCGGGCAGATGGCAGAAACCCCGGAAAATTTCAAAGGCCGCACCAAAGCCTTCATCGATGGGCTCGTAAGCCATCTTTGGCTCGATGGCGGCAAGCTCGTGGTATCGCATGCAGGCATCAAGGAGACCATGATTGGCCGCTCTTCCGGTGCGGTGCGCGAGTTCTGCCTTTATGGCGAAACCACCGGCGAAACGGACGAATATGGCCTGCCGCTCCGGCACAATTGGGCCGCGGATTACAGAGGCAGCACCGCCGTCGTTTATGGCCACACACCCGTGATGCATGCGGAATGGCTCAACAACACGTTCTGCGTCGATACGGGCTGCGTCTTCGGCGGCTCGCTCACTGCGCTGCGCTGGCCGGAGAAGGAGCTGGCCAGCGTGCCGGCGAAGCAGGTCTATTGCGAGCCGGCACGTCCGATTGGCGCAAGTGCTGCGCCTGGCGGCTTAAGCCTTCAGCAGGAGCACGACGATCTCCTCGATTTCGCCCTGGTCAGCGGCAAACGGATCGTTGAGACCGCGCTCACGCGCGCCATCACGATAGACGAAGGCAGCTCGGCCGCGGCGCTTGAGGTCATGACCCGCTACGCCGTGAACCCCAAATGGCTCATCCATCTTCCGCCCACCATGGCGCCCGCGGCCACCTCGAAGCGGGAGGGCGTTCTCGAACATCCAGACGAAGCCTTCGAATATTTCCGCAGCGAAGGCGTTTTCGAGGCTGTGATCGAGGAGAAGCACATGGGTTCGCGCGCGCTGATCGTGGTTTGCCGCGATGAGGACGCAGCGCGCCAGCGATTCGGCGTGGCTACCGGCGAAACCGGCATGATTTATAGCCGGACGGGCCGCGCCTTTTTCAGCGATGTCGCGATGAACGAAGCGGTGCTCGGGCGCTTTCGGGAGGCCATGACAGGGTCGGGCTTCTGGGAGCGGCACGACACCGGCTGGGCGCTGCTCGATTGCGAGATCATGCCTTGGTCCGCCAAGGCGCAATCGTTGATCCGCAGCCAATATGCCGCAACCGCCGCCGCAGCCAAAGCAGGCCTGACGCATGCCGTGGACGCCCTTGAAAAGGCCGCCCAGAGAGATGGCGGCATGGCACCCCTGCTGGCGCGCTATTCGGACCGGGCCGCGCGAGTGGACCGCTATGCGGACGCATACCGCCGCTATTGCTGGCCCATTAGCTCGATCGATGACTACCGCATTGCGCCCTTCCATCTGCTGGCTGCGGAGGGCGCACTGCATATGGACAAAGACCATCTCTGGCACATGGCGGAGCTTTCCCGCCTCGCCGGAACCGGAGACAAGCTCTTTATGGCCACAGAGCACCGGCTGGTAAATCTGGACGATGCCGGCGCCACCGCTGCTGCGGCGGAGTGGTGGAGCGCGCGCACCGGAGCGGGCGGCGAGGGCATGGTGGTAAAGCCCAAGGACTTCATCGTGCGCGGCCGGAAGGGGCTCGTCCAGCCCGCTATCAAATGCCGGGGGCGCGAATATCTGCGCATCATCTACGGCCCGGAATACGATGCGCCGGAACATCTGGAGCGCCTGCGCAGCCGCGGCCTCGGCAAGAAGCGGTCGCTTGCATTACGCGAATTCGCCCTGGGGCATGAGGCGCTCCGGCGCTTTCTTGGCCGCGAACCCCTGCGCCGCGTGCACGAAGCGGTATTTGCGATCCTGGCACTCGAAAGCGAGCCGCTCGATCCGCGTCTCTGACTGTCTCCCGCGTCTGCTTCGCGATAGCATAGGCGGTTATACTGGGTCGCCAAATTATATAAATCTCCAGTTCCGCAAGTGGCCCGAAGGGTGAGACGGGCTCCTCAAGGAGCGGGGCGGCTTTCTGATCATAAAGCGGCAGGTCCCGAGCGTGCCCCAATTCTAGCGGTGTTGACCCGAAGCCGCCCTCGCCGCTAATTAAGACGAAACTGCGGGGCCAGGTGGGAAGCGGACCTGACGATCCTATTAGTTCATCGAGCGGGCAATGGCTGCTTTCGGAATACAAAAGCAGAAACTTATAGATAGGCTGTCGCACCCTCGCACGTGACCAAACCAGCCGTTACCCCTCTCTCAATCAGCGTAGCGGCATGTCATGGCTGGCTGACGAAACCAACACGTTGATGAAGGTGCCGAGACCGTAAAGAGCCCCGCCCAGACATACAGCGATGGAAACCTCGAACGACGGGCTGAGGACAAAGGAGTTCTTGGTAGGCCAGCCCGCCGGCACGGCAATGACAAGGGCCCATAGGGATGCAATCGCGAAGGCTAAGAGGCGGCTTGTTTTCCGGTCTCGGCAATCCGCTGGGCAGCAAGTATCCCGCAGATGTTGCCACGCTGAGTCGCAAAACCAGCGCCAAACGCGAACAAAACGATAAGCAAGACGTAAATAATACGTTGCATCTCAACGAATTTATACCGGCGTTTCAACACGGTTAATGGGAACGTCAGTTTTGTGAGGTAGCATTTTGTTAGGGGCCCATAGTGGCAGCGGGCGCTTGATATAGTATTTCAGCAGGCGGCCCACAATCAAGTTCAGTCGCGGTCTGTGCATTGCCCCGCGTTACAGGCATGCTAAACAGCGCCTGGCTGAGGGCGAAGCAGGGATGGACATTTTTTATCAGATTTGGGCGTTGCTCCCGGGCATGGACGATGCGGCGAAGCTGCGCCTTATGATCGTCGCTGCTGGAGGCTTGGGCGTTGCCTGGGGAGTGGTGCGCTGGCTACGCAAAGAGGATCTCGGCACGACTACAAAGACGATCCTCAAAACCCAGCGGACGGTGGAGGAGCGCGCGGCGGAAGAGAGGCGGGAGCTGCGGGAGCTTGTCTTGCAGTTTTCGGCAACAGTCGAAGCACGGCCGGCGGCGCTGCCCCGGCTTAGCCCAGAGTTTGGTATGGGTGTCAAAGAGACACCGCACGCCATCACGGATGATTTGAGCGCGGCGGTGCATCGCCTCGCCGCACGAGGCGATGCGATAGCACTGGAGCAGCTTGCGGCGGGCGACGATCGCGCGGCTGCGGCGGCACTTGCTTCGATGCGCGCCGAGGTTTCGAAAACCCGCGTCGCTGTATCGAAAGAAGAAGCGGAGCTGGCGCGCGAGCAAGGCGCGCTGGCCTATTTGAACGACACGCGTGAGGCCGTGGGCCTTTACGCGGAGGCCTGCGAGCTCGACCCAGACAACGCGGATGGCTGGAACCGGCTTGGGTCCCTGAATATCCAGGCGGGCGATCTCGATGGCGCTAAGCGCTGCTTTGAGCGCGTGATGGTCCTGGACAACAGCATCGCGGACCAGGAAGCCCTGGCCTGCGCGGCTTGCAACCTAAGCAAAGTTCATCTCATGCGAGGTGGCCTCGATGTGGCCCAGGCTATGCAAGAGTGAGCCCTCGCCGTCTATGGCAGGATGGACCATAAGGAAGGTATGGCGGGTGCCTATGGTATTCTCGGCAAGGTCGCCGAGCAACGCCAAGATAAGGCCGTCGCCTGCGCGATGTGGGCCAAGGCGCTTGAGCTGTTCCGCCAGGTGGGCATGAAGCAGCAGATCGAAGAAGTGCAAGCCTGGATGCGCAAGGCAGGCTGTGCGGACTAAGCGCGCCCGAGTAAGTTGTCAGGCACCGGAGCGAGCCGCCTGCAAAGCGGATTGCACGGGAGGGTAAAGCTCGTTCATGGGGATCGAGCGGCCATTTGGCTGCACGATGCGGCAATGATAGCGTTGCAGCGCGCGCGGATGCGGCACTCCGCAAGAATGGGCGATGGTGCCCACTTCCGCACGCATCCTCTCCACAAAGGTCTTCACGCGGACAGACTTTTCTTCCGGGTTAAGCCCGCGCTGCAAGCGGCGGTCGTGAGTGGTGATCCCAGTGGGGCAAGTATTCTTGTTGCACTTCAGCGATTGGATGCAGCCAAGGGCGAACATAAAGCCTCGCGCGGAGTTCACCGTGTCGGCCCCAGCACAATACGCCCAAGCCACCTCGGCAGGGGTAACGAGCTTTCCCGAGGCTATCACCTTGATGCGCTCGCGCAGATTGTAGCGCTTAAGAATGTCAATCACCATCGGAAGCGCTTCCTTGATGGGGAGCCCGACATTATCCATGAGCGGCAAAGGTGCCGCGCCCGTGCCACCATCGCCGGAATCGACGGTGATGAAATCGGGTGCGCTCTCGATGCCGCGAGCGTGAATTTCCTTGCACATGGTTTCGAGCCAGCCATAGGCGCCAATCACGGCTTTGAAACCTACGGGCTTGCCTACCAGGCCGCGGATCCGTTCGATTTGATCGAGGAGGTCGGGGACGCTGTCGATTTCGGGATGCCGGTTGGGGGAGATCGAAATCGGCGTGGGCGGGGATACCGCGGATTTTGGCGATTTCCGGCGTCACTTTGATTGCGGGTAAAATCCCGCCTTTGCCAGGCTTTGCGCCTTGACTTAGCTTCAACTCGAACATCTTGACTTGGGGAAGGCTTGCGATCTCCCGGACGCGGCCCTCGTCGAGTTGACCGTCGGGCGTGCGCATGCCGTATTTCGCCGTGCCGATCTGAAAAACGATGTCGCATCCGCCTTCCTGATGATAGGGGGCCAATCCTCCTTCGCCGGTGTTGAGCCAGCACCCGGCTAGGGCGGCACCCTTTGAAAGCGCCCGCACAGCCGGCGCGGAAAGGGCACCGAAACTCATGGCAGAAATATTGATGATCGAAGATAAGCGGTAGGGTGCCTTAGTGTAGGGGCCTATCGTAATTTCGGGCGCGTCCGTGGCATGTTCCTCCAGCGTCGGAAACGGACAGTTGACGAATATGACCGTCCCAACCGGGGTCAAATTGCGCGTCGAGCCAAACGCCACGGTGTTGTCCACCCCAATCGAAGAGCGGTATATCCAATCCCGTTCGGCGCGGTTGAAAGGCAGTTCTTCCCGGTCGAGGGCGAAGAAGTACTGGCGGAAGAACTCGCCAAGCCGGGTAAACAGATACCGGAAGCGCCCAATAACGGGATAGTTGCGCCGGATCGCATCCTTTTTCTGGCTGATGTCGATTATGAACAGAATAATAACCGACAATACAAAAATCCCTACGGCGAATACGAATAAAGCCGCGAGGAAGCTCAAGCCTTCCATTACGATGTGACCGAGAATGCCCATAAGGGCTGTCCTTTTCCTCACTATTTCGACGAAACTGCTAAGATGAGCGTGCGGCGCGTGACAAGCAGCTTTGCAGGGAGGGAGTTACCGGGCCGCCGGAGAATACGTTCCGCTAAACCCCGCTGAACCAATTATAGCCGCCATCCTCCCAATAGCCGCCGGGATAGGTGTTCGTCACCTCGATGGCGTAGATCCATTTCGGCTGCTTGAAGCCGAGCTTGAGCGGCGTCTTAAGGCGCATGGGGAAGCCGTAGGCGTCGCCGATGGGCTGGCCCGCGTAGTGCGTGGCGAGGATGGTTTGCGGGTGCAGCGCGGTTGCCATATCGATGCTGCCCCAATATTTGTCCGCGCATCGGAACGCGACATACTTCGCGGTCTTATCCGCGCCAATCCGGTCGAGAAATACGCGCAAGGGCACGCCGGACCATTTGCCGATATAGTCCCAGCCCTCGACGCAAATATGCCGCGTGATCTGCGTCTCATGCGGCAGCGCGTAGAGCGCATCTTTGTTCCACGGCGCTTTGTTCCCGACCAAACCCGCCAGCTCCAGCCGCCACGTAGCGCCGTCGACCGGCTTCACTTGATCGATGGCGTAGTAGGCGTTGAAGCGCGGCGGCATCGTTACATCCGCGTCCGAATAGGTGGGCGCGAGCTTCTGCGGGTCGAACAGGAACGCCTGCACCCGGTCGTTCCAGCCCGACATGGCGCGCAGCACGCCCTGAAGCGCGCTCTCATTGCTGATGTCGCAGCCGGTCAGCAGCGTCACCGCGCCGAGGCTAGCCGTGCCGCGGAGAAAGGCGCGCCGCTCGATGCCGGCGATGAGCTTACGATGTTCGACGAGCGGAGACCGGTCCAGGCCCGTTTGCGGCTTGTTTATCGATCGCCGGGGAAGGATGAGTGTCATCGCTATTCTCCGCTTCCATGGCTTGAGGGGCCTCGGCAGGTGCTATCGCGGATACATCGGCACGTTCCCCGGCTTCGGCTGGGGGCCCGGCAGGCGTATCGTCACGTGCTTCGGCGGGTAGAGCGGCCGGCGCGGTAACGTGGATCGATCCCTTGGTCATCGCGACAATCGTCTGCGGAACGAGAATGGCCAGCGTCACGTGCACGGCTAAGAACAGCACGATGGCGGACATGCCGAGAAAATGCACGAGCCGGGCCCCCTGGAAATCGTAGAATAACCAGGTCATTCCGCTGTACTGCACCGGTTTCCAGATCGCGAGCCCCGAGGCAAACATCAAAAGCATCGCGCATGCCACGCCAATATAAAGCAGCTTCTGCACCGCGTTGTAGACGGTGATATCGTCGTGGGCGAGGTTGAAGGAGAGTGCTGCGCGGATGTCGTGGACCAGCTCCCGCAGGCTGACCGGCAGCCATTGCCGCCGGAGCCGCCCGCTCAAAATCCCGCCGGATAGCGCGACGGCGCCGTTGACAACGAAGAGCCACATGAACGCGAAGTGCCACAGAAGCGCGTTCGAAAAGCCCACATCCTTGTTCAGCTTGTAAGTGATCTCCGGATCGCCGCCAAGCGTCGCCCATTCGGGGAAGGTGAGCCAGTGGAAGACCGGCACATTGTTATAAATGCGCCAGCCGCTGCCGATCATGACAAGGATCGCAATGGCATTCAACCAGTGCGTGACGCGCACAAAGCGCGAATGCACCGGGATGAATTCCCCGCTTCGATGCTCAGTCCGAGTCGCCATCGTTCAGCCTTTGGATGCACTGATCTCTGTATCGGCCGGTAAACTTATCATTTTCCCGCCGACCGGGCGAGCGTGGCTTGGATCACTATTTCGCGTAGAATTGCATTCTTCCGTTGAAGCTATGGCTAGGTCATTAAACTAATAATACACAATCTCGTGAAAACACAAAAACGCCGTAAGAAACACAACGGGCCTAGCGTACTTATTCTCGTAACGTTTGACCGAGCTGGGGACGCTGGATGATAGCGAGACGCGAGGTAGCTTTTTGCGGCATTGCAGTGATGGCCAAGGCCTCCTATCCCGGCAGGGCGAAGACGCGGCTTTGCCCGCCGCTGAGCTTCGAGGAGGCGGCAGCGTGCAACACCGCTTTCTTGCGAGACATCGCCGATAATCTGATCGCGGCATCGGCGCAGGCGAGCATAGCCGGATCGATGGCCTACGGGCCGCCGGGCAGCGAGGACTTCTTCCGCGCGCACATGCCAGCTTCGATCGCTTTGCACGAGGTCTGGCATCCGGACTTTGGCGCGTGCCTTATGGAGGCGCTGCGCCGTCAATTCGCGGCAGGCCACGGTGCAGCTTGCGTCTTGAACTCGGATAGCCCGACCTTACCCGCCAGCTTGCTCATCGAGACGGCGAACGTGCTGGCGGAGCCCGGCGGCCGTGCTGTGCTCGGCCCTTCCGCGGACGGCGGTTATTATCTTCTGGCTCTGAAATCCATGCACACACGCCTATTCGAGGACATTGCCTGGAGCACTGAGATCGTGGCCCAGCAGACGCTCGATCGCGCGGCGGAGATCGGCCTTCCGGTGCATATCCTGCCCCGGTGGTACGACGTCGACGATAGCGAAGGCTTGCGGCCGCTGATGGGCGAACTGCTTGAGGGGCGCGCCTTCTCGCAAAACTTGCGCTCGAGCCAGGCGCGGCACTCCTTAGCGCTCTTGCAATCTATGGTCTCGAATGGGGATTTAACCGGGCGGCTGCGCCGGCACAGTGCCGCCGGGCTGCTGGAGCTTGAGGAGACCGCCGCTTGAGCGTAGTGCGCCGATTCCCGGGCTTCATGATCGCTGCTGCGGCGCTGTTTGCGTCGATGCTCGCCTGCGCGATCTTGGATTTTAGTATCGGCGACGACGCGGCGGTATATGGCAATCTCGCTCAGGGCGCGATCTACGCAGCCTTCGCCTGGCTGCTCTTGCGAAGCCGGCATCGGCTATCCGCTGAGCAAAGCCACCGGTACTTTCTTTATCTGCTTGGCTTCGGCGTCCTCATGCGGGCGATGCTGCTGTTCGCGCCGCCAAACTCCACGGACGTCTATCGCTATGTCTGGGATGGGCGCGTGCAAGCGCACGGCATCAATCCGTACCGGTTCGTTCCTGCCGATCCGGCGCTCGCCCAACTTCGCGAGCCCGGTATTTACCCGAACATAAACCGCAAAGAGTACGCGCCGACGGTTTATCCGCCAGCGGCGCAGGCGGTTTATTTCGCGGTCAGCCGCTTAAGCGAAACCGTCACGGCGATGAAGGCGGCGATGCTCGCCTTCGAGGCGCTGGCGGTCTGGGCGCTGATCCAGCTTCTCGCCGCGCGGGCGATTCCGGCCATTTTTGCCTCGCTCTACATCCTCCATCCCCTGCCGGTATGGGAAATTGCGGGAAGCGGCCATATCGACAGCGCCGCGATAGCATTCCTGCTGCTGTCCTTTCTCGCGGCAGAGAGGGGCAAACGCTTTGCTTCGGGCGCGGCACTCGCAGCGGGCGTGCTCACAAAATACTTCCCCCTCGCCTTGACGCCCGGAATCTATCGCCGCTGGGATTGGCGGGCGCCAGCCGCTTTCGCCGCCACCGCACTCCTGCTTTATTTGCCCTATCTGTCCGTTGGAAAGAAAGTCTTCGGCTTCTTCGGCGGCTATGCCGGCGAAGAGTTTGCCGAAGGGGACGGCCTCTACATCGCGGCAATCTTGAAGCAGCTCGGGTTCGGCACCGCGGCGCTGCCGGTCTTCCTAGCCGCGGCGGCGCTGACCCTTTTCGCGCTCGTCTGGCAGACGGGTTTTCGGGCCAATCCCACAAAGCCGGACCTTAAGGGCGCCTTCGGCATCGCTATCGCGTTTACGGTGCTCTTCTCGCCGCACTACGCCTGGTACTTTCTTTGGCTCGTACCGTTCCTGTGCTTCTTCCCGAGGCCCTCGGTGTTTTGGCTGACGCTTTCGGCGCCGCTCCTTTACCGCACCGCAAGCTGGCCGCCCAGTGTCGCCGATTTCAGCATTCAATATGTGCCGTTCGCGGTCCTGCTTGCGGCCGAACAATTGCGCTCAAGCAGCGCGAAGCGCGATAGCGCAGCCAAGGAATTCCTCGATGCAAAGGAGGCGCCAGATGAACGCGCGATCGTTTGAAACAGGGCCCGCTTCGCCTGCACAACCGGACCCGCGCCGCTATTTCGAGCGCGTTTGCGAGAAGCGAAGCCCCATCGCGGCTGAGGACCCAGTCTGCCTCTATTTAGAGACAACCAACCGCTGCAATCTCCTCTGCACCACGTGCCCGCGCACGTTCGAGGAGCTGGAGCCGCCCGCCGATATGAGCTGGGAGCTATTCACTTCCATCGTGGACCAATTCCCACGGATCGAGCGGATTGTGTTGCACGGGGTCGGCGAGCCAACGATGGCGGCTGAGCTGCCTAAGATGGTGAGATACCTTAAGGATCGCGGCGTCTACGTGCTATTCAATACCAACGGCACACTGATGCGCGAGAAGAAAGCCCGCGAGTTGATCGAAGCCGGCCTCGATGAGCTGCGCATCTCGCTCGATGCAGCGGAACCCAGGGCGTTTGAGGCCGTGCGCGGCCGCGATCTTTTCGACCGCATCGTGCGCAATGTGAAGAATTTCGTTGCGCTCAAGGAACGGATGGGCAAGGCCAAGCCCCGCCTTTCGCTTTGGCTCACGGGTTTGCGCGAGACGCTTGAGCAGCTACCGGCTTTCATCCGGCTTGCACATGAGATCGGCGTGCCCGAGGTGCACCTGCAGCGGCTGGTTTATTTCGAGAGCAACCCATTTGGGTTGGCGCGCCTAGAATCCTCGCTTTTCGAAAGCCCGGGCGCCGCCGAGGGCAAATATCTGCTGGATGCGGAGAAAACTGCAGCGGAGCTCGGTGTGCTGTTCGATGCGTCGGGCGCCGCCGAGCCCGGGGCAAGCCTGCGGCGGCTCGAAGGCGACACGCCCTGGTCGCTCTGCCGCCGCCCCTGGTCGCTGATGTATTTCACCGCGCATGGCCGGGCGCTACCTTGCTGCATCGCGCCCTTCTCCATGCACGGCTACGAGAACTTCACCCTCGGCGATGCCAAAACCGCACCGCTCCGCGACATTTGGAACGGCCCAGCATACCGGGGCTTCCGCGAGGCGCTCCTGAGCGACGCGCCGCCGCGTGCTTGTACTGGCTGCGGTTTGCGATGGAGTCTGTAATATGCGTTCTACAGGCGTGTGCGTTGTCATACCGGTATTGAATGAGGAAGAATCGATTGCGGGCGTCATCGAACGAATCCCAAGCGCCGCGGTAGATGCGATCATTGTCGCGGATGGCGGCTCGAAAGACCGCACCGCGGAGATCGCAGCGGCGAAAGGGGCGCGCGTAATCGATGCAGGCAAGGGCTATGGCCGGGCCTGTATGAGAGGTGCAGCTGCCGCGGGCGATGGCTGCCAGGTTGTGATTTTTATGGATGGCGACGGGAGCGATTTCCCGGAAGAGTTGCCGAAGCTCGTTGCCCCGATTTTTGCGGGAACCCATGATCTCGTAATCGGATCGCGGACGCTCGGGAGGCGCGAACCAGGCTCGATGGCTTGGCATCAGCTCGCCTCAGGCAGGGTCATTGGGGCTCTTGCCGGCCTTCTTTACGGCTTCCGTTGCAGCGATATGTGCGCCTTCCGGGCCATCCGCCGCGACGCGCTCTTGGCGCTCGGCATGCAGGAGATGACCTATGGCTGGAATCTCGAAATGCAGATGAAGGCAGCCCGCTCGGGCCTGCGCATCCTTGAAGTTCCGGTGCCATACGCCCGCCGCGCAGGCGGCCGTTCCAAGGTCGCGGGCTCGCTCAGGGGCACCCTTCGCGCGGGCAGCCGCATTCTTTTGACCTTCGCCAGGGTGGCGCTTCAGCGTAAGTATCTGGGCTTTGAACCAAAATGATTGGGGCATGACCGCTCATAACCGGCAGAGCAGTTTCAGCCCGTGGCACGGCCGGGCGCGACTTTTCACTGAGAACTGTGTTGGACTGAAATTGCATCGCGTTTCGCCGGCTGCAGGCGCAAAAGCCAGTTCCAGCCCCTGGCCGCCACTTCGCCGCCATTCTCGGCGTGTTCCGCTGAGGGATCTGAAAGCGGGCGTATCTATTTAAAAAAATATCTAGTACCGCTCCGGCCGGTCTGGGTTGGTTTGAGAAAAACTAAGTGTCTCTTGAGCAGCGGCCCGGACGACCGCTCATGGCCCATAGTACGAGTGCCGGGGACCCATAAGCCACATCCGCTATCTGGTAATAGGGGCAAAACGCCGGGCGGTTAGGCCTGTGCGGGCGCGCGGATGAGTTCGGCCAAGCTTGGCACGTCTGGAGCGTCTGGCACACCGAGGCGGTCGCCGAGATAGTCCCAGAAGCTGATCGCCTGCTTGGCGCAGGTTTTCATGAGGCCCAGGAACGCGTCACGGCTATCGCGCCCCAGATCGGAGCGGGTGCCGGCGGAGATTTTGCGCCGCGTCACTTGGCAGCGGATATCGTTTTCCGAACCGTTGGTGTGCAACGGGATCTCCGGCCGCTTCAGCACCGCCAGCAGGTCTTCTTTCTGGGCATGCAGCCGCGCCAGCAGCCTGTCGAGTGTGGCAAAGCCCGTCTCGGTAGAGAAGATGCTATCGAAGCGGCGCTCCAACTCCTTCGCCCGGCGCCGGACTGGCGCCTGGCGGTAGGCCTTGAGGTCCTTGTAGAGCCGCCAGATGCGGGAGCGGATGCGCTCCTTGGCCTGGACGTGCGCCTCGCAGAAGGTATCGAGCTTGTGGATGAGGCGTTCCGCATGAACCCAGCACAACGCGTGCTCCGCAATCTTGAACTGTCCGGCGCCGTCAGAGACGATCACCGTGTCCTTCAGGAGCCCTTGCTCCGCAATCGAGCCCCAAAGGGCGCCTTCCGTTGCGATCTGGACCGGATCGGGCTTGACCTCAAGGCCGGTGAGGCCAAGCCTTTTCAGATAGGCCATGAAGGCTTTGCGGCCGGCGAAGCGCTCAAGTAGCGCGCCGTGCGGTAGCGCGCCGCTAAGAAGGCGCCGCCTCGCGTTGCCGAAGCGGGCGATGGTTGCCTGCGGCAGCTTATGCTCACGCATATAATCGAGCGCGGCCTGGTTGATGACGTAATCGTCCGGCCCGGCCCGCAGCAGTTCCAGGAAGTTTTCAGCTGCGCTATCGCGCTCCGCGCTACTTGAGCGCAATGTAGCCGGCTCTTCGAGCCCGTGGTTCCAAACCAGGCGAAACGATCGTTGCCAATATGGGTGCAAAAGCCGTTCCTGGCCTTGTGCCGCGCGCCCGTATCGTCGACTGTAATCCAGGAGGCAGAGCGAAGGCCCGCGCGCAGCACCTCGCCAGCTTCGGCAAGAAAGGCACCCTGTTTGCCGCTGAGCAGCCGCACGATCTGCCGCTTGGAGATATCGATGCCCAAGTCTTGCAGCAGGGTAAGCAGGCGCGGGATGGTCACTTGCCCCTGGTGGTACTGGCTCAAGATGAAGCGCTTGAGTTCCGGTCCGTAATGGCCGCTGACGCTCCGCGGCAGCGCGGCCACCACCGTCTCCCCCGAAGGCAGCAGCCAGCGCTCGCGCCGGTAACGGATCGTCCATGGCCTGATGACGATGTCCTGGACGATGAAGTCTTCATAGCCCTTGAAGCGGGCGCCTGCCGGCAGGCTGTCCGGCTTGCCAATCCGTGTTTCGTTTATGCTGAGCTTCGTCCGCTTGGCGCCGCGCCGGCCCTTCCGGCGGCTGCCTTTGGCAGCGGAAGCCTCCGCCGCCTTCTCCATGCCGCTGGGCCTGAGCTTGGGGCGCCCCTTCAAGCCCTTGAGCCGCGCGATCTCCTCACGCAGTTCCGCGTTCTCTTTCTCAAGCCGGGCAACCTTCTCCAAGGCTTGCACCAGCAACGCCTTCAGCTCGTCGAGGCTAAGCCCCGAAATGTCCTTGGGTGATTTGGCCATGCCCAAGGGGAGTCAGAAATTGAGTCCCTTGTGAGTCGCGCCTCAGTGACTTGCCCGGCGTTTTGCCCCTCTTACGACAATGTCGTCTAACTCATTGCATTTACATTATGCGTGAGTCCTTCAAGGCGAAGGTGGCGCTGGCCGCCGTAAAGGGGGAGAAGATACTGGCCGCGCTGTCGCAACAGTTCGACGTGCATCCCCATCAGATCGAGGCACTCTACCGCCGATCGCGCACAACGAAGCCCGCCCCTCGTCCTATGCATTTTTTGATTTTCAGGTGCGATGCCGAAGGGCAGGGGTCCCTAGGCGCCAATGCTTCGCCCAAAGCTTTCCGTCATACTTTTGGGACAGGAACTATTCAGGCCGGTATTCCCATAACGCTGTTGCAGCGCTGGCTCGGTCATGCGCGGCTGACGACGACGGCGATTTATACCGAGGTATCGGGTCCCGAAGAGTTTCGTCTTCCGTGAGCAGTCTCGAGATCAGCGCTTCCGTCAAAGGCAGCGACCGCTTTGTTCTCGCAACCGCCCCCATCAAAGATCGCGCTACAGGCAAAATCGAGCAGACCAACGGGCTCGTCCGCTTCGACGATTTCCCGCCGCCGGACGGCAACGGCAAGATCGCCGTCGGTGCTGTCTTGCGTTAATCCGAACGGGACGGATATTGGCCGCCTAGCCCTTCTTATGCGTCTGAGCCCAGTCTCTAACGTCCATTGCAGCTGAACACGCCTCTGCCCCCCGCGAGCGGAACCGCCTGCGGGCTGATCAGGACTGGGAATGCTGCTTACGCGTTGGAGGTTGGCGATATGGGCTCCAGGGGCGGCGCGCCCCGCCGTTCACGGCCCGGATTGTTGCAACCAAAACGCGACGAGACCGAACAGTCCGGCTTCCGGACAGCAGGAGGCCAGAGCAACACGGATGCGGCTCGCTGTCTCAACGAAGCGCCCGGCGACCTTCAGGAGATGGAGGCGGATGCTGGCGAACTCGCTCTGCCGCAGAGGATGCCAGGACGGAACATGATCGCGCACATCGAGCAGCAGCCAGTAGGCGGCAGTGTGCAGGATGAGGCGGAATTGGTTGGCGAGCGGCGACCGGCAACTCGTGCGGTCAGAGGCGGTTTGTGCCTTGTGCTGCTTGATCAGATTTTCGGCCTGTCCGCGAGCGCAATAGACAGTGCCGTAGAGGTGTTCGGCGTTACCGTTTTTTAGCGAGGTGACCACGTAGCGGATGTCGATCCCACGCCGCAGCATATCGTCCTCATCGCTCTCCTTGGCTTCGATCCGGGCTGCGACACGGCGTTCTCTGGTCCACGATTTGGCGCCGTAGCGCGTTTCGGCATACCCGCGCAGAACGGCAAGCTTCCCCTCGGCGCGGCGCGTGCGGATATCGTCTGCCTCTACCTCGACCAGCCGGTCGAGCACGGTGTTGCCGCCAAAGCCGAAAATGTAATCGACGCCGTTATCCTCGCACCAGCTCATGGCTTCGTCGCGGCCGTAATGGCCGTCGCCCCGGATGACGATATGCGTCTTGGGCCAGTGCTGGCGGATGCGCTTGATCAGGCGGCGCAGCCATCTGCGCACTTCCGCGCCAGACGGCGTTTTGCCAGGGCGCAGGATCATGGTGACCGGACGGCCTGTGGCAGTGTCGTAAATATGGATCGGCAGGAAACAGCGCTCATCGTAATGAGCATTCCATTCCGCCATCTCCTGATGGCCATGCGCGACGTCGAGTGTGTCGTCGATGTCCAGAACCACTGAGACGGGCGGCTTCGCATAACTCCGGCACCAGATATCGATCAGTGCGTAGGTCAGCCGGACGATCTCCCGCAGCGTAGGCGCGTTCTCCCAGCGTGAAACGGTGGGCTGGGAGCACAAATCGGCGCCCGTCTCCGGCAGCCGTCCGCAGGCGAGCTTGAAGGCGGGATCGGATCGCAGCCAGTTGAGATCGTTACCGTCGGGATAGCCGCAGGCAATGGCGAAGATGCGCGCCTTCAGCACATCCTCCACGGTGTGTGTGACATGCGCCGGATCGCGCGGATCGGCGATCAGGGCAGCGAGGGTCTTGGCAATGCCCCGGCGCCGCTCAGCCAAGGAAAGCAGCATGACCCCGCTATCGGAGGAAAGCCGCCCGCCGTCAAACGCGGCTGTGACTTTCTTGCGTGCGATGGCTGGATAGGGAACGCTGAGTGGGGTATCGTCAGGCATGGCGGGTGTGGCTCCGGCGAATTGCGCGCAATGGATGGTCTCGACACCCAATTCATACGCTGCTTCAATGCCTTACGCTACACCCGCCAGCCAAATCCGCACGGCGGGTGAATAAGAACGGCTAGAGGGCGTTGGCATCGTCGACAAGTCTGGGCAGAGGAGGAAGCCATGACTTACCAAAGCGTCAATCCCTATGACGGCAAGACATTAAAAACGTTCGAGGAACTCACCGATAAGCAGCTCGAGACGGCGATTGAAACCGCGGCGACCTGCTTCGAGACCTGGCGGCGCAAGACATTTGCCGAACGGGCGGTCGTGGTCGCAAAAGCCGCCGCCATCATGCGCGCGCGCGTGGACGAGTTCGCTCGTCCGGTGACGCTCGAGATGGGCAAGCTCATCGAACAGGCTCGCGGCGAAGTGCTGCTCAGCGCGGACATCATCGACTATTACGCCAAGAACGCCGAGCGCTTCCTCGCGCCGGAACGCCTCAAGCCGAATTCGGGCGAAGCCAAGGTCGAAAGCAGCCCGTTCGGCGTGCTCTTTGGCGTCGAGCCCTGGAACTTTCCCTACTACCAGCTCGCGCGGTTTGCCGCGCCCAACCTGATGGCGGGCAATGTCGTCATGGTGAAGCACGCGGGATGCGTTCCGCAATGCGCCATCGCTTTTGAGAAGCTGTGGCTGGAGGCGGGTGCGCCCGCGGGCGCCTACACCAACCTGTTTATCTCGCTATGACCAGGTGAACCGCGTGATCGACGATCCCCGCATCAAAGGCGTGGCGTTGACCGGCAGCGTCGAAGCCGGAAAAGGTGTTGCCGCGAGAGCCGGACAAAACCTCAAGAAGTCCACGATGGAGCTTGGCGGCAGCGACGCCTTCATCGTGCTCGATGATGCCGATCTGGACAAGACGGTCAAGTGGGCGGTCTGGGCCAAGATGAACAACACGGGCCAGTGCTGCGTGGCGGCGAAGCGATTCATCGTCGTCGAAGAACTGGCCGACCGCTTTCTCGAGAAGTTCCAGACAGCGCTGGCGGCGCTCAAGCCAGGAGACCCGATGGACGAGGCGACGACGCTCGGCCCTCTCTCTACGGAAGCGGCCCTGGTGCAACTGCTGGACCAGGTCAATCGAGCCGTCGCCAACGGCGCCAGCGTGGTGATGGGCGGCAAACGGATTGACCGACCGGGCGCTTTCATGCAGCCGACAATCTTAACCAATATCAAGCCCGGCAATCCCGCCTTCCGGGAGGAATTCTTCGGGCCGGTCGCGCTTTTCTTCCGGGTCAAGAACGAGGACGAGGCGGTCGCGCTCGCCAATGACTCGGATTTCGGCTTGGGCGGCTCGGTCTTCACCAAGGATATCGCGCGCGGCAAACGCGTGGCGAGCCGCGTCGACACAGGCATGATGTTCGTCAATCACCCGACCTGGACGACGCCTGATTTGCCGTTCGGCGGCATCAAGAACTCCGGCTACGGACGCGAGCTCTCCAGCATGGGCATCCAGGAGTTCGTGAACAAAAAGCTGGTGCGCGTAGCTTCGATCGACTCTCCGGCAGCATAAGCGCCGGCTTCAGCCTGGCAGAGAGCTTTCGGTGAGGTTTCCGTTTGAACGGAAACCTCATCTCTCGCCGGGGCCTCACCCTGAGCCGGGCCGCCGAAGAGCGAAGGAAGCCGAGGCCCTCTTGCTGTGGGCTTGTTCATCTCCTTGGCGAAGGTACGTCTCTCGACCGGTTTCCCGGAATACGAAAGCGGCCGTGGAGACACAACGCTACGAGCGGACCTCCGGCACCAACCGACCACAGCGACACCAGAATGCCGAGTAAAGCACGGCGACATCCGCATTGCATTTTTCGAGGCCTGCTCAGGCTTCACGCATGTTGCGGCCTGCTGGATCGCTCAACCGCCCAAGGCGGCCTTTGTCGCGAGGCTCCAGCCCGGCCAGTTGCCCGGCCAGGCCGCTCGTCAGCTTCCAGATCAATGGACAATTATCTGGGTGAGATCCTCCCTCACTGATGGTTCGCGCCGTCGAGGCGCACGGCCAATAGGGTGCATAGCAATGAGCCGCTACATCGAGTTCGCCATTGGCTAACGTCGTTTTCCTTTCAGCAGTTGCTAGATTCGGCGCTTGACCATGAGCTTCTTGATCTCGGCGATTGCTTTGGCCGGGTTGAGCCCCTTCGGGCAGGTGAGGGCGCAATTCATGATCGTATGGCAGCGATAGAGCCGGAATGGGTCTTCCAGTTGATCGAGCCGCTCGCCCGTTGCCTCGTCGCGGCTGTCGACGATCCACCGATAGGCTTGCAGCAGCACAGCCGGGCCGAGATAACGGTCGCCGTTCCACCAGTAGCTTGGACAGCTGGTCGTGCAGCAGAAGCAGAGGATGCAGTTCTCCAGGCCCTCCAGCTTGGCCCGATCCTCCCGGCTCTGGAGACGTTCACGCTCCGGTGTGGGCGTCACCGTCTTGAGCCAGGGCTCGATCAAGGCGTATTGGGCGCAGGCATGAGTGAGATCGGGCACCAGGTCCTTGATGACCGCCAGGTGCGGCAGCGGATAGATCTTTACATCGCCCCTGATGTTGCCGATCGCCTGGGTGCAGGCGAGGGTGTTGGTCCCGTCGATATTCATGGCGCAGGAGCCGCAGATGCCCTCGCGGCAGGAGCGGCGGAACGTCAGCGTCGAGTCGATCTCGTTCTTGATCTTGATAAGGCCGTCGAGCACCATCGGTCCGCACTCGGCGAGATTGATCCCGTAGCAGTCGATGCGCGGGTTCTCACCGTCCTCGGGGTTCCAGCGGTAGACCCGGAACTCCTTCCACTTGCCCTTGCTTTCGGGCCTGTTCCAGATCTTGCCGGTCTTGATCCTGGAGTTCCTGGGCAGCGTGAGCTGGACCATTGGTCTCGTTCCCTGAATGGAGTTTCGCGCTGCGCGAGATCGCTTTGATGATCTCAACCACGTTGCGCGTACCGGTCAGCGCCAAGCATCTTAATTCCCTGATCTCATCGAGCGCAAAGTCATCCTCCGCGGGATGTATTACCGGTCCATGATCGGGGGCACCACACAAACCGTGACTTGCACGGAGAACGCTGAATCATGCAGCCAAGGCCGGGAACTCTCCTCACCCCGCCTTGGCATCGAGACAGGCCAGTGCGATCTCCACATCGTGGAGCCTCGATCTTTCGCCAAGCTGCATTCCCTCGTCGTCTGCGCGCTGCAAAGCGCGCGCATCGGTCTCCCACGACCTGAGAATGGCCCGCTTTTCCGCAGTTGTGAGATCCTTCGCGTGCACAACCTGCATTGGGTGCGCGAAGACGCTGGCGGGGTTGAATTCTTCCTCCGGCACAGGGTGCGCTTGGGTTTCCTTTGCCGTCATTGCTCCCGCTTCTCTTGCGGCATCTTGCCGGCGACGGGACAGCCCGGCGCCGTTAGCGTCATCACGACGGCGATGTTGCGGTCATCATCGATGCCGATCTTATAGATCAGCCCTAACCCATAGTTGCCGGCTGGGATCTCGGGGGCGTAGACGGTCTTGAGCGCCGCGCCAAAGGTGCGCTCCAGATAAGGCCGGCCAATGCCGTATCGCTTCTGCTCAGTCGCCCTCACCCGGCTTGGACGAAAAGTATTTGTCGAATTTGCCCTTCTCGTCCCGGTAGACGCCGGCGTCTTTCGGCGCGTCCTTCTTGGCCGTGATGTTCGGCCACTTCCCGGCATACTCGCGGTTGAGCACGAGCCACTTCTCGAGGCCGGGCCCGGTGTCGGGCTTGATCGCGTCGACCGGGCACTCGGGCTCGCACACCCCGCAGTCGATGCACTCGTCGGGGTGGATGACGAGCATGTTCTCGCCCTCGTAGAAGCAGTCGACCGGGCACACCTCGACGCAATCGGTGTACTTGCACTTGATGCAGTTGTCGTTGACGATATAGGTCATCGTCCGTTCCAGTTGGAAGGAGGGTGGGCGGCCATTTTCGCTATGGTGCGAAAACTCCGGCCGGCCTCAACACTCATTGGGCGCGAGGCCGGCATCGAAGATGCATTTTCGGTGGCGCAGGGTCTTGCCCTCTGGGCAAGGTCTATATCCGATCTGCCAGACCTGCTACTCCTTCGCTTGCAGCACAGTGGGCGCAGCAATACATCTTGCCCTTCGCCTCGGCTCCATGGCCAATAATGCGGCAATTGCAATGCGCGCATCTCGGGGCCAAGACTTCAATCGCACATTCAAAGCTGTCGAACGTTAGCGTGCGTCCCTGAGCCGAGATCTGAAACGCCTTGTCGTAATCATTTCCGCATAGATCGCACTTTGGCATGGGACCCTTCCGCCTCTCTCTCATAATTCCAGAGAGGGCATAGGGTTCCGCGGAAAGGCTGACATTTATCAAGCTTCTGGCGAACAGGCGATCCCCCGTTCGATGATTGTTGATGCACCGGAACCCTGCCGTGAAATGGCGGTGTTGCACATAGACAATCGGAGATGGTCATGGCGGAAGCCGAAGACCGCAAATATATCATCAATTTTGGTCCGCAGCATCCGGCAGCGCATGGCGTCTTGCGCCTTGTACTGGAGCTCGACGGCGAGTTGGTGGAAAGGGTCGATCCCCATATCGGTTTCCTTCATCGCGGCACCGAAAAGCTCATCGAGTATAAGACCTATCTTCAAGCGCTGCCTTACTTTGACCGGCTCGACTATGTCGCGCCGATGAACCAGGAGCATGCGTTCTGTCTTGCGACCGAAAAGCTGCTCGCCATCGCTGTCCCAAAGCGAGGCCAGCTCATTCGCGTGCTTTACTGCGAGATTGGCAGGCTGCTTTCTCATATTTTGAACGTCACCACCCAGGCGATGGACGTCGGCGCGCTCACGCCGATCCTCTGGGGGTTCGAGGAACGCGAGAAGCTCATGGCGTTTTATGAACGGGTCTCGGGAGCCCGAATGCATGCCAACTATTTCCGTACCGGGGGCGTGCATCAAGACCTTCCGCCCAAGCTCCTGGATGATATCGGGGCGTTTTGCGACCCATTCCTCAAAGTGTGCGACGACATCGAGGGGCTTCTGACCGATAATCGCATCTTCAAGCAGCGCAATGTGGATATTGGCGTCATTAATCTTGATGATGCCTTGGCCCGGGGTTTTTCTGGCGTGATGGTGCGCGGCTCTGGCGCTGCTTGGGACCTGCGCAAGGCGCAGCCTTACGAATGCTATTCCGAATTCGATTTCGATATTCCCGTCGGCAAGAACGGCGACTGCTACGATCGCTATCTGATCCGCATGGAGGAGATGCGGCAATCGGTGCGCATCATGAAGCAATGCCTGAATAAGCTGCAACTGCCCGAAGGACAGGGCCCGGTCGCCCTCAAAGACAACAAGATTACGCCGCCCCCACGTGCTGAGATGAAGGCGTCAATGGAAGCCACCATTCATCATTTCAAGCTCTACTCGGAAGGCTTTCGCGTCCGGCCGGCGAGGTCTATGCAGCGGTGGAGGCACCCAAGGGCGAATTTGGCGTCTATCTCGTCTCCGACGGATCAAGCCGGCCTACCGGTGCAAGATCCGGGCGCCCTCATTTGCTCACTTGCAGGCGATGGACTTCTTGAGCCGGGGACATATGCTCGCCGATGTGTCGGCGATCATCGGTACGCTCGATATCGTTTTCGGAGAAATCGACCGCTGATAGTCAAGCCTTAGCCGTTGTCATAGATCGCAAGCCACCAGAAAGAACCACGGAAAGTGATTGGCACCCGGGCCTCTTCTCGGAAGGGACATTGGCGTTCACCGCCGAAGTGTTCTCCTGCCCGCGCCTGCGCGCCCCAAGACGGAGCGCCAGGGTGCGCAGGCGGTATATTTTGCCGGCTCGACGAGGTTCGAGGTTGAGGCCGCCAATAGCTGCGCGTGCAGCTTGCTCCAATCGAGGTCCGCGTCACGGATCGTGTTCGGCCCGCGGGTTTGCTGCACTTTCGCGATTTCGCCCAAGGGAACGGCGCCGCTGCCCGGAAGAGAGACCAGAACATCGCGGGCAATTGCTTCCGGATTGTCCCTGAAGTCGCGCGGATAGCGGATGTTTGTGCAGCGCGCCGCTATTGGTCCCATACCCGGAGAAGCGATCCTTGCTGCGGGCATTGCCTTCAACGGCGCCTGGATCGCTTTTGCTCTCATCACCTATCATACGGATCGGAGCAGACACCCAGCTGGGCGCGTGAGCATGGGCTGACTTGACGACTGGCGCTATTCACACACTGCTAGCGTCAGGACTTCCGCCGATAATGGCCGGTGACCGGAGGGGTGCCTCCATGGTGGAGCAACACCGGATTGTGACAGTGTTTGGAGGAACCGGATTTCTCGAGCAGCGCATTGTGCGCCATCTTTCCGGTCAAGGGCTATTGGCGCGCATCGCCTCAAGACATCCTGAGCGGGTGACTCCTCTTGAAAAATCGGCGCTGCAATCGATACCCGCGGACATCAACGATAAAGACGCGGTTGCGGGAGCCATCGCCGGAGCCTATGCCGTCGTGAACGCCGTCAGCCTCTATCGCGAGCGCAGCGCGGCGACATTTCACGCCCTGCATGTGAAAGCGGCCGGACGGCTTGCGGACGACGCCCGGCGGGCAGGCGTTGAGCGGCTCGTCCATGTTTCGGGGATCGGAGCCGATGCAACATCGGGCTCGCTTTACATCCGCGCGTGGTGAAGGCGAATTGGCGGTGCAAGCAGCCTTTCCCAATGCGATCATCGTGCGCCCCACCGTCATGTTCGGCCGGGACGACGCTTTCCTGAATACTCTTGTGATGCTTTTGAATCGGCTGCCAGCCTACCCCATGTTTGGCCGCGGCTTGACATGGCGGCAGCCCGTTTCGGTGGAGGATGTGGCCGAAGCCATCGCGCGTGCCCTCCAGCCGGCCGCCGCCACTCCGGTCACCTACGAATTGGGCGGCCCGCGGGTCTACATTTATAAGGAGCTTCTCAAGGTGGTTGCTGACCGCCTCGGTAAACGCCCAATCTTGCTGCCCGTACCGTTTCCCCTATGGCATGCGCTGGCGCGGATCGGGGAGACGCTGCCACGGTTCCCGTTAAGCCGCGTTCAGGTCGAACTCATGGAAATCGATACGGCCGTTTCGGCGGGGATGCCGGGGTTCGGCACTCTTGGCATCGCGCCAGAGCCCATCGAGTATACGCTCGAACAGATTCTTGCTCGCTAGAGGAGCAGGATGGACCTACTGGAAAGCTACGTGCTTGGAACTTGCATTGCCGTGGGGCGTTGGCCGCACCAGGAAAGATCGCGGGAACCCGCAGGGTTGCACAGCTGCCGTACGTGCCAGCGATCCTGCAAAGCTCAATGTGACGCATGGCAGGGCAAAGTTGCTGCTCATGCTTTGCGTGAATTGCGCCTTGCTCGATTGGAGCGGTTTGACCGGTATGCAGAGCCGCGGCGAGGCAGCTTGGCATCAAGAGCGTTCCACCAGCCCATGCTAGTGCCCGCATGGCACCTAACGGAATCGCGCGATGTGCGGCCGGTTCACCCAGCTCTTCACGGAGGAAGAAATTTATCGCCTGTATGACCTCGCCGGCGTTTTTGCGCCCTGCATCCATCGCTCGTGGAACCTCTGCCCTACCCAAGAAGTAGGCGTGATCGCGCCAGAAGCCTATGGCCGCATTTACCTCATGATGCACTGGGGGCTTGTGCCAATGTGGGCTAGGAACCCAAGAATCGGCGGCCTCGCCTTCAACGCGAGGCTTTCGGCCGCGCCCCGGAAGCCTGCCTTCAGCGGCGCCTGGAAGGCGCGCCGCTGCCTTATTCCCGCGAGCGGATTTTATGAATGGCGGGCCGTGGATACTGACGGAAAGCCCGATGCAGACAAGATGCCCTTCTACATTTCGAGGAAGGACGGGCTGCCCTTCACCTTTGCCGGGCTCTGGGAGAGCTGGCGGGACGGCAGGCTGTCCTGCACGATCCTCACCACAGATGCTTGCGACGGCGCTGGCCCATTTCGCGATCGCATGCCAGTGATGCTCGATTGGGAAGCCTTCGACGGCTGGCTGA
>CAWAVJ010000059.1:0-102199 GCA_963785355.1 uncultured Alphaproteobacteria bacterium
ACCGGGCCATCCATGACAATACGGGGATGCCCCCAATGAGTGGCAAAGCATTCGAACCGTAACGCCCGGCCTCTATTTGCTCCGCCCGGCTCGCGCTGGCCCTTAGAGCCGGCGGCGACAGCATTTCCCTGCAAATAGTCTTCCTTGCATACTGCGGTGCTCGCATTTTTTAAATACCCGCAGACCAACATATTCTACCAATACATTGCCGCGGGCTTGACTTTCTACCTCGTCAGGCGCGCCGCCAAGAAAGAGCGGTTCCGGCAGTGTATAATACGAATACGGACGAATAACTAATTGATATTACACGATTAACCGTTGATTGCTGTTAACCATTTCTGCAACTGCAGGTTTTGATTTGTGGTTAACACGCGCAATAATCTAATATTAACGGGTATTTTGGAATCGTAGAATTCGACCTAAAGTGGCAAAAGATTCGCAGAAAGACGGCGGCGGAAAAGATGGCGGGCGCTCATTAACCAAGCGAAAATTTACTATGATGCGCCTGTACGGCTATCTAGCCCCGCCGGCCTACGCCAGTAAGGCGGGCGATAAGCGCTACCGCAGTCCGCTGGGTACTGGATTTCCTAAAATTAGTATCCAACTTTACGCTTGGTGCTAAAGCTGAGCATTCGGGCCGAGGGAGGGCGCAATGGCGGACGGCGGGCCTCAAGACGCTATCGGGCATGCCTTGCCGAGGCCGAAGCGCGCATTCGGCCGCTCGCTTGCGGATTTCCGCATCCAGGGCGCCACCACGCCCAACGGGCTGCATCCGGCGGAAGAGCAGCTGCTCGATTGCGCCGCGCGCGGAACGGAATGCGACATCGCCCCGGTTCGCCCGGAAGAGGCGGCGCCCGAAAACACGGTGCGCGGAGCGTTCCTCCGCTTCCTCCTGCTCGGCGGGGACGAGGACGCGCCGGTGCACGAAAAGGGCGTCATCCTGCATGGCGCTTTCATCGAAGGCCGCATCGATCTGGAGAGCGCGAAGGACGTCCACTCCTTTCGGTTCTGGCGCTGCCATATCGCCCAACCCATCATCGGCCGCAACGCCAACTTCGACGGCATCACCCTTCCGCAGTGCCAGCTTGGCAATTTGAATTTTCGCACGGCCTCGATAGCCGGCGAAGTGTTTTTGGACGGGAGCCGGGTCAAAGGCGAAACAAACTTCGGAGGCTCAGAGATTGGCGGTGACGTGTTCCTGAACCAGGGCTTCGAGGCCGAGGGCGAGGTGCGCTTTGTCGGTGCGGAGATCGGCGGCCAGCTCAACTGCAGCGGTGCCAAGCTCAAGAATGCGGGCGGCGTGGCGCTTTTCTGCGATGGCGCGAAGGTGACCGGCGCCGTGTTCTTGCAAGAGGGCTTCGAGGCCGAGGGCGAGGTGCGCTTTCCTGGGCGCGAGATCGGCGGGCTGCTCGCCTGCAACGGCGCCAAGCTCAAGAATGCGGGCGGCATGGCGCTTGTCTGCGATGGCGCCAAGGTGACCGGCGACGTGTTCCTGTGCGAGGGCTTCGAGGCCGAGGGCGAGGTGCGCTTTTCTGGCGCGGAGATCGGCGGCAGCTCGCCTGCAGACGGCGCCAAGTTCAAGAATGCGGGCGGCATGGCGCTTGTCTGCGATGGCGCGAAGGTGACCGGCGACGTGTTCCTGGTCGAGGACTTCGAGGCCGAGGGCGAGGTGCGCTTTCCGGGCGCGGAGATCGGCGGCGATTTCGCATGCATTGGTGGTAGCTTCAAAAATGCCAAAGCGGCACCTTCCGCCGATAAGAGCGAACCGCCCTTCGCGGAGGATGCATTCAACTTTGCCAGGGGCGACGATCAAAGGCACATTATGGCTCGGTCCTGCCGCCCCGCCCAAACATCAGCAAGTGACCATCGAAGGATCGATTGATCTCCAAGGCGCTCATGCCTTTCAGCTCGTGGACGATCGCCAGTCGTGGCCGGTGGCCGAGATTGCGGTGGCCAGCGACAAATTGCCCTGTCACATTCACCTCGATGGCTTCACCTATGACCGCTTTGCCGGTGTGACAAAAACGGACTGGCAGACGCGGGCGGATTGGCTGATGCGGCAGCGGCCCTCGCATTTGGGCAAGGAATTCCGGCCGCAGCCGTTCGAGCAGCTTATCAAAGTGCTGCGCGAGATGGGGCACGATGGCGATGCACGGCGCATTGCGATGTTCAAGGAATGCCTGCTCCACAAGCGAAAGGGCTTTCGGAGACGGCCTTTCGCATGGAGCGTCAGTTTGCTGTGGGGACTCTCCTGCGGCTATGGCTACCGGCCGCACCGGCTGATCGTGGCGCTGCTCGCGCTGTGGCTCGGTTGCGGGTTTCTGTATCAGGCGGGCGCGGCGCATGGCGGCTTCGCGCCGAAGGATGGGCAGGTTTGGACGAGCGCGATCTATAACGAAGCCTGCGGCAAGAACTGGACGGATTGCGCGGAGATCAAAGCGACGGACGCGAGTTCAAAGGCGGCAAGGTTGGCGAGATCATCGCCTTCAACGCCTTCACCTATTCCGCCGACATGCTGCTGCCGGCCATCGACCTGGGCCAGCGCTCGGCCTGGACGCCGATGTGGCGCGAGATCAAGGTTGAGCTGCCCTATCTCGGCGAGGTGCCGCTGCCGAAATGGACGCTGCGCGCCGTCACCTGGGCCGAGAACATCCTCGGCGTGGCCGGCGTGATCCTCATCGGCGCGATCCTCTCCGGCATCGTCAAGCGCGATTGAGGCTCAGTCGCCTCTGCAAGCTGCGCATCATCGAATCCGATGGCTGATGGCGGTGCCGCAAGCGGAACCGTCTAAGCCTATATCGGCGTCCCGCCCCTCACCCCCGCCCTCTCCCCTTGGGAGAGGGAGTCCGCTCGCAGCCGTTGAGAAGGCGTCCCTTCTCCCATCCGCATCCGCTTGCGGATGCGGACACTCGAGCAGCAAGCTCGCCAAGGCGAGCTTGCTGGGAGAAGGACAGGATGAGGGGAGCGAGGCTGATATTGTCCGCTGGGCGCACCATATTCTCAAGGGCTGGCCACTTCCCAGGGGAATGTCTATTTCCTCTCTCATCGCCGGCCGCCCCAAAGGAGCCCATGACAACCGTGTACGATTTTTCCGCCGCATCGCTTTCGGGCGAAGAGATTCCGCTGAGCCAATTTGCGGGCAAGGTGCTTTTGATCGTGAACACGGCCAGCAAATGCGGGTTCACCCCGCAATATTCGGGGCTGGAAAAGCTGCACAAGGCGTATGGCGCGCGCGGTTTCGAGGTGCTGGGCTTCCCATGCAATCAATTCGGCGGGCAGGAGCCCGGCGGCGCGGAGGAGATCGCGAACTTCTGCTCGCTGACCTATGACGTCACGTTCCCGATGTTTGCGAAGGTAGACGTCAACGGCAGCAAGGCCCATCCGCTGTACAAATTTCTAAAGCGCGCCAAGCCGGGCACGCTCGGCATCGGGGCCATCAAATGGAACTTCACCAAATTCCTTACGGACCGGAATGGAACGGTGGTGGAGCGCTTTTCGCCGATGAGCAAGCCGGAGGAGCTGGAAACGCGCATCGAAGCGCTGCTTTGACCTCATACTGGATCCGCTTGATCGCTTTCCGGCGTCATTGCGAGCGAAGCGAAGCAATCCAGGACCGAACTGCACGCACCGAATATGGATCGCCACGGCGGCTTTGCCGCCTCGCGATGACGGCTGCGGAAGCGATCAATCGGATTTCGTATCAAACCTTGTTCGAGACGGCTTGCCATTGCGGATGATGCAAGGGAAGCGTGCCGGCGCCGGTCGTGAAGGCGCGGTGATCCATGTAAGGAAGCTTCATCTCGAATTCCAAAGGTTGCGCTTCCTTCTTCTGCGCGTGCGCGGTCAGTGAGCTCATCGCAAATTTGTAGCGGCCTGCATCCTCGACGATTTGCAGGACGCTCGAGTTTTCGCGCGCGTAAAAAAGTATGACCTCGGAGTGCGAGGTGCGCCCTGGCAGCGAAATAGGGGTGAACGGGTTCAGCCCCTCGCCGCGCGCCTTACCGATGCTCCAGGAGCCGAGCCCGGCGCTGTAAAAATGCTTCGAGGCCCCCTTAGGGCTTGTCACCTGCAAATTGAGCGACAAAACCGTGCCCGTGAGCGCTCCCTCGTTGACGATCGTCAGAGGGATCTCGAAAACTTCGAAGATGCTGTTTTGATAGGGGGACGCGTAGCGCATGACCGGCGGAACGAACGCCCGCAATATCGGCTTCCGCAGCGACGTGTACCATAGGTTATAGCCGGAAACCGCAACCGCCACACCGGAAAATATCTCAGCTGTAAAGCCGCCAAAATCAGCCATCGTTGCCCCTTGTCTGCCCCGCCCAAGCTTTCCCGGATTGCGGATGCGCCGTCAACCACGCAATGCGCGAGGGTGTGCATGAGCTTGAAATATGTGCGAAATTTGCCCTTCCCGAGAGAGAGCCGGGACGTGAACCGCGGTTGACGGCCCAAGGCTACACAACCGGTTCCGCGGCGTCAATGACGCATCGGCACCGGTGCGTCGAGGACACACGATCATCGCTCCATCTTATTACGAGCGATCAATGGCTTATGTCTTGGCTGCGTAAAAGGGGCAAAACACCGGGCAGCCCTTTGCCGTCATTGCGAGGCCGAAGGCCGAAGCAATCCAAGAGGCCGCGTATTGTAGCCCTGGATCGCCACGGCGCTAAAGCGCCTCGCGACGACGTTCTGGATTTGCCCGGCGCTTTGCTCCTGTTACTTGGCTGCTTCGGAGGTTCGGGTTAAAAGCACCTTCCCCGGATTGAGGATACCGCGCGGGTCGAAGGCGTCCTTCAACCGCCGCATCATCGCAAGCTCGACGGGCGATTTCACGCGTTCAAGCGCCTCCGCCTTCATGCGCCCGATGCCGTGCTCGGCGCTGATCGAGCCGCCGAACCGCAAGACGATGGCGTGCACCGCGTCCGAAATCTCTTCCCAGCGCGCGAGGTAAGCGTCCTTATCCGCGCCCTTGGGCTGCGAGATGTTGTAGTGGATGTTGCCGTCGCCGTAATGGCCGAACGGCACGGGCCTAGCACCTGGAACGAGCCGCGAGAGGACGGCATCCGCCTCGGCGATAAAGGCCGGGATCGCCGAGACCGGCACGGACACGTCGTGCTTGATGCTGCCGCCTTCGTGCTTCTGGACCTCGGAAATGTTCTCGCGCAGGCACCAGAAATCGCGCGCTTGCCCCTCCGAAGCGGCGACGGCTGCATCCGCCACGATGCCCTTTTCGAGCGCATCCTCCAGGATTGCCATTAGAACGCGCTCGGCCAGTCCATCGGCCACGGGTGGCGCGACCTCCATCAGCACGTACCACGGATGCGGCGCTTCAAGCGGATCGCGCATCCGCTCCATATGCGCGACCAGAAACTCGACGGCGATGCGCGGGATGAGTTCGAAGGCCGTGAGCATCGGCCCCGCACTTTCGAAGGCGCGGCTGAAAAGCTGGCCTGCGGCCTCAAGGCTTGGGCAGCCCGCGAACACGGTCGCGACCTCGGCCGGGCGCGGAAACAGCTTGAGCGCCGCCGCGGTAACGACGCCAAGGGTTCCTTCCGAGCCGATCAGCAGGCTCCTGAGATCGTAGCCGGTATTGTCCTTGCGCAGCGTGCGCAGGCCGTTCCAGATTTCGCCGCCGGGGAAAACCGCTTCGATGCCCAGCACGAGGTCGCGCATGGTGCCGTAGCGCAGCACATGAACGCCGCCCGCGTTGGTGGCGATATTGCCGCCGATTTGGCAGGTGCCTTCCGCGGCGAGGCTCAAGGGGAAGAGCCGGTTCACGTCCGCCGCGGCGTCTTGCACCGATTTGAGCGTTGCGCCGGCCTCAGCGGTGATCGTGCTGCCGGCTGGATCGATGGCGCGTATCGCTTTCATTCGCTCCAGAACTCAGCACAAGTTCGGTGCCCGTCTCGAATGGGATCTGCCCGCCGACGAGCCCGGTATTGCCGCCCTGAGGCACGATGGCGATGCGCTCGTCATGAGCAAGCTTGAGGATGGCGCTCACCTCCGCCGTGGACGCGGGCCGGAGCACCATCGGCGTGCGCCCGAAATACTTGTCGCGCCATTCCTGGCAGTAAGGCTGCACATCGGCGGGCGCGGTCAGCACGCCCTTCTCGCCAACTAGCCTCGCGAAACGCGCAAGCACCTCAGGCGTTGGAGCTTTCAATTCACTCGGCATGCTACTTCGCTCCGGTCCCGTCTGGTGAAGGTGCTCGTTGGATCGCTGGGTTTAATCTCACCGCAGCGTCGTCCCCGCGAAGGCGGGGACCCATGTTAACCTCTTGTTCCTGCGATTGAAATGGATTCCCGCCTGCGCGGGAATGACGCTGCGGAAACGCGCGGAAATATCGGGGCAATCAATCATAGTCTATGACCTGCGAGGCGCCACCGCTTTGGCGACTTTGCCTTCCAATTCCGCGAACCGCTTTAGATAGGCGGTTTGCGCCGCCGCCGTGTCCAGCGGTTCGATCCGCTCAAGAATGCCCGGCCATTTCACATTGAGTTGGCTCGGGTCGACGAAATACTGCTTCGCATCGGCAAGCGAGAAGCCCGCAAGCTGCGTCGCCTCGTGGTAGGCCGCGATCTTGTCCGCCTTCTTGATGAGCTGGGCCACGCTCACGGGCAGCGCCTGCGGCAGGCCGAAGCGGACGTGGATCGCGCGCTGGATGCGCTCCTCGAACGCCTTGTACGCCGAGCCCATCGCCGCCTTGAACGGGCTGATAAGGTCGCCCACGACGTATTCGGGCGCATCGTGAAGCAGGGCCGCGAGCCTGAATTTTTCGCTGAGCTGGGGCTTGAGCGCCGCCGCAATCGTCTCCACCAGCACGCAATGCTGCGCGACCGAAAAAGCATGCGCGCCCTGGGTCTGGCCGTTCCAGCGCGCGAGGCGGGCGAGCCCATGGGCGATGTCGCCAATTTCGATGTCCAAGGGCGAGGGGTCGAGCAGATCGAGGCGCCTCCCCGAAAGCATGCGCTGCCAGGCCCGCGCAGGATAGGCGGAGGGTTCGCTTACGACTTTGAGTTTGTGCTGCATGGCGCGCTCCGACTCGTTTGCACCCTTATGGCAGGATTCGAGGCCGGGCCAAAGCCGCGCAAGCGCCGTGGCGATGGCAGGAGACGAGATGATCGTTGACGAGGCCGCAAGCTTGCATGAGCGAATAGGTTGTGGTGGGGCCGGTGAAGCGGAAGCCTTTGGCCTTGAGCTCCTTCGAGATCTGCCAGGCTGAGCGGCGTTTCCGCCGGCACCTCGGCCATGCCGTCGAAACGGTTCTGGATGGCTTGGCCGTCAACGAAGCTCCAGAGGAAGGCGGCTAGAGATTGGCTGCCGGCCAAGGCCAAGTAGGCGCGGGCGTTGGCGATGGCGGCTTCGATCTTGCCGCGGTGCCGGACGATGCCCGCGTTCGCGAGAAGCTGCGCGACTTTGGCGTCGCCGTATGCCGCAATCTTGGCCGCGTCGAAACGGTCGAACGCCTCGCGGAAGGCTTCGCGCTTGCGCAAGATGGTGATCCAGGAGAGCCCGGACTGAAAGCCTTCGAGGATCATCTTCTCGAAGAACTCGATGTCGCGCGTTTTGGGGACGCCCCATTCCTCGTCGTGATAGCGGAGGTAGAGCGGATCGTTGCCCGCCCAGGGGCAGCGGCAGAGATCTGGCGCGGGTCCGGTCATTGCGATGTCTCTGTGCCGCCGCTATCGAGCGAATAGTTGGCCCAGCTTGGAACGGAGAGCGTCAGGGCAATGCCGCCGGCGGTGAGGGGCTGCCCTTTCGCCAGCGCTTCGCTTACGCGGTCAAGGCGGGCGAGCGCAATGCCTTGGCTGCCGGCAACCGATCCAGCCGGCCTACGGCGAAGCCTTCCGCGAGGATATCCGCCCCGCCCTCGGGCAGCGGCACTTGCCCCGATACGGCCAGCACGCGCGTTCGCGCCGTTCCCCGGTGCTGCATGCGCGAAACCACCTCTTGGCCCACGTAGCAGCCCTTCTTGAAGTTCACGCCGTGGAGCAGGTCGAAGCAGGCTTCGTGCGGGAAGGCATCGCCATAAGCGTAATCCTTGCCGCCCTCCGGCACGGCGGCTGCGATACGCACGCCCTCGTAATCGCCGGCGCTCGCAAGAAAGCTTGCGGCCTTGCCTTCCTCGATGACGCCGCGAAAACCCAGGGCCGGAAGCCTCGGGTCCTGAAAGACGGTGCCCGCGCTCGCTTTCAGCAAGGCTTCGGCCTCTTCGCCCCAAGCCGCCGCGATGCGCCACTTCGCCGAGACATCGGTGAGGGTAATTTTGGCGCGCAGCTTGTAGAAGGTGAGGCGTTTCAGCAGATCGGCCGCTGCCGCAGCCGGGCAGTCGAGAAGGATTGCCTCGCCCGCGCCGATCGCGAAAAAGTCGAACAGGATTTTCCCCTGTGGCGACAACAGCCCTGCAAAGCAAGCCTCGCCAGCGGCAAGCCCTTCCACATCGTTGGTGACAAGCCCTTGAAGGAAGCTTGCCCGCTCCTCGCCCGCAACTTCGAGCAGGCTTCTATGGGCAAGGATTGCAGCCTCTGCTGTCATTCGTGGCGCCTTATTGAATTGCCGGGCTGGAGCCGCCGTTCCTGAACGGCTAGGACTTTCCTGTTAAGATAGGACGCGATCTCTTCCCGGCTAGTACAGCCCGTCCAAGTACAGCCTGCGCCGTCCAGCTTCCCTACGTCAAAAAATCCCGGCGTCATAACCATTCATTTTAGCTGATGCAGGCCACTAGATGACGGCAGAGGCAATGAGATCAGCACTTCGAACCCTTTTCCCTGCGGCGGAATGGAGAGGCTAATCTCGCCGCCATGCGATTGAATTATGTCGCGCGCTATCGTGAGACCCAGGCCAACGCCACCGGTTTTCCGGTTGCGCGATTTGTCCAAACGCCAGAAAGGCTGGAAAGCCAGACTGAGTTTGTCTGGAGGAATACCCGGTCCGTCGTCAGCGATGGAAACGTCCGCGCGGTCCCCAGAGTGCGAAAGCACAACGCGCGCGCAGCCGCCATATTTGATCGCATTGTCGACGACATTCGTGAATGCCCGTTTGATCGCCACCGGCTGGCACATGGCGAAAAGGTGATTGGGGCCGGAATAGCTGGCAGCGCAGTTGCGGTCGGAAAAGCTGTCGCAAAGACTGATGAGCAACGCCGCGAGGTCGAGCATTTGTGCCGGCTCGCCCTTAAGTTCGTCGCCGGCGAAGGCCAATGTCGTGGAGATCATGCGTTCCATCTCCTCCATGCCCGCGATGAGGCGGCTTTTGCTATCGCCTTCGGCCAATTCTTCCGCGTCGAGGCGCAAGCCGGTCAAACCCGTTCTGAGATCGTGAGACATGGCTGCGAGCATGTGCGTCCGCTCGTCGAGGAAGCGTTTGATGCGGTCTTGCATCTCGTTCATGGCTTCCGCGATGACTTCAAACTCGCGCAAGCCGGCCGGATCGATGGGGACGGCCTTGCGTGTGCGCCCAAAATTCCCAGCTGCCTCGGCGAGCCGCTCCAGAGGCCGCAGCGATTTTTTTGCAGTAATGGCCGACAAAAGGGAAATGAACGCGGCAGCGCCAAGCAAAATGATGAACCAGGGTAGCAAGCGAGCCCCGTAGCTGGGCATCCCTGGCGGCGCTATAATGACCCAGCTCCCATCGAGGCCCTGAATTGCAAACTCGAACGTTCCGAGAAGCGGTATATCCGCTTCCTCGGGCCGCAGCGGCCCTGCTAATTCGAGCCGGCTTAGAAAATCCGGCGGCTGAGGCAGCGCATCGACGTGAAAAATATTCCCACGAAGCGGAAGGCCGCCTTTGACGGTCACTTTCCTGGCTTTTCCTTTCAGATCGCTTTCGATGGCCATCCGTACCCGTTCGAGCCATGGCCGCAGGAATTGATCCGATTCTGGCGTCAGCCGGCCAGGTCCGCTGCCAGCGGATATACAAATTATTGTCCGCTCCGAACCGGGCGGAAAGAGTGTCCCTTGCTTTCGCATCCGCTTGAAAGATGGCAGATGCGGCCTCCTCCGACTTCGCGATGAGCCAATGTCCGCTGTACAATCTCACGATACGCGCGGGGATGAGGAGAAACACAGCGGCGTTTAACGCTTCGACAGCGAGAACTGCAATCAGCATCGTGGCTGCAATCCGCATCCATATCCTAAAACGCGGCCACGGCACGCAAAACCGCATCAGCTGCGCACTCCCGGCGATCCGGCCGAGACCTCCGCGCAGAACACATAACCGCCGCTCCGCACGGTTTTGATGAACACAGGGAGCTGCGGATCGGCTTCGATTTTCCGGCGAAGCCTGCTGACCTGCACATCGATGCTCCGGTCGAACACGGTGGCTTCCCGGCCGCGCGTCAGATCGAGGAGCTGATCGCGCGTCAGGACGTGTTGGGGATGCCCGGCAAAAGCCAGAAGCAAATCGAACTCGCCGGCGGTCAGCTCGACGAGGGCTCCTTCAGGGTTGCGCAGCGTGCGCCGCAGAGCATTGAGCCGCCAGCCTTCGAATTCGTAAGACACCGCCCTTGCGCACTCTCCTGGACCGGGCGCATCCAGGGTACGCCGCAGCACCGCCCGTATGCGCGCCAGAAGTTCCCTTGGGTTAAAGGGCTTGCAAATATAGTCGTCGGCTCCCAATTCCAACCCCACGATACGGTCGGTTTCCCCGGATATGGCAGTCAGCAGGACGACAGGAATTTTGTTTGCCGCCCGAAGCCGGCGGCATAGCGACAGCCCATCCTCGCCAGGCATCATTATGTCTAGCACGATAAGATCGAACCGGCGTTTTTCCATTGCCGCCAACATAGCCACGCCATCCTCGGCGGCCGAAACGCGGAACCCGCTCTCGGTAAGGAAGCGGGCAAGGCTGGTTCTGATCTGTTTGTCGTCGTCGGTAATTAAAATATGCGGGGTGTTTGCCATGAGCGTCCAGAACTCGAAAAATTACTAAGCTCAGTCATAGGCCACGCCCTTCGCAGCACACAAGTGTTGTAACACAATGTTACAATTCGTCGTGCGCTGCTCATCCTATCCGTGGCCCCGCGGTCTAAGGTGAAGTCCCCGCAGACCGTCCGCGGGGCTGGCATGCGGGCCTTTCGGCCAGGACCTGCTGCCAGCCCCGCGGATAGGCGTCCCGGATTGGCCGTGACCGCGCATCCGGGAGAACCCGGCGCACTTAGCATAACGCCAAGTTTTTAGGCGGCGCAAAGTTTGAAGTAAAATGGAGGTTAATATGAGGGCTTTCCATCCAGGCGCGTGCCTGACCGGCAAAAGCGTAAATTTTCTTGACGCGACCGAAGAGGAAGTAATCGACCTCGTCCGTACCATGGTGAACGAGCTGGCGATCATAACTTGCTTCGTCGCAATGCCGCCCGAGAAAAAGAATTTGCTCAGGGCCAGCATCGCTACTTTCGAGGTCTATCTAGGCTGCCACCATTCCACACATTAAGCTAATGGCAGGACACCGTACCTGCGGAACCACGCTTCCATTTGCTTCCAAGCGTCCTCGGCCGCTTCCTGGCGGTAGCTCGGCCGGTAATCGGCGTGGAAGGCGTGGGGCGCGCCGGGGTAGATTTTGAACTCGGCAGTTTTCCCCGCCGCCTTGAGCGCAGCCTTCATCTCTTCGACCTGCGCAACCGGAATGCCTTGATCGGCCTCGCCGTAAAGCCCCAGCACGGGCGCCTTGATTTCGGGCGCAAGCTCCATTGGGCTCTGGGGCCAGCCGGGATTGGGCGGGCTTTTCGGGTCCACGAGCGAGCCATAGAAGGCGACGCCGGCTTTGAGCGCATCGCTGTGGGCGGCGTAGACCCAGACCGAGCGGCCGCCACGGCAGAAGCCAACCATGCCAAGCCGCGAGGTATCGCCGCCCTGGCCTTTTGCCCACGCAACCGCCGCGTCGAGGTCGGAAAGCAACTCTGCGTCGGGTTTCGCGTTCACGATGGGCATGATCGCCTTGAAATCCGTGAACTTGGTAAGGTCTACGCCGGAGCGGAAATAGTAATCTGGCGCCACCGCAAACGCGCCGAGCTTCGCCAGCCGCCGCGCGACGTCCTTAATGTATTCGTGCAGGCCGAAAATCTCCATCGCCACCAGGACCACGGGCGGGTTGGCCACGCCTTTCGGCCGCGCGAAATCGGCCGGCATCCCGGCGCCCCCGGCCGCGATTTTCGCAATCCCGGTGTCGAGCCCCGCGGTATCGGTGTGGATGGCTTCGGCGCGCACTTCGCCCGCAGCGACGGTGTAGCCGGCCGCAGCCGCTGCGGCGGCGGTCATGAAGCCGCGCCGCGAGAATGGGGCGGCCTTCGTCATGCCGGCGATATCGGATGTCAGGGTTTCGTCTTCAGGCATCTTCCCTCCGGACTGGCGGTTCGTGTGCCACTAAGCTGGCGAGCGGCCAAAGCGGAAGCAAGGCCCGCAGGCTCAGTTCGTCCACTCCCCGGGGCTTGCCATGGTCTTGGGGTGAGCGGCATCGGCTGGCACCACCTGCACGATGCTGTATCCGCGCTTTTTGAACTCGGCGAACAGCAGCGGCAGCGCTAGCGCGGTCCTCTCATGGATATCGTGCAACATGAGGATGCCCTTCTTGTTGCGCTCCAGGCGCCGCAGCGCGAGTGCCGCAACCTGCTCCGGCGAATGCGCTCCCAATCGTTGGCGTGGACGTCGGTGCTCCAAATGACAAGCCCGAGCTTCAGCGCGATGGCTTCTTTCGCGCGCGATTCCTCCAGATAGGGAAAGCGGAAAAACGGCGTGGCATGCCGGGCCGAGGACCCCATCCACCGACGCGATGCCTCCGAGATTTCCTTCGCGGCCTCCGCGTCCGAAATCCGGTTCATATAGCGGTGGTGCTCCGTGTGGGTCCCGATGGTATGGCCCTCGCGGTATTCGCGCTGCAACAGCGCCGGATAGGCCTTCGCCATCTGGCCGACAATGAAGAACTGCGCCTTCACGCATTCGGCGGCGAGCGCATCCAATATTTTCGCCGTGCTGGGAGGAAGCGGGCCGTCGTCGAAGGTAAGCACCACTTCGTGATCCTGGAGGGGCAGCGTCTCCTCGTAATCCTGGAGCCCGAGCCGGCGATGCTCCGAGGGATCGAGCGCGATGACGCGGCTGGTTCCGAGCGCGTCGGGATTTCCTTGGCAGGATTCGGCCCGCCTGCGCCAATGAATGCGAGGAATGCGAGCGCGGCGCTCGGCGAGCCAATCGGAAGTGCATGACGGATTTCACCCTATGCCAGTGCGGAGTTGTACCGCCGCCAACTTAACGTTAACAACACCGCGGGCGTCAACGAAAAGTTAGGGCAGAGACCGCAGCCTCCGCGCGCCGCGTTTGACAGCTCGAGCGGACTCTGCTTACTGGCGTCGGTCTAGCTTTGGATCAGGAACAGTATGCGCCAGACATGCTCTTTGCGTAAGGTGGGGCCGTTCGCGGCTCTTATCCTGGCTCTAGCCGCCGCGGGCTGCGGCTCCTCCGCACCGGGGCTCAAGGAAGGCATCGACGGCGCCTTCATCCGGGCTGCCGCGACCTGGGATCTCAATCACGACGGCAATGTTACCTGCGACGAGTGGCGGCAATACGCGACCTCCGTCTTCAAGGAGGTTGACGTGAAACCACGACGGCAAGCTGACGCGCGACGAGTTCGACCGGCTTGCGAAAATCGATCGGCTGTTTCAGATGGCCAATTTCGACTATTACGACGACGATCACAAAGGTTATGTCACGCAGGCCGATTTCGTCGACCGTCCCAATCCCGCCTTCCTGGAACTCGACAAAGAGCATACCTGCATCATCAAAACCTACCAGCTCCGCGCGGCGATCTCCGACGAAGCCAAGCCGGGGTAACCCCGGCGTGCCAGGGATAAACGGTTCTGCACCGCCCAGCGGCACCCACCACTGATGCTAAAAGCCAGGGTCTGGCTTGAAAATCATGAGATAGAAAATGGCCAGCACGCCTATAAAGGCTGGCCAGCCTAGCGCGAACCAGTAGCGCAGATAGCGGAAATACCGCTCCGGAAGCGGCGTTCCGGCGACCAGGCTTGCCTTCGCGATGGCGCGAAGCTCGATCTGGAGCCACACCACGGGCAGCCAGCATGCGCCAACCAGGGCGTAAAGCGCGAATGTGAGCGCGACCCAGCCGGTCGTGAGCGGCAATCCGGCCATCGCGGCCATGGCGATTCCGGTCGCGGGTTGAACGATGACCGCGGGAGTGGTGAAAAGCCAGTCTGCCAAGATCACGGAGCGGCCCACGGCCGCGATCACGCGTGCATCGCGGGAACGGAAGGCGAGGAAACCATGGAACGCGGTGCCAAGTCCGGTTCCGAAAAGAAGCGTCGCGCTGAGGATATGGATGTATTTGAGCAGCAGGTAGCTCATGCCGTCATACCGGATCCGCTTTATAACAATTTGTTAGCCATGTTCGATGGGTATAACCTGCCAGTCCTGCAATTTTCCGGGGGCTGAGCGCCGCGCCGCGCGTTTACCTTCCGGCGCGAGCGGCGCTCGCCAGAACCTCCCCAGGCCCCGCGCTGCCGGCTTCCGCCGCCTGCCTCGCGGCAACCTCCCCGGCCCCGCTCCAAACCCTGCAAATAGCGCCATTCAACGCCTCCCAGCCGCTTCCTCGCCTTCCCATAACGCAATCGTGGCCCATAGCTCCTTACCGATGCGCTAACGCCGCGCCGCGCAATCGCCTGCCCAGCCGGATGAGGCTTTCCGCCATTCCCAGGCGGCGCCTGGAGCAAGACTCGAAGCGGCGGAGCCAAAGCAAAACCTCGCAAGATGCCGCCTTCTACATGCCCTGCCCGGCTCGCCCTGGCCCTTAAAGCCCGTGACGCACGCATTTCCCTGCAAATAATCTTCCTTACATACTGTGGTAGCCGCATTTTTTAAATACCCGCAAACCCATATCTTCTGCCAATACACGCCCGCGGGCTCGACTTTCTTCCTCCTCAGGCGCGCTGCCAAGAAAAAGCAATTCCGGCAGCGCATAAGCTCAATACGGACGAATAAGTCATTGATACTAAGCGAGTAACCCTTGCTTGCTGTTAACTAATGCTGCAACTAGAAGTATGGATTCGTGGTTAACGCACGCAAGAATCTAATATTAACGGGTATTTTGAAGTCGTGGAATTGGACCTAAAGCGGCAAAAGATTCGCAGAAAGACGGCGGCGGAAAATATTGGGTGTGCCCATTTACCAAGCCATTATTTACTATGGTACAGCACTATCGCATGGCTATCCCGCCGGTCTACGCCGGTAAAGGGGGCGGTAAGCGCTATTGCGAACGCTTGATCCCACAATCCGCATCAGCGGTCAAAATCTGACGCCGATACCCTGTGCCTCAAGTCGTAGTTGGGTCGTACCCGCCATTCAAGATATCCGAACCGGATTCTGAAGCCCCCCAACAAGCAGAAACGAGCCCGTTGGGGTGAGGCGGCCCAATTCGAATTCCGCAGGCAGGCCGACGGGCGCGGTAATGCCGGGTTCGTTTTTCCGGTGGCGCGGGCGTCTCGCCGGATGTCCACGCATAGCCAAATTTCATAACACTCTCCTACATCCGCACTCACAAGACCTTGCGCCGCACTATCCCGGCACGCGCCTCGTTGTTCCCTTATTGTTCACATTGCTTGCGCGAACCTTGTTTCGCCGCACCTGCCCGTTTTGCTTGTGGATTGCGGCATCGTTTCCCGGTTTGGTTGTGGATAACCTCTTGCGTTCCGGTTGCGTTCCCGTTTGACTGCTGCCATCTTATGGCCAGCCGCATAGCAGTTTTGAATTACAGAGTATAGTAACCGTATGCCCGCGGGATCGATTAAAAGAGCGTTAGCGTAGTTGAGAGTTCGATGAAGTACTCGATTATACTGGAGGCCGATGGGCCGATTAAATGTCATTGCAATGGTGAGTTGTATTTGGCATTGGAGATGGAAAACCTATCGCTGACGGATGGCTACCCGGTCCAGCCTGTTCCATGGCGGCAAAGCGTAAACGCGCGCGATGCCGGCCGCTGGAAAAGCCAATTTATGAGGAGCGCTAAACTGCCGATGAGAGACGGTGCCGCCGGCAGCCCGCAAGTCTGCTCCCGGCCTATCGCCCCTAATATAATGCTGGCGGCCTTGCTTGAAGAAGGACTGAGCCCGCCTCCACGAAGGCGGGCGATGAGGGGATATTGCGAAGCAATCGCCCGGATTTGGTATCGCCAGGGTTTGCTTCCACCTGTTTTTCCCCCGAAATGGGGCATAGGAGCTATGGATCGCCGTCAGAGTCCAGCCGCAAGGGGGCCCCGGAGCGGCGCTCTTAGGCAATGCCTAAGTATTCGAGGATTTCACGTTGACGCCCCAGGCGAACGCCACGCGGGGCAGCGAAACGCCGCCAAAGCGCTCCGCCACCGTAGCCATCTCAACGCCGCCAAGCGCCTCGTAGAAGGCGCAGGCGTGCTCGTTGTCTTTCAGCGCCCAGACCACAAGGCGCTCGTAACCCGCCTGCCTGAGCTCCTGCCTTGCGGCCGCGAAAAGGCGCCTGCCCAGCCCTATGCCTTGGAATATGGGCGCCACATAAAGCTCGAAAATCTCGCCCGCGGGCCAGGGCCAGCTTCCTCTCGCTTCTCCCCAGGCCGCGTAGCCTTGCGGAACTTCGTCGAATACGAGGAGAGTGATCTTCGAGCCGCGCTGAATCTGGCGCTGCCACCACAGCGGCCCGCGCCGGGCAATCATGCGCTCAAGATAAAGATGTGGGATCACCCCCTGATAGGTCGAGCGCCAAGCCGCGTCGTGAATGTCAGCAATCGCGCTGGCATCGGACGGCAAAGCCTGCCTGAAAGTGACAAGATCGGCTCCCATAAGCCAAGCTTACATCCACATTTTGCTGTTAGCGAGAGGTTGTAGGCCATGTTGATGAAATTTAATGCAACAAATCAGTCGGCATCCGGATCGTCTTCGCCGCCGGGCTTTCTCAGCAGGCGGCTCAGGATTTGAGCGGCCAGTTTTCCATCCTCATCGCCCAGGCAGGAGAGCACGGCACGGTCCGCACGCCTGACGTAGGGTTTTATCGCATCGAGCAGTTCCCGGCCTTGCGTCGATAGCGTCACCGCATAGGTGCGTCCATCCTGCATCGTCCGCTCTCTTTGAATGATGCCGCGCCTCAGCAGCCGCTGAACGACATCGGCGAGCGTGGAGCGATCGATGCCCGTTAGCCTCACGAAATCCGTCTGGCTGAGGCCCTCATGCTGGGCCACCGACGAAAGCACGGCGAATTGCCGCGCGGTGAGATCGAAATCCCGCGTTTCGAGGGCGAAGATCTCGGATGCCCGCTGACTGGCGCGATGAAGAAGATGGATCATCGAACGATCGATAGCGTCCGGCCGCCCGTTTGCGGTTTTTTTCCGCTTTTTTCCCGCCCGGCTTGCGGCTTCCTTTGAGGTCAGCATTGTCATCCGGCTGCTAGCTTGAAGCTTCGTCCTGCGCTAAAAACAGATTCAACAACAAGCATGTTCCCGTGCCTAGGAAAAGTTACAAAAAATAAGGGTAAAGACTTAGGTGGACGATGCTTCAGATTCTCCCGATGGTACTTCCGGCGTCTGATATTTCATAATCAAGGATATTTGAGCCGCCATGAAAACCATCATAAGCGGCGCCACGCCGAAGGATTTGAATACGACCCAGGTGCTTTCCGTGAAATTCCGCCAGACCACCTCGTTTAGGATCGCGAGCGCAACGAAAAAGCCGATCCAACGCTGCGTCAGAAGCCTCCAGCCCTCGTCCCGTATTTGAAACGCCTCGCCGAGTAGGATTTTAAGCAAAAGCTTGCCGGATAACAGGCCGCCAGCGAGGGCGGCGGCGAACAGCAGATAAAGGATGGTCGGTTTGATCTTTATGAAGGTTGGGTCTCGCAGATAGATGGTTAGGCTCCCGAAGATGAGGACGAGGGCGCCGGTTACGAGCGGCATCACGGGCAAGCGTTTCAGCAGTATGCGGCTGGCGATCAGGGACACCGCCGTCGCGATCATGAGCGCGACGGTCGCGTAAATTATGCGCGTGACGTCAGCCGCGCCGGCTGCGGGATCGCCCTTGACCCAGGCGTAGGTGCCGAAAAAAACCACAAGCGGCCCCATCTCAAGCGCAATCTTGAGCATTGGGTTGGTTTCCGGTTTCTTGCCGGCGCCGTTCGACTGCTCCATCCGGGCCCTCTCTTGAGTCTATGCTACGCCCGCTATGGCACGCGCGAAATCCTTCGCCTCGAAGGCTTGCAAATCGGCCGCGCTCTCGCCAACGCCGATGGCATGGACGGGCAGCGCATATTTGCTCGATATGGCGACCAGAATTCCGCCGCGCGCCGTGCCGTCGAGCTTGGTCATCACGAGCCCAGTCACGCCTGCGATCTTGCCGAAAATCTCGACCTGCGACAGAGCGTTTTGCCCCGTCGTCGCGTCCAGCGTCAGCACTACCGAATGCGGCGCGGTGCTATCGATTTTCTTGATAACGCGAATGACTTTTTCCAGTTCCGCCATCAATGCCGTTTTATTCTGCAACCGGCCCGCGGTGTCAACCAGAAGAATGTCATAGTTTTCATCATGGGCACGCCGCAGGGCATCGAAGGCTAGCCCCGCGGCATCGGCGCCCGGCTCGCCCGCGACCACGGCGAGCACCGGTGCGCTCGCCCCAAATCTTGAGCTGCTCGATGGCGGCGGCCCTGAACGTATCGCCGGCGGCAAGCATGACCTTGAAGCCCTGCTTGGTGAATTGGCTCGCATATTTGCCGATGGTGGTGGTCTTGCCGGTGCCGTTCACACCAACCATCAGCACCACGTGGGGCTTCTTCGCGGCGTCGATTTCAAGCGGCCGGGCCACCGGCGCCAGCACCTTCTCAACCTCCTGCGCCAGGATAGCGCGCACCTCTTCCGGCGCGATATGTCGCTATTGTAGCGGGACTTCTTCAAGGCAGCCGTGACGCTTGCCGCCACGTCGAGGCCGAGATCGGCCTGAATGAGCAGGTCTTCAAGCTCCTCCAGCGTCTCATCGTCGAGCTTGCGCTTGGTGAAAACGCTGGTGATGCCTTCGGTCAGGCGCGACGAGGTGCGGGTCAGCCCCTGCTTGAGCCGCTGAAACCAGCCAAGCCGCGTTCCCTTCCTTTTCGCCTTCTGCAGGCGCGGGCTCAGCCGCAGCCACAGGCTCAGCCGGAGCTTGCACAGCCTGGACCTGCTCCGGCACCGCGGCCTGCTCCAGCACCGCCGCCTGCTCTAGCGGCGCGGCTTCTCCGGCGAGCGGCTCGCCCGCCGGATTGTTCCTCAATGACAGGGCGGGCTCGGGCGCGGACGGCTTGCCGCCCCCGAATAACCGGCCGAACAGTTTTCGCTTTCCACTTTCGCTCATGGTGCGAGACGCTCGCCGATTAGGCGGCTCTTTGCAAGCCCCGTGGCGCGAGCTCTTTACGATAGCGCCCTGGCTGGCCGCGTTCACCGCGATCTCGATCTCGGTAAAGCCTGGCGTGCGCCCAAGGCTGCCGCGCTCCATCAAAACGTCGAACACCTTGTTCTGCTCGGCCTCCAGATGCACCGTGAGGCGTTCGGACGCCTTGCCCCGAAGCCGCGCGGCCCGCTCCTTGACGAGCCCGCGGTCGAGCTGCGGCATGCGCGCGGCGGGCGTCTTCGGGCCGCGCCGAGAACGGGAACACATGCATGAAGCTCAGGCCGCACTCGTCGGCGAGCCGGAGCGTATTGGCAAACATGGCCTCATCTTCGGTCGGGAAGCCAGCGATCAGGTCCGCGCCGAACACCATGCCGGGCCGCAGATCGCTCACGGTCTCGCAAAACTTGATGACGTCCTCGCGCGAGTGCCGCCGCTTCATGCGCTTCAGAATGAGGTTGTCGCCCGATTGCAGCGAGAGATGCAGATGCGGCATCAGCCGCTCCTCCTCCGCGAATGCCGCGATCAGCTCGCCGTCCGCCTCAATCGTATCGATGGAGGAAAGCCGCAGGCGCGGCAGCTCCGGCACCAGCCGCAGGATCGTGCGCACCAGCCGGCCGAGTGTCATGCCGCCGGGAAGATCGGCGCCGTAGGAGGTGAGATCGACGCCGGTCAGCACCACCTCGCGGTAGCCCTGTTCAGCCAGCGCGCGGATCTGGCGCACGACGTCACCCGCGGGCACCGAGCGCGACGGCCCGCGCCCATAGGGGATCACGCAAAAGGTGCAGCGGTGATCGCAGCCGTTCTGCACTTCGACATAGGCGCGCGCGCGCCCGCCGAAGCCCGCCACCATGTGCTGTGCGGTTTCGCGGACCGAGGCGATATCGTTCACCTTGACGCGCGCCAGCTCCCCGCCCGCGATTTCGAGGAAGGTCGCGGCATTCGTCTTCTCTGCATTGCCGATCACGTGGTCGGCCTCGGCCATATCGGCGAAGGTGCCGGGCTCGATCTGAGCGGCGCAGCCGGTGACGATGATCTTCGCGCCGGGACGTTCGCGGCGCGCCTTGCGGATCGCCTGCCGCGCCTGGCGCACGGCCTCGGCCGTCACCGCGCAGGTGTTGACGATGACGGCGCCGTCAAGCCCCGCCTCCTCGGCGAGCTTCTTCGCCACCTCGCTCTCGAAGCTGTTCAGCCGGCAGCCGAAAGAGATGACCTCGACGCTCATGGCTGCCGCCCCACCTGAACCAGCCGGTCCTCGCGATTGAAGCCGAGCACGCCTTCGAACTCGAATTCGGTTGAGCCAGTCATGAGAATGTGGTCATCAGCGTGGCGCCATTCGATGAACAGGGTGCCGCCGGGAAGCTCCACTGACACCCGCCGCCCAGTGCGCCCAGTCCGGGCAGCCGCGACGGCAGCAGCGCAAGCCGCCGTTCCGCAGGCGCGCGTGATGCCCGTGCCCCGCTCCCACACGTGTAGCTTGAGGTGAGAGGAAAAGTCCCCCCTCACTCTGTCTCTCTCCCCGAGGGGAGAGAGGACGCTGGAATTGTCCTCACCCCTCGAATAACGGGCCGCAGCCTGCTCCCTCTCCCCGTCCGCACCCGCTTGCGGGTGCGGCAGCGAAAGTGGCAAGCTCGCCAAGGCGAGCTTGCTGGGAGAGGGCTGGGGTGAGGGGGTCTTCACTTCGGCGAGCGAAATATTCGCGCGCTCAGGGAAAAGCGGGTGATGCTCCAGCGCCGCGCCCGAAGGACGCCAGATCGTAGCTATCGGCATCCTGAACCCAGAAAATGCAGTGCGGATTGCCAACGTTCACAACGCTGGGGCGCTCCAGCGTGCGGCCATCGGGCAAGGCGTAGGTGAGATCGATCGCGCGCGTATCCTCGAAGGCGCGGGACAGCGGAATTTGGTCCCATTCAAAGCGGGGCGCGCCCATATCGACGGCGGCAAGACCGTCTGCCCTGGCCTCGGCATCGAGCACGCCGGCGCGGGTTTCGATGGTGAGCCGGTCCCGGCCAAGCCCGGCGCTCAGCAGCACGGCCACGCAGCGGCTCGCATTGCCGCAGGCGCTCACTTCCGAGCCGTCGGCATTCAAAATGCGCATGAACACATCGGCGGCGCGCGAAGGTTCCAGCACGATGACCTGATCGCAGCCCGCTCCCCCGGCACGGCTCGCAATCGCCCCGGCGGCAGCCGCGGACAGCCGCAACGGCTCGGCACGGGCGTCGATTATGACGAAATCGTTGCCGAGGCCGTTCATCTTCTTAAAAGGGATGTGCCGCAGCTCCATGTCCGCGCCGTACTCTGCCCTTTGGGGAAACCGATGTGCACTATATAGCCGGGGGCTAGCCAGTTTGCAAAGAGCGAGTGCGGCTTTTCCAGCACGGCTATTGCTCGCGCGCAACGCCGCCCCTTCGCGCGTCCCAGCGCCGGACGCCATTGAATGTGTGAAAAAATCGAAATAGCGGGCGCCGGGGAAGACGCCGCAGCGTCATTCCCGCGAAGGAGCGTGCGAAGGCGGCATCCGGTACTGCCTCAGGTGTTTTTTAATCACTTACGGCTTTTAAGACCGCTTGCACGAATTGCTTAGGCGGAACATACCCGTGGACCGAAACGTAATGCGCTACAAGGCCGGGCGCCACATAGGTTATCCCACCTTCTCCCGTCACCCGTATTTCTCCATTGCCTTCCGTACCCGGCTTGGGATCAATAAATCGCATACCATTCCGGAGGATGATTGGCGGCTCTGGGCAGAACTCGCATAAGTGTTTGCCGCGATAGAGATTGGCGGGGGAAGCGATTAGTCGCTCGAGCGCGCTCACCAAACGCGCGTCCGGCGCTCCACGCTCAAATGGGTGGGCATTGGAAAGCCAACCGACATTTAATATGTCTTGCTGTGGCTCAGTTCTTCCGTAGCAATATGGCGTGAGATCAGGAAAATACATGCCGCCCCCTTCTTAGAGCGAGGCTGGAATTCCTTGCCAAACTCCTATGTGCTTAGCCTAAAGCAAGACCCTAAAGGCGAAAAGCGCCCCGCAAACACCTGAGACACTACACACTACCCGGCATCCTTATTCCTCGTCGACGGGGCCGTCTTTCGAAACTTCCTGACGCTTGGTTTCAAGTTCCCAGCGCCGCATGGCTTCCATCAGCACCACATCGTGCATGATATTGTCGATCCGCTTCTGGCGTGAGCGTTCCTTCTCATCGGGCTGTTCGTCTGCGATGAATTTGCGCCAAAGCCGGCCGACAGCCCGCTTCACCCGCAGGCAAGGGGCGAAGCCGCGCAAATTCTTTCCGTTCGGTTGTGGACTTAACAGGGTCATACGCAGCGTCACCGTGGCCATACGCTAGAGTATATATGGAACCTCGCCGCCTGATCAATCTATATTATGTGCTCATAGTAAAGACGTTCCACAAAATGTAGATTATGTCACAAATAGAAAAGATGATTGCCGTTTTTGCGGTTAAAATTGGCCGCTTTTCAGGCAGGCCGTGTAAACCTATGCTCCGTAACGAGAAGCTTCAAGTTCGCAGTTCCGCGCCTGTCGCCTTTTTCACTTGCGCTACAACCTTAGCGGACACTGCCTCGATTTCGGCTTCGGTCAAGGTGCGGTCGAGCGGCGTCAGGGTGATTTCGAGGCCGAGCGACTTCTTGCCCGCGGGCACGCCCTGCCCCTCGAATACGTCGAAAACGCTGATGCGCGAAATAAGGCCTTTCTCGGCCCCTTCCGCGGCCCTCAGCACCGAAGAAGCCTCAACGGCCTTGTCGACGATGAATGCGAAATCGCGCTGGACAGGCTGGAAATCGCTCGCAACGAGCGCGCCCTTGGCCGTGCCCTTCTTGCGCGAGGCGGGAACGTTGTCGAGGAAGACCTCGAACACAGCGGCGGGTCCCTTTATATCCAGCGCCTTCAAGGTCTCCGGATGCAGTTCCCCGAAATGGGCAAGCACGGTCTTCGGCCCAAGCTGAAGCGCACCGGAACGGCCGGGATGATACCAGACCGGTGCATTGCGGGACGTTTGCAGCTTTGCGATATCGAGCCCGAGCGCGGCCAGCACGGCGAGCGCATCGGCTTTGGCGTCGAAAACATCGGCGGCTTTGGCCGCGCCGTCCCAGTGCCGGCCGCCGCCGGTCAAGCGGGCTGTGCCCGTGCGAACGCCGCCCGCCACGTTGCTTTGGTCCTCTGGCTTCTCGCCACGGAAGACCTGCCCCACCTCGAACAGCGCGGCATCCTCGAAGCCGCGATTGGCGTTGGCGCGCGCGGCCGAAAGCAGGCCGGGCAGCAGGCTCGGCCGCATGTCAGTCATTTCGCTCGAAATGGGATTGGCCAGGCGAAGTTCGGCCGCGCCGCCGCCGAAGAGCCGCGCCTGCGGTTCCGCCACGAACGACCAGGTTACGGCTTCGACGAGGCCGCGGGCGGCAAGTGCGCGGCGTGCGCTAAGCACGCGCTTCTGGCTGGGCGTCAGCACCGCTTTCGCAACGCCTGCCTCGCGCGGCAGCGGCGTGCTTGGAATGCGCTCCGCACCCGAAAGGCGCACCACCTCCTCGATGAGGTCGGCGGCGCCGTGGACATCGGGCCGCCAGGAGGGCGGCGTCACACTTAAGCCCGGCGCTTTGCCTTCCACCGTGAAGCCCAGCTTCTTCAGCGTGGACACGGTTTCGGCATTCGTGAATTTCGCGCCGGAAAGCTTTTGAACGCGCGCCGGATCGAAGCGGATCGCGGGCCGGCCATCGGGCTCGCGGCCGGCCACAATCGGCGTACTTGGTTCGCCGCCGCAGAACTTGAGGATCATCTGCGTCGCGAGATTGAGGCCCAGCAGCTCCGACTTGGGATCGATCCCGCGTTCGAAACGGTAGCGCGCGTCGGAGTTGATGCCGGTCTTGCGGCCGGTGGCGGCGGTGCGCGCCGGATCGAAATAGGCGCTTTCGATGAAAATCGTGGCCGTTTCTTCCGTGGCGCCGGACGTCTCGCCGCCCATGACGCCGCCAAGGCCCAGAACGTGCGCCTTATCGGCGATCACGCACATGGTCTCGTCCACCTCGTAAGTCTTGCCGTCGAGCGCCACGAAGCTTTCGCCATGCTTGCCGAGCCGTGCCATGACCGGCGCATGAAGCTTATCCGCGTCATAGACATGCAAAGGCCGCGCACGGTCGATAGAAATATAATTCGTCACATCCACCGCGGCGTTGATCGGCCGCAAGCCTATCGCGCGCAGCCGGCGCTGCATCCATTCGGGCGAGGCCTTGTTTCTGATGCCGCGAATGACGCGGCCGGCGAAAACCGGGCAGGCATTTTCGGCGCCCTTGGGGAACTGCAGCTTGATCGGGATGGGGCAATCGAATTCGCCTTCCCCGGTGTAGCCTTCGCCGGCCCGCTCAGCCGGCCGAGTCCCGCCGCCGCAAGATCGCGCGCGATGCCGCGCACGCCGAGGCAATCGGGCCGGTTCGGCGTGATGGCGACGTCGATGACCGGATCGTGCAGGCCCATCGCGTCCACAAAGCGCTCGCCCACGTGTGTCTTCATCTGCCCGGGCAGCTCGATTATGCCGCTATGTTCGGTGGAGAGCTCAAGCTCGCGCTCCGAGCACATCATGCCGGCGGAATCGACGCCGCGGATGCTCGCCTTGCCGAGCGTGACCTTGAGGCCAGGCACATGCATGCCGGGCGCCGCAAACACGCCGATGAGGCCCTTGCGGGCGTTGGGCGCGCCGCAGACCACTTGCACTACGCCCGAGCCGGCATCGACCTTCAACACGCGCAGCTTGTCCGCATTCGGATGCGGCGCCGCTTCGAGCACCCGCGCGACGATGAAATCCTTGAGTTTCGCCGCCGGGTCCTCGATGCCTTCAACCTCAAGGCCGATCAGCGTCAGCTTCGATGCGATCGCGTCGAGCGTGGCATCGGTTTGCAGGTGGTCCTTAAGCCAGGAGAGCGTGAATTTCATCGGCGTGCCAAGGGGGGAGCGTTTTTGACGAAGCGTGAGGGAATGCTTTGTCACGATCCTTGCGCCGAAGCAACCGCCGGCTGACGCGCAGCGCGCCCCCCGGATAATTCTATCTCCGGTGCGCTACACTTCCTCGATGCCGGCCGGCGAAGCCATTTCCCAGAGAGCGGTCATAGCGCCGCACGAAGATCGGCAAGCGTTATCATGAGCGTCATCGGGTCGAGCGGCGATAGATCGAAGCCAAGCGCAAGATAGAAAGCTTTGGCGTCCTCCGAAATCGCGTGCACGAGAATGCCCCGGATACCGATGCTGTCCGCTGCCTGGATAACGCGCAGGCCCGCATCGCGAAAAAGGGCGCGGCCGATGCCTTTCTTTTGGTAAGCGCTGCCGATTGCGAGCCGCCCCAGCACCGCGACGGGGATAGGATCAGGCATATTGCGCCGGAACCGCCCGCTCGCTTCGATGACATGCACCCCGCCCGATGCCAGGGCATAGTAGGCAATGACCTTTTCGCCTTCGCAAAGAACAAAGGTGCGGGACGCTCCGCTTACTTGGTTTTGAAGCGCGCGGCGCGTAAGCCAGCCGTCGAGGGAAGCAACACCGGAGTTGAAACCGGAAAGCTGGTGAGCTTCGGTAAGCGGCTCGGGAGGCGATAACGTCACGCGGGGTCCCAAGGGGCGGGCGTTTGCATGGCGCGGCGCAAGCGCTCATTGGGCTGCGGCGGCGCATCCAGGCGCGCGAGAAACTCGGCATATGCTTCTGGGCTGACCGGGAACAGCACCCGGTCGAGCAGAGCTTCCTCGGCGGCGTGGCGCGCGGCGTCCAAGATGAAATCTGTGCGGTTCTTGCCGAGGGCGGCGGCGGCCCGATCGATCAAGCTGCGCTCTGAAGGCTTTATGCGCAGATTGAGACTGTCGCGTTTTACCGCCCGGCTCTTTCTTAAAGTAGCAGTCATAAGCCATCTCCGCATTTGGCTTTGAGGCTAGCATATTGTGGAGACGTCGTCGTTACCGGATTTTGCTTACAAACTCACATTAGCTTCGCTGCTATCTCGCTGGGCATCGGTTTGCAGGCGGTTCCGGGTGCTTGTCCAAAAGCTTAAACGGATTCATCGCTGCGTTCTTCCCGGCGTGCCATGGATACGGTGAAGATGCCCCACTCGTCGATGCGCTCCTCTAGCTTGCGGAAGCCAGCCTCCTCCACCAGCTGGTCCATCTCGCCTTGCGTGCGGCGGCGCATCACCCAGGCCTTGCCGGCGCGATGGCTTGTCAGCACGCGCGCAATCATTTCCAATTGCGGATGCCAGGGCTGGCAGGTGTAAAGGAGATACCCGCCGGGCTCGATAGCCTCCGCCAGTCCTGCAAGCGATTGGCACACAAGGCCGTTTTCCGGGAACAGCTCGTAAAGGCCGGACACGATGCCGATGGTGGGACGCGGGGCTATGGCGGCCAGCGATTGCCGGTCGAAGGCATCGCCCTTCTCGAAGCGAGCGATGCCGTGCAACTTCTTAGCCTCGATCAGCGCGGCGCCGTCGCGGACGTTGATATCGCTGAAATCGCGAAGCAGGATCGAGGCGGGCCGCACGGCAGCGCCGTCCAGCGCCTCAAGCACATAGCGGCCATGCCCCGCGGCGATGTCGGCCACGCGAATGGGCCTCCCCTCCGCAGCAACGGCCTCCATGGCCCGGCGGAGCAGCTCCTCCAGGTTCAATTTGCGCTGGCGGATGCCGCGCCAGCCGATGGCGTTTAGATATTGGCGGTCGATGAGCCGTCCGATGGGCCGGCGCCTGCGGCTTCGTTGCGGTAGACGTAGTCGAGCGTACTGCCGGAGTTGAAGCCAGTCTCCTGCCCGAGCCTGATGCCCCGCGAGAAATATCCGCCGATCTTCATGTTGAGGCGCATAGCCGCCCAGTAGAGCCCCTGCGGGCTGAGTGGCGGCAATGGCTTGGAGAGTGCCGCAGCTTCCTCGTGCGTTGGCCCAGCCTTATCGGCGTTGCGCAAATCTACCCGCACCGGGTTCTTCGCAAACGTACGCTCGATGAAGCTCCGCACCTTGTCCAACGCCTTGGCGCGGTCGAGCTCGCCGAGGGTGTCGTGATAGAAGCCGTCGAATATGTGCATTTCCTTGACCGGCGAGCTGAGCCGCTCGAAAAACTGGTACTGCGGTCGCTGATGCACGACCCAGTCGCTACCAGAAATCAAGAGTTGCACGGGCGCCGCGATAGCCTGAGCGTCGGCAACCACGCGTTTGCCAGCATCGGCCAGCGCCAGAAGCATGTTCACTGAAATCGCGCGGGCGATCAGCGGATCGGTATCGTACCAAGCCTGCCGTTTCGGGTCGCGGGTAAGGTGCTGCGATTTCACATAGCTTTTCACGAAGAAGTTGCCGCGCGTTGCCTTCAGCAGGCGCAGGGCGGGCCATGCGAAGGGGATGTGAAGTTTCACGCTAAAGGCAGGTGAGGCCAGCACCATGGCGCGGATGCGCGGAGCGTAATCGTGCGCCCATGTGGCAACGAGAACCGCTCCAACGCTTTGCGCCAGAACTGCCATGTCCTCTGGAGCGATGCCGTAAGTGGCGCCGATGTGATCGATAAATGTCTGCACATCCCGCACCGAAGTGCCGAAGCTTGGGGAGTCTCCGCGTTCGCCCGGCGAGCGGCCGTGTCCGCGCATGTCCCAGGCGAAGAAGTCGAAATCCGGCAGGTTCAATTCCGTGGCCAGATGAGCCATCCCGCCCGAGTGCTCGTGTCCGCGATGGAACATCGCCACGCAGCCCCGGCGCGGCGCGGTGGCCGGCCAGTAACGGTAGAACAGGTTGATGCCATCATGGGTGCGGAAGCTCTGCTCCTGCCCGTCGCGTTCTTTGGTCATTGGCGTCCCCGTGCCGTGAACATGTTTTAAGTAATTTGAGTGCTATAATGTCCAGTCTATGGCGAGGTAATGGCATCCCCGCCTCAATCTATGCCTATCCGGTTAACGCAGACACCCACTACATATAGACTGACCGGTGCACAGCACCGGCGCCGTGTGACCGGCCGTTCATGACCCAGAGGAGAAGTGGCCAGAATCAAAGTTTTCCTTCGGGTTTCGCTTCACATTGCCGGCATACTCGCTACTTCGCTATCGCGCCCTCACCCACGAGCACGAACGGCGCCCAATAGCGGGATGGGCCTCGTTCCGGCTTACCTTTATCGATCATCGCCAGCATGATTTGACGGATGCGCGCCGGGGGCTCGCGCTTTTTCATAGTGACGGACCTGCGACGGCTAAGAAACTTCCGCCTCTTCCGGGCTTTCGGCCTGAGCGCCGCCATTTCTGCCTAGAATCAGAGCCTGCAGCGCCGGTACGAAGATCAGCAGCATGATGGGGCCGATCAGCATTCCGCCGACGACGACGATCGCGAGCGGACGCTGTACTTGGCTGCCGATCGCGGTCGAAAAGGCCGCGGGTAATAGACCGATGGCCGCGGAGAATCCGGTCATCAAAACCGCACGCATGCGATTGGTGGCTGCCTCGTACATGGCTTCTCCTGCTGAAACGCCTCCGCTGCGCACTTCATTAAAGTAAGTAATAAGTAGAATGCCATTCATCACCGAAATGCCCAGCAGGGAAACAAAACCGATTGCTGCGGAGATACCGAAGGCTTCGCCCGAGAAGAAGAGCGCAATCAGCCCGCCCGCCACGGCAAAGAGAAAGCCCGCCAACACGACAAGGCTATCGCGCAGGCTATTGAACAAGCTGTAGAGCAGCCCGAGGATCAGCAGGATACTGATCGGCACGATAACGGAAAGCCGCTTTTGCGCTTGCTCAAGCTCCTCGAATTCGCCTGCCCATATCATCCGGTAGCCGGTAGGCAGCGTGAGGGCCTTGGCAATGCGCTCCTTCCCATCGGAAATGGTGCTTCCGAGATCGCGGCCCCGGACGCTGAACTTTATCGGGATGAAGCGCTGATTGCGTTCGTGGAAAATATAGGAGGCGCCTGTGTCGAGCGAAATATTGGCCACCTCGCTCAAAGGGATATAGGCAATGCCGCTCGCCATCTGCACCCCGATCTTCGCGTTCCGGACCGCGTCGATGCTGTCCCTGAACTTGGGAGCGGCACGGACATTGACGCCGAACTGCCGGTCGGACTCGTAGGTGGTGGTCGCAACGTTTCCGCCGAATGCGGTCTGCACGAAGGTGTTGATATCGCCTGAGTTCAGGCCGTACCGGGCCGCCTTTTCCCGGTCTACCTTGATATTGAGATTAGGCTGGCCAAGCACCCGGAAAATGCCGAGATCGGCAACGCCGGGCACGTCTTGCATGATCCGTTTGACCTGGGTCGCAATCTCCTCAAGCTTTGTGAGGCTCGAACCGATAATCTTGATCGAGTTCGCTCCTTTCACGCCGGATAGGCTCTCCTCGATATTATCCTGGATATACTGCGAGAAATTGAGATCGATCCCGACGAACTCCTTTCCGAATTCATCCTGCAGATCCTTAACGAGGTCTTCCTTGTGGCGGCCTGGCGCCCATTCTTCGAAGGGCTTCAAAGGTACGAAGAATTCCGCGTTGAAAAATCCTGTAGCGTCGCTGCCATTGTCGGGGCGGCCATGCTGAGAGACGACCGTGATGACTTCCGGGTGGCTTTTCAAAAGCTCGCGCATCCGGTCTACAATAGGCATGCCGGCAGTGAGCGAGATCGTAGGCGGCATGGAAGCCCGGATCCATAAATTGCCCTCCTCAAGCGCGGGGAGAAATTCGGTGCCGAGTTTGGAGCCAAAAAATCCGCTCACAAGCAGGAACGCAACGCCAACGAGAACGGTGGTCAGCCGGAATCTGAGGACCAACCTCAAAAGTGGATCGTAGACCGCATGCGCGGCGCGCACGATCATCGTTTCCGCCTCTTGAACATGCAGGGGAAGCAGCAGCGAGGACAATACTGGGGTGATGGTGAAGGTCGCGAACAGCGCACCGACGAGAGCGTAGGCGTAGGTCCGCGCCATCGGGTTGAATATTTGCCCTTCGACCCCCTGCATGGTGAAAAGCGGAACAAAAGCCGCCAAAATAATGAGCGTGGAGAACAGGATTGCCGACTCAACCTGGGTCGCGCTTACAAAAATCAGCCGGATTCGCGTTAAGAAGTTTTCGTCCTCGGACACGTTGGAAAGCGGAACAGCCCTTTTTAACAGCTCCTCCCGCTCCTTGGCCTGAAAGACCCGGAATATGTTTTCAACCAGAATCACCGCGGAATCGACCACGATGCCAAAATCGACCGCGCCGAGAGACAGAAGATTTGCGTCCTCTCCTCGCAGCACGATGACGATGATGCTGAAGAAAAGCGCGAAGGGAATGTTGATTGCAACAATGAGCGCGCTTCGCAAGTCGCCAAGGAAGATCCATTGCAGAAGGAAGATCAAGGCGCAACCGACCACAAGATTATGGAGCACCGTGCTGGTCGTCACATTGACGAGCGTCGTCCTATCGTAAATGGGGACAATCGATACCCCTGGCGGAAGCGTGCCATCGGAGTTGAGCTTGTCGACCTCGTCCTTGATCCGTGCAATGACATCGTTGGTGTGCAGCGTGCGGTTCATGACCACAATTGCGGCAACCACGTCGTCCTCGTGATCCCGGCCGGCCTTGCCCAGGCGCGGCACGTTCCCGACAAAAACGCGGGCGACATCTTTGACTTGAACGGGCACGCCGTTGAACTGCGTTAGCGTGATCTTTTCGATGTCCTCGACGTTGCGGCCTTGGGTCAGGTCCTCGGCCCCTCCGCTATCGATCAAACCGATGCCGCGGATGTTCACCGACTGCTTGCCTATATCGATGCTGCGCGCGCCGATATTCACGTTCGCGTTGCTGATTACACTAACGAGCTGCGGCAAGGTGATCCCATAGGCTTCGAGCCTGTCCAGATCGGCCTCGACCTCGTATTCCTTGGTGGTGCCTCCCCAGGTGTTCACCTGGACGACGCCTGGCACAGTCAACAGACGCCGCTGCAGAATCCAATCTTGAATGGTCCGGAGGTTTGTGATGCCAAAATGCGCCGGGCCTTTGATCTGATAGCGGTAGATTTCGCCAACGACGCTCGATGCTTGGATTTGCGGCTGAACATTGTTGGGAAGGCTTACGTTTTGCTGAAGATTAAGCCCGACTTGCTGCAATGCCTGGTAATAGTCGACGCCATATTCGAAGGTAACGCGGACAAAGGAAAGACCATAGAACGACGTCGACCGGATATTATTGACGCCAGGTGTCGGGGCCAGCCCTACCTCGATTGGGATCGTGTAAAGCCGTTCCATCTCCTCCGCGGATAATCCCGGCGATTGCGCCGTGACCTCTATTATCACCGGAGCCGGGTTGGGATAGGCTTCGATGGCGAGCTTTGTGAAGGCTATGGCACCGGCGACAATAAAGGCGGCAAGCAGTAGCAGCGCAATCGGACGCCGCGTGAGTCCAAACGTCACCAACCCCTGAAACACGAGCAGCCTCCCGTCCGCGCCATAAAAAGCGCGCCGCGAAGCTATTTGTTTGGGGCAATTTTAACGGCCCTGCAGCGACTGCGCGGCTCCCGCTTTCTCCGGTAACAGCACTGCCCTAAAAGCCATCTGAGTTGAAGCGAAATCTTCTTTTGTACCGCCTATGTATAATGTGCGTGTTTCTTGGGTGACGGTTTCGTTTTGCAGCTTAAAATACAGCACCGGAAACTAATAGCTTTTCATTAAAGCTGCGCCATCGACTTCGGCTCCTGGGCAAACTTCGGCATCGGAGCGCCGCCCTAGCGATAGGCCGGACGGCGCTACACTGGGAGCGAACAAAAAGATGCCCGACGCCTGGCACTGGAGCCGGCGTCACGCGCCGGAGTTCCGCTGGCGGCGTGGGCAGACATTGCAACACTATGGGAAGAACGGCCTCTCATGGCCCGTCGCCGCCGCAGGGAGAATGGCTAACCGGCCACTGCTTATGAGTGAGCGGCAATCCATCGGGCAATTGGCGGCCAATGCTCCTTCAAAGTGCGCGCGCCCATAAAGAGGCCGATATGCCCGCCGGGCAGCCGGGGCAATTATGGCCGCGAGCAGGGATAATTGAGGTCCATCAATTTTAGATTAATCATATTAAATAGCTACGCTTGGAGTGGCGCAGCATAAGTGGTTCAATCCCTGGAAGAAAGCGGCCGCTTGTGTAACCGGCGGCGCTCCGCCGATGCAGCCGATAGGGAATAGGTATGTCTTACAAGGGATTAGTCTTCGCCGCCGCCGCTTGCTTGGCCGCGGCCTCCGCTTTGACGGCAGCCAGCGCCGAGCCCGTTTCCGCCGGCCTTGCTCTGCAACGCAACGATGCCCCGATCGTAAAGGTGGATTACTACTACCACGGCGACAATTACCGGCGCCGCGTCCGGCATTCCGGCTATGGCTCCATAAGGCCTGCTTTTTGGGGCTACCCCGCTTTGTGGCTCCCGGGCGAGCCTAAGGTCATCGCCACGTACGATGAAGTCCAGCGGGCCCGCGAATACGAAAACTGGTTCGCCTACCGCCGCGGCTATGACGGACCGGGCCTCGCGGCAATACCCGGCGCCTTGATCGGCGGTACGTTTGGCGCGATCTCGGGCGCTTTCAGAGGCGCCGCTCACGGCGCGGCCCGCGGCAGCGACTTTTTCAGCCGGCCCTACTATGGCTCCGGCTACTATGGCCCCGAATATTACGGCGAGCCGGACTATGATTCCGCTTACCATGGCTACTCTTACTACGGCACCGAATATTACGGCGACTCGGGCTATGGCTCCGCTTACCGTGACCACTCTTATTACGAATCCGCATATTACAGCGGGCGGGGCTACGATCACGGATACTACGGCTCTTCATACGATGGTCCCTTATACGATGGTCCCGCGTACGGCCGCGGGCCGCGTGACAGCTCCGCGTACTATGGCGAGCAGCGCTATGGCTCCGGCTGGGGCGATTACCAGGGAAGAAGCTATGGCTCCCGGTGGGACGATTACAGGGAAGAGGGCTATAGCTCCGGTTGGGACGATTAGCGCGGGGGCTTGGGGGGGGGGCGTCGCGAACCCGGCTTCGCGTCTTCGACCGGGCCATCCATGATAAATCAAATGTGCTTAATTGCTTAGTGGATGGCCGGGTCAAGCCCGGCCACGGTCAAGCCCCGCATGACAACTGAGTTTGCAGCAAGCCCTTAGATGGATACAAGCATGCGCGGGCATGACCGCTAACGCAGTCAGGCTTGGCACTCCAAGCGATAGTGGCGGCAGCTTCGCTCATGCTTCAAGCCAAGCGCTTTCGCCTGGATACATGTCTCCAGCAAGCGTGCGCAGTAGTCCGGGCTTACCCCGCACCGGTCGCGAAAGCGCCTGCAATTGCCCTGGCCCCGCTCACCCATTGCGTCCCGATCCAGGCAAGCCTGCCGGAGATCGTCGCAATCGTCTTGCACCCGTATCGCGGATGCGCTCGCGGCCAAACCGGCACCCGCGACGGCAGCAGCAAATACCGCCGCCATCGCTACATGGCTTACGGATCTCATAGCTCAATTCCCTGAGCGGTCGGTCACGCGACTTGACTAAAATTGCTGGCATTATACGCCCAGTACGGGACGGCGCACAGCTGGGGACCGGAATATGTTCTCCGTTCGTTCTAATTATTAAGAATGCCCCTTAGAAGAAGTCTTTCCAATCCGTGGCTGGCAGCAGTCATTATTAATCCGTGAAGCGCGTGAGGCGGGAACTGGCCCGAGGCGGCTTTCGGCGCAGCGTTGGGCGAGGCGGAAAACTCTAAGACTTCACCTTCTCCGTTTTCGGCAAGGCGCGGGGGCCTTTCGATGCCTCAAGCACTGCTTCACGCCATTCGCGCTTGATAGGCAGGATCGGGGGCATGGGTGCCTCGTCCGGCTCCGCGGTTGGCGGCGGGACCGTTCCGATTTTCTCCGTGATCGAGCCTTTGCGCATGAACAAATTGTAGATCGTCCACTGGGCGCGCCGCCGAGCCCCACGCAGGGGAAAACGGCTAGCGATGGAAGACGCCGAATAGAACCGCTTGTAGGCGCGGTTACCGCCCCAGCAGAGCTCGCCGGCGCTCATCTGCCCGGGGAGGAAGACAACGTGGCCCTGATCGTACTTGCTCCAGTCGAAGGAGACGATGCGGTTCGCCTTCTTCATCTCGTACCAGGTGAGCGTACCTGGATAGGGCGTGAGCGTTGAATAGGCGCAAGCGTCGTATTTGGCGTCGATGTTGAAGGAGACCGTCTCATCGAAGACCTCAGGCCCGTCGCCGTCGAAACCGAACATGAAAAGGCCGAACACCATGATCCCGTAGGAATGTAGCTTTTCGACCAGCGCGGCGAAGGTCTCCGGCCGGTTGACGTGCTTGTGTACGCTTTTGAGCGTGTTGCGCGAGATGGACTCGAAGCCGATGCTCAGCATGAAGCAGCCGCTTTCCGCTGCCAGCTCCAGCATGCTGTCCTCCTGCGCGAGCTTGGAGGTGACGCCGGCGCTGCCACCGTATACCGCGGCCCTTCAGCGCGCGCATGACTTCCTTCGGGCGTTCCGGCGTGCCGAAAAAATCCGCGTCGTTGATTGAGACGGCCCGCGACCCACAATTCTCGATCTCCTGCACGACCTCGTCCACCGGCCGGTAGCGGAATTTGAGGCCGTTCATGAGCGGCTCTGCGCAAAAGGTGCAACCCTGGTGGCAGCCGCGCGAGGTCTGTACGAAGGTGCGGTTTACATAACGGTTCTTCTTGAGCAGATCGTAGCGCGGCATCGGCAACCCTGCCATCGGATGCAGCCTATCGGACTTGTAGATCCCGCGCATCGCGCCCTGCTTGAGATCGCTGAGCAGCTTGCCGATTACAAGCTCGGCCTCGCCAATTACCACGGCATCGCAATGCCTTAGTGCCTCATGCGGCATGAAGCTTGGATGCACGCCGCCCATCGCCACGGGCACGCCGCGCGCACGGAAGGCGTCTGCGATTTCGTAGCCGCGGTTGACATAGGCCGTCATGGCGGAAATCCCCACCAGGTCCGCCTTCAGCTCGAAATCGATCGGCTCGATGTTCTCGTCCGTCAGCACAACCTCGTATTGGTCGCGCGGAATACAGGCGGCGACGGCGAGCAGGCCGGCCAGCGGAGAATATAAGGCCCGGTTGAAGTATATCGGGCGCGTCGTGAGCGAATCCGTCTTCGGGTTTATTAGGTGAATAATCCGGGATTTCACAGCCATCTCCTCGGCTTAGCCAGCCGTCCCGATAACTGGCGTATTCGCGAAGAGGTTCCCGGCGGCGGAGCCGATATTGTATTGTCGCTAACGCGGCGTTCCACGTTACGCAAACGCCCACCGCTGTCATGGCCGGGGTTAATCGCACATGGGCGCCAACATAAATGGGGGATTCTCCCCTCACCCCAGCCCTCTCCCCATGGGAGAGGGAGTCCCGCTGTGCCCGTTGAGAAGACGTCCCCTCTCCCATGGGGAGAGGGACAGGGTGAGGGGAGATTCCCCCCGTTCGTTACACCATCCGCTAATTCTAGCGCCCATGCGATCAAGCCGGGCCATGACAACTAACCCTTCTTATGCGTCTGAGCCCAGTCTCTAACGTCCATTGCAGCTGAACACGCCTCTGCCCCCCGCGAGCGGAACCGCCTGCGGGCTGATCAGGACTGGGAATGCTGCTTACGCGTTGGAGGTTGGCGATATGGGCTCCAGGGGCGGCGCGCCCCGCCGTTCACGGCCCGGATTGTTGCAACCAAAACGCGACGAGACCGAACAGTCCGGCTTCCGGACAGCAGGAGGCCAGAGCAACACGGATGCGGCTCGCTGTCTCAACGAAGCGCCCGGCGACCTTCAGGAGATGGAGGCGGATGCTGGCGAACTCGCTCTGCCGCAGAGGATGCCAGGACGGAACATGATCGCGCACATCGAGCAGCAGCCAGTAGGCGGCAGTGTGCAGGATGAGGCGGAATTGGTTGGCGAGCGGCGACCGGCAACTCGTGCGGTCAGAGGCGGTTTGTGCCTTGTGCTGCTTGATCAGATTTTCGGCCTGTCCGCGAGCGCAATAGACAGTGCCGTAGAGGTGTTCGGCGTTACCGTTTTTTAGCGAGGTGACCACGTAGCGGATGTCGATCCCACGCCGCAGCATATCGTCCTCATCGCTCTCCTTGGCTTCGATCCGGGCTGCGACACGGCGTTCTCTGGTCCACGATTTGGCGCCGTAGCGCGTTTCGGCATACCCGCGCAGAACGGCAAGCTTCCCCTCGGCGCGGCGCGTGCGGATATCGTCTGCCTCTACCTCGACCAGCCGGTCGAGCACGGTGTTGCCGCCAAAGCCGAAAATGTAATCGACGCCGTTATCCTCGCACCAGCTCATGGCTTCGTCGCGGCCGTAATGGCCGTCGCCCCGGATGACGATATGCGTCTTGGGCCAGTGCTGGCGGATGCGCTTGATCAGGCGGCGCAGCCATCTGCGCACTTCCGCGCCAGACGGCGTTTTGCCAGGGCGCAGGATCATGGTGACCGGACGGCCTGTGGCAGTGTCGTAAATATGGATCGGCAGGAAACAGCGCTCATCGTAATGAGCATTCCATTCCGCCATCTCCTGATGGCCATGCGCGACGTCGAGTGTGTCGTCGATGTCCAGAACCACTGAGACGGGCGGCTTCGCATAACTCCGGCACCAGATATCGATCAGTGCGTAGGTCAGCCGGACGATCTCCCGCAGCGTAGGCGCGTTCTCCCAGCGTGAAACGGTGGGCTGGGAGCACAAATCGGCGCCCGTCTCCGGCAGCCGTCCGCAGGCGAGCTTGAAGGCGGGATCGGATCGCAGCCAGTTGAGATCGTTACCGTCGGGATAGCCGCAGGCAATGGCGAAGATGCGCGCCTTCAGCACATCCTCCACGGTGTGTGTGACATGCGCCGGATCGCGCGGATCGGCGATCAGGGCAGCGAGGGTCTTGGCAATGCCCCGGCGCCGCTCAGCCAAGGAAAGCAGCATGACCCCGCTATCGGAGGAAAGCCGCCCGCCGTCAAACGCGGCTGTGACTTTCTTGCGTGCGATGGCTGGATAGGGAACGCTGAGTGGGGTATCGTCAGGCATGGCGGGTGTGGCTCCGGCGAATCGCGCGCAATGGATGGTCTCGACACCCAATTCATACGCTGCTTCAATGCCTTACGCTACACCCGCCAGCCAAATCCGCACGGCGGGTGAATAAGAACGGCTAAGTTCGATGAGGGTAGCTGTGTCAGCCCAGCGCCCGCAAAATCGCGGCGATCCGCGCATCGCGGTCAGGCCCTTTGGGCGGAAGCGTAACCAGCCCGTCGATGGCAAGGCTCGCAAGGCCGTGGACGATGGACCAAAGCGCAATTGCGCGGGCCGGCGTCTCGCCATTGCTGGCGCCCGGCTCGCCGGCTCCGCTCGCATCCAGGCAGCGCTGGAAGGCTTCGGCGCCGGCCGCAACGAGGCCGGGAGACCGTTCGAAGGTCGCAAGTTTCACGCCGAACATGATCCGGTAGAGCGCGGGATTTTCAAGCGCGAAGCTCACATAGGCGAGGCCGCCTGTGCGGGGGTCGCCGCTCCTGGCCGTTGCGCCGTCCATAAATTCCGTCAATTCGCGAAAACCCTGCTCGGCGACGGCGGCCAGAAGCTCGTCCTTGTCCTTGAAGTGCCGGTAGGGCGCCATGTGCGAAACGCCGGCCTTGCGCGCGGCGGCACGCAGCGTCAGCGCATCCAGGCCATCGCGCTCAAGCAGGCGCCGGGCCATTTCGACGAGCCGGAGCTTAAGCCCTTTCCTAGCGCGGGGCGGCGATGCCGCATTTTGCGATTTCGAGTCCATGCGAGGTTCCTCGCGGGTCTTGTTGACACTGTAAACAAATGGTAGTATACACTGTAAACAATATCGGAGCGACTGACGAGGCCAATCATGGCGCCATACACCGCTTTCAAGATCGTTCACATGCTGGGAATCGTTCTCTTCCTCGGCAACATTATCGTCACCGGCGTATGGAAGGCCATGGCCGATCGGACCAAGAATCCAGCGGTGATAGGCTTCGCGCAACGGCTTGTGACGCTAACGGACTGGGTGTTTACCTTCGGCGGCGCGATCCTGGTGCTCGCCGGCGGTCTTCGGCATGGCGGCGGCCGCGGGATACGACCTGAGATCGGGCTGGCTGCTCTTGGCGCAAATCCTGTTCGGCGTGTCCGGCTTGATCTGGATCGCGATCCTCATTCCCGTCCAGATTCGCCAAGCCCGCCTGGCGCACGCCTTCGAAAACGGCGGCGCGGTCCCGCCGCTTTACTGGCGGCTGAACCGGCATTGGTACATCTGGGGCGTTCTCGCAACCGTAATCCCGCTCGCCAACCTCTATGTGATGGTCGCGAAGCCGTAAGCAAACGTCCGGCTTGCCCAACGAATGCGCAGCATGCCTGCTCCGGGTCGGCAGCGGATGTTCAGTGATTTCGAACGAAGTGCAGCAAAACCTCAATAAGCAGACATCCCGATGTTCGCAATTGACGACTCACACTAAGCTTGTCCGACTTGGGAAGTCTGGACATGGAGGATATTTTGCAGCACGAAGCCGCTCCCCAGACGGATATTTGGCAAGAAGATCTCCTGGAGCGTCAACAAGATGCGCGATTTTTGATTGATTTTTATCTCGCCGTTCTACGGAGTTGGTCGAGAAAGGCGAGGCTAAATCCTACGTTCTGAATATAAATTCTGCGTGGGGCCAGGGAAAAACCTTTTTCCTGAGACGGTTGGTAAAGCAGTTGGCGGAGGAGAATTATGTATCCGTCTATATTAATGCCTGGACTGACGATCACGCTCAAGATCCTCTGGTAGCAGTTATCGCTTCCCTTGATGAGGCTCTTAAGCCATTCACGAAGAAATACAGCTCCCTTAAGAACGTTTGGCAAATCACAAAATCCAGCGGTCTCGAGATCGTAAGCGCTGCCGTTGTCCACGGAACCAAGCAGCTTTTAAAAAAAGCCATAGGCGAAAGTGGTGGGGAAGCGATCAACGAGATCGCGAGCACCCCAAAGCAGAACAAAATCGAAGCGCTTGAAATTGCGGAAGCTGTCTCTGGAGGCCAGTGTTGAAGAATTAGTAGATAGCCACGCAAAATCTCTCATTAAATACTTTAATAAGAGCAAGACGTCGATGCAATCTTTTAAAGATAATTTAACAAAACTGATTGACTTGTCAAAAGAGCGGGAAGGAAGCCCCCCTATTCATCGTAATTGATGAACTAGACCGATGCCGACCGACATATGCGATTCAACTGCTTGAGAGGATTAAGCATCTTTTCGACGTTGCGAATGTAGCATTCGTCATCGCTACCGATACAGAACAGCTATGTCATTCGGTCAATGCGGTTTATGGTAGCAATTTCGATAGCAAGAGATACATGTTGCGATTTTTCGATCACTCATATTCTTTTACTATTCCAGCGATAAACAGATTTGTAGAAAAATTATTTCTAGCAAACAAAACAAACTCCGAGCAACTATCGTCACCGGTGATGGAGCCGTTACCATTCATTATCAATATGTTTTTGAAGACACGTCTGAGTTTGCGAGATATCGAACAGTGCATGGATATACTTGAAACAATTATAACTATATGGCCGTATAAATGTCGAATTCAGTTGCTATATATCCTTCCACTTATTATTTCGCACCAGCAAGGCAAGAAAGAAATATTCAATGCACTTGCTGACCCCAACGCTAGCCGTGCTAGTTTTATCGCGGGAAACTTAATTCCAAAGTCATGGCAACTACAATTTGAGGGTTCTAGGTTCCACGAACGGCGACCAGAAGCTGTTAAGCGTTATCGCCTTAATCAATGGGATTTGCGAAAATCTTAAGGTGCCCTTACGGAAGGCGATGGAAAGCTCCGATGGTCAGAGTTTTTCGCAAAGATGGATTAGGCAACAATTTCAGGATGAATTCACAATGCTCCATAATGGCACCTATGGCGCTAACAGTGCCTCCTTCAGTGTCATGACAGACTATCCGCGACTGGTTCAGCAGGCTGGCCGCTTGTCGCGCGAGTAAGCCGCCTACTTCTGTCTCAACGCGTTCAGTTTGAGGGCTGCCCGCTAACACGCCTGACCATGCCGTTTCTTGTCGTCGTGCGCATCCATGCGCCAGAAAGCGGGAGCGTGGTGAAGTTTTCAACTGCAGCAAGCCCCTCAGCTGCGGACGCGTTCCTTGCGAACGGGATGCTCAGCTTTCGGCCTCGAACGGAAGGAAACAATAGAGCCTTTTCTTGATTATGCTTATTTATATAAAATGGGCATTTTTGCCAAACGAACCCAATTTTCCCCTGTGATATCAGGTGTCTGCCTCAACCCCGGCATGGGCGCTCGTCCGTAGGTGGGCCTATGAAACTCTACTTAGCGCGCAATGAAAAGGCCGCGCGCCGGCGGCCTTTTCCCGATGGGCTCTAGCCATCCACCGCCGCGTTTCGTTGCAAGACCGGCAAATCAGATAAGCTCGGGCTCCAGTTAATTATGGAGCCCGCCGATTGCGTTCCCTATCCCTGTCCCTGCAACAGCCGCCGCGGAAGGATGCGCCGTTTCTCGGCGTCGAGCGCTCCGCACGCGGGCTCAAATGGGTGGAGCGGCTTCCGGCCTCTCAAGCCTATCTCGGCGCGGCCATAGCGCAGCGGCACAATCTCCCGGAGATCATCGGCCGCCTGCTTGCCGCGCGCGACGTTTCGCTCGATGAGGTGCCCGATGTGCTCAATCCGACCATCCGCGCGCTTTGCCCCGACCCCGCGACGCTGACCGATATGGACAAGGCAGCGGAGCGTCTGGCAAGGGCCATCGCCGCTGGCGAGAACATCGCGATTTTCGGCGATTACGACGTAGACGGCGCCGCTTCATCCGCCCTGCTCTACCGCTTTCTGGCGAGCCACGGGCTTACGCCGCGCATCTACATTCCGGACCGCATCACCGAAGGTTATGGGCCGAACTCCGAAGCCATCGCTTCGCTCATCGGCGATGGCGCCAGCCTGATCGTTACGGTGGATTGCGGCTCGACCGGTTTCGAGCCGCTTGAAGTTGCGGCGAAGCGCGGCGCCGATGTGATTGTCGTGGACCACCACCAAGTGGGCGAGGAACTGCCCCCCGCGCATGCCATCGTCAATCCAAACCGCCAGGATTGCCTGAGCGGCCAGGGCCATCTCTGCGCGGCAGGCGTGACCTTCCTCCTGTGCATCGCGCTACAGCGCCGGCTGCGCGCGAGCGGCTTCTACGGAAAGACCAAGGCGCCGGACCTCCTGGGCTGGCTCGACATGGTGGCGCTTGCCACGGTTTGCGATGTGGTGCCGCTGAAGGGCGTCAACCGGGCCTTCGTCGTACAGGGGCTTAAGATGCTCCGCAACCGCCAGAACGCCGGCCTGAAGGCGCTGTGCGACGCGGCTGGCGTCAACAAGCCGCCGACGCCCTATACGCTCGGTTTCATTCTCGGCCCCCGGATCAACGCGGGCGGGCGTATTGGCGATGCTGGGCTTGGCGCGCGGCTGCTCGCTACGGCGGACGATCTGGAGGCGGCGCAGATCGCGCAAACGCTGGACCGGCTGAACCGCGAGCGCCGCGAGATCGAGCTTAGAACCGTTGCGGAGGCGGCGGCCTGGGCAGATCGCGCGCTGCTCGAAGACCCGGATTGCCCTATCGTCATCGCGGGTTCGGCCGATTGGCATAAGGGCCTCGTCGGCCTCGCCGCGAGCCGGCTGACGGAGCGCTTTCAACGCCCCACCCTGATCTTCTCGCAAGACGAAAGCACGGGCGAAGCAACCGGATCGGCCCGCTCGATAACCGGCGTCGATATCGGAGCCGCCGTGCGCGGTGCGGTTGAGGCAGGTGTCGCGAAGAAGGGCGGCGGCCACACTATGGCCGCAGGCGTGACCGTCATGCAGGCCGGAATGCGCGAGTTCGCCGCCTATATGCGCGAGGCGCTGGGGTCTTCCTACCGGGCAGCGGCTGCCGTGGCGACCCTAGCGGTCGACGGCGCGCTCACGCCACGCTCGGCGACGCTCGAATTCGCAGAGCAGCTAGAACATGCCGGCCCCTTCGGACAGGGCAATCCCGCGCCGCGTTTCTGCCTGCCCTCGGTGCGCCTCACCATGCTGAAGGAGTTCTCGGGCGGCCACCTGCGCTGCGCGCTGCAATCCGCCGATGGAGCCCAGATCAGCGCGGTCGCGTTCAGGGCCGCGCAATCCGAGCTGGGTGCCGCCCTTGCCCACGGACGCGACCTCGCCTGCCACGTCGCCGGGCGCCTCACCCGCGACGAATGGGGCGGCCGGAACCGCGTCGAATTCCAGATCGAGGATGTCGCTGCCGCACGGTAGGATCGCGACCGCATCGACGTTCCCTTCGTTCTTGCCAAGCAGCGCAAACCGGCCTTATATCCTCCCCTTGCCAGGCAACACGGCTGCGCTCCCTTCGTCTATCGGTTAGGACACGAGATTTTCAATCTTGAAAGAGGGGTTCGACTCCCCTAGGGAGCGCCAAAACTAAGAGGTTCCACCGGAACCTCAGCTATCCCAACGCGTTGCAATTGAGCCACTGTCCGCCCCTGCAAAATCCAGACTACGGAAAAAGCGCTTGAGACTTGTTTGCCAGCGCATATCATTGCGACTGACAAAATTGTCATTAGTCCTGGGTGGAGAAAAAAATGGGTGGGCTTCAAGAGGGGAAGCGCCGTTGGGCAACGGCGCTACAAGCATATGCGTTCGGTGCGGCGTTGTTGAGCGGAGTTGCCTTCGTGCAATCGCCTGCTCTCGCAGGTTCCGATAACAGCTTCGATTCATGGGCGGGAGACTATCAGGCACTCGCTTTGCCAGCGGGAACGCTGCTAGTGCTCGATTATATGGGCATGGATCATGCGAACACCTATGTTCAAAATTCAAATAACCTTTTCGGAAAAAAGGGGTTGCCGGAAACTTTTGGAACCAATGTTGGTGTGCTCACCGACATCACCCGGCTGACCTACTTTACCACGCTTTTTGGGCACCCGCTGGTCCTGGAAGGCGCCCTCACTGGCGCGGATGTCGTGAATGCAAACATTGACGGAAACCCGGTATCCTCCAAAAGCGGCATCGGCGACACCGTCCTGTGGGCGACTTATGGCCTTGTCGTAGAGCCAAAGAATGAGCGGTATCTCGGTGTCACGGGCATTGTCTATCTGCCGACCGGGGTCTACGATAAGAATGCAGCCATAAATCCGTTCACGTCAGGCCAGTATACATACGTACCTCAAATCGGTTTTACTGAGGGACTGAGCAAGTATGGGCTGCATAATTTCTGGTTCGACTTCATCGGAAACGCTTCGATCCACACGGACGGTACCGCTCCGCTTGCCGCAAATCTGGGTTTCCCATTGGGAGTGCAGCAGTTCGATAAGCTGACGCAAGACACCTCTTACGATGTGAAGGCCTTTCTAAGGTACGACTTCGGCCAAGCCGTTTGGCTCGCAGTTGGTGTCGAAAAATCATGGGGCGGAAACCAAATTGCCTCCGGCGGTGTACTTGGGAACCCCCTCGTGTTGGGCCCCACATCGTTGGGAACGGATGACTACTTGAAAGGGCACGTCCAGTTTTCGATGCCGATCACACGGGATATCCACGTGGCGCTCGATCTGAAGCACGATTTCGAAGTGAGCGGCGGTTTGAAAGAAGATTTCGGATCGGAATTCCGCCTTACGAAGTTTTTCCTCGGCGCCGCTCCCTTGGAGCAGCCACTTAAGTAACTTGCTGTACGATACCTCGATACGGCAAGCAAGAGTGTCCGTTTCGAGGGGTGCACCATCAGGGCGGCCGGGTATCGGCCGCCCGTTTTCGTGAGAGCCCTTTCATCGGTTTTTTTGTGACAGGGGCAAAACTCCGGGCACACGGTCTCTTTGGCTGTTCCGCTGCCGTCGTCCCCGCGAAGGAGCGTGTGAAGAAATCCATGCGCTTGCAGTACGCTCAGTTTGTCATGGCCCGGCTTGACCGGGCCATCCATGAAAAACCAAATACGCTTCGTATGTTACTGGATGGCCGGGTCAAGCCCGGCCATGACAGCAATGGGTGCCGGCGATTTTTTCACACGCTCCTCCGCGGGGACGGCGGCTTTTTCGGAAACCTGGCCATTCAACAAAACGTGAGATCCGTGATACAATGCCCGAATGCACATAGCTTGTGCCTGAGGGAGTAGCCGTTTTGCGAAATCAGCCTTCAACGGATTTAGCTGGCTGGGAGCCGGTGGAGCTTCCGAAAACCCGCGCGGAAAAGCGCAGGGAAGATACCCGCCGGCGGCTGATGAAAGCCACTTACGAAATAATTGCAAACCGCGGACTCGAAGGCCTGGTTATTCAGGACATAACCGAAGCTGCAGGTGTGGGGTACGGCTCGTTCTATAACCATTTCACTTCCAAGGAGGCAGCCGCTGCGGCCGTCGTCGACGCATCCCGCAATTATACGAAGGAAGTCTACCGCCAGCTTGCCGATCGCACTTCCGATCACGCCGAGGCTTTCGCATTCGGACTTCTCTCCTGCCTCCAACTCAGTAAGGCCGACAAGACCTGGGGTTGGTTTATCGTGCGCACTGTGCTTTCGGGAGAAGATCGCCGCGCCGGAATTGGCGGCGACCTTCAGCGTGCCGTCGATGCCTGCGTCGAAGCGGGCGTTCTTCGCCACGATCTCGAAATGGCGCACGAAATCACGGCTGGCTTGCTTTTGATTGGAACGCTGAACTTAGTTCGCTACGATTTGCCTGACGACTATCCGGTGAAGGTGGTTCAGGCTGTGCTGAAGCACCTTGGCGTTGCAGATGCCAGAATAGAGTTGATCTTCTCGAAGCCTATGCCGGACGTCCATCTGGCTCATTTTCTGGAAGGGGCCGTATAGGGCCCCCGATGTGCCATGTTGGCAGAATAGAGGAGTGATACCAAATCCGGCTGATCGCTTCGCATAGCTCCCGCAAAAGCCCCCCTCACCCTGTCCCTCTCCCCAATGGGCGAGGGGACGCCTTCTCAACGGCTGCGAGCGGACTCCCTCTCCCATCCGCATCCGCTTGCGGATGCGGATACTCGAGCGGCAAGCTCGCCAAGGCGAGCTTGCTGGGAGAGGGCTGGGGTGAGGGGGTCTTTTGCGAACTGTTCAACCGGATTGGGAGTGAAACATGGCACTGAAGCGCGGATACAAGCAGTTGGTGGCGGATGCACAAGCGCGGGTTCATACGCTCAGCGTGGCCGAAGCGCAAGCGAAGCTCGGCGATCCGGGCGTTGTCTTCGTAGACATTCGCGAAACCGGCGAGCTTGAGCGCGAGGGAACCATTCCTGGCGCCTTCCATGCGGCCCGCGGCATGCTGGAATTTTGGGTGGACCCAGAGAGCCCTTACTACAAGCCGGTCTTCGAGCCCGGCAAACAGCTTATTCTTTATTGCGCATCCGCCTGGCGGTCCGCGCTCGCAGCGGCCACGTTGATGGACATGGGGCTGCCCTCCGTAAGCCACATCGACGGCGGCTTTTCAGCCTGGAAAAAGGCCGGCGGCCCAGTAGCGGAGCGGCAAAAGCAAGCCTGAGTTATGGAATGGGCGGCCGGAGGTCCGGCGCCTTCCTAAAGGATTTTCATGAGAGCCCCTCCCGATTTGCGCGATCCATCGCTTTCCGAAGGGGCGGTGCGCGCAGCCTTGGACCTTTCGCCCCACCCCGAGGGCGGCTATTACCGCGAGCTGTGGCGGGACCAGCCGGAAGCGGGCGGCAGGGGTGCGGCAAGCTCAATCCTGTTTCTGCTTGCAGGCAGCGAGCGCTCGCATTGGCACCGCATAGACGCCTCGGAAATCTGGATTTGGCAGGCGGGTGCGCCACTGGTACAGCCGGAGGCAAGTTCGCCCCCCATTTGCCGCACGCTCGTAAGCGAACTTGCCTCCGATAAGCTGTACTAGAGTCAAATAGTTGCCAGTACGCCTGATCCGCGGGAAGTCCTGTCTGAGCCAGCCGCATATGGGGCAGGACTTCCCGCGGGGCGTACTGGTTCTCGGACTTTGCCAGCCTGATGGAAGTCCGCAAACGATCAGGCTTGGCCCCGATGCCGGAGCCGGCGAAGTGTTTCAGGGCGTTGTGCCGCCGCATGTCTGGCAGGAGGCCGCTAGTGTGGCGTCTCGCAATTGCCTACCCCCTTTGTGGCTATCCTCGCGAAGGCAATTGCGAGACATCAAGCCACACTAGCACTCTGATTCTGCTAGTGTCCCTTATGTCTCCGAATTACCGTACGAGCGTGCGGCAAATGGGGCGGTAATTCGGAGACGGGACACTAGCGCCGGCGCCTGGACGCTCGTAAGCTGCATCGTCGCGCCCGCATTTCGCTTCGAGGGCTTCGAACTCGCTCCTCCAGGATGGTCGCCCGCAGCTTCGTGACAGCCTCGGTCAGCGGCTAGCGCAGCCGGAGGCAAGTTCGCGCCCCATTTGCCGCACGCCTTCGGGCGTACTAGCGCTGAAGGATGTGTCCCATCCATAGGGCATTACCCCTCACCCCAGCCCTCTCCCATAGGGAGAGGGAGTACCGTCGCACCCGTTGTTGGGGCGTCCCCTCTCCCATGGGGAGAGGGACAGGGTGAGGGGGTACGACGGTAGGGATACGACGCGTCCTTCAGCTGTTCCAAGTAATACATGTGTGCCATTTTGGCCACGACCCGCAATCCTTATTAGCGAACGAGCAACCGTGACGGTATTACTCGCCGTGCCTGGTCCTGCGGTTGCTTTCGCAAAGGATTGCTATGTCCTAATTTTGACGGAGCGGGATTCCAATATTCGGCAATGGAATTCCTAATGGGGGAATAATGTCTGCCAAGCTCAAGCTAGCCTTCGTAGCTCTTTACTTAGCTTTTGACATTTCTGTCGGCTTGCTTCGCATCGGAAGCTCCAGCGCAGCTGACCGGGACGATCATTCCTACCTGCCGCCGTGGATGCTTGACGAGTCCGGTGCGGTCAGGAAAGTCTATGAGAAAGGGAATCCACCCAAAGCGTGGCGCTTAACAGTCGTGCAGACGGCAAAAACAGAAGAGCAGCCAGTAAAAGCAGAAGAGCAACCGGTGAAAACAGGTGAGCCTGACACAACGGGTGTGACGGCCAGGGCTACTCAAATAAAGACAAAGGTTGTTGGATATGTGGGCGATCTTTTTAAGAGATCGCTTCGCTTGGCCTGGGGCGAATAGCGCCCGCCGGACGTGAGCCTTCGGGTTAAAAGTTCGTTCGTTTTTCGTAGGGCCTTACTATAGTTAATGCGCGAATGGTAAACGGCCGCCCGGCATCTTTTCCGCCGCCGTCTTTCTGCGAATCTTTTCCCGTTTTAGGTCGATTTCTGCGACTCCAAAACCCCTTTAAATATATTCGCAACTTTCAAATTAACCAGCCAGGGCGAGCGCTTCGGTGAAAAGTCGCATTGAGAATCAACGGCTTGCGACGAAATGGGCGCTTAACCGATTTTCAAAGGACTTATGTTAAATTAGGAGGGAATTGAAGAGGTGGCGCGAAGGGCGAAAATTGCCGCGCGCATGGGCTGTAGCTTTTTGTTTTGCCGTGCGTCTTATCGGAAAACCGCTTCGCACTTTTCCGGACGCACTCTAGTAGGAGGCAATCGGATGTGCGCCGAAGAGTTAGGAAGCGCCGGCTCCGCGGCTTCTCCGATGCGAAAGCCGGAGAGGCGCACAGCGTATGAAATGAACCGGATTTCGCGATTGCTTACGGATAAGTGGGGTGAAGGCTACGGGTTTCGCCGGGCGGCAGGGCGGGCTGCGGTACTGGCGCGGAGGCAATGCTTTGCTGCTGCCGCTGTTCCAGCGGCCGGCGAGGCATGCGTTAGCCGGCTAGCGTGCGGCAGCCGAATAGGCTTGCTGTTGGAGCTCGGCGCCGTGCCCGTTGACATACACGCCGAAAGCCCGATCCGACCCCAGGATGTGCTCGTAAAGCCAGTTTTTCAGAAACTCCAGGACTTGCTGGGGCAGCGCGTCCGACGAACCCGATTGAAAGTCCTCGTGGATTTCCTTGACCGTGATCGTCAACGCCTGATGCTGCCGCCGGTGCCTTTCATAGCCGGGGTAATTCATGCGTAAGAATAGCCCCTCCTCATGCGCGAAATGATAGTTCACGTAAAGCATCAGCCCATCCAGGACCTTGCCAAGGACCTTGCGGCCAGCTCCGGCTTGAACAGCATCGTGCAACTCGTTGACAAGCTCAAGCAGCCTCTTGTGATCGCTGTTGATTTCTTCGATGCCAACGCTAAATTCGTCTGTCCATTGTGCAAAAGGCATAACGCTAGTCCTTCCTTACGCTGCTGTTCGTGCTGCCGTGGAAAACCTGAATATCTTTGACTCGCCGTAGACGGCTTGCTGCAGCTTCTGCAACCGCAATTGCAGATCGGCGCGAGCCGTCTTACTCGCTGCGTTCTACCTTGGTAGCATTTAATTCTGGGTAAATATGGGTATGTGTTTCAATGAGTATTGCGATACGCACAATTATACGAAAATATATTGTATATTGCGGCAAACATTTTGTTGAAGGGCCGGCTAAATAAGTGCAAAATGCATCATAGCTGCAACGAATAGTGCTCGAGCGAGGGTCTCTTCGCGGGGCGTGGTTTCCGGTTTGTAAATCTATTTGTATAATGATGCGGGATTGTCGTTAGGTGTTCCAGCCAATCAGCTTTGAAAGCGGGAGAGAAAGGTGCGCATGAGGTTCCGGCCGGCAAAAGTTCTCGGCGAACTCCGGCAGAATATTTTAGCCAAGTGGCACAATGCGCGGGAGCGCAAACGCATACAGCACGTCGATAGGGTGAGGCATGCGCTCACAGTACTTCAGTCCGTGCGAAGCTTGAACTTCGAGAACGGCAAGCGCCACGCTTAGTGAGCACTCCCGGCTGGGCGGGTGTGAAAAAATCGGCTGCAGGCGCGCCAGTTTTTCACCCGCTCTCAGGCGGGAGGCAGCGTCTCAAGGCTGGTGACATCGGCTTTTGGGCGATCGCCCGGCAGCGATGTTCCGTTCACCATGTAAAAGACCGTTTCAGCGATATTTGTCGCGTGGTCGCCCATGCGCTCAATATTCTTGGCGCAGAAAAGCATATGCGTGCAAAACGTAATATTGCGCGGGTTTTCCATCATGTAGGTCAAGAGCTCCCTGAACAGAGAGTTGTTGAGAGCATCGACCTCCTGGTCTGCGCGCCAAACTTCCACTGCCGTGACGGCATTTTTAGTTACATAGCTTTGCAGGACGTTTTGCAATTGCTCAACGACCATCCCGGTCATCTGCTGGAGCCGGAGCGTAACCCCATTAATCGCCCGGAACTCCTCCGCCGACAGCACCGCCCGTTTCGCTACGTTCTGGGCCAGATCGCCGATACGCTCGAGATCGTTGGAAATGCGCAACGCTCCGACCACCTCGCGGAGATCGACCGCGACCGGCTGGCGGCGGGCAATGGTTATAACGGCCTTTTCTTCAATCTCGCGCTGCAGGGCGTCGACCTGATTATCGACAGCGATAATTTGCTGGGCGAGGAGCGTGTCGCCGGTGCCAAGAACGTCGCTAGCGCTGCCAACCTGCTGCTCGATGAGCTGCGCCATCGCTTGGATTTTGGCTGAAATCTCTCTGAGATCCGCGTCGAACGCCTTGGCGGTGTGATCGTCCATTCTTGTCTCCAGTAAAACGGGTCGCTGACTTTGCGCACTATAATCTAATGAGTTTGTCGCAATCTGACGACATTTCTATGAACATGGCAGGCGCCGGGCGCACCGTTGGCGCGGCCGGCGTAATTGTTTTCACAAGATTGGCTCACCCCCCTTGTCGTTTTAAGGCGGGCTTTAGCCCTCTTGGCCCCAAAGCTCGGGCCGGCATGGCACAAGCTTTGCGCAACCGCCAGCGTATATAAAGCAAACCAGTTCACCTGTCGCGGTGAGGCTTCTCGCAACGGCGCCAGTTCCGCTTTCGCTGAGCGTAAGGCTTTAGCATTCTTTGCAGCGGGGCGTTCACCAATATCTTGGGGCATTTCCCCCGTTGATAATTCGTTTACCGAGATCTGCCACCTTCCTGCAACCTAACCTGACGTAGCATCCAGAAGAGGCAACCCGGCATGGCTGCATCGCAAAAAGAGTCTCCGATAGGACGATCGACTTTGGTGGCTCCCGCACCGTTCGTACCGTCGAGCAGAGCCACTCTTTATTGCTGGAGGCGCTGCACAGCTCCTCGTCTACACGCGTGGACTGCTCCCCCACTACGGAAGCGGACCTTAGCCTCGTACAGTTGCTCCTGGCGGCGCGTAAAACCGCGGCATCGTTCGGCAAACGCCTGACACTTGCACATCCAGTCCAGGGAGCCCTTCACGACGTCCTGGTTCGAGGCGGATTTTTGAAGGCGGATAGCCCCGCCGAAGAACGGGCTTTTTGGCTAAAGAGTGAGGCGTTGGATGAAAACCGTACTTAGCGTGGACAACTCGGCAAGCATCCGCCAGATGGTGAAACTCACCCTGAGCGGTGCCGGCTACAACGTGATTGAGGCGGCCGACGGCGCGCAAGGGTTGGCCCAGGCGCGCAGCAAGCCGGTGGACGCGGTCATTACCGATTTAAATATGCCGGTGATGGACGGCATGACCTTTGTCCGGGAGCTGCGAAAGCTGTCCGTCTATGTGGGTGTACCTATTCTGGTGTTAACCACGGAAAGCGATGTTGAGAAAAGGTCGGCAGCAAAAGCTGCCGGTGCCACTGGCTGGATCACCAAGCCGTTCCAGCCCCAGCAATTGCTCGACGTTACAAAAAAGGTTCTTGGAGCATGAGCTCAACAGATCCCAAAAAGATATTTCAGCAGGAGGCGCAAGACCTGCTTGCTCAACTCGAATCGGCGCTGCTCGATCTCGTCAATTCGCCGGACGATAGAGGTTTGATCGACACCGCTTTCCGGGCTCTTCACACGATCAAAGGGTCCGGCGCGATGTTCGGATTCGAAGACGCCGCCGCATTCACCCATCACGTGGAAACCGCGTTCGATAAAGTGCGCCAAGGTAAGGCGGAGTCCAGCCCGGAATTGATTGCTCTCGCTCTTAGCGCACGCGATCACATCCAGGTTCTGATCGAGCGCCCCGAAGACGCCGATAAGCAGGCGGCGGAAGCGATTTTGGCCGGGCTTAGCGGCCTCAACTGCGCTGCTACGGCCGCTCCCATCGCAACCGAGGCCCCTCTTGCTCCAGCTGCCGCGGGCGAAAGCGCCTGGCGCATCCGCATGCGCCTGCCCCGCGACGTCATGGCGAACGGGACGAACCCAATCTTGCTGTTGGACGAGCTGCGCTCGCTCGGCTCAGCCACTGTCACGCCGCTGACAAACGAGGTCCCGCCGCTTCAGGAGCTCGATCCCGCATCTTGCTACATCGGATGGGAAGTCATTTTGAAAACCTCCGAGCCGCGCCAAGCTATAGAGGACGTGTTCATCTTCGTCCGCGACGAGATGCAGCTTGAGATCGAACCGGCGGTGTCATGCGATGACGAAGAGGGCGAAACTTCCGCCGGCCAGGATGCTACGCCGTCCCCGGCGAGCCAAGCCGCGCCGCAGGAAGAGAAGCCTTCAAATATCCAAGGCCAGCCAACGGCGCCTGCAAGCCAGCCCGATTCAGCGGCCGCAAATGCCAAGAAGCGCAACGCGGAAGCGGCAAAAATCAGCGCTATCGTGCGCGTGCCCGCGGAACGTCTCGATGAGCTTATGAACCGTGTTGGCGAGTTGGTCATCACACAGTCGCGTCTGACCCAGATCGCAGCCGCAAGCTCGGATCAGCAGGTCCGGGCGGTTACCGAGGAGATCGAACGGCTCGTGCTTGAGCTGCGGGATACAACGATGGGCATCCGGATGATGCCGATTGGCTCGCTTTTCGGCCGCTTCCGGCGCGTGGTACACGACCTTTCCCGCGAACTCGGCAAGCAGGTCGAGCTGGTGACGGAAGGCGAGGAGACCGAGCTCGACAAGACCATGATCGAGCAGCTTAACGATCCGCTCGTTCATCTGATCCGGAATTGCATCGATCACGGCATCGAGGACCCAGCCGAAAGAACTACGGCTGGAAAACCTCAAATGGGGCTGATCAAACTGTCCGCGCGCCATGCCGGCACGGAAGTCCTCATTACAATCGCTGACGACGGGCGCGGTCTCAACCGCGAACGCATCCGCGACCGCGCCATCGAACGCGGCCTGCTTTCGCCGGATGCCGCTGAGGCTGCCGCCGATGGCGAGCTCTTTCAAATCCTGTTGCTGCCCGGCTTCTCGACCGCGGCTCAGATCACGAGCATGTCGGGCCGCGGCGTCGGGCTGGACGTGGTGAAACGCACCATCGAAGGATTGCGCGGCAAGGTCGATCTCGCGAGCACAGCCGCCTCGGGAACCGAGATAACGTTACGGCTGCCGCTGACCATGGCCATTATCGACGGGCTGATGGTCCGGGTCGGACAAGGGCGCTACGTCATGCCCTTGGGTGCGGTCGAGGAATGCGTCGAGCTTTCGGTGGAGGAAGATGCCCGTTCGCGGGGACATAGCTTCCTCAATATTCGCGGCGAGCTGGTGCCATTCTTCCGCTTAAGGGAGCTTTTCGCGACGAGCACGCCTCCAGACCGCTATCAGAAGATCGTGGTGGTGTCTTCGGGCGGCATGAAGGTCGGCCTGGCTGTCGATCAGGTGATCGGCGAGCATCAGACGGTGATCAAGTCGCTTACGAAGCTGCACTCGGACATCGAGATGTTTTCCGGTGCCACGATCATGGGCGACGGCGCTGTCGCCCTTATCCTCGATATCCCGCATCTCGTTGGATACGGCCAGATCAGCGAAGACAACCTTAGGGCGGCAGAGTGAGAGCGGAAATGACAAACACGAACAGCGGAAACGCGCTTGAGGCTCTGACTTTTAGTCTCAATGGCCAGGCTTTTGCGTTGGAGGCGTCCTATGTGCGCGAGATTTTGGATCTCGTGCCGGTCACCGAAGTTCCAACCAGCAACCCCTTTGCCAGAGGCTTGATCAATGTGCGCGGCAAGATCGTGCCGCTCGCGGACCTTCGCTACAAGCTCGGCATGGAAGAGCGGCCCCCCACGATCGATACGCGCATTGTCGTCATCGAGCTGGACCTTGACGGCGACTTAACCACGATCGGTCTTCTGGCCGAAAAAGTGCACGAGGTGACCAGTATTGCCGCGGCGGAGATGGAGGAAACCCCGAAGATCGGCATGATCTGGCGGCGCGAATACATCCGTGGCGTAGGCAAGCGCGACGACGACTTCATCGTCGTTCTCGATATCGCCGCCATCTTTTCATCGGCCTTACAAAAAAAACAGGACTTAAGTGGCATTCACGCCGGTGAAAGACACGCGGCGTAGCCCTTTACAGAGCCTGACTATCCCAATGCAGCCGGGTGTTCCCGGCCGTCACTTTGACGCTGAAGGCGTTATTCCGGGCCTTTGCGATCCTGGATAACGCCTTCGCTGTTTCCGGCGCTTGCGAAATACTCTGCCGGAATTGGTACAATTCTCCGGGTGCTGCGCCTTAAGCGATTGATCCTAAGCCCCAAAACATAACGCGCATTCCAAAAAACGCGGCCTGCGCATAACTCTATATTAAACCACTGCGGGTATTGTTTGCACATCACAACTTATGAGGGTGCGTGCTTGCAGAAGCTCGCTGCCCTCCGCCCGCGCGGTAGATCTCGCTTCGCGACATTATGGCATCCACGAAACCAATTGGGAACCGACCAATGCGATTTACAATCAAACAGAAGCTAGTCAGCACCTTTGCCGCCATCATCATATTGTCGGGCATCTCGGCCTGGGTCGGCACGAATGGCCTCGCCACTATCGACGATAGCCTGAGATCGCTCCTGAGCGGCCCCGTCAACCGCCTGGAGAAGCTCAACGATATTGAGATCACCTTCTTGAACATGCTGAGGTTTGACAAGAACCTGGTCATGGCAAGCGATGCGAGTGACATAAAAAGCTCCGAGGACGCCTCGCGCCAGATGCGGAGGGAATTGCTAAGTAAGATGGAGGACTATTCGCATTCCGTCGCAGCAGAGAACCGGGAGAAATTTGATGGGTTACGCCAGCTCGTCTCTCAATATATTCCGCTGCAAGACAAGATCTACGAAGACGGGCGGCATGACACAAACGCCGAGGCGTTTGAAATCGCTGGAAAGGCAGGACATACGGATGAGTTCGTGTCGATGCTCCGGCCGCTTCGCGACCATCTTGCCGGCGTGCAGTCCACGCCGGAAACGCTAAGCGCTTCCGCTACCCTTAACGAAATTCTGCTTCTGCTTCGCGATATCGAGATCCACCAGCGCGACGCCATTATAAATTCGGCGGACGCGGACATTGTTGCCTCCAATGAGAAGAACAAGGCAGCGGTCGCGGCCATAGAAAAACAGCGCGATGCGTTGCAGCGCTTGCCGGATGCGAAGGATCGCGCTGTTGCGGATCAGTTCTTCGAGCGCTTCGAAAAATGGATCCCCGTCAACGATCGCGTCCAGGTGCTGGCTAGGGAAATGAGCAAGGCACGCGCGGCCAATCTCTCGATGGGCGAGGGCAAGAAGATCGCCAGCCAGATCGGCAAAGAGATCGAAGATATGACGGTGACTCTTCATAGAGCCCTGGACGATGCAAAGGTTGAAGCCGAAAACACTTATACCCATGCCCGGGAGCTCCTCATCGCAGTAATCGCCCTGGCGCTGGTGATCGGCGTAGCCGCAGCCCTCTGGATGTCGTTCAGCATTAGCCGCGGCCTGTCTCGCGCTGTGTCGATGGCTGGCTCCATAGCGGACGGCGATCTCACCCAGAAGCTCGATGTGAGCAGCAACGACGAGATCAAGGATCTGGCGGATTCTTTGAACAGCATGGTCGAGAGGCTCAAGACCGTGGTTGCCGATGCGCTGAGCGCGTCCAATAACGTCTCGTCTGGCAGCCAGCAGCTTTCGGCGGGAGCTGAGCAATTGTCCGGCGGCGCCAGCGAGCAGGCGGCGTCTGCGGAGGAAGCCTCTTCGTCCATGGAGGAGATGGCGGCCAATATCAAGCAGAATGCAGACAACGCCGCTCAGACCCAGAGGATCGCAAAACAATCCTCGATTGACGCCCAGGCGAGCGGCTCGGCCGTCAACCGCGCGGTGCAGGCCATGCAGACGATCGCCGAGAAGATCGGCTTCGTTCAGGAGATCGCAAGGCAGACCGATCTTCTGGCGCTTAATGCCGCGGTTGAGGCGGCCCGCGCAGGCGAGCATGGAAGAGGCTTTGCAGTCGTCGCTTCGGAGGTAAGAAAGCTCGCGGAGCGAAGCCAGACGGCAGCGGCCGAAATCGGCGCGCTTTCCGGCCAGACCGTGACAGTTGCCCGCGAGGCTGGCGGGATGCTGGAAAAGCTCGTGCCCGACATCAAGAAGACCGCCGATCTGGTGGAGGAGATCAGTGCAGCCTGCCGCGAGCAGGATCTCGGAGCCGGTCAAATGAACCAAGCCATTCAGCAGCTTGACAAGGTGATCCAGCAGAACGCGGCAGCCGCCGAAGAAATCTCGTCGACCTCGGAGGAACTCGCCGCACAGTCCGAGAGGCTGCAATCAACCATCGCCTTCTTCCGCACTGGCGATGGCGGCCGGGCCCCGGTCTCAACCTCCGCGCCCTTGCCGCACGCAACCCGTCCGGCCGCGCGTAAAGGACTGGCGCCTGCGAAACACTCCGGGTCTGCGGTTAAGACGTCCAGCGCGAAAGCGCCCGCGAATGGGGCGATACATCATACTAACGGTGTTCCGCTCAATCTTAACGGCCATGCCAGCGACGCGCACGATACCGATTTCGAAAGGTTTTAAGCCATGAATGCTGCGACTGCGACAGCGGCGGCGAGAACCGCCGCGGAGGCCCAATTCGTGACCCTCTCTATCGACCGCGAAGTGTTTGCCGTGCCCGTGGAGCCGGTCCTCGAGATTCTTGACATGCGCCAACCTTCCCGGGTTCCGGAAGCGCCGCCGTATATGCTCGGTCTCATCGATCTTCGCGGGCGAAGCGTCCCTGTGCTCGATCTGCGCCTCAAGCTTGGCTTGCCTGCTGTCCCGCCAACTGAAACGACACGGATCCTCGTGCTGGAAATCGCTATGGCGGGCAGGCTCCTCGTGCTGGGACTGGTGGCGGACCGGGTCATCGAGGTAATGGCGCTTGGCGCTAACGAGATTGAGCCCGCGCCCGACATCGGCGTGCGCTGGCGCTCCGAATATATCCTTGGCGTCGGTCATCGCGATGGGCGCTTCGTCATCATCTTCAATCTGCCGCGTCTTTTTTCAGAGGAGGATACGGCGGCGCTTCTCTGCTCCGCTGCTGCGTGATGAACAATTCTCGTACAAGCAGCCTAGCCAAAACCGTCGAAGACGGCGAGTGGCCGGGCACGCCAGAAACGTCCGGCGTAAGTATCGATTATCTAACCCCCCGCAACTTCGAGTTTCTGGCGAAATTTATCGAAGGTTACGCCGGCATCCGGATGCCTCCCTCGAAGAAAACGATGGTGGAATGCAGGCTCCGCCGCCGCGCGCATGCGCTGGGCATGAACTCACTCCACGATTACTGCTCCCACTTATTTCAACAGGGCGGTCTCGATAACGAAGCCGTTAATCTAATCGACGCCGTTACAACAAATAAGACCGACTTCTTCCGCGAGCCGAAACACTTCGATTTCCTTGTGCAAGAGGCGATACCAGCACTTCTCGATGAGGGTTATTTGTCGCGCTCCCCCCTCAAGGTTTGGAGCGCTGCCTGCTCGATCGGGGCCGAGCCTTATACGCTGGCCATGGTCTTGGCGGAGCTGCGATACACAGTTCCAGACTTCTCCATTTTGGCGACGGACATAAGCACTCAGGTTCTCAAACTTGGAATGCAGGCAATCTATCCGGAGATCATGGCCCACGACATACCGCCGGAGCTTAGGAAACGCTACCTGCTTCGAGCGAAACGCGGCGAGCGCGACAGAGTCCGCGTGGTGCCGGAATTGCGCCGTACGGTGCGTTTCCAGCGGCTGAATCTAATGGAGGCCCCCTATAGTGTGGATAGAAATATGCACATTATCTTTTGTAGAAACATTCTCATATATTTCGACAAGCAAACTCAGCGTATGGTCTTAAACCATATCTGCGATCATCTTCATCCGGGCGGTTTTCTGTTTCTGGGACATTCGGAAACCGTGGCTGGGTTCGAGTTGCCGCTCACCCAATGCGCCGCATCGGTCTTTCGCGCGAAAGGAAGATTATGAAACACCCCATCCGCGCTTTAATCGTCGACGACTCGGCCTCGGTCCGCCAGACTTTGACCAGCATTTTGAGCGCCGATCCTGAAATCGAAGTGATCGCCACAGCCGCCGATCCTTACGTAGCCGCCCGGAAAATTGCGCAGTCCGCCCCGGACGTGATTACCCTCGATGTGGAAATGCCGCGCATGGATGGCATCACCTTCCTGCGAAAACTGATGGCGCAGCACCCGATCCCCGTGGTGATGTGCTCAAGCTTGACGGAGGAAGGCTCTGCAACGCTCATGCAGGCGCTTGAAGCAGGAGCCGTCGACGTCATCGTCAAACCGCGAGTGGATACCAAGCAGGGCCTAATTGAGTCGAGCGTTCGCATTTGCGATGCGGTAAAGGCTGCCGCCGGGGCGAATTTAAAGAGGTTGCCCCAGCATCACGCCCTGAAGCCGAATAAAAAGCTGAGCGCCGATGTAATCTTGCCCGAGCCAAATCCCCGCCGCGCGATGGCTCGAACCACCGAGACCGTCGTCTGTATTGGCGCTTCCACGGGCGGCACCGAGTTCGCTCCGGGCTGTGCTTGAAACGCTGCCCGTGGATTGTCCCGGCATTGTCATCGTGCAGCACATGCCGGAAAAGTTCACCGCGGCCTTTGCCAAGCGCCTCGACGGGATTTGCGCCATCGAGGTAAAGGAAGCGGCGGACGGCGATAAGGTTCTTCGCGGGAGGGCGCTCATTGCCCCAGGCAACCGGCATACCTTGCTCCAGCGCAGCGGTGCCCAGTATTATGTGTCCGTCAAAGACGGACCTCTGGTGTCGCGGCACCGGCCGTCGGTGGACGTGCTGTTTCGCTCGGCGGCGCAGTATGCAGGAAGCAACGCAACGGGCATCCTGATGACCGGGATGGGCGACGACGGTGCGCAAGGGCTCCTCGAAATGCGCAATGGGGGAGCCGCAACGGTCGCACAGGACGAGGCGACCTCAGTGGTTTTCGGCATGCCCAAGGAAGCGATCCAGCGCGGCGCGGCAGGGAAGGTCGTACCGTTGGGGCTTATCGCGACGGAAATTGTGCAGGCAGGGCGGCGGTGATACCTGGCATCGCTGGCGCCGCTTTTTCCTTTTGCGAATCCCGATGCAGGGCCTAGAACTGCGTTCCTGGAGCTCTCAATCGAGTTTAAGCCGCAGACCGCCGTTTCCGCAGGTGATCCGCAACCGTCATTCCCGCGAAGGAGCGTGTGAAAAATTGGTGTAAGGGCGGAAATTCGAGGCCGCAGCGTCGTCCCCGCGCAGGCGGGGACCCACGCTAAGCTCTTGTTTCATCGCCGGAAATGGATTCCCGCCTTCGCGGGAATGACGCTGCGGAGTTCTCCCCGGTGTCTGCCATTTCGACTTTTTCACACGCTCGGATGGCTGCCGGGCCCCGAATTCGGCGTGCTAGCGAACTGCCGGCTTAGCTTTGATTGAGAGCGTTCTATAGCCGCAGATCCCAACGAACCGGGGCCATCCCTTCATGTATCGCCGCAGCCTGCCCCTTTTCCCGGATCTGAGCGCGTTCCTTGCCTATCTCGACGGCAAGGGCGGCGTTCGGACAATCGCCGCGCCGGTCGATGTGAACCTTGAGATTACCGAAGTGCACCGGCGGGCGCTCGCAGGCGGCGGGCCGGTGCTCCGCTTCGAGCGGCCCATCGCGGCGGGCCGGCCTTCGAGCTTGCCCGCAATCGCCAATCTGTTCGGGACGCGCGAACGCGTGGCGGCGGGCCTTGGCACAACTCCGGCGGAGCTGGAGCGGCTTGGCTCGTTCATGGCCTGGATGCGCTCGCCGCAGCCGCCCAAATCCATCGCTGAGGCCGGCCAGCTGTTCCCGGCGGCGCGGGCGGCCCTGCAGTCGCGGCCGAAATTCGTTTCCGCGCCAAAGGCTTGGGCGGACGTTCCGCCCGACTTGTCCCATCTGCCGGTGCAGACCTGCTGGCCTGGCGACGCCGGGCCGCTCATCACCTGGCCTATCGTGATTACCAGGCCTCCGGGCGAAGATGACGCTTCCGGCTACAATCTCGGCATCTACCGCATGCAGGTCCTGGATAAGGACGCAGCGATTATGCGCTGGCTGCCGATGCGCGGCGGCGCGGCCCATCACCGCCTTTGGGCTGCGCGCGGACTCGATATGCCCGTGGCGGTGGTTATCGGCGCCGATCCCGCCATGATCCTCGCAGCCGTCATGCCGGCGCCAGAGGGCGTCAGCGAGCTCGCCCTTGCTGGCGTGCTCGGCGGCAGGCGGCCCGAGCTTGCGTCCTGCCGCACGATCCCGTTGCACATTCCGGCCAGCGCCGAAATCGTGCTCGAAGGCACCGTTTCGCCCTCCGAGACCGCGCTCGAAGGCCCGTTCGGCGACCACACCGGCTATTACAATCCGCCCGAGCCTTTCCCGGTCTTCCGTCTGAAGCACATGCGCATCCGCGAGCCGGGTATGTATTTGACGACGTTCACCGGCCGCGCGCCCGACGAGCCGTCGGTCATCGCGGATGCCATGCTCGACATTTTCAAGCCGCTCCTGAGGCAGCAGCTCCCGGAAATCCTCGATGTCTGGCTGCCTCCCGAAGCCTGCTCCTACCGTATCGCCGTGCTCGCCATCGACAAGCGCTATCCGGGGCAGGCGCGGCGCGCGATGATGGGGTTCTGGTCGCTTCTGCCGCAATTCACCATGACCAAGATCCTGATCGCGGTCGATGCGGACATCGATATCCGCTCGTGGAGCGATGTGATGTGGGCGGTCGCGACGCGCATGGACCCGTCGCGCGATCTCATGATCCTCGACCGCACGCCCATCGACCACCTGGATTTCGCTTCGCCGCTGCCGGGCCTCGGTGGCAAGCTCGGCATCGACGCGACCACGAAAATCGGCAGCGAAACCGCGCGCGGCTGGGGCGAGGTCATGCGCATGAGCGGCGATGTCGAGGCCCGCGTGGCGGCGCGCTGGAGCGAGCTGTTTCCCGAGCCGCCACCCGCGCGCTGACCGGCCGCCCCCGCCGCCGCTTACCCCGCACTTCGGCGCGCTGCGCCGTTTTTGCTAACGCGCTGGATCGCCGCGTTGCGCCGAGCGTCACCCAACCCCGTTCGGGTTGTCCCTCCAAATGGGATAGCACCGGCTGCCTTGATGTTCTCGCCCCGCTGTCCATATTCGCACTGTGGTTAGCGGCACCCGTGACCTGTCGCCGGGTCAAACGTCAGCATTTATAATGGCAAACTTCGTGGTTCCTCTCTCCGTGGGCTGCGGCGTAATCGGCGAACTGCAGCGCATGATAGAGAAGGATTGATCATGAGGTTGCCTTTTTCTCAAAAAGACGTCGATGCCGTCAAGAAGGAGCTTGGGGGCCTGCTTCCAGAAGTCAAATCGTCACATCGAGTCGAGGCTCTGGCCCGCGGATTGGGCTGGAATACGAACGCTGCCCTTCGCGCCGATCTCCCCCAAGGCCAAATGGAACGGCAAGTCGACGATGCGGCATTCAACAACTATCTGGCGCAACACGGTATATCGGAAACGCGTCACGACGCTTTATCTGAGGCTGTCTTGCGCCACAAATTCGCTGATCAACATGTTGCCATCCGCGCGGTGATGGCAAGGGAGGCAAATCTAACTTATTTCGGGTTCGGCGTTTACGACCGCATGCAATCGCCTGAACAACGAGAGGTCCAATTTCGCGAGAATAGCGAACGAATGTTAAGTGCTTGTGCTATACAAGAATTTATGCGTGCCTGCGAGTTCCTCTCGCAATTTGAAATGCGGGAAACAATCAACGATGCTTTATCAAGCTACGGGCTGAAGCATCGGGCTGAACGGTTCCACCGGGAGCGGCACGGCGAAAGCTGTTACGTGAGCAACGGAATGCTTATCGCCGCCGCAGTTCATTTGGGCTTCAAAATCCAATCGACGGGGCCAAATGCTTATTTAAACATATCTTTAAACAGACGACCCCGGTTCGCAGGCGGTAATCGGCAAACGGGGCGATTGGCAGGCTACGTCGGTGGAAAAAACCGTCTGCGGGCATGGCGCAATATGATGGTTGGCGCAGTCAACGCCGGCCTTGATCAGTGCGTATTCGGGCTGGAGCCCGACGATAACCGTTGGGCAGGAGACGAGGCGTTTGTTTACAGGTTCAGTTTCCTGGACATGCCAGCGATCGCCAGCGTGAGCGATGCGGGGTATGATGAGCTATCGATACATGTCGCCGTTAACCCAGCGGAGCGGGCCGAGAAGTTTATTAAGTCGGCGAACGCCGGACTTTATGCGGGTGACGCTTTCGCATCGGGCTGGCTGGAACGCAGGGATGGTAAGTGGCTTCAAAACAGCGATCATCCTTGCAACGCCTTTCGCCGAGAGATATTGCCTATCATTGCCAACGCAGTGGTGATGCCAACTGGCTACAGCGAGAAAGGTCCGTTTGTTTTGTAGTTGCTAGCAGCGAGACTCATCCCGGTCGCGGCCGCCTGGACTAAGGCCGCGCCGCTTCATTGGCGAGATCAATGCAGCAAAACAATTGCCTAGACAACGACGGCAAGGCTGCTGGCCTGGGGGGCTTACATCGCGACAGCCCCCTGAGCTTTCTAGGCTAATTAAATAGGGCAAATCGTAGGTCCGAAACCGGTGGCACAGCGGCCCACCAGCTAGCGACCCTGCGGTATGAATGGTGCGCCTGTGTTGCTGGACAGTGCGATGCCGCTTATTCGTTGGCGAGGCCACGAAAGTCCGCTCAAGCCTGGCCGTGCCGGGCGGTAAGCGCGATGGCGTCGCGAAGCCGGCCGCCGGCCCGGTCCAGCGCGTCTTTCGCCTCATCGAGGCCGCAGCCCTTGAGGAGCAGCACCGCGAGTTTCAAGCTTCCGCCGGCGCGTTCAAGAGCCCCCCGCGCCTCGCTCTCGCTCTTGCCCGTGAGCCGCATCGCCATCTTCCGCTGCCGGCGGCTGAGTTTCACGTTCGAGGCTTGCACCTCCACCATCAAGCCCGCATAGACCCGGCCGAGTTGGATCATCGCGAGCGAGGACAAGAGGTTGAGCGCGATCCGCTGCGCCGTGCCGGCGTTCATGCGCGTCGAACCGGCGATTGGCTCGGGGCCGGTCTCAAGGCAAATTGGGCACTCGGCTTCGGCGAGCAGCGGCGTGCCCGGATTATTCGCAATGCCAATTGTGAGGGCGCCGGCGCGGTCGGCCTCGCCCAGACAGGCGAGCGTGAACGGCGTCGTGCCGCTGGCAGACACGGCGATCAGCGCATCGCTGGCCGCGATCCCATGGTGCTGCACGAGCGCGACCGCCTGCGCGGTCTGGTCCTCCGCCCCTTCCACCGCGCGCGTCATCGCCGCCTCGCCGCCCGCGATCAGAAGCAGCAAGCGTTCGGGCGGCCAGTTGAAGGTCGGCATCAGCTCCGCTCCGTCCTGCACCGCAAGCCTGCCCGAGGTTCCCGCTCCGGCATAGGCGAGCCGGCCGCCGGCGCGCAGCCGCGCTTCCATGGCGAGGGCCGCTAGCAGCAGCGCGGGCCGGGCAGCCCGCACCGAGGCAACGGCGGCGAATTGGCCCTCGATCATCGCATCCAGGATGTCCGGCGGCTCCCAGAGATCGATATCGGCGTAACGCGGACTTGGCCGTTCGGTGTCCATAAAACCCAAAATGAGGCGCTGCGGGCCTGGATTCTCGCACCCCCAACCTTAAATGGGCATGGGAACCGGAGCTTACAGGTGGAGAACGAGTTCCTTCTTCTGGGCGTAGACGGCGGCGGCACGCGGTGCCGCGCGCGGCTGTGCAATTTTTCCGGCGCAGCTCTTGGGCAGGGCGAAGCTGGCCCGGCGAACATCCGCTTCGGGATCGAAGAGAGCTTTGCTGCGGTGATTGAGGCTTCGGCGCAGGCGTTTGCCGGGGCGGGGCTTGCGCCGCGCGATTGCGCCACCATTGCCTGCATCGCCTTGGCTGGGGCTGGCGATCCGGCCACTTTCTCAGAACTTGAAAGCCACAAGCACCCGTTTCGGGAGGCGATTTTTACGACGGATTCGCACGCTGCCTGCGCGGGCGCGCATCGCGGCCAGGACGGCGGCATCGTCATCGTGGGGACCGGAAGCATCGGCGAGGCCATCGTCGAAGGCCGGCACCATCGCGTTGGCGGCTGGGGCTTTCCTGTGTCCGACGAAGGCAGCGGCGCCTGGCTTGGCTGCGAGCTGGTCCGCCGCGTTCTGTGGGCTTATGACGGGCGCACGCCATGGACCGCGCTGCTGCGCGCGGCGTTCGAGCACTTCGCCTCCGACCCGCACGCCATCGTTCGCTGGATGGGGCTGGCCAGACCGAAGGACTTCGCCGCGCTCGCGCCGCTCGTCATTGAACACGCCTTGGCGGACGATCTGGCCGGCTGCGAGCTGATGTGCCTGGCCGCAAATCACATCGAAATCCTCGTGCAGCGGCTCATCGCGACGGGCGCGCCGAAGATCGCCCTATGCGGCGGCCTTGCCAGCAGCATCGAGCCCTGGCTCGGCGATAAGGCCAAGCGCTGCCTGGTAGCGCCGGAGGCAGACGCGTTGACCGGGGCGGTGGATCTCGCGCGCGCCGCAGCCGTTGTGGCGATGCCCCGAGCCTCCTCCGCCGAAGACGCTCTGTGAATACTCCACCGGCTAAAGCCGGTGGCTTCCGGTTACGGCTGAAAGCCGGATTGGCCGGCCATGACATGAGGCCGGCTATATTACTTACTTATGTAAACCGGCATTTCTGCCAAACGAACCCAATTCCGGCTAGAGTGCGTCCGGAAAAAGCATGCCTTCGGGCTTGACCCGGAGGTGTGAGCGGTTTTTTCCGATAAGACGCACGATTAAACAAAAACTTAGAGCCCCGCTTTTGATTCCATCAAAAGCGGATAGGCTCTAACAACCCGTGGTGCTACGCATCCTGCCGCCTAAAGGCGTGGGGCTTACCGATCCCCTATCGGGGACTCTAAAGCGCCGCTTTTGATGGAATCAAAAGCCGACTTTAGATCGTTGTTTTACCGTGCGTCTTATCGGAAGACCGCTTCGCACTTCCGGGTCAAGCCCGAAGGCATGCTTTTCCGGACGCACTCTAAGCTTCCTCGAAACCTGTCACGCCAAAGCGGTTGTTCTTGGGCAAGCCCCTCAGTCCGGCGCTGCCGGCTTGCGCGCGCGCGCCGCGGTAGTCCGCGATTTCGCTTAAGGTGCGGACGCGGCCCGAGGTGTCGCCAACGCGTAATCCCCCCGCGCTATCGAACACCTGCACGTCCGCAAGCCCGCCCTCCCTGTACTTCTGCAGGCGCACGCCGCGCCCGCGCGTCATCTCGTTCACCTCGGCCAGCGGGAAGATCAGCAAGCGCCGGTTATCGCCCAGCACCGCTACACTATCGCCTTCGGCCGGCCGGCACAGCGCCGCCCGCTCGCCCTCGCCCAAGTTCAAAATCTGCTTGCCTTTGCGGGTCTGCGCGACGACCTCGTCCTCGGTCACGACGAAGCCGTTGCCGATATTGGAGGCAACTAGTAGCTTGCGGCCGGGCTTGTGAACGAAACCTTCGAGGATTTCGTCGGTCTCCTCGAAGTCGATCATGAGCCGCACCGGCTCGCCCTGGCCGCGCCCGCCGGGAAGCGCGTTCACGTCGAGGGTGTAGAACTTGCCGTTGGTCGCGAACAGCACGAGCTTATCGGTTGTCTGCGCCTTGATCGCGTATTTGAGGCTGTCGTCCGTCTTGAACGCCAGCTTGGAGAAATCCGCGTCGTGGCCCTTGAGCGCGCGAATCCAGCCCTTCTCCGACAGCACGATGGTAACCGGCTCCTTCTCGATCAGCGCCTCCTCGATGGAAACGTCGATCTGAGGCAGCGCCGCGGTTCCGGTCCTGCGCTTGCCAAGCGGCGTGGATTTGCCGAACTGCTTCTTGATCTCCCTGATCTCGCCGGAGATCCTGTCCCATTGCCTTTCATCCGAGCCAAGAAGCTCGATCAGGCCCTGCCGCTCCTCGCTGAGCTTCGAATGCTCGGTCTTGATCTCCATCTCTTCGAGCTTGCGCAAGGAGCGGAGCCGCATGTTGAGGATCGCCTCGGCCTGCACATCGGAGAGCTTGAAGCGCTCCATCAGCACGGGCTTCGGCTCGTCCTCGGCGCGGATGATGCGGATCACCTCGTCAAGATTGAGATAGGCGATCAGGAAGCCGTCCAGCACTTCCAGCCGGTGCTCGATCTGCTTCAGCCGATGCTCGGAGCGGCGGCGCAGCACCACCTTGCGATGGTCCAGCCACTCCTGCAGCACCTGCACGAGCCCCATCACCAGCGGGATCTGCCCCTTCGACAACACCGTCATGTTCAGCGGCACGCGCACCTCAAGCTCGGAGAGGCGGAAGAGCTGCTCCATCAAGAGCGCCGCATCCACGTTCCGCGATTTCGGCTCGATGACGATGCGGATGTCCTCGGCCGATTCGTCGTCCACATCGCCCAAGAGCGGCAGCTTCTTGGCTTGCAGCAGATCGGCCATTTTCTCAATCAGCCGCGACTTTTGCACGCCATAGGGGATTTCGGTGACGATAATCTGATAGGTGCCGCGGCCCGTCTCCTCGGTGTGCCAGCGCGCACGCAGCCGGAACGAGCCGCGCCCCGTCTTGTAGGCTTCGACAAGCGCTGCCTGATCGTCCACAAGCTCGCCGCCGGTCGGGAAGTCCGGCCCCGGCAGGTAGGAGAGCAGCGTCTCGACGCTCGCGCGCGGATGCTTGATGAGATGCAGCGCGGCATCGCACACCTCCTCCGCATTATGCGGCGGAATGCTCGTCGCCATACCGACCGCGATTCCCGACGAGCCGTTGGCCAGCAGGTTCGGGAAGGCGGCGGGCAGCACCACCGGCTCTTCCTCCTCGCCGTCGTAGGTCTCGCGGAAATCGACCGTGTCCTGGTCGATGCCGTCGAGCAGCGCCGCCGCGATGGCCGTCATCCGCGCTTCGGTGTAGCGCATCGCCGCCGCGTTATCGCCGTCGATGTTGCCGAAATTGCCCTGGCCGTCGACCAGCGGATAGCGCTGCGCGAAGCTCTGCGCGAGGCGGACCAAGGCGTCGTAGACCGATTGGTCGCCATGCGGGTGATATTTACCGATGACGTCGCCCACCACGCGCGCGCATTTCTTGAAGCCCGTGCCGGGGTCGAGCTTGAGCTGGCGCATGGCGTAAATCACGCGCCGGTGCACGGGCTTGAGGCCGTCGCGCACGTCGGGCAACGCCCGGTGCATGATGGTCGAAAGGGCGTAAGCCAGGTAGCGCTCTTCCAGCGCGTCCTTCAGCTTGACGGGCTCGATGGGGGTAGGGAGGAGAATCGTTTCGTCTGCCATGCTCTATGGGTAGTGCGTCCGGCCGCGCCGCTCAAGAGGGGCGGCTATTTCCGCCGTGCGCTTGTTGCATTATGATGTGGGTAGATTTGGAGCGCCGCCCATGACGATCATGACCATCCGCATCCCCGACGACGTGAAGGAAGCCTTGGACAAAGCGATTGAAGGCCAAGACAAGGACGAGGCAATCGCGGCTTTGTTGCGCGAGGCTTTGGAAAGGAGAGCCGCCACAGCGAAGGCGGCTAAAGATGAACCGAAGCGCAACCTGGTGGCTGAGTTCCGGAAGTTGCGGGAATCGATGCCGCCTATGACCGGCGATGAGATCCGCCAAGCGCGCGAAGAGCTCCGCCGTGAAGCTGGTTATTGATTTAAGCGTCAGCCTCAAATGGATTTTGGGCGTCGAGGACAACGAACACAGCCTTGCGCAGGCGGAAGCCATTCTCAGCGGCGTCACCGATGGCAGTCTCCTGGCCGTTCAGCCACCGCATTGGTTTGCGGAAGTCACAGCCGTGATCGCGCTCAAGAGACCGGCGAAACTCGACATGACCTTGGATATCCTTAGCGCATTCCCCCATGAGGTTTGGGCGAAACCTGAAATTTACCGCGCCGCGGCAAACCTCTCGGTCAGGCTGCGCCATCATCTATTCGACACCCTTTATCACGCCGTGGCGCTGGAGAAGGGGGCAACGCTCATCACGGCGGATGAGGCTTACCTCGCCAAAGCCTATCGTATCGGCAATATTCGATTGCTGAGCAATTTCAGCGTAGAGTAGCTCGTCCAGCGCGTCCTTCAGCTTGATGGGCTCCACGCGCGGAGGGAGGAGAATCGATTCGTCTGCCATGCGATATAGGGAGCGTGCCCTAAGGCGTAACTCAACGCGTAGCTTTCTCGATTTCAACTGTCGCTTTCTGCTGCATCTTTCTTTCGAATTCCGTTCCCGCGCTCAGCTCAAGCGCCTTCCGCCAATCCGCCAAAGCGTCCGTCATCCGTCCCTGGCGCTTCCTGACTGCTGCACGGAAATAGAAACTCAGGACTTCGGAATCACCGAGGCTGATACCCTTCGACAAGTCTTCCTCAGCCAGCCGGTCAAACCCCTTGTACCAATAAGCAATGCCTCGCCGCATATACGCTTCCGCTCCTTCGGGATAGAGTGTCAGGGCCGTTGTGCAGTCGGCTACGGCGAGATCGGGCTGATCGGTCCCGATGTAGAGCCGCGCACGAGCCAAATAATCCGCGTAGAAAGTGGGCGAGGCGGCGAGGGCGCCGTATAAGACCCATCCCGAACATGTAGGCGCCTAGCAGCGGGCTAGTGCAGCCGGCCGGAAGTTCGCACCCGTTTGCCGCGAGCGCCGCCAAGCGAACTTCCGGCCGGTAAGCTGCACTAGCAACAAAGATCTGCTAGTACGCCCCGCGGGAAATCCTGCCCCGTTTGCGTCTGGCGCTTCCAGGATTTCCCGCGGGGCGAACTAGCCCCTCAACGCGCTTCCCGCTTGTAAACTCGTAGGATTGGCCGCGGTACACCGGGCTGCGCCGCTTAGTAGCGCTTTTGCCACAGTAGATAAAGTCATTAACCATTTTTGCAAAGCTCAACGGTTTCGCACAAGGTAGCGCCTGTATTTCATGCTCGTTATCTGGAGCAGGCGCCGGCGGCCCCTGTCTGGAAAAACGCATCCCACAAGTAAAGATTCTGAAAACAGATAAGGGGTTCAAGATGATGAGGGGCTTAGCGATTACAGCGGCCATTGCAGTGGCGCTGATTGTTCCGGCGACCGCAAAGGTGGCTGCACCGAAGGCCGTCACGTACACATGCTCAGGGCTTGGGATTACGGCCAATAAGACTTTACCATGGGACCTATGTGTCGCCGGTTGTGCTTCTAAGACGTTAACTGCTGTGATGAATACTTGCGATACATCGACGACAACCGCGAATAACACGCGATGCATGTCCGAAGCTGAGTCATGCAATATACAATGCTTTGCGGCTTGCGGCACGGTGAGCACCCGTAAGCCGGTGTCGGGCTGACAAGCTAACGCCAGCGCCGGTTTTGGTGCATAGTCAAGCACGCAGAACCGGCAACGACTTATCCGCTCGTTAAGGCTTCATGAAGGAGCATCGCCTATCATGAGCGCCGTAAAGAAGAGAGCGGCACTTGTGCAAAAACGGCCGGGAAACGGCTCAAACAGGGTTAACATGGCTTTAACGGCAGGGCTCGGTAGCGGGTGATACAGTTAGTTGGAAAGATGGCGACGCCCCAGGCAGGACAGCGTGCCGCTACTTCCAAAACGGCCCGCGCGCCCTAAGGCGGTGCCATGCCTTGGGCGCCCGCCGCCACACCTCGGCCGCCTCGGCCTCGTGGTGTCCCAGCACCGAGCCGGCCGCAATCAAGGGCGCGGGCTCGTCGCAGCGCGATTGGGCGATCTCGCGAAGCTCAGCCGCCATTCTGACGTCGTTCACATAGCCGAAAACGTTTTGGAGCCCTTTCAGCCGCCCTATGAATGGCTTCACCTTTGTTTTTGGATACAGCGGGGCCAGGAACTCCGCCGTGTAGCGCAGTTTCTTAAGCGACCGGCGCATCTTATGCTGATCGGCGCCTTGCAGGCTCTCGACGGAGCGGCCGAGTTTTCGCGCCTTCTTCCAGCGCTTTTGCAGCAGCTTATCCACATAGTCTTCCACAGGATCTTGCAGAGCCGCATCCCGTTCCAGCATGGAGGGCCAGAGGGTCAAGCTGAGCAGCAAGCGGGTCCAAGCCTCGCTAGAAAGAACCTGCCTGGCTTCCTTTTGTATGGCATCGCGATGCGCCTTAAGTGCTTGATAAAGCTCATCAAATCCTGGTTGCCTCGGCGGGGCGCCGGCAACGGGCGCATAGATGTCCGCGATAATCACGTCCGCGTCGCGCAGCCGCCCAACGGCGTGGGAAATGGTTCGCGCGCCGGTCTCGATCTGGCGCAATTGCGGCGAATCCGACAGTGTTTTGAGGGCCCGGTGGGCGCTGCGCAGGCGCGTCAGGCCGACGCGAAGCTGATGGGCAGCTTCCGGCTCATCCGTTTCCAGCACCGCATTTCTGTTCTTGACGATCTGCTCCCGGGCCGAGCGCAAGATCTCCGCAAATGCCCCGCCGCAGGTCTGGCCTTTTTCGATCGCGGGGGCTTGCGCGTGGGCCGGTTCGATCTTCTTGGCGGGGCGCGTTTTGAGAAGCAGCCGGTAGCCCCGCTCGGCCTTCGTCATCGGTGCCGGCCGGATCGCACTCTTAGCGAAAAGCGCCTGTGCAACCTGGAGCAAATCCTTTGGATTGCCCCTTATAAGCTCAAGCTCAGCCTCGCAAATTTCGCTTCTCCGGTTCATCGCGAGGGTCTCGCCCCTATCCAGGGCGAGTTCGATTACGCTGCCGCGTGTGCGCAGCCTATGGGTCGTGCGCGTCACCACGGTCTCGAAAGCCCGCGTCAAGGCCGAGCCGCGAATCGCCTTGAGAACCTTCCGGCGCACGCGCTTGTCATGAATCCGGCTGGTGTTGGGCTGACCGTTGTCAAGACGGTCCTCGATCTCAACCGGGTTCGAAATGCCGTCCTTGAGATTGTGGTCGAGCTTGACGGTCTGAACATAGCCTTCGCCATCGTCGCGCACCCGCAGCACTATGCCTTGGGCGTGTAGCCGATGATCGGGTGTGTCGTAGTACACGGACCTTAGCGTTTTTTGCACGCGGGCGCTCCCAGAGCGGAGCTTGGGATTTCCGGCCAGCAGGTCGAGTTCCTGGCCAGTCATATCGAGCTTAAGTTCGAATTCGCGGGGTGGCTGCGGCATGAAAGAACTCTACGCCAACTCTCAGAAAACGCGAAGCTCTGCGGTAAGGTTCCCATTATTTGCAGCCGAAACTGTGGCAGGTACCGGGGGCCGCATCAGATATCGGCCGGGCGCAATATCTCGTCTTCCGCATCCCCGGCGGAGATGCCCAACTGTTCCAAGGCGTCCTCCAAGTAGTCCGGGAGAAGCGGCAGGCTGAACAAATATGCGGGTGCGTTCGCGCCGTGCTCGGCCTTGGCGGTAGAGATGGCCTCGTCGATCTCGCCGGGCGCGTAAGTTCCGCGTCCGATCCACGCAAGCGCGATCAGGCTGGCCTGCTCATCCTCGTTAAGCGAGTTCCAGAAACTCACGGAGTTCCTGCCTCGTGGCATCGCCGGGCAAATCTTCGAGGATGGTTTCTCCATCTGCATCCGCCGCGGCGGTATCGGGATCGGCATCCTCGTCCCAGGCTTCGGTCTTTACGTCAACCTCCCTGGAACGCACGATTACGTGCGCCACCTTGTGGGGTGAGATTTCCAGCATTTCATTCAGTTCTGGCATCTTGTCCGGCGCGTCCTAGATAAGCTGCGATTTTGTCGAAGACGCCGTGGAACATCGCAGGCGTTAACCGTCCCGTATTTGTATTATATCGCGAGCAGTGGTAGCAGCCGAAAAGTTTACACCCATCGCCTATATCAACAGCTTCCCCGTGGGCGAACTTGTATTGCGACGGTTTTAGGCCGGCCGTGCGAATCACTGTATCAAAAGCAATTCTGCCAAGCGCCAGGATTGCACTCAAGTTCTGCATTTCCGCCAGCACGGAGCCCAGAAAGCCCCGGCACGCGGCGATTTCATCCGGAAGCGGCTTGTTTTGCGGCGGTACGCACCGAACCGAATTGGTGATTTCGGCATCCAGTCAGGATCAGGCCGTCATCTACGCGTTCTTCATAGCTTCCTTGGGCAAAGCCGAAACGCAATAGCGTCTCGTAAAGCAATATCCCCGCATAGTCGCCCGTAAAAGGCCGGCCCGTACGGTTGGCGCCCTTGAGCCCGGGAGCCAGCCCTACGATAAGCAGCTCAGCGTTCGCAGGCCCAAAAGACGGCACCGGCGCGTTGAACCAGCCGGGAAATTTGGCCCGGTTCTCCTCGCGGAAGCTCGCGAGTTTAGGACAGAATGGGCAATCCGGTAAGGGTTCCCGAGGCCCCGCAACAGTGCTGGCCCCGGAACGCATGTCCATATGGGCCGCCTGTATGGTCATGGCCCAGCGAAGTCTTTATTCGGTATCGGTTGCAGCTTCACGCGCAAGGGCGGCCGCGCTCATGCGCTCATGCATCCGCTGCTCGTGAATATGCGCCTGATACTCGCGCCCGTTCTCAGGCCGCTGCGTCCGGCAGATATCCTTCTGCAGGTCTGAGAGGTCGATGAACTGATCGGCTTGGCGGCGAAGCTCGTCGGCAACCATAGGCGGCTGCGTGGTGAGCGTCGACACGACGCTGACCCGTTTGCCCTTATGCTGCAACGCCTCCACAAGGGTACGGAAATCGCCGTCTCCGGAGAACAGCACGATATGATCGAGATGATCGGCAAGCTCCATCGCATCGACGGCAAGCTCGATATCCATGTTGCCCTTGATTTTACGCCGGCCGGAAGCGTCGGTGAACTCTTTGGTGGGCTTCGTAACCATCGAATAGCCGTTGTAATCGAGCCAATCTATCAAGGGACGGATCGACGAATACTCCTGCTCCTCCGCCAGAGCGGTATAATACAGCGCTCTCAGCAAAAGGCCCTTAACGCGAAAGAGGTTCAAAAGACGCTTGTAGTCAATGTCAAAGCCCAGAGCTTTGGCTGTGGCGTAAAGATTTGCCCCGTCTATAAAAAGAGCGATGCGCTCCGTTGGGTAGAAATTCATCCTGATACCTTAGTGCAATCCTTAGGGGTTGGGTTAAGCCGTGTTAGCTTGTATCTTTATTTTGGCGCTTCTGTACCCCACATCAAGAATCATCCAAAATATAGCGATACGTCCTACGATATCAAAACATCGCGTGAAATTTCAAGGCTATGATCGTCATCGCACTTGGGTCCAATCTAGCTGGTAACTTTGGCCAGCCTCAATATTCGATTCGAAACGCGGTTAACGAGATGGCGGCCTTTGGAATTACAATAATACGCACTTCCAAAATCTATATAACGCAGGCCCATGCCTACAGGAGGCAGCCCGATTTCTACAATGCCATCGTTACCGTTGCCACGCCTCTGCCTGCGGAGGCGATTTTGCAAGTTTTAGAAGGGATTGAGGCACGAGCTGGGCGACGCAAACAAAAAAACGCGCGCCAACCATTTTTCCACTGGCTGCCCCGGCCTTTAGACCTCGACATAGTGTGCTATAAGGGCGTTATCCGCAACTGGAAGGGCAATCGCCCTAAGAGGGCGTGCCGCGTCATATTGCCGCACCCTCGGGCACATGAGCGGGCCTTCGTATTACGGCCTCTCGCCGATGTCGCCCCGTTTTGGCATCACCCTGTCTCGGGTTTGACGCCGGCACAGCTCTTGAAGCGGCCGAAAGTCCGTGAAACCGGAAAAGTCCTGCGAAGCCAGGAATTTTATGGGTAGGTGCCTCGCGCTGCAAAAAACCTGTCAAGCTGCCGCTTCGCCGTCCTCTACGAAAGCTGTGTCGCGCGAGGGATAATCCACCTCAACGACATAGGGTCCGCCGCCATGGTTTGGCCGTGAAGAAAACAGCACAAACCGGCTCACCTCGAAAGGTGCGGTAATGAAGCCGCCATAGCGGGCGAGATATTCCGCGGCGGAAAAGGGGCTGACATTGCGCAGCCGCGCCAGCGTGATATGAGGCACGAAATTCCGCTTCTCAGGAGGCAGCCCAGCAAGCCGCGCCGCGCGCTCATGTGCCTTCTGTAAGACTTCCAGCGCCGATGAAGGCTTGACGCCCGCCCAGATCGCGCGCGGCTTGTTGCCCCCAAAGCTCCCTAAGCCAGACAGTTCAATGTCGAAACTATCGAAGCTCACGCTGGCGAGCGCTTCGGCGAACAGGTTGGCCTCCGCGTCCGAAATGTCGCCAACGAAGCGCATGGTGATGTGATAATTGTCTGGATCGATCCAGTGGGCGCCGGAAAGGCCGGCCCGCATCATGGACAAACGCTCGATTACGTCTCCCGGCAGTTCGATCCCGGTGAACAGTCTAGGCATTGGCTCACCTCCTAGAGAGTTAGGGGAGGCAAAGGTGCGGGCAGCCGTACCTGCCTAGAACCGTAGGGTCGCGGCGTTTCCCGATTTATTCAAGTTAAAAATCGCGGACCTTGCGTTAAGGTTTCTCCACCTTCAAGGACGCCGGTTTAACATCCTGTTTTACGCTGCATAAATTCCGGCCGTATGCCGGCCCCCTCTGCCCAGGCCTACGTAGAGTAAGCGCCCCGGGGCGCCTCATCCCCACAGTTCTGGACCGAAAGGCTGGATTCTCACTCCCCATATAAACGAGGCCCGGCTCGCGGTCGCGTGCGAGAAGCAAGGGGCCGTCGAGATCGGCGAAATCGGCGCGGGAAGCGATAAGGAGGGCTGGAGCCATGGCAAGGGATGTGCCAACCATGCTGCCGGCCATGACGGTCAGCCCATGCCGGCGCGCCTCGGCCAAAAGTGGGAGCGCGGCAGTCAGGCCGCCTGCCTTGTCGAGTTTGATGTTGACGGCCTGGTAGAGCTGCGCCACCGGCGCAACTTCGGAGGCGGTGTGAAGGCTTTCATCCGCGCAAACCGGAATGCCGCGCCTCGCAGCGCCAAGACTTGCAAGAATGCCATCCTTGCCGGCGGGCAGCGGTTGCTCGATCAGTTCCACCCCCGCGGCTTGGCAGGCGGCGAAATTGACTTCGAGATTGGATTCGTCCCAGCCTTCGTTGGCGTCCGCGATCAGCCTGGAGCGCGGCGCTCCCCGCCGCACCGCCGCGATACGCTCCAGGTCGCCAGGCGCACCCAGCTTAATCTTAAGGAGAGGCCGGTTCGCCGCCTTTCGCGCCGCGGCTTCCATCGCCTCGGGCGTATCGAGGCTTAGCGTATACGCGGTAACCACGCCGCGCGGCTCGGGCAGCCCTGCGAGCGTCCAAACACGTTCACCGGCAAGCTTCGCTTCCAAATCCCAAAGCGCGCAGTCGAGCGCATTACGGGCGGCGCCCGGCGGCAGGAAGGTCAAGAGGTCCTGGCGGGAGGCGCCAAGTGAAATAGCGTCTCCCAGGGCCTCGATCTGGGCCGCTACGCCGTCGACCGTCTCCCCGTAGCGCGCATAGGGCACACACTCGCCACGCCCGGTAAAGGTTCGATCTTCAATCGCCGCCACGGCAACGTGAGCCTCGGTGCGGCTGCCGCGCGAGATCGTGAAGGTGCCCGCGATTGGAAAAGTTTCGATGCTGACTTTTACCCGCCGCATCCTGCTATCCCAATGTTTGTGTAGTAGCTGGGAAATCCGCCGCGATGCGGTCCACGATATTGCCTACCCCGAAGCGCATGGGATCGGTGGCGGGCAGCATATGATCGTCCTCCATGCGCCTCAGATAATCCCGCGCCGCCTTCTCCTCCAGGGCGCTGGTATTGACCGCGATGCCAACCGGCCGGATGCAGGGATTGGTGAGCGCGCCGCAACGCACGGTCAGATCGATGACCGCCTGGATCGAGGGCAGGGGATGCGAAACCGCGCGCATGGTAGGGCGCGTAGGCTCGTGGCAGACGACGAAGGCATCGGGCTGCGAGCCATGCAGGAGGCCCAGCGACACCCCGGCGAAGGAGGGATGGAACATTGAGCCCTGGCCTTCGATCAGATCCCAATGGCGGGGGTTCGCAGCGGGGGAAATCCATTCCGCGGCGCCGGAAATGAAATCCGCAACCACCGCGTCGATGGCAACTCCCCGGCCTGAAATAAAGATCCCGGTCTGGCCAGTCGCCTTGAAATCGGCGTCGAAGCCCCGCGTGCGCATCTCCCGCTCAAGCGCGAGCGCCGCATATTTCTTGCCGACAGCGCAGTCGGTGCCAACGGTAAGCAGCCGCATTCCAAGCCGCTTTGCGCCTTTCCCGGTCTCGAAGTGCCGGTCAGAGTGGCGCACATCCCAAAGCTGGCGGCCACGGCGCGTTGCAGCCGCCACGATTTCGGGCTTCGAGGTGAGCCGCGTGTGGAGGCCGCTGGCCACATCGAGGCCAGCCTCGATTGCCTCAACAATCGTGGCGGTCCAGCCTTCGGGCAAAAAGCCGCCGGCGTTGACTACGCCCACTATCAGGGTCTGCGTCCCTTTCGCCGCAGCCTCTGCGATGCTCAAATCTGGAATACCGAGATCGGCCTTGCATCCTGCCAGCCGGAGCTGGCCCAGGCACCATTCGCGCCGCCAATCGACGATGCCCTGTCCCGTTTTCGCGGCGAGCTGATCGGCGACGTCTCCTAGAAAAAGGAGATACGGAGTGCGGATCTGCATGAGGCTGCTCCAAATTTCACTCAAGTAATATCGGGATGCAGCCCCTCCTCTCCAAGGCCCCGGTTGTAACAGGGGCAAAACGCTGGGCAGGCGTCGATACCACATGCGGCCGCGTACAGCCGCGGCGTCGCTCCCGCGCAGGCGGGAGCCCATGGCAAGTACAGGCAAGACCTGCGTTTCTTGCCTGCATGGATTCCCGCCTTCGCGGGAATGACGGTGCGAGCTGGCCCGGACTTTTGCCCGTATTACTCCCGGTTCATGTAAGGCCTGAAAGCGCCGTACGTTTTTAGCGGTTTGTTAGCCACGTTCGATAGCGGTGGCCTGCCAATCCCGCAATTTCCGGCGCCTGAGCGCGGCGCCATGCGTTTACCTTTTGGCGCAGGTGCCGCTCACCGGAAGCTTCTCCGCCCCGCGCCGCCGGATCCCGCCGCTTGCCTCGTGGCAGCCGCCCGGTCCCCGCTCCAAATCCTGCAAATAACGCCATCTTGGGGCCTCCTGACCGCGCCTGCGCCTTCCAATGAGGCGATGATGGACCACAGCTCCTTACCGATGCGCTAACACCCGCGGGGCAATCGCAGCAATCTCAATTGTCATGGCCGGGCTTGACCCGGCCATCCAGGAAAATCCAATGTGCTCAATGCATTAGTGGATGGCCGGAGCCTATGCAGTGAACCGCGCGCCGTTTCTTGCCGCATGGATGGCCGGGTCGAGCCCGGCCAAGACAATACAGGGATGCCCCCAATGAGTGGCAAAGCATTCGACCGGTAACGCCTGGCTTCTATTTGCTCTGCCCGGCTCGCGCTGGCCCTTAAAGCCGGCGGCGACAACATTTCCCCGCAAATAGTCTTCCTTGCACACTGTGGCGGTCGCATTTTTTAAATACTCGCAAACCAACGTCTTCTTCCAATACATTGCCGCGGGCTTGACTTTCTACCTCGTCAGGCGCGCCGCCAAGAAAGAGCCGTTCCGGCAATGTATAATACGAATACGGACAAATAACTCATTGATATTACGCGATTAACCATTGCTTGCCGTTAACCATTTCTGCAACCGCAGGTTTGGATTTGTGGTTAACGCACGCAACAATCTAATATTAACGGGTATTTTGGAATCGTAGAATTCCACCTAAAGCGAAAAAAGATTCGCAGAAAGACGGCGGCGGAAAAGACGGCGCCTGCTCGTTAACCAACCGAAAATTTACCATCGTAGGCCGCTACGGCCGCCTATCCAGCCGGTCTACGCCGGTAAGGCAGGCAGTAAGCGCTTTTGCGAACGCACGATCCCAGAAACCGCACCAGAGATCCAAATCTGACTCTTGGTACCCGGTGCAATTTAGGTCGCTGTGGGTCGGAAGCGGTAAGTCTCAGGTTGAGCATATGTGGGCGGCTGTACCGTCGGGACCGGACTAGTGCACAGACTCTCAGCAGATGAGCACAGATACCTACCGAGTGCATCAGCTATGGCTTCGTTCTGCCGCGCTCTTTGCGAGTTGGCGGAGGTCTGAACCTGAATCATGTGTTTACGTTAGCGGACTAGCAGCCCTCCAGGGCACGAATGGGTGAGGTACCCGCAGCGGCGCCGAAGTCGACGAAGCCCGCCTTCATCGGCAGGCTTCATTAGGCGGGACGCATTTGTCTGAGCGAAAGGGTATGCTGGCAAACTTTAGCCCTGCTTTGTACATATCCGGCCAACTTGGCTTCGTAGCTGTGGCCCAAGCACGGTGCTTTTGTACCTCGCCAACGGTCTTTAACACAGCATAGTTGGCCGGTAAAACAAGCCTACATGCCTCTTGTGGAGGTTCGGGATTACCCCCCCAGCCAGCATGCATAGAGGTTAAGGAGTATTAGTTTGAAAAACCTTGTTGCGAGCCGGGCCTAGCATGTATTGAAAGGTACGTTGACAAAGTGGTTTACCGACCTCTCGCAACTGTATCGTAAGAAATTCTAAGTGTTTCTTCGTCAAGTTCTAGCTGTTCTCTATGTTTTAATACTGTGGCTTCTTTTATAAGAACGTCGCGACTAGTTCTTTGCCCCACCCGTTCTTCTTGTTCTGTCATATAAAGTTCGAATTCTGAGGCCGTCAATTGCTTCTCGTGTATCAACTTGACGGCCCGCAAGTCAGAGAGCTTGCTTTCTATAGACCCTACATCCAAGCTGTTGCTAGACCAAGCTATAACTTGAAACTGCGCGGCGGCCCATAAAAGGAGTGTAAAGGCTAACCCTAGCGACGCATGCGGAAGCAAGCGAAGAACAATGCCCTGGTAGGAACTACAATGGCGACAAAAACGAGCGCGTCGGTCAATCTGTCCTCCGCATGCAATACAGCTCTTATTTTCAGTCATGTTATTCGTCTTTAGCGGTATGAGTTTTCAGATCTATAAGGTATTTATCTATAGATGCGATGTTATCTTTTAAATGATCGATATCTTCCAGCGTGGAAGCCGGAGGTTCAATGTTTAGTGTCCTAGCGACATTTTTGCTCTCTACAACAAGCTGTTTCCACTCAGATATTGCGCGCGCAAGGTTGACTGCAGCATTGATAACATCCGTTTTAGTTACCTCCGCAGCGTGCCAGCGGTCATCAGTCGCCCCGAATATCTCAGATAGCAATTGAACATTTCCTTTTTGCCAGATCACTGCCGTTTTTATTTCTCCAAATCGACGCTGACTTAGATGTCTTGCCAACATATCCTGCCTAGCAGCAGAAGATTCAAACTGCAAAAACGATAATAAAAGTATCAGTACGGAGGAAATTAATGATATTGCGGGAGAGTGGCTTACAAACCTCCGCTGGTCGCGTTTGCAATGCTTACAGGAGGTGGCCTTCGCAGGAATCGTCATGAAGCACCACCGACACTCTTTGTCTTCATTGGCTGTCATTCAGTTCCGCCCGGCCCGAATTTCCTGTTGCTGGATAAGTTGTTTTCCTTAGCATTTTTGAGACGTGGTTACACCCTGCTCCGGCTAGAACTTGTGCATAAGTATAGATTTAGGCTTGCGCCCGATGCAGACCTCTTTCTCCAAAGGTCGCAGCCTCTTGTACCATAGCAGCGGGTCTTTGGTAGGAGCGCTTTCCCCAGGGAAGGAGACGCTCGAGAAAACAATCCGAAGGGCTGCTCACGGCCTAATGCAGCAAAATTCACCCCCCTGGGCGTTACCGGCACTATGAAACTCTGCCTAGCGGTCCCCGTAAAGGCTTGACGGCGAATGCGTCGCCTGGCCAGGAGTGATTATGGCTACGGCCGTGCCAAGGAGTGCATAGATTTTTCTCTTTACATCCGCCACCGCTGCCGCCGGCGCCTTTCCCTTGAGGGTTGCTTGCCGCTGCACCCAATCCAGACTTTTGACCTGATCTGCGAGAACGGCCGAAGGCGGGTCTACAGCGATTAACACCTCAAAGGGATACCCCTTGACCTGGTGCGTCATCGGACAGCACAGCATTAGGCCAGTCTTGGCATTGTAGGACGCGGGGCTAAGCACGAGCGCGGGCCGATGACCCCGCTGTTCGTGCCCGAGCTGGGGGTCGAAATGTAACCACACCACGTCGCCAACCTCGGGCACATACTTGCGCGCCACGTTAGAGCGCTTCCTTGCCAACAGGGGCCCCAAAATCGACTGACCCGTGCAGATTCTCAGGGGTTATGCGGTCAAGCAATTGCTCCAGGTCGTAGTCAGTTTCGCGGACTAGCTCGATAACGATTTTCCCGGCTTCCGCCCGGACATCAACCGTATCGTCAACGCGGAACTCCGCAGCCTCCATCACGGCGGCCGGGATGCGCACGGATGCGCTATTGCCCCATTTTTTTACGTTTACACGCATCGAAAGTTCCCATTTTTAATGTAGCATCATTGTCGATACATTATCAAACTCCAGGCCATGTAGCAACAACGATGATACATGCCAAAGTGGTGGCTGGCCATCCCCGCCAATTGGCAGCCACTTCCGGCGTGGCCCGCTGAGGGATCCGAAAGCGGGTGCATTGATCTAAATAAGTATTTAGAGCCGCTTCGTCCGTAGAGGGTCGAAAACTACCATCGTTATACCGGCGCCTTGGGCTCAAGCGGCGCCCATCACCACCGAGATTTTAATGTCGCCGGTGGACTCGATCACGCCGAGCGAAACCGTCCCGTTCGGATAGGGCTTGACCGTAAAGCTGATGGAGGCCCCGCCAAGCATGAGGTTGCGCACCGTGATCTCGCCCGCGGACATGGGGACCGCCGGATTGTGCAGGCGGATCGCCTTGGCGGCGAGGTCGTATTCGAGGCCCAGCACAGCTTGCAGCAGTTGGAATACTGCGCCGCCGGCCCAGGCTTGAGGCGAGCACGCGACCGGATAGAGCGTCGGTCCCCGGCTGCGGCGGCGGGGGAAACCGCAAAACAGCTCCGGCAGGCGCCGCTGGTCCATATAGGACGCGGCGTACATGAGGCCGTTGAAAACCGGCTCAAGCCGGGCTGTCAGGCCGTAGCGGGCAAATCCAGACGCAATCATTGCATTGTCATGCGGCCAGACCGATCCGTTATGATACGACATCGGGTTATAGCGGATCTCGCTGGCAGCAACTGTGCGAATGCCCCAGCCTGAGTTAAAGGCCGGCCGCAAAGTGTCTGCGGCCACAAGCTTGGCCCGTTCCGCGCTCATGATCCCCGTGAACATGGTGTGGGCGGCATTGCTGGTGCGCACGCGGCATGGCTCTTTGCACCCATCGAGGGCCAGCGCATAAGTTCCCAGGTCCTCGCACCAGAAGCGATCCTCGAAGCGCTCGCGCAGCTTGGCCGCCTTGGCGAAAAGACTTTCGGCGAGCTCGTAATCGCCGAGCCTGCGGGCGCAATCCGCCGACGCGATCCAGGCTGCATAGACATAGCCCTGCGCCTCGACCAGGGCGATAGGGCCCTTGGCCAGCTCGCCATTGGCGTGGAAGATGGCGTCGTGAGAATCCTTCCAGCCCTGATTGGCGAGGCCGTCTTCGGTGGCGCGCGCGTATTCGATAAAGCCATCGCCGTCGGGGTCGCCTGGGCCGCCGATCCAATCGAGCGCCCGTTCGATGTTGGGCCAGATTTCGCGAAGGAAGGCGTCGTCGCCCGTCCGCTGCACATAAAGCCCGGCAAGCAGCACAAACAGCGGGGTGGAATCGATGCTGCCGTAATACAAGCCGAATGGAACCTCACCCAGCGCCGCCATTTCGCCCGACCGCATTTCATGCAGGATCTTGCCAGGCTGGGCGTCCGAGGCGGCGTCGTACCGGTCAGCCTGGAAATGGGCGAGCCGCTGCAGCACGCCCCGCGCCACAGATGGGTCGAACCAAAGCATTTGCAGCGCTGTAATCAGGCCGTCGCGGCCAAATGTGGTCGAATACCATGGGATGCCGGCATAGGGATATTTTCCCTGGGGCGTCGCCGTCATCAGCATCCTGAGATCGGCAAAGGACCTGCAGACAACCTCGTTGAATACGGCATGCGATATCTCGATGGTGGTGGTTGGTGCCGTGTTTCCGGTCAAATCGCGCCTTGCCTGGATCAGGCCGCGCAAAAATGAGGCGCCCGGCGGCTGGCTTTTGCCGTCGCAGCTCACCGAAATGTATTGGCGCCACGGGACGCGAGGCTCAAGCGTCAGCGCATATCTGGCCCTGGAAGCGGTGAGTTCATCCGGGGCTGGTTCGAATGTCAGCTTCGTTTTCCTGACCTTGCCGTCGAGGCCTGTATAGCTCAGCAGCACTTTGCCGGGGCCGGTCACTTTCTTGCGAAGCGTGCCGCGGGCGGGCCGCCGCATGCCGCGAACCTCGAAAAGATCGGCGAAATCGCTGTCGAAATCGATTGCGAGCTCAAGCGAGACGGGCTCGGCGCCGTGATTGGTGAGCGCACTGCGCTGGGCGAGCGAGCCATCGTGCAGATAGATCGTGCGGCCTATGTGCACTGTGTCCTTCAGAAGAGCGATGCCCTTCTCAGACAAAATGTCGGGGTTCGTGAGGTCGGCCCGAAGGTTCAGATTGTCGTCCCGCATCGTCGAGCCAAGCAGCAGCGGCTCCTGGCCGTTAATGGAGAAGACAAGGCGCGAAAGGTGCCGCGTGTCATAGGCGAACAGGCCGCCTGCGCCGCCGCCCGCGCAGCAAATGTCGCCGTAATTATCGAGGATTGCGAAGCAATCGTTCTGCTTCATCGTGCATCGTGGACGGGAGGGCGCCCCGCCGGCGGCGATATAAAACGGCGACTGCCCATCGCCGGAGCTGCGCTCCGGTGCGCCTGCCGCTTCCTGTTCTTCAACCATGGTGACGCTTCTCCGTTGCCACCGGCTATCGCCCAAGCGGGCCGGGCTCGGATTGCGGACAATCGCACTGGAAAACCGCCGGATGGCAGGAATGGCCGCGACTGTTTTGATTCGTATCAATGTTGACAGGGCAAGTCAGCTCATATCTTGTTAATACTCGTCCACTGAGGAGGGTGCGCCATGGCTCTTGAATCGCTTAAGGCAGAGATCGGCTTGATCCTGGAAACGTTCTCGAACCCGCCTCATGACCGGTACGAGCTCTATGTCCAGCTTAAGGAAAAGCTCAACGAAATGCGGGTGTTCGGCATGACGCCGCCCGACGACCTGCTGGAGTTTGAAGAGGCGCTCGACGAGGAGTTCGCCGGGAAACGGCGGGAGCTGCACCGGCCGGCAAAGTAAGCGCTCCGCGTTACTGCATCGAAACGGTGTCCAGCCAATCGCGCGTGCGCCGGCCGGGATCGGGGTTGGCGACGATGTCGGTCACAACCGCGATGCTATCCGCGCCCGCGGCGAAAACCGCCGGTGCACGCTCAAGCGTAATACCCCCGATGGCGACGAGCGGCCCTTTGGCGAGCGCTTTCCATTCGGAAATCCGCGCCAACCCCTGCGGAGCCCATGGCATGACCTTGAGCTTCGTATCGTAAATGGGGCCGAGCGCCACATAATCGGGGTCCTCGCGCAGGGCGCGTTCGAGTTCCTCATAGCTGTGGGTCGAAATGCCGAGCTTCATTTCTGCCCGCCTGATCGCTGCGGTGTCCGCAGTTTCGAGATCGCCTTGGCCGAGATGGACGAAGCCCGCGCCGCAATCGATTGCTTCGCGCCAATAATCGTTGACCACCAGCTCGCAGCCAAACTCGCGGCAGGCCGCGAGTGCGCGGACGATTGCATCGGGGATGGCGGCGGCGGGCGCGTCTTTCATGCGCAGCTGGATGAGCTTGACGCCGAGGCGGGCGAGGCGGCCGGCCCATTCCGCATCCGGCACGATGGGATAGAATTTGGCAAGCATGGCGCTAATCCCGGAAGGCCAGGCCCGCGACGGGGGTCGATGGGCTCGCCATGTCGCGCGGAGGCATAAGCCCGGCCCGGTAGGCTAGCCGGCCGGCCTTGATTGCTTGCGCGAAGGCTGCCGCCATCGCCACGGGATCGGTGGCTTTGGCAACCGCGGTGTTGAGTAGCGCGCCGTCGTAGCCCATCTCCATCGCCTGCGCTGCGTGAGACGGCGCGCCGAGCCCAGCATCGACGATCAGGGGCGTGCCGGGGAAATAGGCGCGCAAGCTGCGAAGGGCGTAGGGGTTCATGAGGCCGCGCGCCGTTCCTATGGGAGCTGCCCAAGGCATGAGCAGCTGGCAGCCCGCGCCTAGCAGGCGCTCGGCGACGCTCAGATCCTCGGTGCAATAGGGGAAGACCTTGAACCCGTCGCGGCTGAGAGCGCCCGCTGCTTCGACGAGCCCGAAAACGTCGGGTTGCAGCGTGTCGTCATTGGCGATTACCTCAAGCTTGATCCAATCCGTATCGAAAAGCTCCCGCGCCATCTGCGCCGTCGCTATGGCTTCGCGCGCGGTGTGGCAGCCGGCCGTGTTTGGAAGGATGCGAGGGCCCAGGCTCCGCACAAGCTCCCAAAAGCGCTGACCGGCGCTGCCCGCGGAGCTGCTTTCGCGGCGCAGGGAAACGGTCAGGACGGCAGGCTTTGCCGCTTCTACCGCGCGGCGCATGATTTCGGGCGATGGATAAAGTGCGGTTCCGAGCAATAGCCGTGAGGCTAGGCATTCGCCATAAAGCGGAAGGCTGTCATCGCCGTTGCCGTTCATGCTCACCCTCCCTGACGGGGCGATAGAACCTCGATGGCGTCGCCCTCGGCAATGCTCACCGCGGCGCGCGACTTGACCGGCACAAACTCGCCATTCCGCGCGGTCGCAATCTTCGAGTTTGAGAGGCCAAGCTCGCTGCACAACTCATCGAGGGTGCTCGCCTCGGTCATGCGGGCCTCGCCGTTCACCGTTATTTTCACTTTCGCCATGCCAATCATCTGAGGCAGGCGCACGAAAAAAGCAAGCAAGCGGCCAAAGGGGGCGTCCGTTCCGTTGGGGGGCGCGGGAAACTGGACTGCCCGGACGCAAAACCGAACCGGACTATTTTGGCCGCTTGCTCGTTGTCACCAGCTGAGGGAATTGCGGCGCCCTTACTGGCGTTCTGCGTTTGTTCTAGTTTGCAGCGGCTCTTGTGTCAAGCGCTTTTCCGTCGTAAAGACATGCACTTTGTGGAGAACGGCTGTGACGGTAACGACAAAACCTTCGTCCTTTATCGCGGGGCAGGCCCCGTTTTTCAAGGCACTTTCAAGCGGTTATCCAGCGACGCGGCTTAGGCGGCCGCGGGCTACGGCATGGTCGCGCGCGCTTGTTGCCGAAACTTCGCTTTCGGCCTCCAATTTGATCTGGCCGATCTTCGTCGTTGACGGCAAGAAGACGCGCCAGCCCATCGCCTCCATGCCCGGCGTCGAACGGCTTTCCATCGACGTAGCCGCAGGCGCAGTGGAGGAAGCGGCGGAGCTTGGCATTCCGGCCGTCGCCCTGTTCCCCTACACGCAGCCGAAATTGCGCGATGAAGCCGCGACGGAAGCTTTCAATCCCGAAAACCTCGTCTGCCGCGCCGTGCGAGCGATCAAAGAGCGCGTGCCGAAGATGGGCGTGATTTGCGACGTGGCGCTCGATCCCTACACCAGCCACGGCCATGACGGCCTCCTGATCGATGGCGAGATTGCCAACGACGAATTGCTCGAAGCGCTGGTCCGGCAAGCTCTCGTGCAGGCCGAGGCGGGCTGCGATGTGCTCGCGCCCTCCGACATGATGGATGGCCGCGTGGGCGCGATCCGGCAGGCTCTCGAAGGCCGCGGGTTGAAGAACACGCTGATCATGTCCTACGCCGCCAAATATGCGTCGGCGTTCTATGGCCCGTTCCGCGACGCGGTCGGCTCGTCGGGCACGCTCAAGGGCGACAAGCGCACCTACCAGATGGACCCCGCCAATTCGGACGAGGCGCTGCGCGAGGTGGCGATGGACCTTGCCGAGGGCGCCGATTTCGTGATGGTGAAGCCCGGCATGCCGTATCTCGACATCGTGAGCCGCGTGCATGAGGCTTTCCATGTCCCCACCTTCGTTTATCAGGTGTCGGGCGAATACGCGATGCTGACGGCGGCGTTCCAGAATGGATGGCTCACGCGCGAGTGCTGCGTGCTGGAAAGCCTGCTCGCGTTCCGGCGGGCCGGCGCGGCGGGCATTCTCACCTACTTTGCCGTCGAGGCGGCCCGGCTTATTCATGCAGGCTACATAGCGGATCATGCTCTTGACGCCGCTTCGCTGACGGCCCTGCGCAAATCCTTGAGTAGCAGGAATAAGTGAAGCGGGTCGGTGGGCGACGGCAGGAAATCGAACCTCCTGTAAAACGATACAGCCGCGTCGTTCTTAGCGTGCACCGCGAAGGCGCGAATGCCTGCGATATCGGCAGCTTGTGCAGTGCGGCGCATTGCGTCTTTCAGCAGTCCTGCGCCTAAGCCGCGCCCTTGCCAGTCCAGGCTTACCGCAAGCCGTGCCAAGAGCATGATGGGGATTGGATGGCGGGCCAAGCCTTTCCCGAGCCGTTCGGGTGCGTCGTCGAAGGCGACTTCCCCTACGACGAGCGTATAGAATCCGATCACTTGGGCATCCGCCAATCCCAGGTAGGTTTGGGCGGTGCTGGCCCGCTGATTGGCCAGCGCGAAGCGGATCAGGTAGCGGTTGAGCGCCTCATGTCCGCAATCGAATCCCTCGACGGCGTGATGAGGCCCTATCTTTTCGATGCTGAAGGCGGTCACTTGTTGGCGCTACCGCCCTTTGGGCTACTTGAGCGCAAGCTGGAACCGCTCTCGAACGGGCTTGGCTCTTCAAATAAGCGACGCACGCGCGGCAGGTCCCTGGGCGAGGCGTCCAGCGCTTCAAGGAAAGCAGCCCAGCGTTCTGCGTCGAGCCCGAAGTGCTGCCGGTCCGCCAAGGTCTCCTCGGCGCGGGCGAGCGCGCTTTCCAGTACGAATTCGCTCACCTTACGCCGCTCCGCAGCAGCGGCAGCCTGCAAAGTCCGCTTCGCGTTCGGCGTAAGGCGGATATCGAGTTTCTCGGTGCGGTTAGCCTGCTTTGTCATAATATACATCTCCCTGTGTCACCGTACCGGATTTGTCTGGCTTTGTCATGACAAAGTACGGTGACTGGGTCACAGGCCGCGATATGATCTGCGCTCTGCAGAACGCTGGTTTTACCGGTGACTACCCGGCCGCTTTGCGGTCACCCTCTTCCGGCGAGGTCGCCAAGGCGAGCTTGCCGGAAGAGGGACAGGGTGAGGGGCTTTTGGCCGCGCGCCGCGATGGGCGCGCTATCGTTCCGTGAGCTTCAGCTCGATGCGCCGGTTGCGCCGGAGGTCCGTTTCGGAGTTGCCCGGCGCGATGGGCTGGAATTCGCCGAAGCCCGCCGCGGCAAGCCTGTTAGGCGGCACGCCTTTGCCGATGAGGTATCTCGCCACCGAGATGGCGCGGGCAGCCGAAAGCTCCCAGTTCGATCTGAAGGTAGGCGTGCTGATCGGCCGGATGTCGGTGTGGCCGTCGACGCGGAGCACCCAATTAAGCTCCTTTGGGATTTTACCCTCAAGGTCTAGAAGAGCCGCGGCGAGCTTGTCGAGCTGCGAATAGCCCTCAGGCGTCAGCTCGGCGGAGCCGCTATCGAAGAAGATCTCGGACTGAAACACGAAGCGGTCGCCGACCACCTGGATATCGTCGCGGTCGCCGAGCGTTTTCTTCAGCTCGCCGAAAAAGTTGGAACGGTATTGTGCAAGCTCCTGCACGCGCTTTGCGAGCGCCACGTTGAGCCGCTGCCCGAGATCGGCGATTTGGGCTTGCGATGTCTTGTCGCGTTTGTCGGCATCGCCGAGCGAATTCTCCAGCGCGGCAATCTGCTTGCGCAAGGCGACGATTTGCTGATTCAAGAGTTCGATCTGGGCTAGCGCTTGCGCCGTGATCCCGCGCTGCTCGTCAAGCTGTTTGGCAACCGCCGCGACCTGCGACTCGGCCGAGCCGCCAGCGCCCAAAAGCCCCGCCAGGCGCTTCTTCTCGGCTTCGGACGCCGCGAGAGTCGCGCGAAGCCCGGAGGCGTCGTCGAGCGCGGAATTTTTCTGCGACCGCTCCAGCGAGAGCTGAATGGCCAGTTGCGCGATCTGTTTTTGCAGCCGGGCCAGCAGCGTGTCTTTGCCGCTGGCTTCCTGCGCCGCGAAGTACTGCGCGACCATGAACAGCACCATGAGGAAGGTCACGGTGAGCAAGAGCGTCGAAAGCGCATCGACGAAGCCCGGCCAGTAATCGACACCAGGTGGGCGGCGGCGCGACCTCGATATTGCCATGTGCTAGCTCCTTGGCGCCGTCACCGGTCAGCCACATCGCGGCGCGGGGCGCGGGCGGCGATTTCGCGGAGCGCGGTTGCAAGCCTGTTCTGTTCTTTTAGAACGGCGGCCAGTTCCGCCTGATGATGCGACTGGTCGTCCACCCATTCGCGCAGCACTTTCTGCTCGGCGCGCATCTGCTGCACGAGCTTGTCGATGCCATCGCTTAGCCGGAGCAGGCCCTCGCCATTCTGGCCGCCGCCGCGAATGACGCCTTGCTCGATCTTCTCGGCGAGGTCGGTAATGCTCCGCTGCATGTCGAGCATCGCAAAACGCAGCTGCGCCTGCGACCCGGCCTCGCCAGCGCCCTCGCCGCGAAGCTCGGTGATGGTCGAGAGCCATTCTTCGAGGTCGTTATAGAAGCGCGATTGCGCCTGCCCCGCTTGAATGTCGAGAAAGCCCAGGATCAGCGAGCCGGCAAGGCCCAGGAGCGAGGCGGAGAACGCGGTCCCCATGCCGCGCAGTGGCTCTTCAAGACTTGTTTTCAGCTGTTGGAAGACCTCGCCCGCCTCCTTGCCTTCCGTATTAAGCGCCCTAATCAAATCGCCGACGGAGCCAACGGTTATAAGCAGGCCCCAGAAGGTGCCGATCAGGCCAAGGAAGATCAGAAGCCCCACGAGATAGCGCGTTGTCTCCCGGCTTTCGTCGAGCCTTGAGCCGATGGAATTTAGGATCGAGCGCATGGCCGTTGCCGAAATCGCGGCTTGTCCCTGGCGCCGCCGCAGCATCATCGCCATGGGCGCCAGCATGACCGGCACATGATCCATGGCGATGCCCGGGTCCGAAATGCGGAAATTATTGACCCAGCGCACCTCGGGAAAGAGGCGGAGCACCTGCTGGAAAGTGAGCAAAACGCCAAATACAAGCACGCCGATAATGAGCACCTTCAGCGGCGTGCTACTGTTGAAATTGACAAGCTCCAATATTTTTTCGTGAAAAATCCCAACGATGAGGCCAACCAGGACCACAAACAAGAACATCCGCCAAACAAAAATTTGCGGTCCGGATAGGGTTTTATAATAGGGCGGCTTGCTCATGGGAAAGGGTCTCGCGGTCGCCTCGGCCGTAGCTCAATACTAAAGTCTCCCATACAACATTTGGGCGCTTCGGGAAATCAGAACTTCCTTGCAAAATGGTAAGCTCCCAGCAGCGCAGGGGGAGAACTCGCGATCTTCGCATAGGGCATTCCCCCCTCAGAGGATTGAAACCAGTACCGAGCAAACGGGTTTCTTGCCCCAGACGAGTTTCATCTCGGCGCGAACCGAGCGCCTGACGGCGTCGCGGACCAGCTCCCGGTCCTTACGCTTACCGCGCGGGATGCTTTCGACCGCGTTATAGACCGCAGCTAACGCGCGTTCGCCCATGTCGAGGCCATTGGCGTCGCAGATTGGGATACCGTTCACGTCGATCTCGGGATCGGCGGCGAACTCGCCGTTGCGCTGGATCACCACGGAGACGGCGACGTGGCCGTTCCACGACAAGCGCTTGCGCTCGACGATGGCGGGATCGCCCGCCTGCAGCACCAGATTGCCATCCCGGTAGAGGCGCCCGATGGGGACGTCGCCATCGATCAAATGCGGATCGCTGGGGCCTAGATGGAAAAGCCGGCCGTCGCGCACGCCGCGCATCGCCATAATGCCGTGCGCTTCCGCGAACGCAGCGTGCCCTTCGAGGTGGCGCGGCTCGCCGTGCATGGGCAGCAAATAATGAGGCCGCGCGAGCCGGTAGAGGCGCGTAAGCTCGCCCCGGCGCGGATGGCCGGAGGCGTGAATAGGACCGTCCGGCGCTTCGGTGACGATTGCGATGCCGCGCTCGGCGAGCTGGTTCTGGATGCGGATCACCCCATCCTCGTTGCCAGGGATGGTGCGCGAGGAAAAGACGATGCTGTCCCCCCGGTCGAATTTTACGAAGGGATGTTCGCCCTTGGCGATGCGGGCAAGCGCCGCCTGGCCCTCGCCTTGGCTGCCGGTCACGAGTGCGGCGACTTTATCGCGCGGTATAGTGCCGAAGCTTTCCTGATCGAAATAGGTGAGATGCTCGGGCCAAAGGCCAGTATCGCGGGCGGCCTCCACAATGCGGTGCATTGCGCGGCCGACAAGCACCAGTTCGCGGCCGGCCGCACGCGCCGCCTCGGCGATGGCGATGAGCCGGTTCACGTTCGAAGCGAAGGTCGTGACCGCGATCCGGCCCTTCGCCCGGCCGATGACGGCCTTCAAATTTTCGGCGACGGCTTCCTCGGTGGCGCTTGTGCCTTCGAGCAGCGCATTGGTGCTGTCGCAGATGAGCACGCGCACGCCTTCGTCGCCCAAGCGGGCGAGCTTGGCTTCGTCGGTTGGATCGCCAAAGCCAGGCGTGTCGTCGAGCTTCCAGTCGCCGGTGTGGAGCACGTTACCGGCCGGCGTGCGCAGGAAGATCATGTTGCTTTCCGGGATCGAATGCGCAACCGTCACCAGATCGACGTCGAACTTCCCGATGTTGAAGCGGCTGCCTTGCACCATTTCGACGATGGGCACTTCATCCCGGTGGGAGTGCTCTTGCAGCCTGCTCTTGAGCAGGTGCGCCGCGAACTTGGTAGCATAAACCGGCGCGCGCAGGCGGGGCCACATCTCGGCCACCGCGCCGATGTGATCTTCATGCGCGTGGGTGATGAGGATGCCGGCGAGGCTTTTCCTCTCCTCCTCGATGAATCGCAGATCGGGCAGCACGATATCCACGCCGGGTTCGGTGGCATCCGGGAAGGTGATGCCGCAATCGATCATCAGCCATTGCCGGTCCTCGGCCGGGCCGATGCCGTAGAGATAGACGTTGAGACCGATTTCGCCGATTCCGCCCAGAGGCAAAAACACAAGTTCGGTATTGGCAGGCGTTCCTGTCGTTGACATTCTTATGGTGGTTTCCTGCTTGGCGGAATTGCTAAGCTTTCAATCTGTCAGAGCCTATCCGCTTTTGATGGAATCAAAAGCGGGCTCCAGCTTTTTGTTTTGCCGTGCGTCTTATCGGAAAACCGCTTCGCACTTTTCCGGACGCACTCTAATCAGCCTCGGGCGCTGGGGTAAATGTCGCCTGCGCTGACCGTTATGACAACCCCCGCATCGGTTTGAAGTTGAAGGGCGCCGCGCTCGTCGAGGCCCAGAAACCTACCTCCAATTGAAGAGCCGTTCAAACTAACGTTGAGAGATTCTCCGATTGTATGCGCGCGGGCAAGCCACGCTTCCCGGATGCCCGCGAAGCCCCGGCCTTCGTCCCACTGGGCAAGCCGGGTTTCGAAGGCGCGTGCGAGCGCTTCGAAGACGCCAGCGCAGGCGCCGGGGGCCGATCCGAGCGCAGCCACGGGCTGGCCGGTATCCGCGGGCGCCGAGCTGACATTGATGCCGATGCCAATGGCTGCCGCGAGGCCGGTTCCCTTTGGGCCGGCGATGCTCTCGATCAAAATGCCCGCGATCTTGGCGCCGCCTAGCAGAACGTCGTTCGGCCATTTAAGGCGCAAGCCGCCGGGCGGTTCAGCGGGGAGCTGGCTTGCAATGGCATCGTAGGCGGCGAGGGCGGCTACGAACGAAAGCCCGGTGCCAACGCTGGCGCCCACGCCAAGCTGCAAAGCCAAAGTCGCGTAAAGATTGCCCTTTGGCGATTGCCAGCGCCGGCCGCTGCGGCCGCGTCCGTGGCTTTGCTCATCCGCGACGATCCAAAGCGGGCCTTCCGCGCCCGAGCCAAGCTGGCGCAGCGCCTCGGCGTTGGTCGAATTCGAGGTTTTCGAAGTGCAGAACGCGGAATGCGGAATTTTGCAGGGGCGCGCCTCAGAAAAGCGAGCGCGAGGCCACGTCGGCGGCAGCCTTGAGCGTACTGGGAGTGAGGAAAAACAGGATCACGAAGATCGCCGAGACGCCAAGCGTCACTTGCACCGATGCCGGGATCGCATCGAAAGTGGTAGCGCCCGCTTCGTCGAAGTACATGATCTTGACGATGCGCAGATAGTAATAGGCGCCCACCACCGATAGCACCGCGCCCACGATGGCGAGCCAATAGAGGTGCGCCTGGATCGCGGCATTGAACACGTAGAACTTGGCGAAGAACCCGGCGAGCGGGGGAACGCCCGCCAGCGAGAACAGCAGCATCGCGAACAGGAAAGCGAACAGCGGTTTCTCGCGCGATATGCCGGCCAGATCCGGGATCAACTCGCTCACCGAGTGGCCTTGGCGCATGGTGAGAATGCAGGCGAAGCTGCCAAGCGTCATGGCGAGATAGATGGTGAGATAGATTAGCACGCCTGAAATTCCCTGAACCTGCACTTTCAGCGCGTCTTCGGCAGGTACGCCTGCAAGCGGCGCTGCAGCGGCCAGGCCGATCAGCGCGTAGCCGACATGGCCGATGGAGGAATAGGCGAGCAGCCGCTTGATGTTCTGCTGTCCGATTGCGGCGAACGCGCCCAGCGCCATCGAGGCGACCGAGATTGCGATAATAATCTGCTGCCATTGATCCGAGGCATTTGGAAAGGCGCCGAGGATGATCCGGATGACCATGGCCATGGCCGACATCTTCGCCGCCGCCGCGAAATAGGCGGTGACGGGCGTCGGCGAGCCTTCGTAAACGTCGGGCGTCCACATATGGAAGGGGACCGCCGCGATCTTGAAGGCGAGGCCTGCCAGGATGAAGACCAAGCCGAACACGAAGCCGATTGGAGCGCCATGCGCGCGCACGGCCTCTGCGATTTGCGGGAACAACGTGGCGCCGGTATAGCCGTAGACGAGCGAGGAACCGTAGAGCAGGAGCCCGGACGACAGAGCGCCCAGCACGAAATATTTGAGGCCCGCCTCGGTCGAGCGCAGCTTGTCCCGGCGGAACGCGGCCAGCACGTAAAGCGCCAGGCTCTGGAATTCGAGGGCCAGGTAGAGCGAGATGAGATCGTTGGCCGAGATCGTCAGCATCATGCCTGCCGTCGAAAGCAGGATCAGCACCGGGTATTCGAACCTGAGAATCCTCTCGCGCCGCATGTAGTCGAAGGAGAGCAGGATCGTGAAGGCGGCGCCGGCCAGTGTCAGGATCTTCATGAAGCGCGCGAAGCTGTCGTTCACGAAGGCGCCGTTGAAAAGCTGCTCGGTGGGGGCTGCCTGGCCCGCGATCAGAAGGGCCGCACCGCCCAGCACGAGGATTGCGACAATGCCGATGGTGAAGCCCGCTTCACGCCTGTGATAAGCGCCCCAAAGCAAGAGAACCATCGAGGCCAGCAGGATGAACAGCTCTGGGAAAATCGGAGCGTAATCATTGAGCATCGGCGCTGGCCCTATTCTGAAGTTGTGCAATGACAGGCGCGCCGGCAGGCGCGGCTGCCGCGGCCTGACGCACCCCGATGGCTTCCTTGTAGGGCGCGATCATCGCGTTGACGGCGCCGGAAGCGGTGTCGATCACGGGCTTGGGATAAATGCCCAGTAAAAGCGTAAGCACTACAAGCGGCGCCATGATCCCGATCTCGCGCGCGGACATATCCTTGATGCCGGCGAGCGATGGCTTTTCGAGCTTGCCGAACACGACGCTCCGGTAAAGTGTCAGGGCGTAAACCGCCGACAGGATCACACCGAAGGTCGCAAAGAAGGCCACGACGGAATTCGCCTTGAAGGTCCCGATCAGGGACAGGAACTCGCCGATGAAGCCGCTTGTGCCGGGCAGGCCGACATTGGCCATGGTGAAGACCATGAACATGAAGGCGTAAACGGGCATGCGGTCGGCGAGCCCGCCATAGGCAGCGATCTCGCGCGTGTGCATCCGGTCGTAGACGATGCCGACGCAGAGGAAGAGCGCGCCGGAGACGATGCCGTGGCTGACCATCTGGAAGACCGCGCCCTGCGCCCCAACCTCCGTTCCAGAGAAAACGCCGATGGTGACAAAGCCCATATGCGCGACCGAGGAATAGGCGATGAGCTTCTTCATGTCCTTCTGGGCGAAGGCGACGAGCGAGGTGTAAATGATCGCGGTCACGCCCAGCACGAACATGAGCGGCGCATAGGTCACGGACGCCTCAGGGAACATCGGCAGCAGAAACCGCAAGAAGCCGTAGCCGCCCATCTTCAGAAGGATCGCCGCAAGGATCACGGAGCCGGCCGTCGGCGCTTCAACGTGCGCGTCGGGAAGCCAGGTGTGGACCGGCCACATCGGAAGCTTCACGGCGAAGGATGCCAGGAACGCGAACCAAAGGTAGGTTTGCAGGTTTTCCGCGAAGTGGAACTTCAAGAGCGTTGGAATTTCGGTAGTGCCGGCCTGCCCGTACATGGCAAGGATCGCCAGCAGCATGAACAGCGAGCCCAGCAGCGTATAGAGAAAGAACTTGAAGCTCGCGTAGACGCGCCGCGCGCCGCCCCAGACGCCGATGATGAGGAACATCGGGATCAGGCCGCCCTCGAAGAACAGGTAGAAGACAACGAGGTCCAGCGCAGCGAACACACCGATCATCAGCGTTTCCAAGATCAGAAACGCGATCATGTATTCCTTCACGCGCACGGTGATCGAGTTCCAGCTCGCTAGGATACAGATCGGCATGAGGAAGGTGGTGAGGATCACAAAGGGCAGCGAAAGCCCGTCCACGCCGACGTAATAGGAGATCGTATCGCTGAGCCAAGGCCGGTGCTCTACGAACTGGAAGCCGGCGTTTGCGGGATCGAACCGGGCCACCAGCACGAGCGAGACGCCGAGCGTGATCAGCGTGGTCCACAGCGCAATCCAGCGCGCATTCCGTTTCGCTGCCTCGTCGCTCCCCCTCAAAATAACAAGCAGAAGGGTGCCAACCAGGGGCAAAAGGATGATCGTGGTGAGAATAGGCCAATCCTTCATAGCTTGAACAGCGCCCCGTGGAAGAGATAAGCGAAATAGGTGACTAGTGCGACGACACCGATCAGCATGACGAATGCGTATTGATAGACATAGCCGGTCTGGAACCGGACCGCGCGCTTGGCCAGCCTCGTAACCTCGGCCGCGACGCCGTCGGGGCCGAGCCCGTCGATGATCTTGCCATCGCCGTAGACCCAGAGGACACGCGCGATCCAGCCGGTGGGCCGTACGAAGATCAGATCGTACAGCTCGTCGAAGTACCACTTGTTATAAAGGAAGGCGTGAATCGGCCTGAAATTGCGCACGGTCCAGGCGGGGAGCGCCGGCAGGGCGATATAAGAGATATAGGCGAGCAGGAATCCGCCCAGCATCATCAGCGTAGGCAGCCACTTCATGAGCAGCGATTCCACGTTGTGACTGTCGGCGAGAACGGAATTGTCGGGCAGCGTGAACAAGGCCGCGCGCCAGAATTTCGCGTAGCCGTCCTCGATGAAGTAGGGCGCGAACGCAAGCCCTGCCCCGATTGCGCCGATGGCCAGAACGAGCAGCGGGACGGTCATCACCGGCGGCAATTCATGGGCATGTTCGAAGGCGTGCTCATCCTTGGGCTTGCCGAAGAATGCCATGAACACCAGCCGCCAGGAGTAGAACGAGGTGAGGAAGGCAGCAACGATCAACGCCCAGAAAGCGTACTCGGCTCCGGGGGCGTGCGAGGCGTGCGCGACCTCGATAATCGCATCCTTGGAGAAGTAACCTGCGGTATAGGGGAAGCCCGTCAGCGCGAGCGTGCCGGCGAGCATCATCGCGAAGGTGAACGGTATCGCCCTGCGCATTCCCCCCATTTTCCGCAGGTCCTGCTCCCCGTGGAGGGCGTGGATGACGGAGCCCGCGCCCAAGAATAGCAGCGCCTTGAAGAAGGCGTGGGTGAACAGGTGGAAGATGCCGGCGCTATAAGCTCGCAAGCCCAGTGCTGCGAACATATAGCCGAGCTGCGAGCAGGTCGAATAGGCAATCACGCGCTTGATGTCGTTTTGCGCAACGCCAACGGTTGCAGCGAAAAATGCGGTGGTGGCGCCCACGAGCGTGACAACCCAAAGCGCGAAAGGCGAAAGCTCGAACAGTGGCGAAAGCCGGGCCACCATGAACACGCCCGCCGTCACCATGGTGGCGGCATGGATGAGGGCGGAGACCGGCGTCGGGCCTTCCATGGCGTCGGGTAGCCAGGTGTGGAGCAGGAATTGCGCCGATTTGCCCATCGCGCCCATGAAGAGCAGCAGGCAGATCACGGTCAGCGCGTCCTCTTGGTAGCCGAACACGGGCAGCATCAGCGCTTGCTTCTCGCGCGCCGCCGCGAAGACGGTGTCGAAGTTGACGTCGCGGAAAACGTAGAAAATGGCGAAGATACCGAGTGCGAAGCCAAAATCGCCGACGCGGTTGACGACGAACGCTTTGATCGCCGCCGAATTGGCGGAAGGCCGGTGATACCAGAAACCGATCAGCAGATAGGATGCTAACCCGACGCCTTCCCAGCCGAAGAACATCTGGACGAAGTTGTCGGCGGTCACAAGCGTGAGCATCGCGAAGGTGAACAGCGACAGCTCGGCGAAGAACAGCGGCTGGCGGTCGTCTTCGGACATATAGCCGATGGAGTAGACGTGCACGAGCGCCGAAACCGTGTTTACGACCACGAGCATCACGGCGGTGAGCGTGTCGATGCGCAGCGCCCAGGAGGCCTGCAAATCGCCTACGCCGATCCAAGACAGGAGCGTAACGTGCGCGTCCTCGCCCTGAATGCCAACCTTATAGAAGGCGTACCAGGAGAGCGCCATGCCAGCGAGCACGAGCGCGCTTGTGAGAATGCCCGAGGCTCTATCGCCCAAAACGCGGCCAAACAAACCTGCAATGAGAGCCCCGGCCAAGGGCATCAAGACAATCGCTGGATACATCCGCCTCAGCCCCTCATTGAGTTGATGTCGTCAACGGCGATGGAGCCGCGGTTCCGGAAATAGATCACGACGATGGCGAGCCCGATTGCCGCCTCGGCCGCGGCCACGGTCAATACGATGAGTGCGTAAATCTGCCCGGTGATGTCGTTCAGATAGGCCGACATCGACACGAGGTTGATGTTCACCGCGAGCAGCATCAGCTCGATGGACATCAAAATGATGATGACGTTCTTGCGGTTGAGGAAAATCCCGAAAACGCCAAGGGTGAACAGAATGGCTGCCACGGTCAGGTATTGCTGGAGCGCGATGCCCGTAGCGGCCTCGATGGGAGAAAGAGAATTCAGCATGGCGGTCAGGAAATCCCCTTCCCAGTTTCCACATGGACCACTTCGATCGCGTCCTCGCGGCGGCGGCCGACTTGGGCGGCCACATTCTGCCGCTTGGCGGTGCGCTTATGGCGCAGCGTGAGCACGATGGCCCCAATCATCGCGACCAAGAGAACCGCGCCTGAAAGCTCGAAGTAATAGACATATTTTGTATAAAGAACCGCGCCAATCGCCGCTGTGTTCGTGACCTGCTGGCTGGCAAGCGGCTGAATGGCGCCGGGTGCGAGGGTGAAGGTTCCGGCGACGGCGACGAGCTCGGCGAGCAGGACTGCGCCGATCAAAAGCCCCAGCGGCAGGTAGCGGGCGCTTCCCTTGCGCAGCTCCGAGAAGTCCACATCCAGCATCATCACGACGAACAGGAAGAGCACGGCCACCGCGCCCACATAGACGATGACCAGGATCATGGCGAGGAATTCGGCGCCGAGCAGCACGAACAGCCCCGCGGCGTTGAAGAAGGCCATGATGAGGAAGAGGACGGAATGCACCGGGCTTCGCGCGGTGATGACCATGAGGCCCGAAGCCACCATCAGGAAGGAGAAGAGGTAGAAGAAAAACCCTGCGATGGTCATGCGCGGCCGATCCCGATTTGTGCGGCGTGAGCCCTTGAAGAACGAATTGAACCTTTGAGTGCGCTGCCCTCTGGCGGGAATAAGCAGCGGGCGCTCGCAGAACCCGCCGCAAAGCCAAAAAGGTAGCTTACGGAAGGCGCACCGGCTTTTCGGCTTAAGGGTTAGCGGCAGGACGCGCTTAATTCAAGGCTTTTGTAGCCTTTTGCCGCCTCCGCTTCAACAGACCGCTGCAATAGTCCTCTAACGATTTCCATCGCTGTCATTGCGACTTCCACCTCTTGCCCTTGGCTGGCAAGGATCGTCCTCAGGCAGCCCCGCATTGTTTTCTTGACATATGCGGGGCTTGCGTCTTCCTTCCCCCAAGAAAACTCCTTCCCGCCGCCATATGCCGCCATATCTTGTGAGAGCCTCCACAGTTAACCGTTGCCCGGCGGCGTACCTTAGTGACATAAGAACCCTCGCAGGCGGGCGCTCATTGCAGGTTGGATATGCCAAAGCTCAACATTAACGGCCGGGAAATCGAGGTCGAGGACGGCATCACGCTGTTGCAGGCGTGCGAGCTAGCGGGGTTCGAAATCCCGCGCTTCTGCTATCACGAACGCCTGTCGGTGGCGGGCAATTGCCGCATGTGCCTTGTCGAGGTCGTGGGCCTGCCGAAACCGATGGCCTCCTGCGCCACCGGCGTGAACGATCTGCGCCCGAACCGCGACGGCACGCCGCCAATGATCCGCACCAATTCGCCGCTGGTCAAAAAGGCCCGCGAAGGCGTGATGGAGTTCCTGCTGGTCAATCATCCGCTCGATTGCCCCATCTGCGACCAGGGCGGGGAGTGCGATCTGCAGGATCAGGCCATGTACTACGGCTACGATGGCAGCCGCTATCACGAGAACAAGCGCGCGGTGGAAGAGAAATATCTCGGGCCGCTGATCAAGACGTTCATGACGCGCTGCATTCAATGCACGCGCTGCGTCCGGTTCATGACGGAAATCGCGGGCGTGCCGGAACTTGGAGCTATCGGCCGCGGCGAGGATATGGAGATCAGCACCTACCTCGAACAGGGCATGCAGTCGGAACTTTCGGGCAACGTGGTGGACCTGTGCCCGGTTGGCGCGCTGACGTCGAAGCCTTATTCCTTCATCGCGCGGCCCTGGGAGCTGCGCAAGACCAAATCCATCGACGTCATGGACGGCCTCGGCTCCAACATCCGCATCGACAACAGGGGCCGCGAGGTTCTGCGCATCCTGCCCCGGAATCACGACGCCGTAAACGAGGAATGGATATCGGACAAGACGCGCGCCGTAGTGGATGCACTGAAACGCAAGCGGCTCGACCGGCCATACATGCGCAGCAACGGCAAGCTCGAAGAGGTCTCCTGGTACGACGCCTTCAACGAGATTGCGGCGCGGGTGACAAAAGCGGGCAGCAAGAAGATCGGCGCCATTGCGGGCGATCTGTGCGCCGCCGAAGAGATGTTCGCGCTCAAGATGCTGCTCGACATGCTCGGCTCGCCGCACCGCGACTGCCGTCAGCTCGGCGCCAAGCTGCATCCGCAACACGGGCGTTCGAGCTATCTGTTCAACTCCACTATCGCCGGCGTGGACAAGGCGGACGCCATCCTGCTGATCGGCACAAACCCGCGCGCTGAGGCGGCGGTTTTGAACGCGCGCATCCGCAAGGCTTGGCTGCAGAAACGGGCCAAGATTGCGCTAATCGGGCCGCAGGCCGATTTAACCTACCCCTATGAGTGGCTGGGAAATTCGCTCAAGGCTGTCGACGATACGCTCGAAGGCCGCAACGGCGTTCTGTCCGCACTGCGCGCGGCCTCGCATCCCCTCATTATCGTGGGGCAGGCGGCGCTCAACCATGCCGCCGGCGAAACCGTGCTGTTCAAGGCGGCGCAACTCGGAGCGGCTGCCATGGAAGGCAAGGACGCTTTCGCATGGAACCCGTTTAACGTGCTGCACGCCAGCGCCGCGCAAGTTGGCGGCCTCGATATCGGCTTCGTGCCGGGCGAGGGCGGCCATGACATCCACGGCATGCTCGACAGCGGCGACATCGAGGTGCTCTATCTGCTCGGCGCCGACGAGTTCGACGTGAGCAAGACCGGCGGCGCCTTCGTGATCTATCAGGGCTCGCATGGCGACCGCGGCGCGCGGCTTGCGGACATCGTCCTGCCAGGTGCTGCCTACACCGAAAAGAACGGCACCTATGTGAACATGGAAGGCCGCGTGCAGCTTGGCGAGCGCGCGGTGTTCCCCCCCGGCGACGCCCGCGAGGATTGGACGATCGTCCGGGCGCTTTCGGAGCACCTGGGCGCGAGCTCCCTTCGACAATCTCCGCGAGCTGCGCCGGGCTATGTACCGAGCGCGCATCCCCACCTCGCGGCCATCGATCAGGTAAAGGCCGAAGCGTTCACGCTGCCGCAGGCGGCCAAGGACCGGCTGGCCCCGTTACCGGATGAGCCGCTGGTGCCGCTCTTCGAGGACTACTATCAGACGAACCCGATTGCGCGGGCGTCTTCTGTGATGGCCAGAACTTTCGGCGTTAAGCCAGGTAACTCAACTCGGGGCGACGGGCACGCATGGCTAATATCGATTGGTATGCACTCTGGTGGGACTACGGTTTTCCTGTCGCCATCATCCTGCTCAAGAGCCTTGTGCTGCTTGTCGCGCTTCTCCTGATCATCGCCTTCCTGCTGCTCGCGGACCGCAAGATTTGGGCGGCCGTCATGCTGCGGCGCGGGCCCAACGTCGTCGGCGCTTACGGCCTCCTGCAATCCTTCGCCGATTTCATCAAGTTCGTGCTCAAGGAGCCGGTCATCCCGGCGGGCGCGGATAAGGTCGTCTTCCTCCTGGCGCCGCTCGCAACCACTGTGCTGGCACTGTCGGCCTGGGCGGTGATCCCCGTGGCGGACGGCTCGGCCGTCGCCAACTGAACGTCGGCATTCTTACGTGTTCGCCGGTGCTCCTCGCTGGGCGTCTACGGCATCATCATCGGCGGATCGGCCTCCAACTCCAAATATCCGTTCCTCGGTTCGCTGCGGTCGGCGGCGCAGATGGTCTCCTACGAGGTTTCTATCGGCTTTGTGATGGTCACGGTGCTGCTTTGCGCGGGCACGCTGAACCTCAACGAGATCGTCATCGCCCAGCAGAACCACGGCCTGGCCACGCTGCTCGGCATACCGTGGCTGTCTGTACTCAACTGGTACTGGCTGCCGCTGTTTCCGATGTTCGTCGTCTTCTTCATCTCGGCGTTGGCGGGAGCGAAACCGGCCGCCTTCGACGCCCGAAGCAGAGTGGGAGCTCGTCGAGGGCTTCATGGTATTGAAGATGTCGTTGACACCCTATCTCCTGTTCATGCTGGGCGAGTACGTCTCCATCGTGCTGATGTGCGCGCTAACCACGATACTTTTCCTCGGCGGCTGGCTGCCTCCGGTCAGCGTCGTGCCGTTCACCTGGGTGCCTGGAATTATTTGGTTCACCATCAAGGTTTGCGCTGTGTTCTTCATGTTCGCGATGGTGAAGACCATCGTGCCACGCTACCGTTACGACCAGCTTATGCGGCTGGGCTGGAAGGTCCTGCTGCCAACCTCGCTTGCCATGGTGGTCGTGGTCGCCGCGGTGTTGCAATTCGGAGGCTTGGCGCACTAGCGCCTGTCACAGGAGCGTTTGCATGGGCTTCGCACAGTCCCTCAGATACGCGGTCTTGGCGGAATTCGTGGCGGCGTTCTGGCTTGCCATGAAGTACTTCTTCAGGCCGAAGGCAACGATCAACTACCCCTACGAGAAGAACCCGATCAGCCCGCGCTTCCGCGGCGAGCACGCATTGCGCCGCTATCCCAACGGCATGGAGCGCTGCATCGCCTGCAAGCTCTGCGAGGCGATCTGCCCGGCGCAGGCGATCACCATCAAGGCCGGCCCCCGCCGCAACGACGGCACCCGCCGCACTACGCGCTACGATATCGACATGGTGAAATGCATCTATTGCGGCTATTGCCAGGAGGCTTGCCCGGTGGACGCTATCGTCAAGGGGCCGAATTTCGAGTTCGCGACCGAGACGCGCGAGGAGCTGCTCTACGATAAGGAGAAGCTCCTGTCGAACGGCGACCGCTGGGAGCGCGTCTTGGCGCGGAATATCGAGCTCGACGCCCCCTACCGCTGACATAGGCGCTAGCGGATGGTGTAACGAACGGGGGAATCTCCCCTCACCCGCCCTCTCCCATGGGAGAGGGCGGGGTGAGGGAAATTCCCCCGTTATGTGTAGCACCATGCCATTGCGAAAAGGGCTCACGAACCAACATCACCGCCGCTCCGAAGCGGGGCTCCGGCAAATCGTCGCCAGAGACAGCCGTAATTTCCGGTAAGCGCTGCGGTCCCGGCGCGTGCTATCGCTGAGACCGGGCTCAATCAGGCGGGTGCGGGGTTTGGCGTTGCGCTGCCTGGCCTAAGAAGCACATTCATCCGCCAAGCGTAGTCTTCTTTCAGCTGGCGGCAGAGATCGAGGTACATTCTTACAACCGGCTCCTCCGAAAAATAAGCCTGGAAATGGGCTCTCCCGGCTTCCGCCAGGCGGCTGGCCGAATCCCGGTTCGCAATCAGCGAATTCAAGGCCGAGGCAAGCGCGGCGGGATCGTCCTTCGCAACCAG